>NZ_JBVIPT010000001.1:573047-802537 GCF_055577685.1 Streptomyces sp. NPDC033178
CTTGGAGTAGTTTCTGTTAGTGGTTACGGGTCGCGCGGTAGGCGGAGGGGTGGCGGGGGGGGGCCCGTCCGGTTTCTTTCTTGTCCTCCTCTCCCCCCCCCCCCCCCCCCCCCACCGCCCGCTGTCAGTCGCTCCGTGCGGTCAGCCGCATCGGCCCGTCGGGCGGGTGCGGGTCACCAGGTCGGTGACGCCGGTCGTCGCGTCCAGCCACACCACCTGGCTGCCCGCCACCGCTGCGGCCGACGCCTGCTCGCCGCGGTTGCAGGAGACGCGGCCCTTGCGCGTGCCGGGGTCCTCGGGCGAGCCGCCCGCCGTGAACTGGTAGAGCTTGGGAACCGACTCGTTGCGGATCTCGGTGCCGGGGAGGTAGGTGCCGACCGTCACCGCGTCCTCGGACACGGTCACGTCGTACGCGTTCAGCGCGTCGGGCCCGGTCTGCGGACTGAGGTCCACCACGCCGGAACCGTCGAGCGCCGCGCGGCGCAGGGCCGTTCTGCCCTCGGCCGTGCCCTCGTCGAGAAGCCAGAAGACGTATGAGCCGTTGATGGCCGTCGGGCCGAGGCTCGTGCCGCCCGGGGCCGTCTGGATCTGCTTCCTCTCACCGGTCGCGACATCGACGACGACCGTGTTCAGCGCGTATTCGGCACGCACCCGTCGCCGCTCCTGGTAGGCGACCCTGCCGTTGCTCACCGACGAGGAGTACGCCCGGTGGTAGGTCCCTCCGCCGGTCGTCACCTTGTTCGTCGGGTCCTTCAGACTCAGATACGCCACGCCCTGACGCCCGCCGTGGTTCTGGTAGTCGAAGGCCACCACGTCACCGTCGACGTCCACCGAACTGCCCACGGCCCTGCCGTGCCACAGCACCTTCACGGGACCGCCCGCGAGGGGCCTGGCCAGGATGTCGACGCCGTCGGAGCCGTGCGCCTGCCACACCACCGTCCTGCCGTCGGTCGCCGGATTGACGTGGTAGCGGCCGTCGTTGGGGCTCATCAGCTTGAGCTGCCCCTCGCCGTCGGCGCGTCCGGCCCACACCGAGTACGGTTCCGAGCCCTCCTCGTTGGACTTGGACGACGCCCACCAGCCGCCGCCCGCACCCAGGTTCGTACGGGTGGTGTTGATCCGGTCGAGGAGGGGGTCTGAGTCCACTCCGAGGGCCAGCTCCCAGCCGGGGACGATTCCGTGGGCGGTGAAGGCGCGTTGCAGCGCCTTCTGGCCGGCCGCCGGGACGCCCAGGTCCTGGGCCGCCGCGAGCACGGCGGCCCGTCCTTCGGTGAAGCCGTCGAGCGGCGTCAGGTACTCCGTCAGTGCCTTGTAGACGATCCGGTCGGTGACCTCGGCGCCCAGGTCCTCGCGGGCGTCCCACAGCGCCCCGCCGAAGATGGTCGAGTTGAGGTGGACGCCACCGTTGTCGGTGGCGAAGCCGACTCCGAGGAAGGACTTGGCCGTGTTCCGCCCGTCGTTGAGGTCGCGCAGCGCACACTCCCGGGGGGTCTTCGTACGGCAGAGCCGTTCACCGAGGAGACCCGCGTCGGGGTCCGTCACCGGGACGTCGTACACGTCGGTCTCGATCGCGTTGCCGAAGTAGTCCGCGATCGCCTCGTTCATGGCGCCGGACTGGCCCGCGTAGACGAGGTTCGCGGAGTGCTCGATCACGCCGTGCGTCATCTCGTGGCCTACGACGTCCACGCTCGCGGAGAGCGGGCGGTACTCGGCGTCGCCGGTGCCGTACACCATCTTCCGGCCGTCCCAGAAGGCGTTGACGTACGGCTGCCCGTAGTCGGTGATGCCCACCAGGGAGTTGATGGTCATGCCGCGGCCGTCGAGGCTGTTCCGGCCGTGCTTGTCCTTGAAGTAGTCGTAGACCTGCCCGGCGGCCCAGTGCGCGTCGACGGCTCCCGATTCGGTGGCCCCGGTGCCGAACCCGGGGGTCGGCGAGCCGAACTCCTGGATCCCGTCAGGCCATTGCCCGCCCACGTCACTGGCCCACTTGCCGCGCGCGTCCCAGGTGGACAGGACGTTGTCGGCGAACTCGTCGCCGGGTATTCGGGTGCGGTCGCGCAGGACGTACTCGCCACGGTTCTCGTCGAGTTCCACGTCGAGGGCGACGGTCGTGCCGTCGAGCCGGACGCCCGATCCCTTCTCCGCGGCCCGAGCCCGCTTCGGCGCGGTGTCCGCGGCCGGCTTCCCGGCTGCCTGGCCGGGTGCGCCGAACGTCTTGATACCGCTGTACTGGAGGACCGGATATCCGGCGCGGGCGTCGATGTAGACCTCACGCTGTACGGGTTCACCGCTCGCCGGGTCGGTGCCGCGCACGGTGACCCGCTGGGTGAGGACGCCTGCCCCGGTGGGCAGGACGACGAGCCCGCGGGCGGTGCCCGTGAGCGGGGACTCGTCCTCGTCACCCTCACGCGGCAGCCGCGCGGCGAAGTGCTTCGCGTCGAGGTCGGCGAGGACGGCGTCGACGGCACGCTCGACGGCGAGTTCCTCGCCGACCTCGGGCGTCGTGGCGGTGCGCAGTTCGGTGAAGTACTTGCCCGAGGTGCCGGTGACGACCCGCTCCCCGTCCTTCTTCTCCATGCGGACGATGTACTGGCCACCCAGGACGGGCACGCCCCGGTGCCTCTGCTGGAGCCGGACCGTCTCCCGGCCGCCCGCGGCGGTGGTCCCGGCGGGTACGAGATCGCGCTGCGCGTCCGCGATGCGGTACCGGCTCCGCCTGTCGTCCAGGTAGGTGCGGGCCGCGCCCGCCGCGCTGCCGGTCGACGGCGCCTGCTCTCGGATGTCCCGTACGAGCGCCGGTGTGAGCGTCTCCTGGCCCGGTATCACCTCGCCCGGGCTCGGCGGTTGCGGTGCTGATCCCGCTGTCGCCGCGTCGGCAGGAACCGCCGGGACGACGAGCGCGGCGACACCGAACAGCGCCGCCGCACCCGATAATCCGATCAACCGTGCTCTGGAACCGCCTCTGCGTCCTCTGACATTTCTGGAGTGCTGCACGCTCCCCCAACCCCCTCGCCGGCCATGCCGGTGGCCGAGCGCCGCCCGGCAGAGGCCATCGAAGCCGCGATACGCCACCCCATCAATGGGGCAGGGGTGTCCACAGGTGACTTCCGGCCGGTGGTCGACGCGGGGTGCCGAGGAGGCTCCGTGGGCAAGGGCCGAAGCCGGTGACCGTCGGCTAGAGGTTGTAGCCGCCGGACACCTCGATGTTCTGCGCAGTGATCCAGCGGCTCTCCTCGGAGAGCAGCGAGGCGATCACCGAGCCGATGTCGTCGGGTTCGCCCACCCTGCCGAGTGCCGTCTTCGCCGCGAGGGCCGGGATCACCTCGGGGAACCGCTCGAAGGCGTCGTCGGAGATCCGGGTGCGGGTGGAACCCGGTGCGACCGCGTTGACGCGGATGCCCCGCGTGCTGAACTCCTTGGCCATGTAGCGGGTCAGTACGATCAGGCCGCCCTTCATCGACGCGTAGGCCGAGTAGCCGGGCTCCAGACCGGACGTCATCGCCGAGTTGCTGGTCGTGTTGACGACGGCCCCGCCGTCGGCCATCAACGGCAGCAGCGTCTGGGTCAGGAAGTACGGGCCCTTGAGCAGGACCCGCGTGAACCGGTCGAAGAGTTCCTCGGTGGTGTCCTCGAACATCGCCATCTGCCCGAAGCCGGCGTTGTTGACGAGATGGTCGAAGCTGTCGCGCCCCCAGGTGTCACGCAGTACGTCGGCCACGGACGTGCGGAAGGCCGGGAAGCTGCCGCTCTCGCCGACGTCCAGCGGCAGCGCGACAGCCGTACCGCCCTCCTTCTCGATCGCCGCCACGGTGTCCAGGCCTCCTTGGCGGTTGCCGCCGAAGGTCACCATCACTCCGACCCCCCGCTTGGCGATCTGTATTGCCGCGCTCTGGCCGATACCGGAACTGGCACCGGTGACAATGGCGACCTTCATGACGTGCCTCCTGCACATGAGTGGATTCACATTTGCCCGCCGGCGAATCCGTTGGACAATCCACTGGGGAATCCGACTCATTCATGGAAGCACTCCGGAACCGGGAAAAAGAACAACGATTCTCCCGCCTCCTTGCACAATCCTCTTCTGTCGAGTTGTGCCCTGTCAGGGCAGCGCGGCCGCGGGCGTGCGCACGGAGCGGCGCAGGCCGGCGGCGTCCTGGCTGGGTGGCGCGCCGAACTGGCGGCGGTATTCCCGGCTGAACTGTGACGGGTTGTCGTAGCCGACGCGCCGGCCGACGCCGGTGATGTCGTTGGGGTGGGTGGCCAGCAGCAGCCGGGCCTCCTGGAGGCGGATCTGCTTCTGGAACTGGATGGGGCTCATCGCGGTCACCGTCTGGAAGTTGCGGTGGAAGGCGGAGACGCTCATGCCGGACAGCTGAGCCACGTCCTCGACCCTGAACGGCTGCGCGTAGTGGTCCCGGATCCATCGCACCGCCCGCGCGATGTGGCTGAGGCTGCTGTCGGCCAGGCCCAACTGGCGCACGATGCCGCCTTGTTCGCCGGTGATCAGCCGCCAGAGGATCTCGCGTTTGACCAGCGGCGCGAGCACCGCTCGGTCGCGGGGCTCGTCCAGCAGGCGCAACAGCCTGACCACGGCGTCGAGCAACGGCTCGGGAGCGTCGCTGACCGCGATGCCCGGCGGCGCGCTGCCTCCCGAGCGGGGGATGCCCTCCGCCCCCGCCTGCAACAGCAGCTCGGCGACGGCGGACGGCTCCAGCGTGAGCCCGAAACCCAGCGCCGGGTGCTCCGGAGTGGCTTCGGTGAAGTGTCCGGTGACCGGCAGATCGACCGAGGTGACGAGGTACTGCCCGGCGCCGTACTCGTAGACCCGCTCACCCAGTGCGAGGCGCTTCGCGCCCTGGGCGATGACCGCGAGCACCGTGCCGGACATCGACAGGTACGGCGGATCGGAGCGGTCGACCTTCGAAATCAGTACGCCGTCGATGGCGGTGGTCCAGTCCGGCCGCGCGTGCCGGACCAACAGGGCGCGGAACTCGTCGAGGTCCATACCTCAAATCTATCGTTTCGCGGGTCACGACGATTGAATGGAATCAGGATGATTGAATGGAATTGACGGATTTCGTGGAACGGTCAGCCGAGGACGATCGGGAGTTTCGCGGCCAGTTCGCCCAGTTCGGTGTTCTCCGCGTCGGTCGGGGCACGCCGTCCGGTGCCGACCAGCAGTGCGTCCTTGTCGGAGAACGACGCGGGGAACGCGGACCCGGCGATCTCCTCCAGCATCCCGCGGGACCTTGCGAGCCCGTCCGCGGGCGGTTCCGCCACGTCCTGGAGGTGTGCGACCAGGTCGAGGTGGTGCAGCGTCCACTCGAGGACGTACGCGGAGAGGTAGTCGCCCGTGGTGAGGACCTGGTCGCGGGTGCCCACCCGCAGGCCCTGGTCGGCGAGTTCGGCGGCGCGGCCGGCGGCCGAACCGACGTCGTCCAGGTGGAACTTGAGCAGCCATGGCTCCCCGTACGCGGCGGCCAGCCGGACGGTCAGCGCGTCGAGCGGGTCCTCGCCGGTCGGCGGCGTTTCGGCGACGTCCCAGTAGGTCACCGCGTCGCGGGTCGGTTCGGCTTCGGCGGGGGTCACGAGGGTGATCAGGACGTCCTGAGCGTCGATGACCAGATGGCAGACCAGGTCCCGTACGAGCCAGCCGGTACAGCCGGACGGCCGGGCGAAGTCCTCGTCCGACAGCTCGGCGACCGCCGCGCGCAACGCCGTCCAGGAGCGTGAGAAGAGATCCACCCCGGCAAGGTAGTGCGGTATCGCGAAGACGGACAAACACATTTGGGCGGCGGCTCGCGCTCCCGGCGGAGACGTTGCCAGTACGCCGTCGCCCTGCGCCTGTACGCCCTCGCCCTGCCAGTGAGCGGGGGCGCCATCGGTAGGGTGATCGCGATGACGACCATCTCCTCCCCCGCACAACTGGTCGTGCTGCGCGGCAACAGCGCGAGCGGCAAGAGTTCGGTGGCCGCGGGCTTGCGTGAGCGATATGGGCGGGGTCTCGCCCTGGTGAGCCAGGACACCCTCCGCCGCGAGGTTCTGCGCGAGCGCGACATCCCCGGCGGCGCGAACATCGGCCTGATCGACCTGACCGTCCGGCACGCTCTGGAACACGGCTTCCACACCGTACTGGAAGGCATTCTGTACGTCGCGCACTACGGCGAGATGCTGGCCCGGCTCCTGGCCGACCACTCCCACCGCACCCACTGCTTCTACCTGGACGTCCCCTTCGAGGAGACCCTCGCCCGGCACGCCACCAAACCGATCGCCCACACGGTCGGCGAGAGCGAACTGCGGGACTGGTACCGGCCGCTGGACCTCCTGCCGGGTGACATCGAGACCGTGATTCCCGCAGGCAGTTCCCTCACCGAAACCGTGGATCAGGTCATGCACCGCTCCGGCCTGGCGGCACTGGCGGAGGCACAGGACACGCCCTGAGCGCCCGGGCGGATGCGCTCTCGGCGAGGCGCTCGCCGAGCTCGGCGCGCCCTTGAGTGCCCCAACTCACAAGGCGCCCGGCCCCCCTCACGGAACAAGCGGGGACTTCCGGCCGTTCATCCGTATGTGGCTGCGGAGGGGACAGTGTCCCCGGGCCTCACCTCAAGCCCATGGGGACGATCGTTCGGCTGAAGCCCCATGGAGCACTCCGCCGAGAGGCGACCGCCCTCCGCACGCCACGGCCTACGGCCCCGGCTGGTCTCCCCCGTCCAGTCGGGGCTTTCCCCTGCGTGCGGTGCGCCCGTCTCACGGCGGTGGCGGCGGCAGCGCGACGTTGTCGACGCAGCGACCGTGACGGCCCTGTCCACGGCCGCTGGCGGCCGGGCGGCTGCCGTGACAGGGTCGGCGTGCTCGTGAACAGGTCGTTGGTAAGGGGAAGTTCGTGGACACGCAGATCTGGGACACGCTGGTCGAGTCGATGAAGAACGCGTACACCGCGGGTCTGAGCGAAGGGGGCGTGCCCCGCCCGGTCATCATGCCGCTGGTGCGCGGCGAACTCGTCGGTCTGATCCGGGTACGCCCCACCGCCGCCGGCAGGGACGCGCAAACCGGCATCGCCCAGCTCTCGAACATCGCGGCGGCGGCCGGCGCGGACGAAGTCGTTCTCGTCTGGGAGACCCAGGACGTCGCCACGGCCTGTCAGCTGCCGGTCACCGGTCCGGCACCCTGTCTGAACATGGTGCACGCCACGAAGGACGGCGGCCACGTTCTCCACCAGCTCCCCTACACCGAACAGCCTTCACCCCCCTCTCCCGAGGGCCAGGCGGCGGCCGCGCCCCACTGGCTTCCCGCGCCCGAGCCGCAGCAGGGCGGCGACCTGGTCCCGCCGATCCGGGCCGCCGTCGACTTCTCCTTCACTCCGCTGGAGATGGATCACCCGTCCCCCTTCGGCGTCACCGTCGTCCTGATGGAAGAGGACGGCTACGACATCCGTCTGACGGACACGTTCGTGCCCTGAGGGCCACGGCACACTCATGATCCATTGCTCGGTCCCGCTCCGATCAGGGCGACGAGTTCCCGTTTGAGGACCTTCCCGCTCGGGCCCAGCGGGAGTGCGGCGGCGAACTCCACGCGGCGCGGGTACTTGTAGGAGGCGATGCGCCGACGGGTCCAGGCGATGATGCCCTCCGCGAGAGACTCGTCCGTCGCGGCGCCGGGGCGGGGGACGATCACCGCGCATATCTCCTGGCCGTAGCGCGCGTCGGGGACGCCGATCACCGCAACCTGGGCGACGGACGGGTGGCGGGACAGGATCTCCTCGACCTCGCGCGGGTACACGTTGTACCCGCCGCGCACGATCATGTCCTTCTTGCGGTCGACGATCGTCAGATAGCCCTCGGCGTCCTTCACTCCGAGGTCGCCCGAGCGGAACCAGCCGTCCACGAGCGCGGCTTCGGTGGCCGCGGGGTCGTCGAGATAGCCGCTCATGACGTTGTGGCCGCGGACCACGATCTCGCCGACCTCGCCCGGTGGAAGCAGCACGATCCTGTCCTCGGTACCGGCCCGGGCTATCTCCGCCTCCACGCCCCGGATCGGCTTGCCCACGGTGCCCGGCCGCCGGGGCCAGGCGCTCTGGTTGTAGGCGACACAGGGGGAGGTCTCGGTCAGGCCGTAGCCCTCGTGGACGGGGCAGCCGAAGGTCGTCTCGAAGTTCTGGAGCACCCGTACCGGCAGTGCCGAGCCCCCGGAGTACGCCCGTGCGAGCGGCGGACGGCGGGCGTCCCGGGCCGCGGCCTCCAGCAGCGCGATGTACATCGTCGGCACTCCCATGAGAACCGTGCATCCCTCGCGCACCATCACGTCGAGCGCCCCGTCCGGTGTGAAGCGGGACATCAGGACGAGGGTCGCGCCGACGCGGAAGCACGTCCCCATGCCGCAGACCTGGCCGAAGGTGTGGAACAGGGGCAGGCAGCCCAGGAGGACATCGCCGGAGTCCATGGCGAAGGGCGAGAGCACCGTCGTGTCGATGTTCATGACCAGGTTGAGGTGGCTGAGCATGACGCCCTTGGGGCGGCCCGTGGTGCCCGAGGTGTAGAGGATCAGCGCGATGTCGTCCGGCGCGCAGGGCACCGGGGCCTCGATCGGCACGGCCAGGGCCGCGAGCTCGTCCAGCGCCCTCCCGCTGCCGTCGTCGTCCGCCTCCACAGTCAGCAGCGGCACCTCCGCGCGCTTCGCCGCCCGCTCCCCCTCCCCGAGGAGCGATCCCGCGCACAGCACGGCCCGGGCCCCCGAGTGCCTGAGGATGTACGCGATCTCCTCCGCCTTCAGCAGTGCGTTCACCGGTACGACGGTCGCGCCGAGAGCGAGGGCACCGAAGTAGGCCGCCGGGAAGGCCGGTGTGTTGGGCAGCAGCAGCGCAACCCGGTCGCCGGGGCCGATGCCCCGGTCGCGCAGCGCCGCCGCGTACCGGCACGCGGTCAGCCAGAGGTCGCCGTAGGAGATGCGCCGATCGCCGGCCACCAGCGCCGTGTGGTCGGGCCGACGCGTCGCGGAGTCCGCGAGCACATCCGCCGCCGAGAGCGTGGCACCGCCCCTCATCGGCCCGGTCCGCGCATTCCCGAACGGCCGGAAAGAGCCTTGTGAATCCGCGGGAGAAAGATTTCAAATTCGGTCATCGATACTCCGCTTTCGTGCGAAGGCGCACTGTGCAGGGACCGCGAGGCATCCTACGATGAGGCGCGCCGGAGGGAAAGCGACAGAGAGCGAGTATGAGACATGTCCGAGTACATGGATTTCTTCGCACGCCTTGGGCAAGAGACGTCCGAGCGGAAAAGGGAGTTCCTGGAGCTCGGCCGTATCGCGGGCCGCTTCCCGGCGGCCGGTACGGCACACCATGGCGAGATCTCGATCTGGTGCAGCAACGACTACTTAGGTATGGGTCAGCACCCGGATGTTCTGGCAGCGATGAAGAGCGCCGTCGACGAATGCGGGGCCGGCTCCGGCGGTTCGCGCAACATAGGCGGGACGAACCATTATCACGTCGCGTTGGAGGCGGAACTGGCCGCGCTGCACGGAAAGGAGGACGCGGTGCTGTTCACCTCCGGATATTCGGCCAACGAGGGCGCGCTCTCCGTGCTCGCCGGGCGCATCGACGACTGTGCCGTGTTCTCCGACCAGTTGAACCACGCGTCCATCATCGACGGTTTGCGGCACAGCGGAGCCCAGAAGTTCATCTACCGGCACAACGACTGCGCGCATCTTGAGAAACTGCTGTCCGGTGTGGATCCGCAGCGGCCCAAACTCGTCGTGACGGAGTCCGTGCACTCCATGCGCGGCGATATCGCGCCACTCGCGGAGATCGCCGACATCGCCAAGCGGTACGGGGCGGTGACGTTCGTGGACGAGGTGCACGCCGTCGGCATGTACGGCCCCGAGGGTGCCGGCATCGCGGCGCAGGAGGGCCTCGCCCCCGCGTTCACCGTGGTCATGGGGACGCTGGCCAAGGGCTTCGGGATGACCGGCGGCTATGTCGCCGGGCCGGCCATCCTGATGGACGCGGTCCGGGCGTTCGCCCGCTCGTTCATCTTCACCACGGCACTGCCGCCCGCGGTGGCCGCCGGTGCGCTCGCCGCCGTAAGGCATCTGCGCGGCTCCCAGCGGGAACGAGAGCGGCTCACGGCCAACGCCACCCTGATGCACGGGCTGTTGCGGGACAGGGGCATCCCCTTCCTGTCCGATCAGACCCACATCGTGTCGGTCCTCGTCGGTGAGGACCGCCTCTGCAAGGAGATGTCGGCGCTGCTGCTTGAGCGGCACGGCGCCTATGTGCAGGCCATCAACGCGCCGAGCGTGCCGACGGGCGAGGAGATCCTCCGGATCGCCCCCTCCGCGGTTCACGAGGCGGCCGACGTCCGGTGGTTCGTCGACGCGCTGGACGGCATCTGGACCGAACTCGGCGCGTCGCGCGAAGGCGCGCCGGTGTCGGCACCCTAGGCATGCCGGACCCCGCGACGCCCGCGTGATCCGCCGGACCGGACCAGGAGTGTTGTACGGGGACGTCGGTGACGTTGTACGGGGACATCGGTGAGTTGTCCGGGGACGTCGGTGACGGTTCACACTCCTAGTCCGCCTGCGACGAGATGCGTCGCATCTCCGCGGACTCGGCCAGCACCTCCTCCCAGGTCCCCGCCGCGTCCACGCGCCCGTCCTTCAGGACCACCACGCGGGCCGCCGCGCGCAGCAGCGCGGGCCGGTGCGACACCGCGAGGACGGTGACCGAGCCGTCCAGCAGCCGGCTCCACAGGAGTTGCTCGGTCGCGGGGTCCAGGGCGCTGGACACGTCGTCCATGACCAGGAGTTCGGGGTGTCGGGCCAGCATCCGGGCGATCGCCGTCCGCTGGAGCTGGCCGCCGGACAGCCTGAGGCCCCGCGGGCCCACGACGGTGTCGGCACCGTCCTGCATCGCTGCCACGTCGGGGGCCAGGACGGCGGTGTGCGCGACGTCCTCGAAGATCCTCCCGTCGTCGTCACCGAGGCCCAGCAGGACGTTGTCCCGCAGCGATCCGCTGAACAGGCGCGGGTCCTGGGGGGTGTAGCCGCAGCGCGGAGGCACCAGGAAGTTCGCGGGGTCGACGATCGGTTCCCCGTTCCACAGCACGGTGCCCCGCTCGTGCGGCAGCAGTCCGAGGACGGCCCGTATCAGTGTCGACTTGCCCGAGCCGACGCCGCCCGTGACCACGGTGACGGAGTGGCGTACGACGGTCAGGTCGACGTCCTCGATACCGCGCTCCGAGCCGGGATACCGGGCGGTCAGCCCGCGGACGGTCAACTCCCGGAGCTCGGTTGCCCGTTCAGGCACGGGCGCCGGTTCCTCGGCCGGTGTCCGGGGCCGTCGTCCGAGGAAGTCCGCGATCCGGCCGAGCGCCACCGAGACCCGCTGTAGTCGCACCGAGAGGATCCCGATCGAGGCCAGCGCCTCGGCGAGGATCTGCAGATAGAAGGTGAACAGCGCCAGGTCGCCGACGCTGAACGTCCCGCTGTGTGCCCGGCCCGCCGTCAGCAGCAGTACGACGCCGATACCGAGGGGGGCCGCGTTGCCGATCACGGTCCGCTGCACGCCCGCGAACAGTTCCTCGCGCACCGCCGCCTTCGCCCGGGCCTCGTTCAACCGGTCGATGTGCGCCGCCACATGGTCCTCGGCTGCCGCCGCCTGCACCGCCTTCACGGCCCCGACCGCCTCCCGCAGGGCGCCCGCGACCTCGGCCGACGCGCCACGGGTGGCGCGCCGGTAGCGGAGGAAGTGGCCGTGGACCGCCGCCGTGACCAGCGCGACCAGGACCAGCAGTGCCAGCAGCGCGCTCGTGACCACCGCGTCGATCCGCATCATGACGGTTACGGAGGCGAAGACGAACAGCCAGTGCGCGAGGTTGGTGGGCGCCCAGGCCACGAAGAAGCCCGTCTCGTCGACGTCCTCGCCCACCACGCGCAGCCCCTCCCCCGAGGTGGTACGGGCCGCGGCTCCCCGACCGCGCAGGGCGGAACCCAGCAGTTCCCGCCGCATCCGGATCGTCGTGCCGTACTGGACCCGCGGCTCCAGCCGGTTGATCATGACGCCGAACTGCAGGCACAGCCGTGCCCCCTCGATCGCGGCCACCCAGGCGATGAGCAGCCAGACCCCGCCGCCGGCGCCGATCTGGTCGAACAGCCGCTGGAACAGCAGCCCCACCGCCAGGGTCCCCGCCCTCAACAGCACCCACAGCCCGGTCAGCGTCCAGTACGCGCCCGTCGAACCGCGCAGCACGGCCCCGAGCTGCCGGAACGTGCCCCGTGCGTCGATGTCGGCCACTCTCCCGTCCCGTCAGCCGGCGCGTAGCAGTTCGTGGAAGCGTGAGGTCGGGTCGGCGGCGAGCACGGTCTGCTCCCCGTCCTCGACCACCGTCCCCGCGTCGAGGACGAGAATGCGGTCCACGTGGCGCAGCGCGTGCGGCCGGTGCTGGACGACGACGGCGGTCCGCCCTTCGAGCAGCCGCTCCATCGCGGGCATGAGCAGCCGCTCGGTGTGCGGGTCCAGCCGGGCCGTCGGCTCGTCCATCAGGACCACGGCCGGGTCCCGCAGGAACACCCGGGCCAGCGCGAGCAGTTGCTCCTCCCCCGCGGACATTCCCCGCGCTCCTGTGCCCAGCACGGTGTCCAGACCGTCGGGCAGTTCGCGCCACCAGTCCGTGAGCCCGGCCTCTTCCAGCGCGGCGCACACCCGGTGATCGTCGACGGAGTGGTCGAAGAACGTGAGGTTGTCGCGGAGCGTGGCGTGGAAGACCTGCACCTCCTGGGTGACCAGGGCGACCCGGCCGCGCAGTACCCGGGTGTCGAGTCCGGCCACGTCCTGGCCGCCGACGCTGACGCCGCCGCTCACCGGGTGGTGCAGTCCGAACAGCAGCCGTACGACGGTCGACTTGCCGCTTCCGGTACGGCCGACGATGCCGAGCCGTTCCCCCGGGCGCAGCAGGAAGGAGACGTCACGCAGCACCGGTTCACCGGGGTCGTACCAGAAGGACACGCGGTCGAGCCGGGCGCCCAGGGGTCCCGCGGGCAGGTGGCGGGTGCCGGTGCGCCCGGCGTCGTCGTCCTGCCGCAGCAGTTCCTGGAGGCGCTGGACGCTGACCGCGGCCCCTTCCAGATCGTGGAAGCGGGTGGTGACGGCCAGCAGCGGGCGGCGCAGCAGCATGGCGTACGACAGGCAGGCGAAGGCTGTGCCGGTGGAGAGCTGTCCGCGGCCGTGCAGCCACACACTGACGGCCAGGGCGAGGACCACGCTGACGGTGGACAGGCCCTGGACCGTGGCGGGCCAGCGCACGGAGACCCGCGCCGCGCGGCGCGCCTTCCGGTACAGGTCGGCCTGCCGGGTCTCCAGGGCTCGCAGGGTGTGGGCGGAGGCTCCGTTGGTCCTCAGGTCCTCGGCTCCGGCGAGACGTTCCTCCAGGAAGCCCAGGAGTTCCGCGGACGCGGTCTGCCGGGCGGCGACGAAGGGCATGGCCTTCCCCACGAGCCGGCGCAGCAGCAGGAGAGTTCCCAGGGCGAACGGCGCGAAGACCAGGGCCAGTCGCCAGTCGAGCTGGAAGAGTGCGCCGAGGATTCCGACGACCAGCAGCATCTGCGCGAGGACTTCCAGGAGCAGGGCGGACATCACCGCGGCGAGTCTGGTGACGTCGCCGTCGACGCGGTCGACGAGTTCGCCGGGCGGGTACCGCTGGTAGAAGCGGGAGGGCCGGCGCAGACAGTGGGCCACCAGGTCGGCGCGCAGCCGGTTGGTGGTGCGCCAGGCGAGCCGCGCGGCCACGGCGTCGCAGCCGATGGTCACCACGAGCAGCCCGAGGGCCGCCGCCAAGTACCAGGCGGCGACCGCGAGCAACAGGTCGGAGGGGCTCCGGGACAGCGTGTGGTCTATGAACCGGCGCAGCATCTGGGGTGCCACCAACTGGAGCCCGATGCCCAGCGGAACGAGCACCGCGAGGAGGAGGACGGACGGCCGTTCCCCGCGCAGATAGCGGAACAGCACGGAGAGCTGCCGTAACGGGCTGCCTGCCAACGCGTTCCTCCCCGGGCGGCGGAAGGCCTCAGCATAAAGTCCGTTCCCGGGCGTTGGGAATGACGCGCACACCGGTGAACTCGTCATAGGGAGTCCCTGTGCCGGGGAGGGCGAATGGGCCGCCCACATGCGGAATGTGATCCGCCGTTTAATGTCGGGCTAATGCCGTCCAGGACGCCGTTGCCGCCGATTCATCTCGCTGTTAGACTCCACGGGTCTTCTGGGCAATTCGCCTTGCACGCCGTCGTGCGTACTAACCATTCTCGGCCATGTTCTGCCGGCACCCGTGTACGTCCGGGTCGGCCGAGTTCGCGCACCCGCATTTGGACCGACGCCCGGAGACAGCACCAGCACGGAGCACCGCCTTGAACGACCGGAAGTCAACGGAACCAAGGGGGATTCTCAATGTCGGCTGACGTGCACAACGGGGTCGAATCCGCAGGAAGAGCAGTGGTCACCGGTGCCGCGGGTTTCATCGGATCCCATCTCGTCGAGGCATTGCGGCGCAGCGGCACAAACGTGGTGGGCATCGACCGGAAATCGAGTTGGGCCACCGGTGAAATCCCGCCGTCCGCCGAGCTGGGATCCCTGCACGCGATCCGTGCAGACCTCGTCTCCACGGATCTGTCGGCCTGTCTGGAAAATGCCTCCACGGTCTTCCACTTAGCGGCATTGCCGGGTGTGCGCCCGTCCTGGACACAATTCCCGGAGTATCTCCACTGCAACGTATTGGCCACCCAACGCCTCATGGACGCCTGTGTCCGGGCCTCGGTGCCCCGCGTGGTCATGGCCTCGTCCTCAAGCGTCTACGGCGGCGCGGAGGGCACGATGAGCGAGGAAGACCTCCCTCGCCCGCTGTCCCCCTACGGGGTCACCAAACTCGCCGCGGAACGGCTCGCCCTCGCCTTCGCGGCCCGCCGCGACGCCGCCCTGTCGGTGAGCGCCCTGCGGTTCTTCACCGTCTACGGCCCCGGCCAGCGCCCGGACATGTTCATCGGCCGGGTCATCCGCGCCACCCTGGAGAACAAGCCGATCGAGGTGTACGGCGACGGCACCCAGATCCGCGACTTCGTCCACGTGTCGGACATCGTGCGCGCGCTGATGCTCGCCGCGACGACACCCGACAAGGGCAGCAGTGTCCTGAACATCGGCACGGGACGGGTTGCGTCGATGAACGAAGTCCTGGCTCTGACAGGCGAGTTGACCGGCAGGACGCCCGACGCGCGGTACGGTCCTGCGCGCATCGGCGACGTACGGGCCACGACGGCCGACGTCGGGCGGGCGCACCGCCGCCTCGGCTTCACCGCGCGGACGGAACTGCGCGCCGGGCTGGCCACGCAGATCGAGTGGGCCAGGCAGTCGCTCGCCCGGACCTCTCCGCACGAAACCGCCTCGTCGGCCCAGATGGCGCCCACCCACCGGTCGTAGGCGGCATGTGCGGCTTCGTGGGATTCAGCGACCTCAGCGGTGGCCAGGAGGCCGCCCGCGCCACGGCGGACCGGATGCTGGCCGCGGTGGCGCACCGCGGCCCCGACGGCAGCAACTGGTGCCACCACCGGGGCGTGACGTTCGCACACTGTGCCCTGACCTTCGTCGACCCCGACCGGGGCCGGCAGCCGTTCGTCTCCGCGAGCGGTGCCACCGCGCTCGTCCTCAACGGGGAGATCTACAACCACGAGGAGCTTCGCCGCGAACTGCGGGCCGCGGGAGTCCGGTTGCGCACGGCCGGCGACACCGAGGTACTCGTGGAGCTGTACGAGCGGCACGGCATGAAGGTACTGGAGCGGGTGCGCGGCATGTACGCCTTCGTGCTGCACGACGCGCGCACGGCGACGACCGTGCTGGCCCGCGACCCGATGGGCAAGAAGCCGCTCTACTACACGCGTGTCCCCGGCGGGATCGCCTTCGCCTCCGAGCTCACCGCACTGCTGCGGCATCCCGACGCGCCGCGCACCCCGGACATCCGGGCCCTCGCCGGCTATCTCACGCTCCAGGCGTTCTGCGCGCCGGGATCGGCGGTGACAGACGTGTACAAGGTCCGCCCCGGCAGCTACCTGGAGCACTCCGGCGGCCGGCTGCGCGAAGTGGAGTTCTGGCGGCCCCGGTTGGCGACGGCCGCGCGGACGCCGGGCGGACGGACGCCGAGCGCGCGGGAGGCTGCCGCACGCTTCGAGGAGCTGTTCCGGGCCGCGGTGGCCCGCCGGGTCATGAGCACGGAGCGCCGGCTCGGGGTGCTGCTGAGCGGGGGCCTCGACTCCAGCGCGGTGGCCGCCGTCGCCCAGCAACTCTCCCCGCAGCGGCCGGTGTTGACCTTCAGTGCGGGGTTCGAGCAGCCCGACTTCGACGAGAGCGCCCACGCCCGCTCGGTCGCCCGGCACCTGGGCACCGAGCACCACGTCGTCCGTATCGGCGGACGCGAACTCGCCGACGTGGTGGAGTCGGAGTACGCCCGGGCCGACGAACCCCTCGCCGACCCCTCCCTGCTGCCCACCCGCATCGTCTGCCGGACGGCACGGCAGCACGTCCGCGGGGTGCTCACCGGGGACGGCGCCGACGAACTGCTCCTGGGCTACCGGTACTTCCAGGCCGAGCGGGCCATCGAGATGTTGCTGCGGCTGATGCCGGCCCCCCGGCTGGAAGCCCTGGTGCGAACCCTCGTCCGCAGGCTGCCCGCGCGGTCCGGCAACCTGCCCGCCGCCGCGGCCCTCGGCCTGCTGGCGCGCGGGCTGCGCGCGGCGCCCGAGCACCGCTTCTACCTGTCCACGGCCCCCTTCGGCCCTGCCGAACTCCCCGGCCTGCTGCGCCCGGACGCCCACGCGGCCCTGGCCGGGCACGACCCCTTCGCCGAGGTGTCCCGGCTCCTGGACGACCAGCCGGGCCTCACCGGCGTGCAGCGCAGCCAACTCGCCGTCGTCGCCCACTTCCTGCGCGACGTGATCCTCACCAAGACCGACCGCGGCGGCATGCGCAGCGCCCTGGAACTGCGCTCCCCCTTCCTCGACCTGGACCTCGTCGAGTACGGCAACGCGCTGCCCACCGCGCTGAAGCTGCGCCGCTTCACCGGTAAGTACCTGTTGCGCCGGGTCGCCGCCGACTGGCTGCCGACCGACATCGTGCGGCGCACCAAGCTCGGCTTCCGCGCCCCGCTGGCCGCCCTGCTGCGGCACGAGTTGCGTCCACTGCTGCTCGACACGCTCTCCGCGTCCGCGCTGGACCGCGGCGGGCTTTTCGACAGCCGTGCCGTTCGGCTCCTGACCGACGACCACCTCAGCGGCCGCCGAGACACCTCGCGCAAGCTGTGGGCACTCCTGACGTACCAGCTCTGGTACCAGGCGCTGCCCACGCACACCCCGTCCCCTGCATGCCTCGATCTCACCGAGGAGCCCCACCGTGCGCCCTGACCGTCCGCTCATACAGGTGCTGTCGCCCCGGACCTGGGGGGAGTTCGGCAACTACCTCGCCGCCACCCGGTTCTCCCGGGTGCTGCGCGGCGCCGTCGACGCGGAAGTGACCCTCCTGGAAGCAGAACCGATCCTCCCCTGGCTCGGCGAGGCCGGTGCCGAGATCCGCACGATCTCGCTGGAGAGCCCGGACGCGACCGTCCGCACCCGGCGCTACATGGCCCTGATGGCCCGTCTCCAGGAACGTTTCCCCAGCGGTTTCGAGGCCGACCCCACCCATGAGCAGATCACCGAACTGGCGCCGCTCACCAAGCACTTGCGCTCCACCGCCCCGGACGTGGTGGTCGGCACGAAGGGCTTCGTGGCACGGCTGTGCGTGGCCGCCGTACGGCTGGCGGGACTGCGCACCCGGGTGGTCAGCCATGTCACCAACCCGGGGCTCCTCCAGCTGCCGCTGCACCGCAGTCCGCATCCCGACCTTACGCTGGTGGGTTTCGCCTGGGCGAAGGACCACCTGCTCGCGCAGACGGGCGGCGATCCGGACCGGGTGCGGGTGGTGGGACCGCTGGTCGCCCAGCACGACCTGCGCGACTTCATGACCAGCGAGTCCGCCGCTCCGGCGGCCGGCCCCTGGGGCGGGGACGCCGACTCCGGCCGCCCCCGGCTGATCGTCTTCTGCAACCGCGGCGGAGACGTCTACCTGGAGCTGGTGCACCACATCGCCGCACACCATCCGGACACCGACCTGGTGTTCGTCGGCTACGACGACCCCGACCTCGCCCGCCGCGCCGCCGCCGGAGCGCAGCGCCTCACGCACTGGCGGTTCCACAGCCGGCTCACCCAGGCCGAGTACTTCGACTACATCGACCGCGCGTCCAGATCGCCGTACGGGCTGCTCGTCTCGAAGGCGGGCCCCAACACCACGCTGGAGGCGGCCTACTTCGGGATCCCGGTGCTCATGCTGGAGTCGGGGCTGCCGATGGAGCGGTGGGTGCCGGGACTGATCCACGACAACCATCTCGGCCGGGCCTGCGCCGCGCCCGACGACCTGTTCCGCACCGTCGACGACTGGCTGACCCACCCGTCGGCGATCGAGGAGCACAAGAAGGCCGCGATCGGCTTCGCCGAGTCCGTGCTCGACCAGGAAGCGGTGGCCCGCCGGATCGGGGCCGCCGTACGGCCCCTGCTGGACGCCCGGTGAAGCCCCGCATCCGGCTCGTCGCCACGCCCGACGGGGTCCGGGCCGAGGGCGACAAGGAGGCACGGCTCGGACACGCCCTCGACGGGGACCCCCTGGCCGACGGACCGCCGCCCGAGGGCGTCTTCGCCGCCTGGGAGTGGGACGGCGAACGCCTCCTCGTCCGCAACGACCGCTACGGCATGCACCCGCTGTACTACCGCGCCGACGCCGGCTCCCTGACACTCTCCCCCGATCCGCTCGCCCTCCTCCTGCCCGGCGAGAGGGCCGAACTCGACGACGACGCACTGGCCGTCTTCATCCGGCTGGGCTTCTTCCTCGGTGAGGACACCGCGTTCGCCGCGATCCGTGCGCTGCCCCCCGCCGCCACACTGACCTGGACCCCCGACGGGCCCGAAATCCGTTCGCCCGCACTCCCCGTGCCGGGTCCCGCGGCCCTCACGCAGTCCGCTGCAGTGGACGGCTTCGTCGAGTTGTTCCGCGCCGCCGTGGCCCGTCGGCTGCCCGCGGAGCCGTACGTCCTTCCGCTGAGCGGTGGCCGGGACTCCCGGCACATCCTGCTGGAGCTCTGCCGTCAGGGCGCCCAGCCCCGGCTGTGCGTCAGCGGCGCGAAGTTCCCGCCCGACCCGGGTGCCGACGCCCGCGTCGCCGCCCACCTCGCCGAACGCCTCGGCCTGCCGCACCGTACCGTCGCCCGGCCGCGCTCGCAGTTCGGCGCGGAACGCACGGCCAACCCGGCACAGGGCATGGGCACCCTGGACGGCGCCTGGACCCTGTCCCTGCTGGCCTTCCTGCGCCGCCACAGCGGCCTCTGGTACGACGGGCTCGGCGGTGGCGAGCTCGCGCAGAACCCCAGCATCGCGCTGATCAGGAAGAACCCGTACGACGTGACGGACCTGCCGGGGCTCGCGGACCGGCTGCTGGCCGCCGGCCGCACCGGAGCGCACGTCGAGCACCTCCTGGGACCCCGGACCCGCCTCGCGTGGAGCCGGGAACGGGCCCGCGCCCGGCTCGTGCGGGAACTGGCCCGGCACGCCGACGCCGCCTTCCCGCTCGGCTCGTTCTTCTTCTGGAACCGGACCCGGCGGTCCATCGCCCTCGCCCCTTTCACCCTGGGCGACGACCACGCGGTGATCCACACCCCCTACCTCGACCACGCGCTCGTCGACCATCTCGCCTCGGTGCCGCACCGCTTCCTGATCGACGGCACCTTCCACGACCAGGCGCTGCACAAGGCGTTCCCCGAACACGCCGGCCTTGGTTTCGCCTCGGCCGTTCCGCAGCGCCACGGGCCCGTCCTGGTCGGGCACCGGCTGGCGTACCTCACCCGGCTGCTCGGCCACACCCTGCACAGCGAACGGGACTGGTGGCGCAGCCCCGACCGGATCCTGCAACGGCTGCTGGCCGCGGGCCGCGGCCCGGGGGCTCCGCAGCGCGTCAGCCGGCTCCAGCCGCTGGCCCTCCACCTGCTCCAGCTGGAGTCCCTCGCGGCCGGGAGAACCGCCTGAGTCCGGACGACAACACCGCCCGAACGACCCCAGAAGGAGGGGACATCATGCGGAAGACACTGCCCGTCATCAGTACCGGTGCGGCGGCGGGGACCGCGTCGGGCGGCTGCTCGACGGCCGTCGCCAAGACACCGGCCCGCCCCGGCCTGCCGCGCTGGCGCAAGCGGAACCTGCGGATCGCGCTGGTCCGTCACCACGACCTGTGCCTCAACACCCGGCAGATCACCCAGATCCAGAAGAGGGCAGGCGTCCTGCCGCACCTCGGACTGGGCTACATCCACACCGCGCTGAAGTCGGCCGGCTTCCACAACGTCATCCAGGTCGACACCCCCGCCCTCGGCCTGGACAGCGAGGGACTGCGCAAACTGCTCGCGGACTTCGAACCGGACCTGGTCGGCGTCAGCACCACCACGCCCGGGCTGCCCGGGGCCGTCGAGGCCTGCCAGGCGGCCAAGAGCACCGGTGCCAAGGTCATCCTCGGCGGCCCGCACAGTGAGGTCTACGCGCGCGAGAACCTCTTCCACGACTGCATCGACTACGTCGGCGTCGGCGAAGGCATCACGATCATGCCGGAGCTGGCCGAGGCCATGGAGCAGGGCGACAAACCGGAGGGCATCCGCGGCCTGGTGACCCGCGAACACGACGGCGGCGCCGCGCCCATGGTGAACCTGGAGGAGGTCGGCTGGCCCTCCCGCGACGGCCTGCCGATGAACAGCTACTACTCGATCATGGCTCCCCGGCCGTTCGCGACGATGATCTCCAGCCGGGGCTGCCCCTTCAAGTGCAGCTTCTGCTTCAAGCAGGCCGTCGACAAGAAGTCGATGTACCGCTCCCCCGAGGACGTCGTCGGCGAGATGACGGAGCTGAAGGACCGGTGGGGGGTGAAGGAGATCATGTTCTACGACGACGTGTTCACCCTGCACCGCGGCCGGGTCCGGGAGATCTGCGCGCTGATCGGCGAACAGGGTCTGAAGGTGCGCTGGGAGGCGCCGACCCGCGTCGACCTGGTGCCGGAACCGCTGCTGAAGGCGATGGCCGGGGCGGGCTGCGTACGGCTGCGGTTCGGCATCGAGCACGGCGACTCGGAGATACTCAAGCGGATGCGCAAGGAGAGCGACATCGAGAAGATCGAACGGGCCGTCACCTCCGCGCACGAGGCGGGCATCAAGGGCTTCGGCTACTTCATCGTCGGCTGGCTCGGCGAGACCCCGGAGCAGTTCCGCGCCACCGTCGACCTCGCCTGCCGCATCCCGCTGGACTACGCGAGCTTCTACACCGCGACCCCGCTGCCGGGCACCCCGCTGCACACCGAGTCCGTGGCCGCGGGGCAGATACCCGCCGACTACTGGGACCGGTTCGTGCAGGGCGAGTTCGACGCGCGGATCGGCTATCTGGTGCCCGACGCCCAGCGCCGCGCCCAGGCCGCCTACCGCGCGTTCTTCCTGCGCCGCTCCATGGCGAAGCCGCTGCTGTCCCACATGGCCTCGACCGGGCAGTGGCGCAACACCCTGGACGGTCTGCGCAGCCTGGCCCGGTCGACCTCGAACACCGACCGTGACTTCTGAGACCGCCCGCCCGGCCGCGTCCGTGCGACCGGGCCCTCCCGTCCGCCTCAACGCGCCACTGCCGGCCCGCGGCCGGCGGCGGCGCGGCGAACCGTTCCTGACCCACCACGTCCGCAAGACCATGGCCCGCGGCTTCCGTCCGCCGCCGTCCTGGTCGGTGGCGGTGCGCTACGTCCTGCCAGATGGGCCGTCCGGCGAAGCTCCGCTGCTCTCCCATGCCCGGGCCGCCGCCGACGCCCTGCGTCCCGGCTCCCCCGTCCTCGCCCTGATCGCCCCGACCTACGTCTCCCGCGGCCCCCTCGCCGAGCAGGCGGAGCGCCTGGACGCCCTGCTCGACCGTGTCGCCGAGCTGACCGAGGACCACCCGAACGCCCCCGCCGTGCTGTTCGTGGGCATGCAGTGGTCCTCGGCCGAGGAGGAGAACGAGTCCGTACGGCGGCTGCGGGCGCTGCTGCTGCGGGCCCGCACCCGACTGCCGCAGGTGCCCGTGTGCGGCCTGTCCCTGCCCGGTCCCGGCAAGCCCCGCACCCTCAACGCCGCGATAGAGGTGGCCGAACTGCTCGGCTGTGCGGGCGTCGGCTGGGTCGACGACGACGTGACCCTGGACCCGGGCTGTCTGTCGCGGCTGGTGCGGGACTTCCTGGCGGCCGGCTGCCGGGGAGCGGTGGGCGCCACGAAGATCCCGCACACCAAGGAGTTCGCCACCTCGCGCCTGCTGGCCCGCGCCAAGGCGATCGCGGCGCCCGCGACCAACTACCCGCACGGCTGCTGCATCCTGGTGGCCACCGACGTCCTGTCCGGCGGCATGCCCGGCCGCTACGTCTCCGACGACGGCTACGTCTGCTTCCGGCTCCTCGATCCCGCCCTGCCGGATCCACTCACCCGGCTGCGCCTCGTACCGGACGCCCGCTGCCACTACTACGTCGCCGGTCCCGCGGGCGAGACCCGCCGCAGGATCCGCAGGCTCCTCCTCAACCACCTCGTCGATCTCGCCGACTGGCCCCTGCCCATGGTCCGGCACTACTTCCGCCACATCCTGTTCGCCGGCCTGTGGCCACTGACCGGCTTCGACGGCGCCGGCGGACGGCGCCTCGGCATCCAGAAGGCGCTGATCAAGTGGCTCTACTTCGCCTGGTTCGCGGGGGTGGGGACGGAGCTGTACCTGCGCGGGCTGACCGGTCGGCCGCTGCACGCCGTCGAGTGGGCCCCGTATTCGGCCGTACCCACCCTCACACCCGCTGACCAGGAGCGCTGATGAAGGTACTGTCTCTCCATTCCGCCGGTCACGACACCGGCGTCGGCTACTTCGAGGACGGGCGGCTGGTCTTCGCCGTCGAGACCGAACGGCTCACCCGCGTCAAGCACGACCACCGTTCCGACATCGCGCTCCAGCACGTGCTGTCCCAGGAGTGCGTGGACACCGACGGGATCGACCTGGTGGCGGTCAGCACCCCGGTCCGCAGCGCCCTGCTGCGGATCCCGGACCTGGACCGCGCGATGGAACGGATCAACGCCGGCGCGCCCCACCACCGGACCACCTGCGACCTGCTCGGCCGGCGGGTGGACTGCGTGGTCGTCACCCACGAGCTCTCGCACGCCGCGCTCGCCGCCCACTACGCGGGCCACGAGGACGGCACCCTCGTGCTGGTCAACGAGGGCCGCGGACAGCTCACCCGCAGTTCCCTGTTCCGGGTCGAGGAGGACCGCCTGGAGTGGATCGCGAAGGACCCGCTGCCCTGGTACGGCAACGGCTTCGGCTGGACCGCGATCGGCCATCTCCTGGGCTTCGGCAAGAGCCCCAGCGTCGCAGGCAAGGTGATGGCCCTCGGCGGCTACGGGCAGCCGGACGCCCGCATACGCGAGCAGTTGCAGGCCGTGGATCCGCAGGTGATGCACGATCTGGAGCTGGCCGAGCGGGTTCGCGCCGAACTCGCCGAACGCCCCGAGTTCCACCCCGAGTTCGAGACAGCGGCACACGTCGTCGCCACCTTCCAGGAGCTGTTCACCGAAGCCGTGCACGACGTGCTCGACCGGCACGTCACCCGCACGGCCACGGGGGTGGGGCCCATCGCCCTCGGCGGCGGCTGTGCGCTGAACATCGTCGCCAACTCGGCGCTGCGCGAGGCCTTCGGCCGCGACATCGCCGTCCCGCCGGCCTGCGGCGACGCCGGGCACCTGGCGGGCGCCGGCATCTACGCCCTCACCTACGTGCTGGGCCAGAAGCCCGAACCGCTCAGCGTGTACGGCAACGGCACCGGTGAGCCACCCGCCGAGGTCCTGGCCGCCCTGGACACGTCAGGCCTGAAGGCCGTTCCGTACGACGCCCACGCGGTCGCCCGGCTGCTCGGGGACGGCGGTGTCGTGGCCCTGACGGAGGGGGCGGCCGAACTCGGACCGCGGGCACTCGGGCACCGTTCGCTGCTGGGCAGCCCGGCCGCGTCCGGGATGCGCAAGCGGATGAGCGAGAAGCTCAAGCAGCGGGAGTGGTACCGCCCGCTGGGAGCCGTGATGCGCGACGAGCGTTTCGCCGAGCTCTACCCGGCCGGCCGGCCGTCCCCGTACATGCTCTTCGAGTACCAGCTGCCGGAGGGCACCGCCCCGGAGGCCCGGCACATCAACGGGACCTGCCGGATCCAGACCCTGGGTGCCGACCAGCCGCGGCTGCACGGGCTGCTCGCCTCCTTCGAGGCGCAGACCGGTGTCCCGGCCCTGATCAACACCTCGCTCAACGGCCCCGGCCGTGCCATCGCGCACACCGCCCGGCACGTACTGGACGACTTCGCGCACAGCGACGTCGACCTGTTCGTCTTCGACGACGTGATGGCCTACCGGAGCGAGCCCCGGTAGGCCGTCGGCCGACGGTCAGTGCACGAGGTGCCGCGGCAGCAGCCGGTCCAGTACGTCGTCGGTGTACAGGCCGACGACGGGGACCAGCCCCGAAGAGGCCGGCTGCTCCCGGACCGCGTCGAGCGCCTGGGCACGCAACCGCTCCAGCAGCGCCTCGACGTCCCGTGCGGGCACGGCCCCGGTGCGCATCAGATGACCGAGGTTTCCCTCCCGCTCGCCGTTGCGGTCGTAGTCCGTCAGGTCGTCGGCGATCGTGATGATCGTGCCGAACGCCTCGGCGAACCTCCTCGCGGGGTCGACGGACCTTTCCTCCCGGCCGCAGATCGCGGAGAGCGTGCCGTAGCAGCCGAGGAAGGTGGCGCCGTAGGTGCTGGCGTTGGCGCACCACTCGTCGAGGTTCTCCGCACGGTGGCTCTTGGTGCGGATCTGGCCGGTGCAGACCGCGGTGAAGTCGTGTTCGAGCACGTCGGTCACGGCGCGGGCGTCCGCGGCGAGCGCGCACATCTCGTGCAGCGCTGTCAGGTGCAGGTGCAGGCACAGACAGGCGAGTTCGACGCGGTCGAGCCCGGTGTCGTCGTCCATGAGGTCGTCGAGCAGCTTCATGGCCACGATGTCCATGGCCAGCGCCCGGGCCACCGCGGTGCGCCGCCCCGGTTCGGTGACCCACTCGGTGAGGAAGTGCGGCACCCTCAGGTACAGGCGCAACGCCGCGGTGTGGGCCACGAGTTCGGGGGAGCCGCCGTTGCGGGCGACGAAGTCGGTGACGTGGTCGCGGTTCGCGGCCTCGGTGACCAGCATGGACGTGGTGTAGGCCTCGGGCAGTACCGCGGTCACGGCCGGTCCGCCGTGATCTCGGCGAGCGTCGACCGCCAGTCGACGTGCTCCAGCGCCCCGGCGAAGCCCACGTAGTCGGCGCCCGCCTCCAGGTACGCGGTGACGTGCTCCCGTCGGCGGACGTTGCCACTGACGAACAGGATCTGGTCGGGATGGAGCTGCCGCCGGAAGTGGCTGACCACGTCGACGGGGACCTGGGCGTAGCGGGAGTACAGGTACACCATGTGGAAGCCGAAGCTACGGGTGACCGCTATGTACCGGTCGATCTGTTCGGAGCTCGTGGTGGCCACCGGCACCGTGCCGAGCAGGTCCCCCGTCCTGTGGTCCTCGCCGAAGGTGAGGGCGACGGTGAGCAGGAGTTCGGGCCAGTCCTCGCGGTCGACCCGGCCGGGCAGGTTGACCAGGGTCTCCAGGTAGCTCTTCCACACGTAGTAGTCGTCGCGTGAGCCGAGCAGCGCGGGCAGGATGACGGCGTCGGCGCCGCGGGCCAGCGGAAAGCCAAGGCCCTTCCGCGGCGGGAAGTGCAGCAGCACCGGCAGCGAGCTGACCTCTTTGATCGCCGCCACGTACGGGTCCATGCGGGACTCGAACGACTCGTAGTCGGTGCTGGCTAGGATGAGGGCGGGACAGCCGAGGTCGTCGAGCATCTTCGCCTTCTCCACGGCCTCGGCCTGGGGCACCTTGAACGGGTCGATGATGTGGACGGGCCCCCGCTCGTGGCCCCGCAGCCGCCCGAGGACGGCTCCTGGTCCCAGCAGGGGTGGTACGGCCGGGACTTCCGTGCGCTGGACCAACTGCGGTGACGTGTTCACCAGCGTTCCCCCTCGTTGTCCGGTCGTGGCGCGCTGCGCGCCGTCATGCGAGGTCCGCGCGGCTCGGCGCGGCCGTCGCCGAGGACACCGCCGCGGTGCTCGCCTTGGCCAGCGCGGCCACGACGGACGCGGTGGTGTAGAGCGCTTTCGTGTCCAGGACGACGGAGCCAAGCGCGGCCTTGCCGCGCCGTCCGCGTTCCCAGTGCTCACGTGCGTCGGGGTCGAACTCCATGGGGCCTGGCACCCGGCACCATGCGGACGGCCGCCAACTGCCGTCCTTCTCCTGGGAGTCGGTCAAACAGGAGACCGCCCGGCGGACGGCATCACGACCCTCGGGCAGCTCGCCGGCCAGCACGGCCCGGATGGCGAAGGCGGTGGCGAAGGCGGAGCCCTCCGGCTCCCACTCGGTGCGCACGGCACCGTCCGCACCGATCCTGTCGGCGGCCCAGCGGGCGGCCGCCAGCGCCTCGGGACGGTCCCCGGCCGGGCAGCCCGCGGTGAGCGCCTCGGCCGCCAGCGCCGTGGGGTACTCACGATCCGGCCACCAGTAGGCGGGCCACGACCCGTCCGGCCGCTGGATCTCCCGGAGGCGGGCCAACAGCCGCTCGTGCACGGGCAGTTGGAGCAGTCCGGCGGCTGCCGAGGTGACACACACATGACTGGCGTACCAGGCGTCCCAACGGGGGGCCACCCGGTCGAGGAAGGGAGCGGCGATCTGGGGCAGATAGCTGGAGATGCCGCCGTCCTCCTGAAGGTGCGCCGCGACGAAGCGGTATCCCTCGTCCGCACGGAGGTCGTCCTCGGCACCCAGTGCCTCGGCCAGTCGCAGTACCCAGGAAGTGATGTCGGCGTCACCGGGAACCTGCGGGCAGTAGCCCCAGCCGTCGGACGGGCCACGGGCCTGTCTCAGCAGCTCCCAGGCGGACTCCGCAGCCAATCGCCCGGGGCCCTCGGTCAATTCCGCGAGTGAGGCACCGACAAAGGCAGTGGCCCAGAACTGGCCTGGGCCACGGACTTCGTAGTCGTTCCACCAACCGTCCGCATCACGTGCGGTCCGGAGGAATTCCGTTGCCCTCGAAAGGGCTTGTTCGGCTGATTCACCGAGGGGTAATCGCTGTGCTCCGTTCACGAATCTCTCCTTTCTGGGGAGAGGCGACGAGCCGGGCCACCGTACCGATGCGTGGACACCGCACCGGCAGGACGATTCCCCAACCCTACACGCGTTCGTATCGGCGAGACAGAGTCACTTTCCCCCGACTCGCCGCACGGACTCGCGGCGGATTCACACGAATTGCATGTGGGTACGCCGCCGCAATCGCACCGACATGACGCCGCCGCTCGCCAGAACCAGCAGCGCGGTCACCACGACGGCATGCGTCGCGCCCGAGACGAGGGAACCGCTGCCGGCGCCGTCGACGGCGTACGTGATGATCTCCCGGGTCGACCAGAAAGGCAGTACCTTGGCGGCGTCCTTGGCCGGGTCGATCACCATCTGGGCGCCGATGACGGAGATCAGCAGCAGGCTGCCCTCCAGGTCCCGGGGCACGGCGAGGCCGAGCAGCAGCCCGAGCGGGACGGCGACCAGCGAGGTCAGCGCCAGTTCCAGGGCGACCGCCTGCGGGTTCGCCACGTCCTGGTCCACGATCACGACCACGGCGTACAGCGCAGAGATCAGCAGCCCGGCCGTGAGGAGGGCGATCATGCGGCCCAGGTACAGATGCCGGGGCCGGAAGCCGGACAGGGTGAGCCGGGACTCGATCTCCCGGCCGCCGACGGCCGAGAAGAGGGCGGCAGTGCTCACCGCGAACCCCACGCCCAGGCTGACGAACCGGATGGCCTGGCCGGGCTGGTCGTGCCGACCGAGATAGAACACCAGCGGCACGAGGAGGAGCAGGCCCAGCACGCCGCGCCGGCGCAGCAGTTCGCGCAGTGTCATCTCGGCCATGCGCAGGGTCCGGCTCATCGGCCCGCCCCCTGCTTGTCGGGGCTGAGGTCCAGCACATGGTCGACCTGGTCGAGTTGGTTGAGCATGTGGGTCACGACGACGATCGCCTTGCCCTGGTCGCGCCAGCCCCAGACGTTCTGCCAGAAGTCCACGTAGGACCCCCGGTCGAAGCCCTGGTAGGGCTCGTCGAGCAGCAGGACGTCCGGCTCGCCGAGGGCGGAGAGGACGACGTTCAGCTTCTGCCGGGTACCGCCCGACAGGTCCTTGGCCAGGGTGTTGCGAGCAACCGACCAGTCAAGTTTGGAGGCGAGTTCGCGCCCCCTGCGGTCGGCGTCCCGGCCACCCATGCCCCGGCCCGTGCCGAACAGCGTGAAGTGCTCGCGCGGCGTGAGGAAGCCCATGACGCCTGCGTTCTGCGGGCAGTAGCCGAGGCGTCCGGAGATGGTCACCCGGCCCTTGTCCGGGGCGAGGAGCCCGGCGCAGATCTTGAGCATGCTGGACTTGCCGGCTCCGTTGCTGCCCACGATCGCCGCGACCTCGCCCGCGCGCACGACGAGGTCGACGCCGTCCAGGACGCGGCGGCGGCCGTAGCTCTTCACGATGCCGTGCGCGTGCAGCAGGACGTCACGCCCGGACGGCGGCCCGGACGTCCCGCCCAACTGCTGTTCCGCACGTGCGGAATACCTCATGTGTGACACCTTCTTCCTTCCGCCGCCCGCGACGAATGGCGCGGAATGCTGTGCGGTCAGCCTGCCACAGAGCAGCGAGCGGGCCGCACACACCGCCGACACACAGGGTGGAGTGAAAGAATTCGGCCGACTAGTTTCGGCCGTTTCACGCATACCCTTCGAGGGTAACTCCGCGCGACGGCAGTGGAATTCGGCCAGGCCACCATCCGATTCCCGTGCGCCTGCCCGGATGATTCACCGAACCGGTGCAACCGGAACGCAGGGATTTCGGCCATCGACCCGAAACAGGACGACCGTCTTGTGATCACTTCAAGGCGCCGGTTAGAGTACGCCCCGTCGAAATCAGCACACTTCGCACATTGCGCGGCGCGCACATCGACCGCGCACATCGACGGTGAATTCCCCTTCGTCCCGGATATCCGACGAAGGGCCGGAACGGGTGGTGCACGGGTCGGCCGGCGAAGGGACGCGGATGCTCGGGGGCACCGGAAGCGGGCGCATGTGGTGGCAACGCGCCGTGGCCCGCGGCTTCGACCCCCTGCCCCCGTCACACACTCCGGTGACTCTGGTCAGGTCGGGAGAGGTCCAGCAGGACCCGGCGGACCTGGAGACCGGACGGCCCTCCGGTGGACTCGGGGTGCTGCTGCCCACGTACGTGGCGCGCTGCGACCTGACGGCCCATGAGACCGCTCTCCGTCATCTCCTCGACGCTCTCGCCGACGTACGGGAAACGCGTCCCGGACTGCCGCTGACGATCTGGCTCGGCATGCAGTACGGCCGCGGCGAACAGGCGGAGGCCGTCGACCGGCTGCGCAGGCTGACCAGGGCCAGGGCCTCCGCGATACCCGTCGTCGGATTCGCACTGCCGGGCCGGGGGAAACTCCGGACGGTCAACACGGCGCTCGGACTGTCCCGGCGGCTCGGCCACACCGGCTGGCTGTGGACCGACGACGACGTCGAGTTCGCCCCCGGCTGTCTCGCCCGGCTCGTCGACCGCTTCCATGAACGCGGCTGCGCAGGCGCGGTCGGCGCCCACCTCGTGGCCCTGCCCCGTACGTCGGCCGCGTCGCGGACGATGGACCGTATTTCCGGCGTCACCGTGCCACCGGGCTCCTACCCGGCGGCGGCCTGCATGCTCGTCGCGGCCGACGTCGTCGCCGACGGCATCCCGGCCCGTCGCCTGGCCGACGACGGCTACGTGCTCTTCGAACTCCTCGACCCCGACGCGGCCGACCCGCTGCACGACCTCGAAGTACTGCCGGACGCCCGGGGCAGCTTCTACCGGGTCACCCGGACCCACGACACGCTGAGCCGGCTGCGTCGTTCCCTCTACAGCCATGTGACCTGTACGGCCGACTACCCGTGGGCGACCGCGCGGACGTACCTCACCGGCACCCTGTTCCACGGCCTGTGGCCGCTGGCAGCCTGGGACGGCAGCGGCGGCCCGGTACGGGGACTGAAGCGCTGGACCGTCAAGGCCGTACACCTGACCTGGTTCTGCTCGGTCGCCGCGAGCCTCGCCGTACGCGGCGCGGCGGGCCGCCCGCTGCGGCACGTGCCGTGGGGCGACGACGGCGACTTCATGAGCCCGGCCGCCGAGGGGCGGCCCGCGGCGGCACGCACCTGACGCTGACACGGGACGGCCGCCCGGCACGGCGGCCGTCCGCACGCCGACACAGGCGGCTGCCCGCTGCGGCGGCCCCGGAAGGGAGACGCCGTGCGGACATCGGCGCACAAGGAGGCGGCGGTCACCGTCGTCCTGCCTCACTACGACTGCGCGGACTACCTGGGCGTCGCGGCGGCCTCGGTCCTCGCTCAGGACCGGACCGACCTCCGCCTGGTCGTGGTCGACGACTGCTCCCCCGACGAGACCTGGACCGCCGCACTGCGTCCGCACGCCGACGACCCGCGTCTGACCGTGCTGCGCACTTCCGAGAACGTCGGCCATCTGCGCATCAAGAACAAGGTCCTGGAGCGCGTGGACACCCCGTACGTCGCCTTCCAGGACGCCGACGACATCAGCCTGCAGGGCCGGCTGCGCCACCAACTCGCCCTGCTGGAACGGGACAAGGCCGACCTGGTGGGCTGCGCCTACGAGTACATCGACGCCGCGGGCGACAGCACGGGCCGCCGCCGGATGCCCCGCAACGGCAACCTGTGGATGCGCCTGGGCCGTTCGACGGTGGTGCTGCACCCGTCGTCGGTCGTGCGCCGCGAGGTGCTGGAGCGGCTGGGCGGCTTCGACGGCACGGTTCGGCTGGGCGCGGACACCGACTTCCACCTCCGGGCGGCCCGGCTGTACCGGCTGCGCAGTGTGCGCCACGTGCTGTACCGCTACCGGATCTGGCCCCAGTCGCTGACCCAGGCGCCCGAGACGGGCTTCGGGTCGGCGGAACGCCGCTCCTACACACAGGTCATGAACGCCCAGGAACGCCGCCGCCGCGAGGCGACGACCCGTGAGGAGCTGCTGCCCCTGCTGGTCGCGCCGCCCAACGACATCGACTTCACGCTGGACCCGGTCGCGGTGGGCGGGTGACGGGTGACCAGCGTGGAACCGCCCCTGCCCGAGATCGCCGTGGTCGTCGCGGCACCCGAGGGTGAGTGGGAACCCGCGGTGCGCAGCCTGCTTCGCCAGTCCCTGCCGCCCGCCGCGATCACGGTGGTCACCCCGGCAGACCCACCGCCGGACCCACGGCCGGCCTTCATGCGCTGCGCGTCCGAAACCGCTGCCGAGGTCTGCGTCGAGGCCGCGCGCGCCGCCCGCACTCCCTACGTCGCCTTCCTCCACGGCCGCGACGAGGCCCTCCCGGACTGGCTGCACCACCTGGCCCGGGCGGCCCGGGACGATGCGGGCCTCGTCCAGTGCGGCACGCTCCGGCTGCGGGCCGACGCGTTGGTCGAGGGCATCACCCTGACGCCCGGTCTCGACGGTGCCGCGTACGCCGTACGCCGCGATCTGCTGCACACGAGCGGCCGTCAGGCCGTGTGGGTCATGGTGCCGCGACTGCTGGTGCGACGCCGGACCGACGACACCGCCGCCACCGCGTCCGCCGCCCTGGCCGCGGGGACCTGTCTCGTACGGGACACCCACCTCGTCCCCTCCGCACACGCGCCCTCCACGGACGCGTCCGTACGCAGACAAGCCCCGGACCTCGTCTCCGTCGTGATCCCCGTCCGTGACGGCGCGCTCACGCTCCCGGCACAGCTGCGTGCGCTCGCGTCCCAGACCTACACCGCCCCGTGGGAGGTCCTCGTCGTCGACAACGGCTCGACCGACTCGACGTGCGAGGTGGCGGAGAAGGCGCGCCCCGACCTGCCCGGCCTGCGGATCGTCGACGCCCACGAGCGCCCCGGCGAGAGCTACGCCCGCAACCGCGGAATCGCCGACGCCCGCGGTGACTTCATCGCCTTCTGCGACGCGGACGACGTCGCCGACCCCGGCTGGCTCGCCGCGCTGGCCGCGGCCGCCCCGGACGCCGACCTCATCGGCGGCAGCCTGGACAGCAGTGTGCTCAGCCCCATGTACGCCGACGAGCAGCCGGCGCCGATGACCGAGCAGACGGACTTCCTGCCCTTCGCGCGGGGCGCCAACTGCGCCGCCTGGAAAGACGTGTTGACGACGATCGGTGGCTGGGACGAGAGCTACCGCGGCGGCGGCGAGGACATGGACCTGTCCTGGCGGGCCCATCTGTGCGGCTACCGGGTCGGCTATGCGCACGACGCCCGCATGCACTACCGGCTGCGCGCCGAACTCTCCGGTCTGGCCCGGCAGAAGTGGAACTACGGCAGGTCCGGCGCCCGGCTGTACGCCGCCTACCGGCACGCCGGCTTCGAACGCCGCGACAACCGGACGGTCCTCATGAACTGGTCCTGGCTGCTCCTGCACACCTCCGACCTCGCCCGTTCCCCGAACCTGCGCCGCCGCTGGATCCGCTACGGGGCCCGGCTCTCCGGCTTCCTGGCCGGCAGCACGGAGCGGGGGGTCAGATACCTCTGACGCCCCGCGCGGTACGCGGCCCGCAGGCGCTTTGCATGATCATGCGGAATGATGCATACTCTTCCCATGTCTAAGGTCCTCACCTCCCTGCCCACCGGCGAGCGTGTCGGTATCGCCTTCTCGGGCGGACTCGACACCTCGGTCGCGGTCGCCTGGATGCGCGACAAGGGCGCCGTCCCGTGCACGTACACCGCCGACATCGGCCAGTACGACGAGCCCGACATCGCCTCGGTGCCCGGCCGTGCGCAGACCTACGGTGCGGAGATCGCGCGCCTGGTCGACTGCCGGGCCGCACTGGTCGAGGAGGGCCTGGCCGCGCTCACCTGCGGCGCGTTCCACATCCGCTCGGGCGGGCGCGCGTACTTCAACACGACCCCCCTCGGCCGTGCCGTCACCGGCACGCTGCTGGTGCGGGCGATGCTGGAGGACGACGTACAGATCTGGGGCGACGGCTCGACCTTCAAGGGCAACGACATCGAGCGGTTCTACCGCTACGGCCTGCTCGCCAACCCGCACCTGCGGATCTACAAGCCCTGGCTGGACGCGGACTTCGTGACCGAGCTCGGCGGCCGCAAGGAAATGTCGGAGTGGCTGCTCGCCCACGGCCTGCCCTACCGGGACAGCACGGAGAAGGCGTACTCCACCGACGCCAACATCTGGGGTGCCACCCACGAGGCCAAGACGCTGGAGCACCTGGACACCGGCGTGGAGACCGTCGAGCCGATCATGGGTGTGCGGTTCTGGGACCCCGAGGTCGAGATCCTCACCGAGGACGTGACGATCGGCTTCGACCAGGGCCGACCGATGACGATCAACGGCAAGGAGTTCGACTCCGCCGTGGACCTGGTCATGGAGGCCAACGCCATCGGCGGCCGGCACGGCCTCGGCATGTCCGACCAGATCGAGAACCGCATCATCGAGGCCAAGAGCCGGGGCATCTACGAGGCCCCCGGCATGGCCCTCCTGCACGCGGCGTACGAGCGTCTCGTCAACGCCATCCACAACGAGGACACCCTCGCCCAGTACTACAACGAGGGCCGGCGCCTCGGCCGGCTGATGTACGAGGGCCGCTGGCTGGACCCGCAGGCACTGATGGTGCGCGAGTCACTTCAGCGCTGGGTCGGCGCGGCCGTCACCGGCGAGGTGACACTGCGGCTGCGGCGCGGTGAGGACTACTCGCTCCTCGACACCACGGGCCCCGCGTTCAGCTACCACCCGGACAAGCTGTCCATGGAGCGCACCGAGGACTCGGCGTTCGGCCCGGTGGACCGGATCGGCCAGCTCACCATGCGCAACCTCGACATCGCCGACTCGCGCGCCAAGCTGGAGCAGTACGTCGGCCTCGGCCTGATCGGCACCGGCAGCCCCGCGATCGGCGCCTCCCAGGCCGCCGCGACCGGCCTCATCGGCACCATGCCTGAGATGCCGGAGGGCGGCGCCGAGGCCATCGCCTCCCGCGGCGAGGTCTCCGAGGAGGACGCGCTGCTGGACCGTGCCGCGATGGAGTCCGGCACGGACTGACCGTCCATGGAGGTGCAACACACCACGGCGAGGGGCCGGTTCGACGCAGTTGGCGTCGAACCGGCCCCTCTCCTTTCCTGCTTCGCGTTCACCTTGAAGGTTGAAATTGAGACAGCACGTGATGGAGGTGCTGACGCCACCTGAGAGCACTCTTCCCCAGGCATATGCAGCCCAAGGCAGTTGTGTCCCGGTGGTGGATCCGCGGGACAAGCCTGGTCAGAGTGAGGATCATGGCGTGGATGATGCGAGTACCATCCGGCGTCAGCACCACACAATGCAGGAGGAGAGGTAGCTGCCATGTCCGAAGTCGAGTCAGCGACCACGGAACTCAAGACGCAGTACGCCGCTCAGGTGGCTGCGGACCTTGAGCGCAACACCAAGGAACAGGAACGTATCGGCGCCGAAGTGGCCGCGCTTCAGGAGCAGTTGAGTGCCCTGGAGCACGACCAGGCCCTGCTGGTGAACCTGCAGCGGACGCTGGGCGCCGAGAGCCTCGAACAAGCCGGTTCGAGCAAGGAGGAGAGTGTCACGGCAGCCAAGCCCTCGCTGCCGCGACAGGCCTCGGCCGAGACCAAGTCGGGCAGGCGCAAGAGGTCAACTGCCTCGAAGCCGAAGAAGGCGGCAGCCAAGACCCCCGAGGCGAAGGCGTCCGCACCCGCGGCGAAGCTGCCCACCCTCGTGGAGCTGATCCACAGCCACCTCGGCCGGCAGTCCGAACCGCGGTCCTCCGCGGAGATCAGCACCGCACTCGCCCAGGCCCACCCCGACCGCGACATCAAGCCCAAGGTCGTGCGCACCACGGTGGAGGGGCTCGTCGCCAAGGGCCATGTCCAGCGCAGCAAGCAGGGCTCGTCCGTCTTCTACACGGCGGCCGAGACTCCTGCTGCTGACAACTCCGCGGAGCAGGAGCCGGTCACCGCCTGACCACTGCCTCGTCGGGGTGACACGGTCGGGGTGACACGTCTCACCCCACCGTGGGGTGCGGGCAGGTGGCACAGCGGCGGCCGTACGCGGCCGCCGCCCGGCGGACACCACAACTCCCCCGGCCACCACACCGGGGCGGACAACGAGCCGACGCGTGAGGCCATGTTGACAGTACCCGGCGGAACTCACACACTCATCGGTATGACCGGACACTGGTTCGACACGACGGGGCCGCTGCGCGTCCCGGATCGGACCGGGTGCGAGCGCTCAGGCCGCTAGCCGGGCAGCTGCCGAGCCCTTCGCTCGCCGCGCCCCCGCCCTGACAGTGCCGGTCTTCCTTCCTCACGGTACGGATCGACTCCCACTTCCTCATGGCCCGGACGACTCCCGGTGCACGTTCGCACCGCGCCGCTGAACTCCTCCGTTGGCGGCGGGCGAGGGCACGTCTCCCGAGCAATCTGCCGTCTGCCACCGGAAGTACACACATGAGGAGTTGGAAGCCATGACCGTCATGAGCGCCGGACCACAGCCCACCACACTGCGCGAGGCCCGCGTACCCGAGGGCGGGATGTACGAGGGTGCACGTGTCCTGCGCCGCCTGCCCGAGGGGTGGGAGGAGCGCCCGTACGAACACTTCGAGGTGGTGCCCCAGGGGCGCACGATCGGGGCGGAGATACGGGGCCTCAGTCTCGCGCGGCCGTTGGGAGCCGCGCTGCGCGAGGAGGTGAACCGGGCGCTGCTGGAGTGGAAGGTGCTGTTCTTCCGGGGCCAGCGGCTGACATCCGCGCAGCAGCGTGACTTCGCCCTGCAGTGGGGGGAGTTGGAGACCAACCCGCTGCTCGCCCAGGGGTCAAGCGAGGATGTCGTCCGCTTCGACAAGGGCAGTGGATCCACCCCCACCTTCGAGAACGTCTGGCATGCCGATGTGACCTTCCGGGAGCGGCCCGCGCTCGGCGCCGTGCTTCAACTGCACGAGGTCCCGCCGCTCGGCGGGGACACCATGTGGGCCGACATGGCCGCCGCCTACGACAATCTGCCGCAGGAGGTGAAGGACCGCGTCGACGGGGCCACCGCCGTGCACGACTTCATCCCCGGCTTCGCCCGCTTCTACCCGCCCGAGCGGCTCGTACCGCTCCAGGACGCCTTTCCGCCCGTGGAGCATCCGGTGGTGCGCACCCACCCGGAGACGGGACGGCGACTGCTCTTCGTCAACACCTCGTTCACCACCCGGATCACCGGCATGGACCGCGAGGAGAGCGACCGCCTGCTGCGCTACCTCACACAGCAGGCCCATGTCCCGGAGTACCAGGTGCGGTTCCAGTGGCAGCCGGGCGACGTCGCCTTCTGGGACAACCGCGCGACCCAGCACTACGCCGTGAACGACTACGCGCCGCACCCCCGGGTCGCGGAACGGGTCGCCATCGCGGGCGACCGGCCGTACGCATAGCCTCGCCGGTGCCGCGCCCGCTCCATGGACCATGACGTCGCCCTGCTGAGCCCGGTCCGCGGTCAGGAGGTTCGCCTACTCCCCTTCCTGTTCCCGCAACGCGTCCCAGCGGGCCAGATCCCTGAGCCAGACTGCCGCTGTGCTGTCCGACGGGGCGCGCCAGTCACCGCGAGGGGAGAGGGAACCGCCGGCCAGGACCTTCGGACCGTTCGGCATGGCTGAGCGCTTGAACTGCGCGAACCCGAAGAAGCGGCGGCAGAAGGTCTCCAGCCAGTGCCTGATCTCGGGCAGGTCGTACGCCGTCCGCTTGGCCTCGGGGAACCCCGGCGGCCACACACCGGCGCCCTGTTCGTGCCAGGCGTGCCAGGCGAGGAAGCCGATCTTCGACGGCCGGAAGCCGTGGCGCAGGATGTGGAAGAGGGTGAAGTCGTGCAGTGCGTACGGGCCGATCTTGGACTCGGTGGACTGCAGTTCCTCCCCCGGCACGAGCTCCGGGCTGATCTCCGTGTCGAGGATCGCGGCCAGCGTCTCGTTGGTCCCCTCTTCGAACTGGCCGCTGCTGATGACCCATCGGATCAGGTGCTGGATGAGTGTCTTCGGGACACCGGAGTTGACGTTGTAGTGACTCATCTGGTCGCCCACGCCGTAGGTGCACCAGCCGAGCGCCAGCTCGGACAGGTCACCCGTGCCGAGCACGATGCCCCCGCGCTGGTTGGCCAGCCGGAACAGGTAGTCGGTACGCAGCCCGGCCTGCACGTTCTCGAAGGTCACGTCGTACACCGGCTCACCGGAGGAGAACGGGTGCTCGATCTCCTGGAGCATGAGCCGGGCCGTCGGTGTGATGTCCAGTTCGGCGGCGGTGACTCCGAGGGAACGCATCAGCTTGTGCGCGTTGCCCTTGGTGCCCTCGCTCGTCGCGAAACCGGGCAGCGTGAAGGCCAGGATGTCGCTGCGCGGGCGCCCCGCGCGGTCCATGGCCCGGGCGGCGACGATCAGCGCGTGCGTGGAGTCGAGGCCACCCGACACTCCGATGACGACCTTCGGGCCGCCGATGGCCGCCAGTCGCTGCTGCAGACCCGTGACCTGGATGTTGTACGCCTCGTAGCAGTCCTGGGCGAGGCGGCTGGGGTCGGCCGGCACGAACGGGAAGCGCTCGACCCGGCGGCGCAGTCCGAGGTCGGTCGCCGGCGGGTCGAGCCGGAACGACACGGACCGGAAGCCGCTGGTGCGCGCGGCGTGGGTGCGGCGGTTGTCGTCGAACGTGCCCATCCGGTGGCGGGCCTGGCGCAGCAGGTCGAGGTCGATGTCGGCCACCGCGTACTGGTCGTCGAGCGGGAACCGGTCGGTCTCGGCCAGCAGTTCGCCGTTCTCGTAGATCATGGTCTGGCCGTCCCAGGACAGGTCGGTGGTCGACTCTCCCAGTCCGGCCGCCGCGTAGACGTAGGCGGCGAGACAGCGGGCGGACGCGGCGCGGCACAGCAGCCGCCGGTCCTCGGCCCGACCGACCGTGATGGGGCTGCCCGAGAGGTTGAGGAGAACGGTCGCTCCGGCCAGCGCCGCCTCCGCGCTCGGCGGCACCGGTACCCACATGTCCTCGCAGATCTCGGCGTGCAGCACCAGGCCGGGGACGTCCTCGGCCGCGAAGAGCAGGTCCGTGCCGAACGGCACGTTCTCGCCGCCGATCCGGATCGTCCCGCCGCGCTCGTCGTCGCCCGCGGCGATCTGCCGCTTCTCGTAGAACTCGCGGTAGTTGGGCAGGTATGACTTGGGCGCGACACCGAGGATCCGCCCGCGGTGCACCATCACCGCGCAGTTGTAGATGCGGTGGCGATGGCGCAGCGGGGCGCCGACGACGAGCACCGTCAGCAGATCCGCCGACCCGGCGACCACGGTCTGCAGCGCCTCCTCGACCTCGTCGAGCAGCGCGTCCTGCAGCAGCAGGTCCTCGATCGAGTAGCCGGACAGGCAGAGTTCGGGGAACACGGCGACGGCGACCCCCTCCTGCGCACATCGGCGGCCCTGTCGCAGGACCGCCTCCGCGTTGGCGGGCGGGTCGGCGATGGCCGCATGACCGGTGCACGCGGCGATCCGCGCGAAGCCATGCTGGTAGATCGACCAGAGATTCACGATTTCGAAGTGCCCTTTCCAGCAAGCAGTTTCACGATGGGTGCCTCCCGGCACCCGACAAGCATCGGCCCACCGCCGTCAGTCGGCACGGACCGGCCGTTCGAAGAACGTCTCCAGCACGACCGTGGCCTGCGTCCCGTTCACGCCCTCGATCTCGTAGAGCCGCCGCAGGACGTCCTGCAACTGCTCCGTGGTGGCCGTGCGCACCTTCACGAGGACGGACGCCGTACCCGCGATGACGTGGGCTTCCTGGATCTCGGGGATGGCGGCGAACGATTCGGACGCCTCCCCCATCCAGGCCGACGAGTCGACCATGACGAAGGCGAGCACGCCCCGCCCGAGGGCGGCCGGGTCGACCTCCACGGTCGTGCGGCGGATCACTCCGCGTTCACGGAGCTTACGTACGCGATCGTGGGCCGCGCCGGCCGACAGGCCGACCGCCTTGCCGAGCAACGCGTACGCCTGCGCGGCATCGCGCTGCAGCTCCGCGATCAGCGCCCTGTCGACGTCGTCCACGATCCCGTTGCCCATCCTCACACCCTCACCATATCCGGTTCGGCCATATTATGATCACAGCGAATGGCGTTCGGACTCACATGCCGTTCAGATCAGTATGACGTTCAGATCCGCACGGAGAGAGGTTGGCCATGTCCGGCGAGATTCTCAACAATCTGTACGAGGTCCTGGATGAACGCTTTCGCACCGGGCGGTGCGCGAACGGCGACGCGCGTCTGGAGAAGTTGCACTCCGACTGCCGCTGGGCCGAGGGGCCGCTCTATCTGCCCGCCTGGCGACAGCTGATCTGGAGCGACATTCCCAACGACCGTCTGCTGCGCTGGGACGAGACGACGGGCGCGATCGGGGTCTTCCGTTCCCCGGCCGGCCACGTCAACGGCAACACTCTCGACCGCGAGGGCCGGCTGGTGAGCTGCGAGCAGGGCAACCGCCGGGTCACCCGCACCGAGCACGACGGCCGCGTCACCGTGCTCGCCGACCGCTTCGAGGGCAAGCGGTTCAACAGCCCGAACGACGCGGTCGTACGCTCCGACGGCTCCGTCTGGTTCACGGACCCGGACTTCGGGATCACCAGCGACTACGAGGGGTTCCGCGCCGAGAGCGAGATCGGCAGCTGCGACGTCTATCGGATCGACCCCGTGACCGGTGGGATCCAGCGGGTTGCCGACGGTTTCGGCGGACCGAACGGCCTGGTCTTCTCGGCGGACGAAAGGCAGCTGTACGTCGCCGACACGAGAGCCGGACAGATCCGCGTCTTCGACGTGCACGAGGATCGCACCCTCTCGGACGGCAAGGTTTTCGCCCAGCACACGGAGGGCGGCTTCGACAACATCCGCTTCGACGACGAAGGGCGGCTGTGGGCCGCCGCGTTCGACGAGGGCGTGCACTGCTACGACCCCGACGGCACCCTCATCGGACGACTGCGCGTGCCCGAGCCGGTCTCCAACATCGCCTTCGGCGGCCCGAAGAACAACCGGCTCTTCATCACGGCCACGACCTCGCTCTACTCACTCATGATGTCCGTGACCGGCCTGCCCCGGGTGCGGTGAGGGCCGTACGGCTTCACGGCACCCTCGCTCCAGGGCGTCGGCCGGGGTGTTTCGGCCGATTCCCGACGGGCCGCGAGATGCTCACCTCCGTGCATTGACCTCTTCGGCGTACTGCCCAACGGTGGATCCTCCCTACTCGGCACAAGAAGGGAAGTTCCCGCGCGAAGACGGCACTTCGTCAGTGGATTGATCGGCACCGCGGCAGGGTTCGGGCTGACCACGGCGGCCGGGCCTTTCGCGGCCGCCCGCAGCGCCACCGCCGCGTTTCCCCCGGGCTGGCAGCCCGTGCCCGTGCCGAACGGGCAGGAGGCCGCGCAGCTCCTCGACGTGGCGGCCGCCGGGTCCGGTCTCGCGTGGGCCGTGGGCGAAGAGGGCCGCAACGGCTCCACACGGGGCAGGCCTCTGGCGATGGCCTGGGACGGTACGGCGTGGACGCGGACCGGCCTGAACCATCTGGCGTTCTCCGGACAACTGCATTCCGTCGCCGGCGGCTCGGCCGACGCGGCGTGGGCCGTCGGCACCGACACCTCCGGCCACGGGCACCTTCTGGCCTGGGACGGAGTCACCTGGCAGGAGGTGGCGTACCCGGGGAGCGAGGACACCGGGACCGAACTCACCGGCGTGACGGTGGCCCCCGACGGGCGCGCCTGGGTCTCCGGCCGCAACAGTGACGGGCAGGGGCTGCTGCACTGGAACAAGCAGGAGTGGCGCTGGTGCGCGCTACTGCCGAGCACGGTGACCGAGGCGCCGTCAGGCGTCCACCGCACACCGGATGGCGAGATCTGGGTGTACGGAACCGGTGTCGTCGCTCGCTGGGACGGAGCCTGGACCGAACTGCCGCCGCCCACAGGGCTCCGCTTCGGTGTCACCGGGCTTCTCCCCCGCGCCGACAACGACGTCTGGCTCACCGGCTACGACTACGGAGTCGGCGGACCGCCCGGAAAGCCCCCGAGCTGTGTCCTGCGGCACTGGGACGGCACCTATTGGAGCTACGTCACCCCGCCCTTCACCGTCGGTCTGCTCAGCGGCATCACCGGCGACGACCAGGGCCGGCCGGACCGTATCGCCGGCTGGGACTTCTGGGACCAGACACGGGCGCACTACCTGCGCTGGGACGGCACGGCCTGGGTGAGCGAACGCGGGCCGGTCTCGACGACACCGGTCGTGCTCAACGCACTTGCCCGGATTCCCGAGACCGGCGAGTACTGGTCCGTGGGCACGACCTCTTCCTCCCCCTACCCGCCCGCCCAGGCACGTATGGAGCACTTCGGCCCCTGAAGCACGCCCGTACGGCCGGCGGTCAGGGCTTGCGGGCGAGGCCGCCGTGCTCGCCGACGGGTCCGGGGGTGACGGAGGTGGGGTCCGGGCGCCAGAGGGGGACCGAGACGACCCCGGGCTCTATGAGGTCCAGGCCGTCGAAGTACGCCGTGATCTCGTCGACGGTGCGCAGGTTGTACGGGACTGCGCCGCTCTCGTTGTAGGCGTCCTGGGCCTGCTCGAAGACCGGATCGACGCCTCGCGAACCGTCGTTGATGGACAGATGACTGCCGGACGGCAGCGCCTCCATCAGGCGGGTGACGATGGAGCATGCCTGGTCATGGTCGGCGACGTGGCCCAGGATGTTGCTCAGGACAAGGGCGGTGGGGCGGGTGAGGTCCAGCGTCTCGGCGGCGGCCGCCAGGATGCGCTCCGGGTCCAGCACGTCGGCGTCGACGAAGGCGGTCGCCCCCTCCGGGGTGGAGTGGAGCAGGTCGCGGGCGTGAGCGATGACCAGCGGGTCGTTGTCGACGTAGACGATCCTGGACTCCGGCGCGATGCGCTGGGCGACCTCATGGGTGTTGTCAGCGGTCGGCAGACCGGTTCCGACGTCCAGGAACTGCCGGATGCCCGCCTCGGCGACCAGGTACGTGATGTTGCGGCGCAGAAAGGCGCGACTGCTCCGGGCGATGGTCACGATCCCGGGGAAGACGGCGGTGTACGCGTCACCGGCCTCCTTGTCCACGGGGTAGTTGTCCTTGCCGCCCAGCCAGTAGTTCCAGATCCGCGCCGAGTGCGGCACCGAAGTGTCGATCTCCTGGTGCGCCTCGGGTCCGGGCGTCGTCGCGTGGTCGGTCATGAGTGCAGCCCGTCTCTCGGCCGAGGCATGGATGGTCCAACGCACAACGTACGTCCCAACTGGCCTGGTGCGCAGAGCAGTTCACGTATCCCACGGGTTCGGGCAGTGGGTTTCGCGGAGTGGCCGGGCGGAGCTCGGAACACCCCGCCTTCTAGGCAAGGCCTTTGAGCATCCCGTGCCAGTACAGGGCCGGCAGGCCGTAACGCTTGAGCAGCCACATGTCCCGGCGTTCCCTGGTGGTGTCGACCAGGGGGATGCTGGGGGCGGGGCGCAGGTCGTAGTCGAACTCGGCGAGCAGCATCCTGTCGCGGGCCGTGACCAACGGGCAGGAGGTGTAGCCGTAGTAGCGGTGCGGTTCACTGCGCTCACCCTTGGCCTCGGCCAGCAGGTTGGCGACCACTACGGGGGCCTGCTTGCGGACGGCGGCACCGGTCTTCGAGGTGGGCAGGTTCGCGACGTCACCCAGGGCGAAGACATTGCGGTGGCGCGGGTGTTGAAGGGTGTACTTGTCGACCTCCACATAGCCGTACGGACTCGTGGCATCGGCGAGCGGACCGCGCTTGACCCAGTCGGGAGCGCTCTGCGGCGGGACGGCGTGGAGCAGATCGAAGCTGAGGGTCTCCTCGTCGCCCGTGGAGTGATCGGTCACGGTCAGCCGGCGGGCAGCGCCATCCACAGCCGTCATCTCCGAGCTCAGCCGCACCTCGATGCCGTAGCGCTCGGCGACCCGCTCCAGGGCCCGGCTCCACACCGGCACGCCGAACATCGAGTCCGCGGGCAGGACGAGAACCACTCGGATACGGTCCAGAACTCCCTGCCTGCGCCAGTGGTCGGCGGCCAGATAGGCGATCTTCTGCGGGGCGCCGCCGCACTTGACCGGCCCGGTCGGCTGGGTGAACACCGCGGTGCCCGAGCACAGGCCACGAATCAGCTCCCAGGTGTACGGGGCATGCTCGAAAGAGTAGTTGCTGGAGACAGCCCCGCGTCCGACAGCGGTGTCCAGGCCGGGGACCGCGCCCCAGTCCAGCTGGAGACCGGGAGCCAGCACCAGGTGGTCGTACCCGATGGTGCGGTGCCCGGTGGTGGTGACCGTCCGCGCCTCGGGGTCGACGGATGCGGCGGCCTCGCGGATCCAGCACACCCGCCTCGGCATCACGGAGGCTTCGGGGCGGCGGGTGATGTCCAGCGGGGCCTGACCGCCGCCGACCAGGGTCCACAGCGGCTGGTACCAGTGGGTGCTCGCCGGTTCGAGCACCGCGACGTCGGTGACACCGGCTCGACGCAAGCGGGCAGCGACGGTGATACCGGCGGTTCCGCCTCCGACGATCAGCACCCGGTGGCGCCTCCGAGCGGAACGGCGGGTGGAGGACATGGATGACATGAAGGACTCCTCACGATCTCCACGTTATACCCCCGTAGGTATTTTCGAGAGTAGGCGAACTTGGCCGCCAGGGCCAATGCCGGGTAGCCAAATCGCCTCACGGACAAGGCAGTTGGCGTCAGCCGTCGAAGCTGCGGCGGGAGGCCTCGATGTGGCCGAAGTAGCGGTGGGTCCAGTCACACATTCCGTCCACCGTCGCCCGTAGGCCCTGGCCCGGCTCGGTGAGGGTGTACTCGACTCGCGGCGGCACGGTGGGGTGCACCTTCCGGCCGACCAGGCCGTTGCGCTCCAGCATGCGCAGGTTCTGCGTGAGCATCTTGTGGCTGATGCCCTCGACCTCGTCCCGCAGTTCGCTGAAGCGCAAGGTGCGCTCACCGAGGGCTTCGATGATCAGGAACGCCCACTTGTTGGCCACGTCCGAGAAGATCTCCCGCGCCAGAGAGTCCGCGCGCGTCAGGTCCGCTTCGTCGGGCGAGCCGCTGAACTGCTTGGTCACCATGAGGTTCCCCAGTCACTGAAAAGTGCGTTCTTCCATGTCAGCGCACACTCTCCTACGGTTTCCCAGTAACCACAAGAGACCACGAGAGTCGTGGTTCGACGGAAACGAGCCCTCAGCGCAAGGGCTGTGAACAAGGAGTCAGCATGGCCATCACCCTGGTGAACCCCGAAGGACTGGCGAAGGTCGACCTCTACCGGCAGGTGTCGGTAGCCACCGGGTCGAGGCTGGTCTTCCTCGCCGGGCAGGTCGCCTGGGACGCCGACGGGGTCACCGTCGGCGAGGGTGACTTCGCCGCACAGGTCGAGCAGTGCTACCTCAACGTCGGCACGGCCCTGGCCGAGGCCGGCGCCTCCTTCGACGACGTGGTGAAACTGACCGTCTACCTCGTCGACTGGACCCCCGACAAGATGCCCCTGTTCGCGGAGGGCGTCGCTCGCGCCGCCGCGAAGCTGGGAGTCACCCCTGCCGCACCGCTCACCGGAGTGGGAGTCGCCGCTCTGGCCGCGCCCGACCTCCTGGTCGAGGTAGAGGCCACGGCGATCACCGACTGAAATCAACTCAACGGGCGTTCCACCGGTGTGTTTCGGCTCCCCGGACGACAGGTCAGGAGCGACCGCAGGCGGCCACGAGCTTGCGGGTGAACCTGTGCATGTGGGGGTCAAGAGTGTCCTCGGGTTCGGCGAGGACCTGTGACGGCGACAGCCACCTGATCGCCTCGAATTCATCCTCGTCGAAGCTGGTGACACTGCCGGCATCCGCCTGGAGGACGTACCAGAGCGACACATCGGTGTGACGGCCCGCCCCGCGGGTTTGCGTGATGGTCAGGAAGAACGGCTCACCACCGGCGACCGCCGACGGGACGGCCTCAATGTGCAGTTCCTCGCGGCACTCACGCACCACCGTGTCCCACGGGTCCTCCATCGGCTCGACGTGACCACCACTGGGAAGCCACAGACCGGCCTTCCGGTGGGCGACCAGCAGGAGTTCGCCGCGCTCCTCGTCCAGGACCACGAAGTAGCTGACCAGATGGACCACCGGCACATCGGGTTTCCGCACCCGATACAGCGGAGCTCCGCCGGCAACCCACTCCACCGCCTCGGCGAGATGGGCACGCTCCTGCTCGTCCCAGGGACGAACCCCCTCCATCAGACTCGTCAGCCGCGCACGAAGATGCTGGTCAACCTCGTCTGCAGCACCGGTCGTATTCACCGTGCTCATGATGCCAAGTGGCTCTGACATCCCGGCCTTACTCCGGAGCGGCCCCCCGCAAACCCGTAACCAATGAGTTACGCTTCCAGCATGGACGCCGTGGCCCACGCGATAGCGGATCCCGTGCGCAGGGAGATCCTTCTCATGTTGCGTGGGGCCACGCTCACGGTGGGGGAGATTGCGCGTTGCTTCAGCATCAGTCGGCCGGCGGTCAGTCGGCATCTGCGGGTGTTGCGGGAGTGCGGGCTGGTTCACGATGAGCTCGTGGGGCGGCGGCGGATGTACAGGCTCGATGCGAGGCCGTTGGCGGAGGTCGCCGAGTGGGTCGCTGTGATTCGCGCGCCGGGCGACTGGGATCAGCGCCTGGACGCCCTTGAGACAGAGGTTCGTCGCACCCGCCGTGAGAGGTCCATGCGTCGCACGGCAGCACATGGAGAACGTGGAGAACATACGGAGGACACCGCATGAAACCAGTACCCAGCGGCCGGCTCATGCCCACCGCCGACGGCAACGACCTGATCGTGACCCGTACCTTCCGGGCGCCCATCGACGACGTCTGGGCGAGCGTCACCGAATCGGAGCGCACGGCACGGTGGTTCGGTCCCTGGGAAGGGGACGCGGCGCCGGGTCGTACCATCCGGGTCCGGATGGCGTTCGAGGAAGGCGAGGCCTGGACCGAGGTGCGCATCGACGCATGCGAGCCGCCGCGGCGCCTCGCCGTCTCCACGTCCGACGAAGCGGGCGACTGGCGCATGGAACTGCGGCTGTCCGAATCGGCCGGGACGACGGAACTCCAGTTCGTCCACCACCTCACGACCACGAAGGGACTCGGCGAGATCGGTCCGGGCTGGGAGTACTACCTCGACATGCTTGTCGCCTCGCGCGACGGCACTCCGGCACCGAGCTTCGACGACTACTACCCCTCGCAACAGGCTTACTTCGAGTCCCTGGCCGATCAACGGCCTTCGTGAGGGTTCGCAGGTTCCCGGCTGTCAGTAGGCCGTCCTGCCACCGGAGGCGGATGTCGGTCAGTGCGATTCGCGGCTCACCTCCGAGCCGCTGGAGCCGACGAGGAAGTCCAGGTCGGCGCCAGTGTCGGCCTGCAGGACGTGGTCGACGTAGAGACGTTCCCAGCCGCGCCGGGGGCTCGCGAAACCCGTGACGGTGGCCTTGTCGGGGGTCCTGCGGGCCAGTTCGTCCGCCGATACGTCGAGGTCGATACGGCGGGCCGGGACGTCGAGGATGATGTGGTCCCCCGTGCGTGCGAGGGCTAGCGGGCCGCCGGCCGCGGCCTCAGGGGCCACGTGCAGGACGACGGTGCCGTACGCCGTGCCGCTCATGCGGCCGTCGCAGACGCGGACCATGTCGCGGACGCCCTGTTCGAGGAGCTTCTTCGGGAGCGGCATGTTGGCGACCTCGGGCATGCCCGGGTAGCCCTTGGGGCCGCAGCCGCGCAGTACGAGGACCGAGTCGGCGTCGACGTCGAGATCGGGGTCGTCGATGCGGGCGTGGAAGTCCTCGATCGAGTCGAAGACCACCGCCCGGCCGCGATGGCGCAGCAGGTGCGCGGAGGCCGCGGCGGGCTTGATGAGCGCGCCGTCCGGGGCGAGCTTGCCGCGGAGCACGGCGATGCCGCCCTCGGCGACCAGCGGCTCGGCGCGGGTGCGGATGACCTCGCCGTCCCAGATCGGCGCGTCGTCGAGATGGGCCACCAGCGGTTCGCCGGTGACCGTGAGCGCGTCCGGGTCGAGCAGGTCGCGTACCTCGCGCAGGACGGCGGACAGGCCTCCGGCGCGGTGGAAGTCCTCCATGAGGAAGCGCCCGGCCGGCTGGAGGTCCACCAGGACCGGCACCCTGGAGCCGATGCGGTCGAAGTCGTCGAGCGACAGGTCTATCCCCAACCGCCCCGCGATCGCCAGGAGATGGACGACCGCGTTGGTCGAGCCGCCGATCGCGGCCAGCGCGACGATGGCGTTGTGGAAGGACGCCTTGGTCAGGAAGGTCCCCGGCCGCCGGTCGACGGCGACCATGTCCACCGCCAGCCGGCCGGTGCCGTGCGCGGCCTCCAGCAGTCGGCTGTCGGGGGCGGGGGTACCGGCCACACCCGGCACGACCGTGCCGAGGGCCTCGGCCACCAACGCCATGGTGGAGGCCGTTCCCATGGTGTTGCAGTGCCCCCGGCTGCGGATCATCGCCGACTCGGACCGGGCGAACTGCTCCTGGGAGAGCGTGCCGGCCCGCACCTCCTCCGACAGCCGCCACACGTCGGTGCCGCACCCCAGCGGCGTACCGCGGAAGGTGCCGGTGAGCATCGGGCCGCCGGGCACGACGACGGCGGGCAGGTCCACGGAGGCGGCGGCCATCAGCAGCGACGGGATGGTCTTGTCGCACCCTCCCAACAGGACGACGCCGTCGATGGGATTGGCCCGCAGCATCTCCTCCGTGGCCATCGCCGCCATGTTGCGCCAGAGCATCGCCGTGGGCCGCACCTGTGTCTCGCCCAGCGACACCACGGGCAGGTCCAGCGGAATGCCGCCCGCCTCGTAGACGCCGTTGCGGACCGAGGCCGCCACCTCGTTCAGATGCGCGTTGCAGGGGGTCAGGTCCGAGGCGGTGTTGGCGATGGCGATCTGCGGGCGGTCGGCGAAGGCATCACCGGGCACGCCACGGCGCATCCACGCCCGGTGGATGTACGCGTTGCGGTCCTGACCCGCGTACCACTGGGCGCTGCGGAGCGTCACCATTGAGCTCCTTCCAATAATCGACACAGGGGTCTAATCTTTGGAACGCCATGAAGCATACGCAGGCGTTCGAAGGATCGACAGACCTCGGCGCGGACGGCTCAACAGGCGCCGACAGCAGCCGACTTGTGGGATCGGACCGGGTGCTCGCCGTCCTCAAGGAACTCGCCCGGTATCCCGACGGGGTGGGTCTTGAGGAGCTGACGCGAGCGATCGGCAGCCCCAAGCCGACCGTGCACCGGGCGCTCGGTGCGCTGCGCCGGGCCGGTCTGGCCGACCAGGACGTCCGCGGCCGCTATGTGCTCGGCGACGAGCTCCTCCGGATGGCCTTCGCCCACCACGAGGCCCGCCCCGAGCACGTGCGTATCCGTCCCGCACTGGAAGCGCTGGCCCACCGGTTCGGCGAGACCTCGCACTACGCGGTCCTCGACGGGCGCGAGGTTGTCTACCGCGCCAAGGTCGACCCGCCCACCGGGGCCGTCCGGCTGACCTCGACGGTGGGCGGCCGCAACCCCACGCACACGACCGCCGTCGGAAAGCTGTTGCTCGCCCAGCAGTTGGACACACTCGACGACGTAGAGGCATGGATCGGCTCGACACCCCTGGTACGCCGCACTCCGCGGACCCTGTGCGCGGCCACCGCCCTGCACGGCGAACTGCGGATCACGCGCGAGCGGGGCTACGGCCTCGACGACCAGGAGAACGAGACCGGCGTCAACTGCCTCTCCCTGCCCGTGTACGCGACCTCGCCGACCACTCCCTCCGGCGCACTGAGCATCAGCGCACTGGCGTACCGGACACCCCTGGACACCCTGGTCGGCGCCCTCGACGAGATCCGTGCCGTACTCGGGCCGCTGGGAGAACCGCTCGGCACCCAGCGCCAGCACCTGCTCGGGCCGCGGTGAACTCCCGCCTGATGCGTGCCTTCGTACTGACCGCGCCCGGGAAGTACGCGGTCCAGGAGGTTCCGGTGCCGGTGGCCGTTCCCGGCGAGGTCGTCGTCGATGTCGAGCGGGTCGGCGTGTGCGGCACCGACGTCGAGTTCTTCACGGGCGCGATGGCCTACCTCCACCAGGGCCACTCCACCTACCCGACACGGATCGGCCACGAGTGGGCCGGTCGCGTGGCCGCTGTCGGTGACGGCGTCGATCCCGCCTGGATCGGCAGGCGGGTCATGGGCGACACCATGCTCGGCTGCGGCCTCTGCCGCCGTTGCCGCCGGGGTCACCAGCATGTGTGCGAGAAGCGGCAGGAGGTCGGCATACGCGGGCAGCGGCCGGGCGCCCTGGCAGAGCAACTCGCGGTACCGGCCTCCTCGTTGCACGCGCTGCCCGACTCCGTCGGTCCCCTGCTCGGCGCGCTGGTGGAGCCGGGCGGAAACGCCCTGCGCGCCGCACAGGCCGCCGAACTGCGGTCCGGCGACCGGGCGTTGGTGCTGGGTCCGGGGACCATAGGACTGCTGGTCGCGATGTTCGCCCACGCCGCCGGAGCGGAGGTTCATCTGATGGGCCGCACCGAAGAGTCGCTCGCCTTCGCCCGCACGCTGGGCTTCGCACACGTCTGGACGGAGGACTCCGTCCCGGAGCTGCCGTTCGACGCGGTGATCGACGCCTCCAACGCCGTCCATCTGCCCGGCCTGGCCCTGGAGTTGGTCGAGCCAGCCGGCCGTGTCGTGTACGTGGGACTGGCCGGTGAGCCGAGCCGGATCGACACCCGCGCCCTCGCCCTCAAGGACGTCACGGCGGTCGGCATCCTCTCCGCCTCCCCCGGCCTCGACGCCACCATCCGCGCCTACGCCGACGGATCCGTCGACCCCGGCCCCCTCGTCGCCGCGACCGTCGGCCTGGATCAGGTCGGTGACGTCCTGGCCGGCGTCCGCCCGGCCCACGCCGGGCCCGGTCCCAAGATCCATGTCGATCCTCGACTCGCCTGAGCCGGGCCAGGCCCGCTACGACGAAGACACCACCCACGGTGACGCGGAGCCCCTGTAGGGGCTTCGAGGCGTTCGTGCGCCCTTCGCGCCGGTGGGAGGGGGCACTCGACCGGCGTGGGAGTGCGCGCTCGTCGAGGGGCTGCCTCGGGCCGTGGCGTGGCGTCGTCGGGGCGTGAACACGCCCCTTTCGCGCGGTTCCCGAGTGGCGGCCGGGGCTGTTTGGCTTTGACATGCAGCGCGTGCTGCCAAGTTGCCCGGACCATGACGAGGGTGCCGTCCGGGCGTTCCCCCCACCCCCCCACCCGGCCTCCCTGACCGAGGGTCAGGTCCGAGCCGCCCGCACCCTTCCCGAGTCCCGATGTCCCCGACACCACCCTGTTCAGCCATGTTCGTGCGCGTCCCCTCACGTCCGCTCATGCCTTGGGAGGAAATGTGTCTGCCCCGGAAAGCTCGCCCGAAAGCGCCGCCGGGCCCACCGACGAGCAACGCTTCACCAGCCTCAGTACACAGGCGGCGCGTCAGCTCGCCACCACCACCAAGTCCGAACCGCAGATGCAGGCCATCACCTCGCGTTGGCTGCTCAAGATGCTGCCGTGGGTGGACATCAAGGGCGGCACCTACCGGGTGAACCGGCGACTCCAGCTGCGCGTCGGCCGGGGCCGGGTGCAGTTCGAGCAGAACGGCGCCGACGACATCAAGGTCATCCCCCAGACGCTGACCGAACTGCCCGCCCTGCGCGGCTACTCCGACATCGCGGCCCTCAAGGAGATCTCCTCCCGATTCCGGGTGCGGGAGGTGCGCGCCGGCCAGATCATCTTCGACGCCGGGCAGCCCGTCACCGAGGCCTACCTGGTCGTCCACGGCCGGTTCACCCGCTACACCACCGGAAAGTACGGCGAGGAGGAGGTCACCGGCGTCATCACGGACGGCGACGGAATGGGGGACGAGGCGATCGGCCAGGCCGACCCCCTGTGGCTCAGCTCGGTGCGGGCCGAGACCGCGGGCGTGGTCCTCTCCCTCAACTGGGACACCCTGATGCAGTTCGTGGACCGCACTCCGTCCCTCGCCGCCCAGTTGGCCGCGTTCGCCGAGCGGCAGAGCAAACCCATGAACCGCAAGGGCGAGGCCGAAGTCCCCGTACAGGCGGGCCATGTGGGCGAGCCGGTCCTCGCCGGCGGCTTCGTCGACTACGACCTCGTCCCTCGCGAGTACGAGCTGTCCCTCACCCAGACCGTGCTGCGGGTCCACACCAGGGTCGCCGACCTCTACAACCACCCGATGGACCAGACCGAGCAGCAACTGCGCCTGACCGTCGAGGAGATCCGCGAGCGCCAGGAGTGGGAGCTGGTCAACAACCGCGAGTTCGGTCTGCTGCACAACGTCGACTACGGCCAGCGCGTCAGCACGTACTCCGGTGCCCCCACACCCGACGACCTCGACGAGCTGCTGTCGATGCGCCGCAAGACCCGGCTGTTCCTGGCCCATCCGAAGGCGATCTCCGCCTTCTTCCGGCAGTGCAACCGGCGCGGCCTGGTGCCCGGCACGGTGAACGTCGAGGGCCATGAAGTGCCCTCCTGGCGGGGTGTTCCGTTCTTTCCGTGCGGCAAGATCCCGATCACTCCGCAGCACACCAGCAGCATCATCGCGCTGCGCACCGGAGAGAAGGACCAGGGGGTCGTCGGGCTGCACCAGACCGGCATTCCCGAGGAGTTCGAGCCCGGTCTGAACGTGCGGTTCATGGGCATCGACACCACCGCGATCATGAGCTACCTCGTCACCGCCTACTACTCGATGGCCATCCTCGTGCCCGACGCCGCGGGGATCCTGGAGAACGTCCAGGTCGGGCGGACCGCGGAATGAGCGCACCGTCGGCCTCCGGTTCGCAGTCGCGGCTGCCCGGTCCGCCGAGCCTCGCCCGCAAGCCCCGGCGGGGCGGGGCGATCCCCGGGCTGCGGTACCGGCCCGTCGCCCCCGCCGACCCGGGCAAGGCGGCCGAGGTCGACCGCAGGCTGGAGGAGTGGGCGCATGGGCTGGACCTGTTCCCGGCGGCGTGGACGGGGGACTTCTCGGGCTTCCAGTTCGGCCGGGCCGTCGTCCTTCAGCATCCCCGCGCGGCCGACCTCGAACGGCTCGTCTCCGCAGGCAAGTTGCTCCTCGCCGAGAACCTCGTCGACAACCTCTACTGCGAGGAGGACGAGGGCAAGGGCGGCTCACCACGCGGGCTGGGCGGCCGGCTGATCATGGCCCAGGCGGCGCTCGATCCGTACCACGGCACTCCCGAGCTGGAGGAGGAGTGGCGCCGCGGGGTACGGGCCGACGGGCCGCTGCGCTCGTACCACTTCGCGCTGCGGGACTACGCCGTCCTCGCCACTCCCAGTCAGACCGACAGGTTCGTACATGACATCGCCCGGCTGCACCTCGGCTACCTCGGCGAGGCCGCCTGGTCGGAGATCCGGTACGTGCCCAAAGTGTGGGAGTACCTGGTGATGCGGCAGTTCAACAACTTCCGGCCCTGTCTGTCGATCGTCGACGCCGTGGACGGCTACGAACTCCCCGAAGCCGTGTACGCACGGCCCGAGATCCAGCGGATCACCGCTCTCGCGTGCAACGCCACCACGATCGTCAACGACCTGTACTCCTTCACCAAGGAGCTGGCCAGCGATCCCACACATCTGAATCTGCCCCAGGTCATCGCCGCGAACGAGCGGCGCGGTCTGAAGGCCGCCTATCTCAAGGCGGTCGAGATCCACAACAGGATCATGGCGGCGTTCGAGGAGGAGTCGGCGCTCCTGTCCGCCACCTCACCCCTGGTCGAGCGGTACGCACAGGGACTGTCCGACTGGGTGGCCGGCAACCACGAGTGGCACGCCACCAACACCCACCGCTACCACTTGCCCAACTACTGGTGAAGCGCGCGGTACTGACACATCGTCACACGCACCATCACGAGGAGTCACCGTTGACCACCGCCCCCCACGCACGCACCACGACAGCTCCGGTGCCGACCCAGTCCACGTACCAGACCCGCGTCGCGGACTACTGGAACGCCGAGGAGAACCCGGTCAACCTCGAACTCGGCAGGATCGACGACCTCTACCACCATCACTACGGCATCGGCGCCGCCGACCGGTCCGTGCTCGACGAGACCGACCCGGACCTGCGCAGGGAGCGGCTCACCGCCGAACTGCACCGTCTGGAGCAGGAACAGGCCGTGCTCCTCTCCACCCACCTCGGCCCTCTCTCCCCCGACGACCGCGTCTTCGACGCCGGCTGCGGACGCGGCGGCGGCAGCGTCGTGGCGAACCTGCGGTACGACTGCCACGCGGACGGAGTCACCATCTCCGCGAAGCAGGCCGAGTTCGCCAACGCGCAGGCCCGCAAGCGGGGCATCGACGGCAAGGTCGCCTATCACCACCGGAACATGCTGGACACCGGCTTCCGGTCCGGCGCGTACGCGGCGTCCTGGAACAACGAGTCCACCATGTACGTGGAACTGGACCTGCTCTTCGCCGAGCACGCCCGGTTGCTGCGCCGCGGCGGACGCTACGTGACGATCACCGGCTGCTACAACGACGCCTACGGACGGGCCTCCCGCGAGGTGTCCCTCATCAACGCCCACTACATCTGCGACATCCACCCGCGGTCGGAGTACTTCCGCGCGATGGCCCGGAACCGGCTGGTGCCCGTACACGTACAGGACCTGACCGCCGACGCCCTCCCCTACTGGGAACTCCGCAAGCAGGCCGATCACCTGGTCACGGGCATCGAGGACACGTTCCTCACCGCGTACAAGAACGGCAGCTTCCAGTACCTGCTGATCGCGGCCGACCGCGTCTGACATACCACCGAAGCAGTCGGCGCAGACCGGTCGCGAAACCCGGTCTGCGCCGTGCCGTTGCCTGCGCACGGGCGAGCTGTCCTGAGACACCTCCTTCCGATCTTCCGGTGACTCAGCGAACAGCCCCGGCGGGGAGCGGCAGCGACAGGTGCGGCCAGGCGTGGATGTCGCGTTGCATCTGACGGTCGTGAGTGGCCAGGACGACGGCCGCTTCGGTGGTGTGGAGAGCGTCGGTGAGTTCGTCGACCAGGGCGATGGACAGGTGGTTGGTGGGCTCGTCCAACAGCAGGACGTGCGGGCGGGCGGCGAGAGCCAGGGCCAGGTCGAGACGGCGCTGCTGCCCCATGGACAACTCGGCCACGGCCTTGTTGGCATCGCGTGAGCTGAGCAGGCCCAGCGCGCCGAGCCCTGTCACCTCGCCCTCCTTGAGGACACCGGTGCTGACCAGTCGCGCGGTGTGCTGGTGGTAGAGGTCATGGGCCCGCCGGTGCGTCGCTCGCGGCGACTCCTGTCCGAGCAGGTGCAGACGCAGCTTGCGCGAGCGGTGCAACCTGCCTGTGGTGGGGGCGAGTTGACCGGCCAGGACGGACAGGAGCGTCGACTTGCCCGCCCCGTTCGGGCCGGTGACCGCCAGCCGGTCGCCGGATGTCACCGTCAGGCCGGTCGGCCGATGCAGCCGCCCGTCGACGGTCACCTCCTCCGCGCGCAGCAGGACGACGCCGGGCCGGGCGGGCAGCTCGGGCAGCCGGAAGCGCTGCGGAGGGACGGGCGCCGTCACCTTGTGCTGCTCCAGGTCCTCCTGGCGCCGGTGGACGGAGCGGACCAGCGCACCGGCGCGGGCGGCCCGCTGGTGCTTGCCGGTGCCCTTGTCCGGGCGCCAGCCGGTGATCAGCCGGTTCTGCGATTCGGACAGGGCCTGCTTGAGACGGGCGTGTTCGGCCTGCTGCAGCTCGTACTCCGCCTCCCACCGGACCAGTTCGGCCTCGCGTCCCTCGCGGTAGCCGGTGTACCCGCCGCCGTAGACGCGTGGGCTGCCGTCACGGGTGGGATCGAGGTCGAGGATCGTGGTGGCCACGTCCGACAGGAGCGCCCGGTCGTGGCTGACCACGACGACACCGCCGGAGTGGGCGCGCAGCCTGGCGGTGAGGTACTCGAGACCCGCCAGGTCGAGGTGGTTGGTCGGCTCGTCCAGCAGCAGGAGGTCGTACTCGGCACCCAGCAGACAGGCCAGCCGGATCCGGTAGCGCTGTCCTACGGAGAGGGTGGCGAGGTGACGGGTGCGGTCGCTGACTGCGCCGAGCCCCGCGAGGGCGACATCGACCCGGCGGTCGGCGTCCCAGGCGTCCAGCGTCTGCGCCGCTTCCAGAGCGTCGGCGTAGTCCTGTTCTGCGCCGGGCCGCGCTTCGGCGAGGTCCGTCGCTGCGGTGTCGAGCTGTCGGAGGGCGGCGCGGGCGTCGGCGAGGTGCTCGTCGACGATGTCGCCGACCGTACGCTCGTCCTCGGCCGGCATCTCCTGCTCGGCCAGGGCCAGCGTGCCCACGCGGTGCACGGTCCCCTCGTCGGGTGCCAGGGTGCCGGCGAGTACGTGCAGCAGGGTCGACTTGCCGCGTCCGTTCTCGCCGACGACGCCCCAGCGCGAACCCGGGGCGACCTTCATGTCGACCTGGTGCAGGACGGTTCGGCCACCGCGGTCGACGCGGACACCGGTGCAGGTCAGCTGGGCCCGATCGCGGGCAGGCAGATTGAGAGTGGTCACGTTCTTCTTCCTCCGGAAGGAGGCACACGTCACCCCTGTGTCGTCGGGGTGGAAGCGCACCTTCGCTCTGACGGACGGCCAGGCCCAGGACAGGGCGGGCCGCGGGCGCATCACGGCTCCCGGCACCTCAACCGCGGCGTGAGGGGCGGAGCCTGGGGCCCGGTCAGAGGTAGAGGACGTAACTCATGCCTCCACGCTAACAACCCGCCGCACGTATCGCGACGGGTTTTCGGCGCACGAAGATCGGTACGCCGTGGGGCACGTCCGGCCGCAGGGCGGGAGCGGTCCTGCCCCGGGGGCGGCGTGAGCAGTGTCGGTCAGGCAGGCTCGGCCGTCGTGCCGCGTACGACGAGATGCGGCGGGGGCTCACCTTCGACGTCCTGGGCCTCGGCGGCCGGGCCGCGCTCGACCAGCACCGGCCGGCCGCCGAGGCCCTCGACATCCTCAAGGAGAACGGGCCGACCTCGGTGGAGGTCAGCACCCCGCTGCAGGGAGAGGGAGTCGGGCCCAAGCAAGCCGACGACCTGCGCCGCACGATCCGTCTCGCGGGCCTGCTCGGCGTCAGGCAGGTCGTCACCATGTCGGGCACGCCGGGCTCCGACCCCGACCCCAAGTACCCCTCCTGGGTCGTGAACCCGTGGGACGGCGTCTACATGGACGTCCTGGACTACCAGTAGGGCGTGGCCGTCGAGTTCTGGAAGGAGATCGACGCACTGGCCCGGGAGGGCGTGGAAGTTCGTCGCCGTCGGCAACGGCAACGACGTCCCCTTCTGGACCGAGTTCCTGCGTGTCCTCACGGAGATCGACCCGGACATGGCCGTGAACATCGAGCACGAGGACGCGGCCTACTCCCAGACCGAGGGACTCGCGCTGGCGGCCAAGAACCTGCACAGCGCCGCCGCCGCGCTCTGAACCACTCGCGGGCCGTTTTCCGCCCCCGCACGGGCCGTCCTCCGACGCCCCCACGGGCCGAGTTCCGTCCCGCGTCACCTGCCCCCGCGCCCGCCAACCGGGCGCGGGGCTTTGTCCTGTCCCGGGGCCCTGTCCTGTCCGGGGGTGGCCGCGCCGCCCGGGATCGGTGTGCGTGCCGGGTCTCCGGCGAGTACGTCCTGGATGTTGTCCACCGCGAGGTCCACCATCGCGGCCCGTGTGGCCTCGGTGGCGGAACCGATGTGCGGAAGCGCGACCGCATGGGGCTCGGCGACCAGCGGGGAGAGTTCCTGGCCCATGGGTTCACGCTCGTAGACGTCCAGGCCCGCCGAGTGGATGCTCCCGTCGCGCAGCGCCCGCAGCAGTGCGTCCTCGTCCACGACGCCCCCGCGCGAGGTGCTGACGAGGGTGGCGGTGGGCTTCATGGCAGCCAGTTCGGCCGCGCCGATGAGGTGACGCGTCTGCGGGGTGAGGGGGACGTGCAGCGAGACGACATCGGCCTCGGCGAACAGCGTGGGCAGGTCCACCGATGTGGAGAGGGCGTCGTCGGGTGCGTACGGGTCGTGGTGCAGGACCCGCATACCGAAGCCCCGGGAACGGCGCGCCACGGCCCGTCCGATCTGGCCGTAGCCGATCAGACCGAGCGTGGCGCCGTGCACGTCCAGGCCCAGGTAGTCGTCCATCCGGAACAGCCCCCACTGACCGGCGGCCAGCGAGTCGCGGGCGGCGCCGAGTCGCCTGCGGGCCATGAGGATGAGCGCGAAGGTGAGGTCCGCGGTGGTCTCGGCGAGAACGCCGGGGGTGTGGGTGACCACGACGCCGCGTTCGGCCGCCGCCTCCCGGTCGACCGCGTCGTAGCCCATGCTCGCCAGCGCGACGACCCGCAGCGTGGGCCCGGCCGCGTCCAGCAGGGCGGCGTCCACCCAGTCGTTGCCCAGGGCCAGGATCGCGCTCGCGCCCTTCGCCAGTTCCGCCAGATCCCGCGGTTCGGGCTTGCTCGTCCCCGGCCACGCCACGACCTCGGCGTCGGACGCCAGGCGGGCGATTCCCCCGCCGGGGAGGGCGGCCCGGGTGGTGAGCACACGCTGCTTCATCGGTTTCTCCCGTGCTTGATCCGCGTTTCACGAAATCAGTGAAGTCGATTTGGTTCGATTCGATTCGTGAAGACGCTAGTCAGCACATTCCAGAGCAACAAATAGCCGATTTGTGTGACGTCATCGAAAATCGGGATGCATTAATCCGACGCCTTCGAGGATTCCATGGACGCATCCCCGAAGGCGACGTCCTCACCGAATTCCGTGATCAATTCATGGAAGAGGTCGTGCACGGCGTGTGCGGGTTCCGACAGCGGCTGATGGTCGGACGTACACAGGGACAGTTTCACCGTGATCGTCGGATTGACGATCCGGCGTACCACGAGATTCCGTACGTCGAGGGTCGCGCGCGCCGCGGACCAGGGCAGGACCGTCGCCCCGACGTCGGCGCCCACCGCGCTGATCAGGGTGAGGACCGACTCGATCTCGCCGACCACCCTGGGTTCGAGCGAGGCGTGCTGGAACGCGGCGTCGACGACCTGTCTGATGGTGTGGATGCGGCTGGGCAGCAGCAGCGGGACGCCGGCCAGCTCTTCGAGGGAGACGTCGCCGTCCCCTGAGGGCACCGACCCGCCCGGCGCGGCGATCAGGAACAGGTCCTCGGTGCGCAGCGGCTCGAACTGCACACCCCGCAGCGGCCCGGCCCCGTAGATGAACGCCATGTCCATCCGGCCGGTCATGATCGCCTCGCTGATCACTCCGCCGAAGTTCTCGTTGATGTGCAGCAGGATGTCGGGGTAGCGCTCGCGCACGCTCCTGAGCAGCGGCAGCGCGAGCGCCGCGCCCATGCTGTAGGGGGCGAGGCCCACCGAGACGCTGCCCGCGGGCGCGCGTCCGGAGATGTCGACCGCCGCGTGGGCGAGATCGATCTGGCGCAGGATGAGCTGCGCGTGCCGGTACAGCGCACGGCCCGCCTCGGTCGGGGCCACACCGCGTTTGCTGCGGATCAGCAGCTGCTGCTTGAACTGCGCCTCCAGCACCGAGAGCTGCTGGCTGAGCGCGGGCTGCGCGATGTGCAGGATGTCCGCCGCGCGCGTGATGCTCCCGGCATCCACGATCTTCACGAACGAGTAGAGACGCCTGGTGTCCATGTGCGGCCTTCCAGCGGGGGCGGAGCCTCATGGTAGGCGCGGGGCCGCCGGACGACCCTTGGCGCGTTGTGCTCCACGTCATATCCAACGGTGATTACGTCACGCACAACGGGTATTTGCCGCCTCCTCGCGTTCGGACTACGTTCACCGAAACGCGATTTCGAGGTCGCTCGACCGAACGGCTCGCGTATCTCGCAGGAAATGTATCGGCCCCGTTAATTCCTCTTTTCAGGCGGCGTACGGACCCCGCCCGAAGAGCACCGGAACGACAATGCGGCGCCGCCTTTTCCTTCTTCTGTCCGGAGGATGTCATGACGCACAGGGTTGATCTCGTGGCCGACCTCGGCGAGGGGTTCGGCGCCTACACGATGGGCGATGACGAGGCCCTTCTCGATGTGCTGACATCGGCGAACATCGCCTGCGGGTTCCACGCGGGCGATCCACGGATCATGGACGCCACCGTCCGCCACTGCGTGCGGCGCGGCGTGGCCGTGGGCGCGCATCCCAGCTTTCCCGATCTCGTCGGGTTCGGCCGCCGCGCAATGGACGTGACACCGGACGAGGTCCGCACCGACGTGCTCTACCAGGTCGGCGCGCTCCAGGCCTTCGCCGTGTCGAACGGCACCGGTCTTCGGCATGTGGCGCCGCACGGCCGGCTGGGCAACCTGGTCGCGACGCGCCCCGACTACGCGGCGGCCGTCGCGGACGCGGTCGCCTCCCTCGACCCGTCACTGATCGTCCTGGCCCAGGACGGCGAGCTAGCCGACGCCGCCCGCGCCCGCGGCCTGCGGGTGGGCATCGTCGGGATCGCCGACCGGGCCTATCGCGACGACGGCACGCTGGTGCCGAGGAGCGAGCCCGGCGCGGTCATCCACGAGGAGAAGGAGATCGCCGAGCGGACGATCCGCATGGTGACCGAGGGCGTCATACGCAGCGTCGGCGGGCGTGACATCCCCGTCGACTGCGACACCGTGCTGCTGCACGGAGACACCCCGGGCGCGATCTCACTCGCCCACCGTGTGCGCCAGGACCTGCTCGCCGCCGACGTCGAGATCACGGTCCTGGCCGACGTGCTCGACGGCAAGGCCGCCTGACATGGACGGCGGCACGGGCATCGTGGACAGCGCCGACACCGCGCGCGGCAGTGTCGTGATCGTGGACTGCGGCGATTCGGCCGTCGTGGCCAAGGCCGTCGGCATGGACGCCGAGCGCGGCTGGCAGGTCGTGCACGCGCTGGCCGACGCCTTCGAGGCAGTAGGGCTGGCCGGCGTGCACGGCATCGTGCCCACCTACGACTCGCTGCTCGTCGAGTTCGACTGCGTCGACACCGATCACGACACGGTACGGCGGGTGCTGCGGCACGAGGCGGACCGGCTCGGCGAAGGTCCGGTGACGCCGCCCGCGGCACGGCGTTTCGTCGTCCCGGTGGTCTACGGCGGCGAGTTCGGGCCCGATCTGCCCGTCGTCGCCGACCAGTTGGGGCTGAGCGAGCGGGAGGTCGTGGAGCTGCACTCCGCCGCGGACCTCACCGTCCGCTGCCTCGGCGCACCGGCCGGCGCCCCGATGATGGACGGCCCGGCGTTCCCCCGGCCCGTACCGCGGCTGTCCTCGCCCCGCACCCGGGTGCTGCCCGGCTCGGTCGCGGTGGCCGGGCGGCAGGCCGTGATCTGCCCCATGCCGTCGCCCGGCGGCTGGCCGCTGCTCGGCCGCACTCCCCTGCGCGTCCTGGAGGACCTCGACGCCGACCCGCTGACCGCGTACCGGCCCGGCGACACCTTCCGCTTCGTACCCATCACGCCCGAGCAGTGGGACGACCACGCCGGCCACTCCCTGGCGGTGTCGCATGGCTGACACCCTGAACATCCTCCGGGCCGGCATGGCGACCGTGCAGGATCTGGGCCGGTTCGGGCGCTCCCGTTACGGCCTGCCGGTGAACGGTGCTCTCGACCAGCACTCCGCCCGCGTCGCCAACGTGCTCTGCGGCAACGACGAGGGCGCGCCGCTGCTGGAGATCACCGCCCTGGACTTCAGCTGCACGCCGTCGACCGACGTACTCGTCGCGGTGACCGGCGCGCCCGCGGACCTGACGGTCGACGGTGTCGTACGACCGCAGTGGGAGCCCCTCTCCGTGCGGTCCGGCGAGACGATCCGCATCAGCGGCATCCGCCACGGCATCCGGGTCTACCTGGCCGTCCTCGGCTCGGTCAACACCTCCTACCTGCAAGGCAGTTGTGCCCCCGACACGATTCTCGGCTTCGGCCACTCACTGCGCGATGGAGACGAGCTCGGCCTCCAGCGGCACTGCCCGCCCGTCGACCACCCCGAATACCGCATCCCGCTGTTCCGGCTGCGCGCACCGGTGACCCGCTTTCCCACGCCCTGGACGATCGACGTGACCGACGGCCCCGACCTCGCCGAGTTCGGTGACACGGCCGAGCGGCTGTTCCGGTCGGAGTTCACCGTGAGCCCGCAGAGCAACCACATCGGACTGCGGATGGCCGGTGACGTGCCCCGGCGCGTGGCGACCGGCGAGGTGCTCTCGCGCGGTGTCCCGGTCGGAGCCGTCGAGGTCCCCGCCAGCGACGAACTGCTCGTCCTGCACCGCGGCCGCGGCGTCACCGCCGGCTATCCGGTACTGGCCGTCGTGACCGCGACAGGACTGTCCGCGCTCGGCCAGGTCGGACCGGGCCAGACCGTCCGCTTCCGGCGCAGGACCGTCGCCGAGGCAGTGGCCACCCACCGCTCCCAGCGAAACGCCGTCCACGCCCTCCAGAACCGGGTGCGCACCGTCTTCGACGCCCTGCGCATCCCCTCAAGCCCCGCACGCACCGTCCCCGTCTCCCCGTAACCTGCCAGCAGACAGGAGAACGTCATGAGTACCGTGGCCGCTCAGCCGGTGCCCAACACCGTCGATCCGAAAACCGCTCGAAAAGTCACCCTCGCCGGGTGCGTCGGCATCTTCGCCGAGCTCTACGACAACGGAATCTTCGGCTTCATGGCGGGCACCCTGGCCGTCGTGTTCTTCCCGAACGCGGACAACGCGACCGCCGTCCAGTTCGTCTTCCTCGGCTACGCCGTCTCGTTCTTCTTCCGCCCCCTCGGGGCGATCATCTGCGGCCACCTCGGCGACCGCATCGGCCGCCAGCGCATGCTCGTCTTCGTCATCATGCTGATCAGCGTCGCGACCGCGGCGATCGGCGTCCTGCCGACGTACGCGAGTATCGGCATCGCGGCTCCCGCCCTGCTCATCCTGCTGCGCGTCGCACAGGGCTTCTCGGTCGGCGGCGAGGCCTCCGGCGCGATGAGTTTCCTCGCCGAACACGCCCCCGAGGGCAAGCGCGGCCTCTACACGAGCTACGCCCAGATCGCCTCGTTCCTCTCCCTGCTCACCGGCACACTGATCGCCGCCGCCATGACCAGCGGTCTCGGACAGGACCGTATGGAGTCGTGGGGCTGGCGCATCCCGTTCCTGCTCGCCGTGCCACTCGGCATCACCGGCATCTACATCCGCAAGCGGATCAGCGACACCCCCAACTTCAATCGGCTCAAGGAAGAGGGCGGGCTGTCGAAGAACCCTCTCAAGGAGGCCTTCACCTCCGCCGAACACCGGCGGGCCATGCTCCTCGCCCTGTTCATCCCGCTCATGAACGGCTCCGGCTACTACGTCCTGTTCAGCTACATGCCGACCTTCATGAACACCGAGCTCAACTTCAGCAAGGTGCAGGGCCTGCTCGTCACCGCGACCAGCCTGGTGGCCATCTCGATCGCCATCCCGTACATGGGCAGCCTCTCCGACCGCATCGGCCGCAAGAAGGTCCTCGCGGGCGCCGCTGTCGCCATGGCCATCGCGGGCATTCCCTGTTACCTGCTCATCGGCACCGGCAGCGTCCCGCTCGCCATCCTGGGCGCCTCCATCATGGCGGTCATCTTCGCCGGGCACACCGGCGTCATCCACATCCTGCTCGTCGAGCTGTTCCCCACCCGCGTGCGCTACTCCGCCTACGGGCTCGGCTACAACGTCTCGGCCGCCCTCTTCGGCGGTACCGCTCCCCTGCTGATGACGTACCTCATCAACAAGACCGGCAACGTCAACATGCCCGCCTTCTACGCGGTCGTCACCGCACTCGGCACGCTCATCGCCGTGTCCCGGGTCAAGGACAGGGCACACCTGCCGCTGCGCGACGCGTAGCCCGGCCGAACGCCCTCACCCCCCACTCTCTTTCACCCCCCACCTCTCTCCAGAGACCTCTAGGAGCGCATCCACATGCCCTTTTCCGACTACAACACCGCCCTGGTGACAGGAGCCTCCACCGGAATCGGAGCCGTGGTCGTCGAGCGGCTGACCAAGCAGGGGCTCGCAGTCCACGCCGTCGCCCGTAACGCCGAGCGGCTCGACGACCTCGCCCGGCGTACGGGCTGCACCCCGCACGCCGTCGACATCACCGACACCGCGGCCCTCACCGAGACCCTGCGGGGCATCGAGGTCGACGTCCTGGTCAACAACGCCGGGGTCTCCCGCACCGGGAACATCCTCTCCGCCGACGAGTTCGCCGTGGACGAGCAGATCGCGGTCAACCTCCAGGCCGTACTCCACCTCGTACGCCTGATCATGCCCGGGATGGTCGAGCGCGACCTCGGGCACATCGTCAACATCAGCTCGATCGCCGGCGTCTACAACTTCGGCGGGAACACGGTCTACCACGCCACCAAGGCGGCCGTGCACACCCTCTCCCGCCAGCTGCGCGTCGACGGGTACGGCCGCCGGATCCGCGTGACCGAGATCTGCCCCGGCCGGGTGGAGACGGAGATCTTCGGTCGGCTCCTCGGCGACATGGAGGAGGCCCAGAAGCAGTTCTACGACGGCTACGAGTCGCTCAAGCCGGAGGACATCGCGGACGCCATCGAGTTCGCCGTCGGCTCGCCGCGCCACGTGAACATCGGCCACATCGAGATCCTGCCGACGTTCCAGGTGCCCGGTGGCCTCAACTTCGAGAGGAGGACGGACTGACATGGCGACCTCCACAACCGCCTTGACTGCCCTGCGCGTTCAGCGCATCAAGCCCTCGCCGAGCACCGCGGCCGCCCAGCGCGTCCGCGAGCTCAAGGCACAGGGACTCGCCATCCTCGACCTCACCGTGGGCGAGCCCGACTTCGACACCCCCGAGCATGTGAAGGCGGCCGCCGTCGAGGCGATCCGGCGGGGTGACACCAAGTACACGCCGGTCAACGGCACCCCCCAACTGCGGGCCGCCATCGCCCAGAAGCTGGAGCAGCGGCACGGGCTGAGCTACTCCGCCGACCGGATCGCTGTCGGCGGAGGGGCGAAGCAGGTCATCTTCCTCGCGCTGATGGCGACGCTGGACACGGGCGACGAGGTGATCGTCCCCGCTCCGTACTGGGTGTCGTATCCCGACATGGTCCTCGCCAACGACGGCACACCGGTCGTCGTGCCCTGCCCGGAGGCCGAGGGCTTCAAGCTGACTCCGCAGCGGCTGGAGTCGGCGATCACCGACCGGACCCGCTGGGTGATCCTCAACGCCCCGAGCAACCCCACGGGAGCCGCGTACACCGTCAACGAACTCCGCGCACTGGCCGACGTGTTGCTCGCCCACCCGCACGTCCAGGTGCTGACCGACGAGATCTACGACGAGATCTGGTTCGAGCCGGGCCAGGTCCCCAGCCTCGCCGCCGTCGAACCACGCCTGACCGACCGGGTGTTCCTCACCAACGGCGTCTCCAAGGCCTACGCGATGACCGGCTGGCGGATCGGCTACGGCGCCGGTTCCGCCGCGCTGGTGGCGGCCGTCAACACCCTGCAGTCGCAGATCTCGTCCTGCCCGTCGTCGATCAGCCAGGCCGCCGCGACCGCCGCCCTCACCGGCGACCAGGACTTCGTACGCGACTGTGTGGCCGTCTACCGCGGCCGCCGCGACGTGACGGTGAAGCTGATCGACGACGTCCCCGGTCTGTCCTGCACTCCACCGAGCGGCGGCTTCTACGCCTTCGTGAACTGCACGGGCGTACTGGGGAAGCGGACTCCCGCGGGTGAAGTGATCGGCTCGGACGAGGAGTTCGCCCGCTACCTGCTCGAATCGCAGCAGGTGGCGGTCATCCACGGTGCCGCGTACGGATCACCGGGCTACTTCCGGATCTCCTTCGCGACCTCCACCGACGTCCTCACCGAGGCCTGCGAGCGCATCGGTCGCGCCTGCGCGGACCTGTCCCCGGCCGACCCCTCCTGAAGACCTGCCCGCCCCTCCTGAAGACCCGAAGGAGCGTCATGATCCGCGTCAACACGAAGTTCCATCGGCCCGACCCCGACCTGGTCGAGCAGCTGAGCAAGTACTCCGCCGCCACGATCCACGAGGCACAGGGCCGCCTGGGTGCCCTCGACTCGACGATCAAGCCGGTCGACCCCGCGATGTCGCTGTGCGGCCCCGCGTTCACCGTGCGCTGCGCTCCCCGCGACAACATCATGCTGCAGGTCGCGATCGCCCACGCCCAGCCCGGTGACGTCATCGTCGTCTCGGCCGGCGAGTACGCCGAGGCGGGATCGTTCGGAGACGTACTGGCCAACGCGTGTGTCGCCAAGGGCCTGGGCGGCCTCGTCACCGACACCGGCGTCCGGGACACCCGGGAACTCCGCGAACTCGGCTTCCCCGTCTTCTCGTACAGCGTCTGCATGAAGGGCACCGTCAAGGAGACCGTGGGGCCGATGGCCGAACCGGTGCTGATCGGCGGCGAGATCGTCCATCCCGGCGACGTCGTGCGCGCCGACGCCGATGGTGTGGTGGTGGTACGGCGCGACGACGTGGCGGACGTCGTGCGCAGGTCCCAGGAACGGGTCGAGGCGGAGGACGCCTACATCGCGGCATACCGCTCCGGAAAGAGCGTCATCGAGGTCAGCAACCTCGCCGCCGTGCTCGAGGCGAAGGGGCTCGTCATCGACGCGTAGCCGCCCGCCGACCGGCCGCTCACGCCTCGCGATCGGGACGTCGACGCGGAGGCCGGCTGTCCATCCCCGCCACGGAGGCTGTCCATCCCCGCCGCGGTGGCTTTCCGTCTCCACCACTGCGGGTGTCCGTCTCCACCACCGTGCCTGGGCACGGTCCGTGCGGATTGTCGGAGGAGTAAGCTAGGGTTACCGAGAGTATTTCGCGCACCGGCCTTCATGCTCGTGTCGTTTTCGGCGATTGACTACGCCGGTGCCGGTTCCAACCGCTCCGGAGCAGGGTTCGCAACATGAATGCGACCGTTTCATACGCGCCGACACTCGAAGACACGCCTTCTCCTCCGTCTCTGCGCATGTCGCTGGCTCCCAGCGGTCCCGCACCGGCTCTGCTGGACGGCGCCTGGTGGCCCCGCTCCCGCGATCTCGGAGCGGAACTTCCCTCACTGACCGCCGTGCTCGATTCGCTGTGGGGGCGGATCACCAGGGTCACGGTGAATCCCGGACACTGGCCGACCGTCCCACGCAAGGTGTCCGTCGCGGGGCATGTCGTGAAGGTCGGCTCATTCATGGCCCAGCAGGACCCGCACCAGATGTTGCTGCTCTCCTATCGCGTGGGCCGCTGGGACCTGCTGGTGATCCCTCCGCAGACGGATCCCGTCTCGGCAGCCTGGCTGCTGGCCGCCGCGAGCGATCCACTGCGCACGTCGACCGCGAGCGAGCTGATGGCGGAGGCGGCGCGCCTGGGCACGGTGACGGAGACCGACCGGGCCGTGGAGGCGGTCCGGGGCTCCGAAGGAAGCCATGAGGCGGGCGGCCCACCCGCAGGTCCGCGGAACCCGGCGGTGACTGCTCCGGTACTCGGCGCACCGGCGGTCGCTCCCGCGACACAGCATCCGGCGAAGGAGGTGTGACGGCCATGGAGACCTTCGTGACCGTAGTGGTGATCCTGGCGATGGTCGCTCTGGGCGCGTTCCTGATCCATCGGCTCAACAACCAGCACGACGAGCGCATCGCGGCCTTCCGCTTCAGCCGCTCCCTGCCGGCTGCCCGGGGACCCGCGCCATCGGCCCCGAAGCAGGTTCCGGGTCGCGCCGCGATCATCGGCACCAGTGATCGCCCGGGCCGTGACGACGGAGGACGTGGACGGCTCCGGGCCTGGGCCTGGGCACGCACACAAGGGAAGTGAGTCATCATGCTCGCCGTCCCACTCCTGGCGGACACCAGCGGTGAGCCGGCGCTTCCCGGCACCGCGGTGCGCGGTTGGAGACGACCTCCAGGCGACACGGGGATGTTCGATGGTGCGTGATGACCACGGCCCCGCCCGCGCCGCGACGGCCATGGTCGTACGGGACGACAACGCCGTCTCGGCCGGACATGTCCCCACGGTCGCCGGTGTCACCCCGGCCGCCCGGACCGTCGTACCGTCCCGTTCTCCCGGCTGAGGACTGACGGCTCCGGCGGGAGCCGCAGCACTCAGCCAGTCGCACCGCACGCAGCCCAGGACCCCGGCCGCCGCACCACGGACAACAGGCCGGGGTCTTCCCGTGCCGTGTGTCTCCCGGACCGCTCGGGTTCGGGAGACGGCCTCGACGTGAGGAATGTGGAAACCATGGGTGTTCCGATCACTGTGCCGGCGGTGTCCGCCGCGGCCGGACCGGTCCGGTTCGCCACGCACATCCATCGGCCGGGGTCCGCCACGGTGATCGCGGAGACGCACGGTCCCGTGGCCGACGATGCCTCGACGCGGTGGCCCGGATGAGGCCCGACAGCCGCTCGGACCGGATCCAGGTGCTGGTCGCCGAGCAGGCGGCCCGGCGCGGCGCCCGGGCCGGCGTGGTGGACGTGTGTGCCGCGGCCGTGGCCGCGCTGCCGGTCGGCGGGGCCGGGCTGTCGGCGATGTCCCGGACCGCGGGAAGCCATCCGCTGTGCAGCACGGACGACATCAGCGCACAGTTGGAGGAGCTCCAGCTCATGCTGGGCGAGGGACCGTGCGTGGACGCCTTCGTACGGGGTTCCGCCGTCTTGACGCCCGATCTGCTCACCGGTGAACTCCAGGAGCACTGGGCCGTGTTCGCCGACGCGGCCCTGGAAGCCGGAGCGCGGGCCGTCTTCGCACTCCCCCTGCAGATGGGAGCGATCATCCCGGGAGTTCTGGACCTGTACGCCGACGTGCCGACCGTGCTCGACGCCGAGCAGCTGGCCGACGCGCTGGCGTCCGCCTCGACGATCTGCGTGTCGAGCAGAAGCAGTGTCGCGAGATCGGCGAACGCCAGAACATCGACATGGAGCAGGCCTTCACCGCACTGCGCGGCTACGCCCGCTCCCACAACCGTCGCCTGGTCGATGTGGCCCGCGCGTTCATCAACGGCTCGGAGCCCCTCGTCGGCCAGGGCACCTGACCACCCGAACGGCCTCGCCCACAACGACCGGACCCCACGGTCCGAGCAGCCGAACGGGCCAGGAACCGTGGACGCGTTCGGGACTTGTCGGCAGGGCTGCTCAGCAGGGGCCGTCCGACGGTCGGCCGGGACGAAGGCACCGGAGAGTTGAGTTCACAGCTCCCGGTGCCATCCGTCGAGGCACCGCGTTACCCCGTGTCCGCCACGTGCAGGTGCCGCAGCGCCCGGCTGAGTTCCCGCCGTATCTCTTCCGGGAGTGGGAGCGTCTCGTCGTCCGTCGTGGCCACCAGGGCCGCGGCCACGTCCCGGAGCTTGATGTTGCAGTGCTGCGACACACTCACGAGCAGGTCCCAGGCCCTCTCACCGGAGCACGGTGCCAGGGCCATCACCATGCCGCGGGCCTGGTCGATGACCGCACGGGTCACCAGGGCGTTCCCCAACTGCTCGTTCCTGGCGGGCAGTTCGACAACCTCGGCCAGCAGAGCCGCGTCCTTCGCCAGAGCGACAGCCGTCACCAGCCGCTCTTCTTCGCGGTGCGTGGTCACCTGGTGCACGGTGGGCCTCCCAGGAGCGGAGAAGGACATCGCTGCCGGGGACCGGGGCCTGACTCGTCAGCGTAGTCCTGCCCAAAGCTCGCGGATAGCGTGCGACATCTGCGGGTACTTGCTGCAGTGGATGGCTGCCGCCCCGGCCCCCGATCGCCGGTTTCCGCCTCGGGCGCACAACGCGGGAAGGACGCACTCGATGCAGCTCTCGTGAAGGTCCGACCAGCACAGACCGTAGTAAAATTGTTGCGGTTGGTGCACTCTCACGTGCAACCGACAGGCGCCTCGCCCAGAGGGGAAACGGCATGATCCAGGCAGCCGACATCCGAGAATGGCGCAACCAGGACGTGGTCGATCCGAAGGGGCACAGGATCGGCGTACTCGAAGCCGTCTACGTGGACACCGCCACCGACGAACCGGCCGTGGCCACCGTCCGGACCGGACTGCCCACCAGGCAGCGTCTGGTCTTCGTCCCTCTCGACGAGACAACTCTCGGGCCGGGCTATCTCAAGGTCTCCTATGCCAAGAGCCTGGTGAAGAAGGCTCCTTCGATCGGCACGGACGACATTCTGCCCGCCGAGCAGGAGGAAGAGATCTTCCACTACTACGGCATCGCCTACCAGCCGGGTGCCAACGGCGAGCGGCAACTCGCGCGCCGTTGAGGCGACATTCCGCCGAGACTGCGGTCCGCCGAGACGGCAGTCCACTCGAAGGGACTCGAAGGGAGGTGTGCGGGCGATGGTGCTCTTCCTGCTGGTCGTCCTCGCCGCCGTCGTCCTGGGGATCATCGGCGTGGCAGCGGACGGCCTGGGCTACCTGCTGGTCATCGGCATCATGCTCCTGGCAGCCGACGTGATCATTGCCGCCGTCGTCTGGTCCCGGCGTGCCAGGCGCCGTCCCGTTCGCTGACGGGGGCGGCGGCGGAGCGTCGTCGTAGAACGTCCCGGAAATCGGGGACCACGTCTCCCTACCGGGTCAGCCCGGCCTTCTCGCAGGCGCGCCGGAGTTCCGGGGCGCAGATCTGGTCGACGGTGTACACGCCGCCCTTGACGAGGGTCTGCTCGATGTTGTCGACCGTCACCGCGTTCGGAGTGAGCAGGACGGACGGGATGTCCTCGGTGGTGGGACTGTCGGTCGTCGTGGTGGCGACGTCGTCGAGTTCCTCGCCGCGCGCCAGGGCGACGGCCATGGCGGCGGCCGCGTCGGCCTCGGCCGCGAAGGGCTTGTAGACCGTCATGTACTGCTCGCCCCTGATGATGCGCCGCACGGCCTCGATGTCGGCGTCCTGACCGGTGATGGGAGGCAGCTTCCCTACACCGGCGCTCTTGAAGGCGGCGATGGCGCCCGCGGCGATGGAGTCGTTGGCCGCGAGGACGCCGTCGATCCGGTCGGGGCCGAGCGCGGCGATGGCGGCGGACATGTTGGTGTGGGCGTTCTCCTTGCTCCAGCCCAACGTGTCGTACGACCTGCTGATCGTCACCTTGCCTGTGATGACGGACAGGGCGCCCCGCTTGTACCACGCCGCGTTGGGGCTGGTCGGATCGCCGTTCAGCATGACGATGTTCTCGCCCTTCGCCCTGTCGCCCATGGCCTTCAGGAGCGCCTCGCCCTGGAGCCTGCCGACCTGTGCGCCGTCGACGGTGACATAGCCCGAGATCGGGCCCTCGGCGAGCCGGTCGTAGGCGACGACCGGGACATCCGCCTTGCGCGCCTCCTGGATCGAGGACCGGAGCGCCCGGGTGTCGGCGGCATCGAGGATCAGGACCTCGACGCCTTTGGTGATCATGGACATCATCTGTTGCCGCTGCCTCGCCGCGTCGTTCTCGGCGTTGCCGTACTCCATGGTGCAGCGGGGGCACAGCTCCTTGAGACGCTGCTCGATGAAGGGCTTGTCGGCATGCTCCCAGCGGGGCACCGCTCGGCTCGGGAGCAGCAGACCGACGGTGAAGCCGTCCCTGTCGGCCGCGTCGTCTCCTCCACAGGAGACCAGGGACATCGTCATGAGCCCGGCGACGAGCGCCGCGACGAGATGCCTCGTACGGGTTCTCATGGCGCGGCCCCTCGTTCCGTCCCGGGCTCCGGGTCCGCGGGAGTCGGCTCGCCCTGCGGCACCACGATCTCGCTCCACACCTGCTTGCCGTCGGCCACCGGCATCGAACCGAAGTTGTCCGACATCGCCTCGACCAGGAGCAGGCCCCGACCGCCGGTCGACTCCCAGTCCACGGTCACCGGCTTGGCGGGCGCACGCGGCGAGGAGTCGGTCACACAGACCCGGAGCCGGTCCCCGCGGAGCATCAGATCGACGCGGACGGGGCCCTGGGTGTGCACCAGGGCGTTGGTGACGAGTTCGGACACGACCAGCAGCACCGCGTCGGCCACGTCCTCGACCCGCCACTTGCGCAGCGTGCGCGCGGTGAACCGGCGGGCGTGCATGACGGCGTCGGGCAGCCGCCACACCGCCCAACCGGCCCGGATCGGCCGGGACTTCATACCGTCGTAGCGCAGCAGCAACAGCGCCACGTCGTCCTCGCGACGGTCGACACCGCCGAGCAGTTCGTCGGCCATCCGCCCCGGATCCGCGGGATCGGCGGCGGCGAGGGCGCTGCGTGTACGCCGCATACCGTCGTCCAGAGGCAGATCGGCCGCCTCGACCAGCCCGTCGGTGACCAGGGCGAGCACCGTGCCGGGGGTCAACGCGACGGCGGTCATGGGGAATTCGGCCTCCGCGAGAATGCCCAACGGGAGCCCGCCCTCGACCTGCACCTCCTCGGTCCTGCCGTCCGGATGGCGTATCAGCGGTGCGAGGTGCCCGGCCCGGACGAAGAGGGTGTTGCCCTCCTCCAGGTCCAGTTCGGCGTAGCAACAGGTGGCGAACAGATCGGTCTCCATGCCGACCAGGAGCCGGTTGGCGCGTGAGACGACCACGTCGGGCGGATGCCCCTCGACCGCGTAGGCCCTGACCGCGGTACGCATCTGCCCCATGATCGTCGCGGCCCCGGCGCTGTGTCCCTGTACGTCTCCGATGACCAGCGCCACCCGGTCCTCGGACAGGGCGATGACGTCGTACCAGTCGCCGCCCACCTGCAGCCCTCGCCTGGCGGGCAGATAGCGGGCGACAGCCGTGCCCCCGGGCAGCTCCGGGAGACGCCGGGGCAGCAGGCTTCGCTGCAGCATCGTCGCGAGCTCCTGCTCGGCGTCGTGCGCGTGAGCGCGGCTGAGGGCCTGCCCGACCAGCGCGGCGGTGGCGGTGAACAGGGACCGCTCCTCGGGGACGAAGTCGTGGGGCTCGTCCCAGCCGACCAGGCACACGCCCGCGACCCGGCCCTTGGCGGGAAGCGGCAGCACGGCCAGACCGCCGACCCCGATGCCCGCGAGTCCGGGTTCGAGGGCCGTGCCGGCGGACCACAGGTTCATCCGCCCGTCCCGCAGCGCCATTTGAAGAGTGGGCAGGGCACTGACCGGTGCGTCGGGCCACTCCGAACGCCACTCGGAACGCCACGACTCGGGCCAGGCGGCGGGCTGGGGCGGGTCGAGCACGGTGACCATGAGCCGGTCGTCCCGCAACTCGGCGAGTGCCACCCGGTCGGCGCCCAGCGGCTCGCGCAGGGCGGTGACCACCACCCGGCCGACGTCACGGACCGTTGTCGCGTCGTCGAGTGCGGCGGTCAGCCACTGGATCCTGGACACGTCGTCGGCGCTCTGCCGCAGGACCGAGGTCGCCGTCACCATGCCCAGCACCTGCTCCGGGCGGTCGTCGGTGCTCGCCACCACCCGGCAGGTCAGGCTCAGCCAGCGCATACCACCGGTGGGACGGCGGACACGGAACTCCAGCTCCCGGCGGCCGAACGCCTCCGTGGACGGTTCCAGTACCGAGATCAGCGCGTGCATGTCCTCCGGGAGCGCGTGCGCGAGGAGGGTGTCCACCTTGCCGTCGAAGTCGTCCGGTGTGATGCCGACCAGTTCGAGGAGTGCCTCGTCCGCCTCGATCAGACCGGTGTCCGGCATCAGGACGAACGAGCCGACGCCCAGACTCCGCAGGGCGGGGCTCAGCAGCGACGACGGCGCGGGGCGGTCGGCCTCGGTCCTGAGCAGTTCGGCGATCGCGTCGGCGTACCGCTCCAGGAAGCGCCGCTGCTCGGCCTCGAAGCCGACCGCGGACGCTCCCACGACGACGAGGCAGCCCAGCCGCCTGTCCTCCGTCCCGAGCGGCAGGGCGGCGAGCGGCGCCTCTGTCGGTGGCGCTTGTGCCTGCTGCACTCGTGCCTGCGGCGACTGTGCGGACGGCGGCGTCGGTCCGCCCTCGGAAGGCCCGCTCCCGGAAAGCCCGCCTTCGGAAAGCCGGCCTTCGGAATCCCGGCCCCCCGAGCGGGGAGCGAGTTCCGCGAGGTCCAGCCACAGCGGCCGGTCGGTACGGAAGGCGTGCGCCGCCGGTGAGTCGCCGGAGAGGGGCAGCCGCTCCGGCGGCAGGTACCGGGACGTGGCGCGTCCGGCCGTTTCCACCAGCCGGAGATCGCCGTTCCCGGCATCCGGCACATAGACCGCCGCCAACGCCACTCCGGCGAACGTCAGGGATCTGTCGCTCGCGGCGGCCTGCGGCAGAGGTGGCCGTGAACCGTTGTCGTCGGCGCCGGCCCGGGACTCCCGCGGCTCCGAGACTCCGGCCAGGGCGCGGCCGTCATGATGCATGTCCGCGACCTACCTCCGGTCCATGCGGCAGGTGCCGCTGGGTTGAGATCGGGCGCCCACCTACCAGAATCGCATATCAGGACCAACCCGACAGATCCGGTTGATCGCCGTCAGTGGCAGACCCGCCCCAGGGGCACCCGCGCCGGCCATGAGAGGCCGTCTCGGCGCCTCGGCGCAGCCACTTTCGCGCGGTGCCCTGCGCCCGTCGCCGAAGGCAGGAGCCGAACCGCCGCGGTCGACGGCCGGAGCCGGGCCGCTGCGTTCGCAGATCGCCACGGCCGGTGCCACAGTTAAGACGTGTTCGTCATGCCACGCCGGTCACACGCCAGCCCTTGACGCCGCGACGCACCCGGACCCGCCGGCCGTCTCGGGCCGGGCGCGGGCAACCGTGAGCGCCCCTCGTCACGCGAGGTGAAGGACAAGGGAGGTCTTTCACATGAAGGCCTGCATCCGGGGCGCGGCCATCGCCATGACCGTGATCTCGGCGGTGGTTGCCCTGGAGGCCTGCGGGCAGGACGCCGGGGACGACTCCGACACCGGGAGGGCGCTGAGCATCGGCGTGCTGCTGCCGGACTCCACCACGGCCCGCTGGGAGACACAGGACCGGCTCCTGCTCCAGAAGAGGATCACGGAGCTGTGCGACGACTGCGCGGTCGAGAACGCCAATGCCAAGGGCGACGTGGCCATCCAGCAGGAACAGATGGACTCGATGCTCACCAAGGGGGTCGACGCCATCGTCCTCGTGGCCGTGGACGCCAGATCGCTCCGCCCCGCGGTCAGGAAGGCGGACGAGGCGGGCGTCCCGGTCATCGCCTACGACCGCCTCGCCGAGGGCCCGATCGCGGGCTATGTCTCCTTCGACGGCGAGGAGGTCGGCAGACTCCAGGGCCGGGCACTGCTGACAGCGATGGGTGACAGGGCGCCCGGCGACCAGATCGTCATGATGAACGGCGACCCCAGCGACCCCAACGCGGTGTCGTTCAAGAAGGGCGCACTGTCCGTGCTCCAGGGGCGGGTGAGGATCGGCGAGGCGTACGACACCCTCCAGTGGAGGACGGAGACCGCGCACATGAACATGACCGCCGCGATCGCGGCCCTCGGTGTCGAGAACATCGACGGGGTGTACGCCGCCAATGACGGCCTCGCCGCCGGCTGTATCTCCTCCCTCAAGGCGAACAAGGTCGCCCCGCTGCCCCCGGTCACCGGGCAGGACGCCGAGCTCGGAGCCGTACGGCGCATCGTCGGCGGCGATCAGTACATGACCGTCTACAAGCCCTTCGCACCCGAGGCCTCCGCCGGCGCGGCCATGGCCGTGGCCGCGGCACGCCACGAAAGCCTCGACCGGGTCGCCAAGGGCGAGGTGACGCCCCGCGGCGGGCACACGGTTCCGGCCGTCCTCCTCACCCCCGTGTCCGTGACGCTCGACACGATCAAGGACACCTTGGTGAACGACGGCGTGTACACGGTCGAGCAGATCTGCACCCCCCAACTCGGGGCCGCCTGCGACAGGGCCGGACTCACCTGACAAGCAGGTTCCGACCAGGTCCGGCCCGCCCCCGGGAAGGAGATGGTTTCCGTGACGGGTCCCCCCTTGCTGGCACTGCACGGCGTATGCAAACGCTTCGGCGTCATCGAGGTCCTCGACGACATCGAGCTGGAGATCCACGCCGGACAGGTCGTCGCTCTGCTGGGCGACAACGGGGCGGGCAAGTCCACCCTGGTCAAGGTGATCTCCGGGGTCTCCCCCGCGGACAGGGGCTCCATCGAGTGGGAGGGCCGGGCGGTCCACATCAGGCGTCCCCACGACGCCCGGGACCTCGGCATCGCAGCCGTCTACCAGGACCTCGCGCTGTGCGGAAACCTCGACGTCGTCGGCAATCTGTTCCTCGGACAGGAGATCCGCAGGCTCGGGTTCCTGGACGAGGTGGAGATGGAGCGCCGCACCCGAGGCCTGCTGGACCGCCTGACCCGGGGCATCCCCGATCTGCGCGCCCCCGTCGTCTCGCTGTCCAGCGGTCAGCGGCAGACGGTCGCCATCGCTCGTTCGCTGCTCGGCGACCCGCGGGTCCTCCTCCTCGACGAACCGACCGCGGCGCTGGGCTTCGAGCAGACCAGCGAGGTCCTGGACCTCGTCGACCAGTTGCGTGACCGTGGTCTGGGCGTCCTGCTCATCAGCCACAACATGGGTGACATCAAGGCTCTCGCGGACCGGGCGGCCGTCCTGCGGCTGGGCCGCAACAACGGCTTCTTCGACGTGAACACCTCGTCCCAGGAGCAGATCATCTCCTCCATCACCGGCGCCACGGAGAACGTGCCCCGCCGGACGGCCTCCCAGGAGGCGGGGTGGTGAAAGGGATGCGCAACACGGCGGACTCCGCACGGACCGAATCCACCGCACCCGGCGCCGGTCGGCCGCGGCGTGGGCGGACCGTCGCCCGTGCCGCGGAGAGGGGGATCGCCTACCTCCGGCGCAAGCTGCGGGCCGGCGAAGTGGGCTCTCTCCCCGTCGTCCTCGTCCTCGCCGCGGTCTGGATCATCTTCCAGTCGCTCAACTCGAACTTCCTGTCCCCCCGGAACCTGTCGAACCTCAGCGTGGACATCGTGGGTACGGGTCTGATCGCGGTCGGCATCGTCTTCGTACTGCTGCTCGGTGAACTCGATCTGTCGGTCGGCTCGATCAGCGGTCTGGCGGCGGCGGCCTTCGCCGTGCTGAACGTCAACCACGGCGTGCCGGAATGGCTCGCCGTCATCATCGCGGTGCTCGCGGGAACCCTGGCGGGAACCGTCCAGGGCTTCTCCGTGGCCAGGACCCGGGTGCCGGCGTTCGTCGTCACCCTCGCCGGGCTGCTCACCTGGAACGGCCTCATGCTCTACGTCCTCGGGACCAGCGGCACGGTCAACCTCGACGAGAACGGGCTGGTCGCCAAGCTGACCAGCTACTACTTCACCAACGACGCCGCGGCCTACGCTCTGGCGGCGGTCGCCGCGGGTGTGGTCTTCCTGGTGTCCTACCAGGACATGCGGCGGCGCAAGGCCGTCGGTATGCCGCACCGCTCGCTCCGGGGGATCGTGGTGCGCACGGGAGGTCTCGCGGTGGTCGCGTTCGCCGCCGCGTATCTGCTCAACCGTTTCCAGGGACTGCCGCTCGCGCTCCTGATCTTCCTCGTGGTGGTGGCCGGCCTCGACATCATTCTCCGCCGTACGCACTACGGTCGGCAGGTCTACGCGCTGGGCGGCAGCATGGAGGCGGCCCGGCGCGCCAGCCTGAGCGTGACGCGGGTGCAGACCGCGGTACTCGCGGTCTCGGGCACCATGGCCGCGGTCGGCGGACTGTTCCTGGCCTCGCGCATCACGTCGGTGAGCCAGGGTTCGGGCTCGGGCGTCCTGCTGGTCAACGCCATCGCGGCGGCCGTCATCGGCGGCACCAGTCTGTTCGGCGGACGCGGCACCACCTGGTCCGCGGTGCTCGGCATGCTGATCATCCAGTCGATCGCCTCGGGCATGGCGATCACGGACACCCCCACGGCCGTCCAGTTCATCATCACGGGCGGGGTGCTCTTCGCCGCGGTACTCATCGACTCTCTGGCGCGACGCTCCCAGCAGGCCCGCGGACGGGCCTGACGCTCTCGTACGCATCCGTCCCGGCCGTCCGCAAGACCGTCCGGGCGGTTTCTATCTGAAACGTCAAGTAATGGCCATAGGTTGCCCGGTTGCGTACACCAACTGTCCCTCCAGCACCTACTCTCGCCCCAAGTCCATTCGACGATGAACAGGCGAGCTGAGGGCAATGGAGCCACTTCGTCCCACGGATCCGGAGCACTTGGGGCCGTACCGTCCTGTCGCGCGACTCGGCGCCGGAGGGATGGGGGAGGTCTTCCTCGCCCGGGACGACCAGCAGCGGACCGTGGCCGTCAAGGTCATCCGGCCGGAGCTGGCCGCGAACAGGGACTTCCGGATCCGTTTCCGGCGCGAGGTGGACGCGGCGCGGGCGGTGAGCGGCAGATACACGGCGACCGTCGTGGACGCCGACCCGGACGGCCCCGTCCCCTGGCTCGCCACCGCGCACATCCTCGGTCCGACGCTGGCCGACGCCGTCGAGGAGCACGGACCGCTGCCGCCCAGGTCGGTACTGGCCCTCGGAGCCGGACTCGCCGAGGCGCTGATCGCCGTGCACTCCGCGGGGCTGGTGCACCGCGATCTCAAACCGTCCAACGTGCTGCTGTCCGCCGAGGGCCCGCGGGTCATCGACTTCGGCATCGTCCGCGCCACCGACGGCTACGAACTCACCCTGTCCGGTGTGCTGCTGGGCTCCCCGCGGTACATGTGCCCCGAGCACGCCACGGGTGACCCGATGGGCCCGGAGGGGGACGTGTTCTGTCTCGGCTCGGTCCTCGCCTTCGCCGCCACCGGGAACGCGCCCTTCGACGGCTCGTCGGCGGCCACCCTGTTGTACCAAGTGGTGCACGGTACGCCGGATCTGACGGGCGTTCCGGATCCGCTGGACACGATCATCGAGCTCTGCCTCGACAAGTCCCCGACGGCCCGGCCCACTCCGGACCGGGTGTCGGCGGCGTGCGCGCCGGGTGGTACCGACGCGCTGGACTGGGAGGGCTGGCTGCCGGAACCCGTGGCCGCCTCGATCAGCCGGCAGGCCGCCGACCTCATGGACCTGGACCTCGGGCCCGGACCGGGTACGGACGTCGCCGAGCGTGAGCCCGCCCGCGCCACCACCGGCCACATGGCCGCCACCGGTGTCCGCACCGACCCGCGCGGCACCGTTCAGCAGCTCGTCACCGAGCGCCCGAGCCCCCATCGCGTCGTCTTCCCCGAAGCGCCGACGCCCAGCCCGCCGCCCGGCAAGTCGCCCGACCCGGTCACCCACCGAGCGCGGCGGTCGGCCGGGCCGCGTCCCTCCCGCCGTACGGTCCTTGCGGCCGCCGCGCTCGGCGTCGTCACTCTTGGTTCCGGCGTCGCGGCACTGCTCGGTGAGCCGAAGGAGCGGGCCAAGTCGGCCCCGGAGCCGGCCGGTCCGGCGCCGAAGCCGCTGTGGGTCTACCGGGGCGACCCGCTCGTCGAGGCGCCTGCGGTCTTCTACAAGGACACGGCCCTGCTCAAGTCGCAGTCAGGCGCGTTGTTCTGCCTCGGTCTCGCCGACGGCACCAGCCCCCGGTGGATCTACCGGGGCATCAGCCAGTCCCCCACCCCGCCCCTCCTCGTCTCGGGCGATGTCGTCGCCCTCGGCACCGGCGCGACCGTGCTGGGCGTCAACCCGGTCACCGGCATCGAGCGGTTCTCCCTGGACTTCGGAGAGGACTTCCGGTTCGACACGCTGCTCGGCGGGTTCAACGACCAGCGGGTCACCATCTCGGGTCTGCGGTTCAGCCGCCCGGACGGGTCGCAGGGGTCGGCCACCTCCACGAACGTCGTCCTCAACACGGATCTGCGGGAGCGCCGGGCCGATGTCATCCCCATCAGCGGGGAGGACATCGGCCTCGATCTGAAGCCCGTCATGGCATCCCGGCGCTTCATCTACATGGACGGGCTGCACCGCCTCACGGCCCGTGGCACCGCGAGCACCGGGGACGTGCTGTGGCGCCGGCCCATGAACTCCGACTCGGACGCCCGCTCGGCCCCGGTGGTGCTCGGCGGAACCGTCTTCGCCGTCGACAGCGAACTCATCGCCGTGGACGTGGAGTCCGGGGCGGTTCGCTGGCGGGTGAAGGAGGAGAAGGGCGGCTTCGCCTCCGTGGCCGCAGCGGCCGGCACGGTGTACTGCACCACCAGGAACCCGCACGGCATCCAGGCGTTCGACGCCGCCGACGGCACCCGGCGCTGGTTCCGCCGGACCCCTCGGCTCGATCTGGGCAACGCCCTCGTCGCGGGCGGCGGCGCGGTGTTCGTCACGGCCGCCCGCAACAGGGACGGGTTCTACGCGATCGACGCCCAGAAGGGCGAGCTGCTCTGGAACTTCACCGACGGCCAGGACGCCGGCATCAACGACTGGCAACTCGCCTGCGACAGCGACGGCCCCCTGATCGCCCAGCACTTCAACAAGGTGTACGCCCTGCCGATACCGCGACTCTGAAAACCCCGGGACCACACCCGTGATGCAATGGGGCCACTTAACAGATCTTGGGGCGGAGTGGGCGTGTTGAGCAACGGTGGGCCCGGCGCGGGATGTTTCCAGCCGCTGGAGGACGGCGATCCGCGGATCGTGGGCGGCTACCGGCTGGTGGCACGGCTCGGGTCCGGCGGCATGGGGCGGGTCTATCTCTCGCACACGCCGGGCGGACGGGCCGTCGCGGTCAAGGTGATCCGGCCGGAGCTGGCCGAGAACGCCGAGTTCCGCAAGCGGTTCCAGGCCGAGGTGGCGGCCGCGAGCCGAGTGCACGGGCTCTATACGGCCCCGGTCGTGGACAGCGACACCGAGGGCTCGATCCCGTGGTGTGCGACCGCCTATGTGCCGGGTCCGTCCCTCGCCGACGCGATACGCGACCACGGGCCACTGCCCGTCGACACCGTGCTGCGGCTGATCGCCGGTGTCGCGGAGGCACTGCAGGCGGTGCACCGTGAGGGCATCGTGCACCGGGACCTCAAGCCGTCGAACGTGCTGCTCGCCGACGACGGCCCGCGCGTCATCGACTTCGGTGTCGCACGGGCCGCGGACGCCACCTCGGTGACGCAGAGCGGCATGGCCCTCGGCACGGTCGCCTACATGGCGCCGGAGCAGGCGCTCGGCGGCGAGGCCGCCGCCTCTGCCGACGTGTTCGCGCTGGGGCAGACCGCCGTGTTCGCCTCGACGGGCCGCGGCGCCTTCGGGGACGGGGACGCGCACGCGGTGCTCTACCGGGTGGTGCACGAGCAGCCCGACCTCGGCCAAGTACCCGAAGAAATACGAGAGTTGGTGGCGCAGTGTCTGCGCAAGCCCGCTGCCGAGCGGCCTTCCGTCGAGGAGGTCATCCGCTCGGTTCAGGCGATCCAGGCGCATCGCGGTGACGAGGCCCGGTACACATCGGGGGCATGGCTCCCGGGCGAGCTGGTGGCGGGGATAGCGGCTCGGGCCGAAGGAGCCCATCAGGCCCAGGCCAGGGCCCAGGCACCGGCGGAGGCGGCTCCGAGCGCTCACGGTTCCCGCGGATTCGGGGCCGCAGGCGCTGGCGAATTCGGGGCCGCAGGTTCCGGTGGTTTCGGGGCCGCGGGCTCGGGCGGCGGCTTCGGCCCCGCCGGCTCAGGCGGTTTCGGCCCCGCGGCGGCCTACTCCCCCACCTCGCCGTCCCAAGCAGCGCAGTCCCATGCCGCACACCCTCACGCCGCACAGTCCCACGCCGCGCTGCCCGGACCGTTCGTGATGGGGAATCCGGCCGCACCGGGTGCGTACACACCGACTCCATGGCCCCAGCCGCAGGAGCCCGCGGCCGCGCAGACCTCCACGGTCACCACGAACGGCACGGGCCGCGGGGCTCGGCCCTGGATGCTGTCGGCGGCCGCAGTCGTGCTCGTCGCAGGTGGGGCGGCCGCCGCGCTGCTGTTCGTCCCGGGGGACGACGACAAGGACGACACCGGGGCCTCGGAGGTGGCCGCGTCGCAGTCGGCTCCCAAGGCCGACAAGTCCCCGTCGGCGTCCGGCTCCCCGTCGGCCAAGGCGTCGAAGAAGCCGAAGCCCGCCAAGTCCGCGCTGCCGTCCGGCCCTTCGGGGCCCGCGACACCCACACAGGCTCCGAGCCCGGCTCCCCCGGCCGCGTCCAGCGAGCCGTCGGCGCCGAAGGCCCCGGCCCCGGTCACGTACTCCGGGATCCGGATGACCGCGAGCCACGACCTGTATCTGGCGGACACCCCGGTGCGCCCCAAGGCGGACACCGGCAGCTCGGATGAGGATCTGACGTACGCCGTCTACTCCTCGGGCGCCGTCCTCGCCCCCGGCACCACCTCCGGCAGCTCCCTCGCCCTGCTCCCGGCGGGGCGGCAGGGCAGCGTGGAGGCGTGCAAGGCCGCGACCGGCTACAAGAGCTACATCTGGATCAAGGACCTCACCGCGGGCCGACAGATGTGCGTCATCAGCGGGACGGGACACGTGGGGCTCGTGACGTACCGGGGTTCGTCCGGGACGACGTACGCCACCCTGGACGTGAAGGTGTGGCGCGACGCGGCCTAGGGGCCGAAGCTCCGGCCCCGGCCTGACAGTTGACGGTCCCTACAGCTCCTGGTCGCCGAAGGGGAGCGCGTCCAGGTCCCCGTCGAACTCCCCGACGTTCGGGAGCATCAGCTCCAGGGCGTCGGACGGCTCGTCCTTGCGGCTGTCGGGGCCGAGGAGTGCCTGCTCGGTCCAGATGCACTTTCCTGTGGCGGTGTAGCGCGTGCCCCAGCGCCGGGAGAGCGCCGTGATCAGTTGCAGTCCGCGGCCTCCCTCGTCGGTTTCCGTCGCCCGGCGGATGCGGGGCATCGTCAGGCTGCCGTCGAAGACCTCGCAGACCAGCTCGTCGTCGTGCAGGAGGCGCAGGCTGACGGGCCCCTTGGCGTGGCGTACGACGTTGCCGACCAGTTCGCTGGCCAGGAGTTCCGTGGTGGGTGTCAGGCTGTCGAGGCCCCAGGCGGAGAGCTGCTCACGGACGTGGCGGCGGGCCTGGCCGGCCGCCCTGGGGTCCTCGGGGAGCGACCAGGAGGCCATCCTCTCGACGGGCAGGGCGTGCAGCCGGGCGACGAGGAGCGCCGCGTCGTCGGCCGCCTGGTGCTCGGCGGGGAGAAGGCCGGCCGTCAGGGTGTCACAGAGACGTTCGAGACGATCGCGTTCCCCGTCCGGGTCCACGTCCGTGATGTGCGCCGCGTGCAGCAGCCCGGCCAGGTCCGCCATGCCCTCGTCGATCTCGCGCGTGGACGACTCCACCAGGCCGTCGGTGTAGAGCACCAGCAGGCTGCCCTCCGGCACCGCCAACTCGACTGTCTCGAAAGGTGGTTCGGCCGCGCCCAGCGGAGGGTCGGGGGCCAGTTCCGGAAAGTGGACCCTGCCGTCGGGATGGACCACGGCCGGCGGGGGATGGCCTGCCCGGGTGATGGAGCAGATCTGCGTGGTCGAGTCGTACAGCGCGTACAGGCAGGTGACGTACGACTCCTCGCCCATGCCTCCGACGATGTCGTTCAGATGGCTCATGATCTCGTCGGGCGGCAGTTCCAGGTCGGCGAGGGTGTGGACCGCCGTGCGCAGGCGGCCCATCGTCGCCGCCTCCGGCAGGCCGTGGCCCATCACGTCGCCGACCACCAGGGCCACCTGGCCACCCGAGAGCGGGATGATGTCGTACCAGTCGCCCCCCACGTCCATGCCCTGTCCTGCGGGGAGGTAGCGGGCCGCCGCCGTGCATGCCGACGGCGTGGGCAGGTCCCTGGGGAGCAGGCTGCGCTGGAGTTCGCGGGATCGGGTGTGTTCGGCGTCGTAGAGCCTCGCCCGTTCCAGGGCCTGGGCGACCAGGGCGCTGATCGTGGTCAGCAGGGTGCGTTCGTCGTCGGTGAGGCGGCGCGGACGGTCGAAGGCCACTACACAGACGCCGAAGGTGACGCCGGACGCCGTCAACGGCAGGAACGCCCACGCCTGTTTGCCCGCACGCCCGGGCAGATCGGCCTGCCCCGGTGAGCGCGCGACGAGTTCCTGCGCGGAGGACAGGAAGAGCGGTGTGTCGGACGTGACCGCGTCCCAGCCCGGGTCGCCGGATATTCGCGGGCGGCGGTCGACAGTGGCGAGGAAGTCGTCGGGGTAGCCGACCGCTCCCACGGTGTGCAGCAACTCGCCCTCGACCGTCTGCACCAGGAGTCCGGCGGCGGCGAACGGCGGCAGCACCCGTGGGGCGAGCGCGTCCACCACGTCCCGTGAGGTCGTCGCCTTCGCGAGGGACGCCGTCAGCTCCGCTATCTGGGCCGCGCGCTCGGACGCGACCCGCTCGGCGGCCTGACGCTCCTCCTCGTGCCGCCGCCTCTCGGTGACGTCGGTGAAGTAGAGGGTGCGGCCGTCGGGGCCGGGGACCAGCCGCAGGTGGTAGCGGCGGTCGTCCTCCGGCATGTGTACGTCGAAGCTGGCGGGCTTGTCCTCGGCCGCGGCCTTGCGAAAGCGGCTCTCCATGCCGGGCACCTGCTGTGCGGAGGGCAGTTCCCACAGGACACGCCCGAACAACTCCTCCTCGGAGAGGCCCAGCGTGCGTTCCGCCTCAAGGTTGGCGAAGGTGATCCGCCACTCGTCGTCGAACGCCAGGAAGCCGTCGCTCATATGGCGCAGGGCGCGGCTGAGGGCGTCGCGGGCGGACCGGGACTCGTTGCTCTCCCAGCCCACGCCGATCATCCGGAGGGGTTCGCCGTGTTCGTCGTACGTGGCCCTGCCGCGGGCCTGGGTCCAGCCGTACGTGCCGTCCAGGCCGCGTACGCGGTACTCCGCCTCGTAGACCGTGTGGTCGCGGATCGCCCGCTGAGCGGCGCCGAGCGTCGGGGCGAGGTCGTCGGGGTGGACGGTCCTCATCCAGTTCTCGATCTTGCCGGTGAAGTCGGCCGGTCTGGTGCCGTAGAGCTCCAGGGCGGCCTCGTCCCAGATCAGGTCGCCGGTCCGGATGTCCCAGTCCCAGGAGCCGACGCTGACCTCCTTGAGTGCCTGCCGCAGGCGCTCGCCGCTGAGCTCGGTCTGCGCGGGCCCGGCCGGCGGGGGCGCCTGGGCCATGCGCTCCTCGGTCCAGGCGATCACGGCCCGCAGGAAGTCCCACTGCTCCGCGGTCGGCTCGCCCCCCTCGCCCGTGACGACGGAGAGGGCCCCGATGCTGCGGTCCCCGCTGGACAGCGGGGCGGCCGCCAGTCCGCTGCCCGGCCATGCGGCCTCCCCGGCCACGGAATGTGCAGTGAGTTCCCGAGGTGCCCAGACGCCGCTGCCCTGGTGCAGGGCGCGGGCGGGGGCCAGCGGGCCCTCCTGGTCGATGATCTCCCAGGCCCGGGTGAGGACCGGTGGGAGACCGGCGGCGGACACCAGCCGCAGGGCGGACATGGGGCCACGAAGGTGGATCATCCCTCCCAGGGCACCGAGCTCGCCCACCGCGTGCTGGAGTGCCAACCGGAAGATCTCGCTCTCCGCGACACCTGGTTCCACCGTGCTGAGCAGAGCCAGCCGTGCATTCATACGATAAATTTTACCGTTCTGGCCTCACCGGATGCGGGCCTTCGCAGGAATCACACCTTCGCAGCCACCCTCCCTTACCTGGTCTTCAACACCTGCTGCTTCAGGCTGAGTTGCTGTCGTGACGATGGCCGGTTCGACACTCCCGCACCCCGTGTAACGCCCCTTCGCCCCGGGCAGTCCTCCGGTCACGGCGACACACGAGGAGCGGCATGGACATCGGCGTCTTCATCCCCATCGGCAACAACGGCTGGCTCATATCGAAGAGTTCGCCGCAGTACCTGCCGAGCTTCGAGCTGAACAAGGCCGTGGTGCAGAAGGCCGAGGAGTACGGGTTCGACTTCGCCCTGTCGATGATCAAACTCAAGGGATTCGGCGGCGAGACCGGGTTCTGGGACCACAACCTGGAGTCGTTCACCCTGATGGCCGGCCTGGCCGCCGTCACCGACCGGATCAAGCTGTACGCCTCCACACCGATCCTCGCACTGCCCCCGGCAATCGTCGCGCGCATGGCGGTGACGGTCGACTCGATCGCTCCCGGCCGCTTCGGCGTCAACATCGTCACGGGCTGGGCGCCCGGTGAGTACGCGCAGATGGGCCTGTGGCCGGGTGACGAGCACTTCGGCAGCCGGTACGCCCGTGCCGTCGAGTACGTCACCGTGATGAAGGAGCTGTGGAGCGAGGGAGTCAGCAACTTCAAGGGCGAGTTCTACGAGATGGACGACTGCGTCCTTTCACCGCGGCCGGCGAACGGGCACATCGACGTCGTCGCCGCGGGCCAGAGCAGCACGGGAATGAGGTTCGCCGCCGAGCACGCCGAGTACAACTTCATCCTGGGCAGTGGCGTGAACACTCCCCTCGCGCTCTCGGACACCACGGCCTCGCTCGTGGACATGGCGCGCGGCACCGCCCGTGACGTCGGGGCGCTCTCCCTCTTCATGGTCATCGCGGACGAGACCGACGAGGCGGCCCGGGCGAAGTGGCAGGACTACCACGACAACGCCGACCTCGCCGCGCTGGCGTACATGGCGGGTGAATCGGCCACGGACACAGCCGCCGACGACTCCTCGACCGCCCGGACCATCTCGCTGCCCGAAGGGGCGGTGAACTTCAACATGGGCACGCTCGTCGGTTCGTACGAGACCGTCGCGAGGATGCTCGACGAGGTCGCCGGGGTCGACGGCACCAAGGGGATCATGCTGGTCTTCGACGACTTCCTCGAAGGCATCGAGACTTTCGGTACGCGCGTCCAGCCGCTGATGAAGTGCCGCTCGGACAGGTCGGCCGCGCCCTGAGGGCGAGGAGTGAGCCAGACCACAACAAAAACGGTGCCGTATCGATAGTGGCGGAGCTACTCTGGTCATCGAGGTGAACGAAACAGTTTCGTTCAGGGCTCCGCGCATGCCCCCGGCGAGGACGCCGCCCATCGCCCCTCCCCATGGAGAACGCCTGCCATGACCTCCGTACTCATCGTGAACGACCAGTCCCTCCAGCGGCTCGGTCTGCGGATGCTCCTGGCCGCCGAGCCCGACCTGACCGTCGTCGGCGAAGCGGCGACCGGGGCCGAGGCGGTTCGCCTCAGCGCCGAACTCCGCCCCGACGTCGTCCTGTTGGACAGCAACGTCTCCGACACGGACGGCATCGCGACCATCCGCCGTATCGCCCACCCCTCCCTCCTCCCGCTGGTTTCGGAACTCACCGGAGCCGGTCCGCAGCGCCCGCGCGTACTCGTCCTGACACCTGCCGGCCGGGAGAGAAGCGCCTACGCCGCGCTGCGTGCCGGAGCGGCCGGATTCCTTCTCCAGCACGCAACCCCCGACGAGTTGACCGCGGCCATCCGCATCGTGGCCGCCGGAGACGCCGTCATCACTCCCGGCCTGACCCGCACGCTCATCGACACCGTCCGTCAGCAGCGCCCCGCCCGCCCTCTCGACGGGCAAGCCGGCCTCGGCACCCTCACCGGGCGCGAACGCGACGTCCTCACCGCCGTCGCCTCCGGCTGGTCCAACGCCGAGATCGCCGAGCGCCTGTCCATCGCCCCGACCACCGTGAAGACCCACGTCAGCAACATCCTCGCCAAGATCGGCGCCCACGCCCGCGTCCAGGCTGTGGTCTTCGCCTACGAGTCCGGCCTGGTGCGCCCGGCGGCCTGACACCGACCGGGCCGAGCCCGACGGCCACGATCACGGGTGGCCGAGTACTGTCCCCAGGACCTGCCGGACGGTAGTCTCCGGCCACCTGACTGTCACGGTTCCGGACACCCGGGCCCGCACGGGCACCGGTACCCTCTGCGGATTCACACTCAGTTCCCCGCCCGGGTGCAGGCGGAGGCCCTCGTGGCGCATTCTTGCTGTGTCAGCCACTCGGCGGCGCACGGACGAGGTAGGGCCGATGACTGGGAGAGCCGAGCACGACACCCGGACGCCCGGACGCCTGGCCGCACTGCTGACCGGGATCACGGCGGAGGCGATCGGCGCGGCCGACGGCTTCGCGGGAGGCGTGTACCTGCGGTCCAGTACGCCCGGGCTGCTGCGGCTGGCCGTGCTCTCGGGGCTGCCGGGGCCCCTGTTCCGCCCCTGGTGGCGCCTGCACGTCGACCGTCGGTTCCCGGTCGCGGACGCCTACCGGCTGGGCGTCCAGGTGGTGCTCCCGGACGCCACGGAGACGATGCGCCGCTACCCCCAGTTCGCGGCCGGCCTGCCGTTCCAGTTCGGATCCGTGTACGTGCCCGTGGTCGAAGGGTCGACGGTCTACGGCGTACTGACCCTCCTGCGCCCCTCGACGTCGGACGCCACCACCGTGCTGCCCGACCGTGACCGCATGGCACAGCTTGCCGAGGATCTGGGCGCGGCTCTGCGGAGCCTGGAGGACGCCGACGGGTCTCCGGTCGCCTGGGACGACGAACCGCTGTGCGTGCGCCCACCGGCCGCGGGCCCTCCTGCCGCGCCCGTCGGGCGTTTCGCCTGGGATCCGGCAACGGATGTCGTGACCGCCGACAACCGTCTGCGTGCCCTGCTCGGGGTGGCGCCGGGACAGTCCGCCGACACCCCGCAGGCACTCGCGGACGCCGTGGCCGCCGCCGACTCCCATCAGATCCTGGCCGCCCTGCGGGAGACGGCAGCGGGAAGACCGCCGCCGCTGCCCCTGCACGTACACGCCGTGGACGGCACTCCTCGGCTGATGGACCTCTGGACCCCGCACGACACGGCCGCACCGCCCGGAGGGCACCCGGTCCGCGGGATCGTCCTCGATCCGCACGTCGGCTCGGCGGCCGACAAGGCGGCCGACCTGCTCCCGGAGGGCGTGTTCTGTCTCGACCGGCTGGGCCTGGTCGTCTACGCGAATCCGCGGGCGGCGGAGATCCTGGGCCGCCCGCGGTCCGAACTTCTGGGCCGCACCCTGTGGGAGGCGGCGCCGTGGCTCGACCGGCCCGCCTACGAGGACCATCTGCGGGAAGCCCTGCTTGCACCGCATCCGGTGCACTGCCACGTCGTACGGCCGCTCAAGCACGAGGAGGTGCCTCTCGCGGATCCCCACGGAGGTGACTGGTTCTCGCTCTCCGTCTACCCGGGGCCCGGCATCCTCACCTGCAAGCTCGTTCCGGCCGACCGCATGGCGGACCCGCCTCCCGAGCCGGCGCCGCGACCCGGATCGGAGGCACCGGCCGACGCGCCCCTGGCCGACGGATCCCCGGCCGCGGTCACCTCCATGGCTCCGCTGTACCGCCCGATCATCCTCGCGATCGCGCTGACCGAGGCGGTCACCGCCCATCAGGTGTCCGCGGTCGTGATGCAGGAACTGCTGCCGGCCTTCGGCGGCCGTCGGCTCGCCATCTACCTGCTGCAGGACCGGCATCTGTATCTCGCCTGGGAATCGGGCTTCCCCAAGGGTTTCCTCGCGCCGTTCGACGGGGTCGGTCTCGACACCCGGCTGCCCGGCGTGGAGACCCTCACCACCGGTAAGCCGCTCTTCTTCGAGTCGATGCACCAGCTCACGGCCGCCTACCCCGGCATCCCGCTCGACGCGACGGAAGGAGCCCGCGCCTTCCTGCCCCTCATCGCCTCAGGGCGCCCCGTCGGCTCCTGCATTCTCGGCTTCGACCGCCCCCGCAACTTCAGCACCGAGGAACGCACGGTGCTCACCGCCCTCGCCGGGCTGATCGCCCACGCCATGGAGAAGGCACACCGCTACGACACCGAGGCCGCGCTCGCCCGCGGGCTCCAGCAGGCGCTCCTCCCCCGGCGTCTGTCGGGCCATCCGCGGGTGGAGACCGTCGGACGCTATCTGGCGGGCACCCAGGGAATGGACGTGGGAGGGGACTGGTACGACGTCGTCGAGTCCGGGGACGGTCTCGCCCTGGTCATCGGCGACGTCCAGGGACACGGCGTCCAGGCCGCCGCCACCATGGGGCAACTGCGCAGTGCCGTAAGGGCCTTCGCGCTCGGCGACCATCCGCCCGACGAGGTCCTCAGCGGCACCAACCGTCTCCTGATCGACCTCGATCCCGGCCTGTTCGCCAGTTGCTGCTACATCCGGCTGGACCCCGTCACCGGTCTTGCCCGGGTCGCCCGCGCCGGGCATCCCCCGCCGATCCTGCGCTTCCCGGACGGCCGCACCCACGTCCTGGACATCCCCGGCGGCGTCGTGCTCGGCGTCGACGCACACGCTCAGTACCCGGTGACGGAGTTGCAGCTGGAGCCCGGCGCCATCCTCGCGCTCTACACGGACGGGCTGGTCGAACGGCCGGGCGTCGACATCGACGAGGGCATCACCGCGCTGCGCGTGGCGCTGGCCCGGGCCGGTTCGCCCGCCGCCCGCCCCGGCGGCCGTTCGCTGGCCGCAGTCGCCGACCGGCTCACCGCCAGGGCCCGGCACGTCGCCGACCGCCCCGACGACATAGCGCTGCTGCTGACGGCACGCCGCCCGGCGTCGGGGCACCACCGCTGAGCGACGGCACTCCACCCGGGGGGGCAGCCGTACGGGCTCATCCGCGCGGCGGGGCAATCGGGCGCCCGAGACGCACGGGGACCCCCGGGGAGTACAGCACGCTCACCGGTTCACCGACCGGCGTCGGCAGCCCGGCCGACTCGACGAGGTTCTCCTCGCACGCGACCAGCGTCGCCCGGTGCAGCGGCCAGCGTGGATGGTCGTTCGGCAGAAAGCCCGCGTCGCCGAAGAACGGGTTGTGCATGCCCCACCGAGCGGTCAGGAAGTGCTCAAGACCGGTCGGCTCGGTTATGCGCTCCCCGGGCCTGACGACGAGCCGGCTGTACGCGCCGCGCGGCCCCGGCACGCGCCTCGCGCTGGTGTAGCCGACGGTGCCCTCGCCGGTCCGCACGGACATACGGGACCACACGTACGGCAGCCGGAACGCGAGGCGTCCCATGACCACCGGCAGGAGCCGGGACGCGTCCATGGAGCGGAAGACCACACCGCGGCGGCCGTGCGCGTCCACCGAGTACAGGCGCACGTTGGTCTCCGGGAAGGAGCCGAGGTACGGCACTCCCGGCAGGCGCAGCCAGCCCACCTTGTGCATCCGGAACGCGACGAGCCCGACGAAGGTGACGCCGTCCACGGTGTCGGGAACGGTGCCGTCCGGCAGCAGTCCCGCCACGGCCGCCGGATCCACGGCCCAGTGCACGAAGGTGAGGTCCAGCCACTGCTGGGTGAGCAGGGGGCGGCTCAGTGCGACCGGGGCGTCGGGCGTGACCGGTTCCGGCTCGGACGAGGTGATCGACACGAGCGAAAGCATCGCAGGACCCTGTCCGGGGCACGGCGAGAACGCGTGCTGTGTGACGCGTCTGGCACCGGTACGCACCGGTGCCGTCGTTCCGGGCCCACCGTCGTACGCCGGCCCCGGAGGGGTCCCGGGGCCGAGGCGGGGGTCAGACATCGGTGGGCAGGCCGCTCACCTCCGCGATGCCGCGCAGCTCCTCGTCCTGCCGGTGCCGTTCACCGATGAAGTCGGCGATCTCCTGGCACCTGGCCGGATCGGCCGCGGTGCCCGAGTCCGTGACGACCCTGACGGGTCCGACCTCCTCGGTCTCGATCTCGACGATCTGGTTGTCCAGCCGTCCCGTGACGGCGACGGCCACGACGAGGGACGCCTCGTCGCGGACTTCCTGCGAGACGCTCGCACCGTCCTCGCCGTCGAGACTCAACTCGATCGGCCCAGCGCGTTGCTCCTGCATCGCCTCCAGCACTGGTTCGACCATGCGGAGCAGCACCGCGTAGTCCGAGGGCGCCATACGCACGCGCAACAGGTCGAGATAGAGGTCCACGGGCCGGTCTTCGGGCGGAAACTCTGATTCGCTCATGGGACTCGACTTCCCCGATGTGGCCAACATGATCGCATCTGGGGCCAAAATGGTGGATCTCCGCGCCCGCCGCCACTCGGGAACCGGTTTTGTGCCCGGTCTAGGCGCCGCGGCGCACCCGGGCGGCCTTGCGGGCCTCGGCCGTCTGCCGGGCCTCGGCGGACCGGCGGGACTCGCCACCGGCGCGTCCCGGACGGGTGCCCATGCCGCGGAAGGGGGTACCGCCGCGCTGGGGACGCTCCGTGACCGGCGCGCTTCCGTCGACCGGGATCCCGGAGGGCGCCTGAGCACCGGTGATGCGGCTCAGGTCGGCCTCTCCTGAGCGGACCTGGGTGATCTGCGGCCTGATGCGGGCGTCGGACATCAGCCGGGTCATGTCACGGCGCTGATTGGGCAGCACCAGCGTGACGACACTGCCGGACTCCCCGGCACGGGCAGTGCGGCCTCCGCGGTGCAGATAGTCCTTGTGGTCGGCGGGCGGGTCCACGTTGACGACGAGGTCCAGGTCGTCGATGTGGATGCCTCGGGCCGCGACGTTGGTCGCCACCAGCACCGTGACCTGGCCGTCCTTGAACTGGGCCAGGGTGCGGGTGCGCTGGGGCTGCGACTTGCCGCCGTGCAGCGCCGCGGCCCGCACCCCGCTGCCCAGCAGGTGCCGGGTGAACTGGTCCACGGCGTGCTTGGTGTCCAGGAACATCAGCACCCGCCCGTCGCGGGCGGCGATCTCCGTGGCGGCGGCGTGCTTGTCCGCCCCGTGCACGTACAGCACGTGGTGCTCCATCGTGGTGACCGTGCCCGCCGACGGGTCGACCGAGTGGACCACCGGGTCGTGGAGGTAGCGCCGGACCAGGAGGTCGATGTTGCGGTCCAGGGTGGCCGAGAACAGCATCCGCTGACCGTCGGGCCGTACCTGGTCGAGCAGCTCGGTGACCTGGGGCATGAAGCCCATGTCGGCCATCTGGTCCGCCTCGTCCAGGACGGTGATCTCCACCCGGTCCAGGCGGCAGTCCTTGCGCTCGACGAGATCCATGAGACGGCCCGGGGTCGCGACGACGACCTCGGCACCGCCCCGCAGAGCCCCGGCCTGCCGGCCGATCGACATACCGCCGACCACGGTGGCCAGCCGCAGCTTGAGCGGCCGGGCGTACGGGGTCAGCGCGTCGGTGACCTGCTGGGCCAGCTCACGGGTGGGAACGAGGATCATCGCGAGCGGCTTCCGGGGCTCGGCACGCCGCCCGGCCAGGCGTACGAGGAGTGCCAGGCCGAAGGCGAGCGTCTTGCCCGAGCCGGTGCGCCCGCGGCCGAGGACGTCACGGCCCGCGAGGGAGTTCGGCAGCGTGGCGGCCTGGATCGGGAACGGCTCGGTCACGCCGAGGCGGGTGAGCGTGTCCAGCAACTCGGCGGGAAGGCCCAGTTCACCGAAGGTCGCAACAGCGGGGAGGCCCGGGGTGACGGTGGTCGGCGGTGTGAACTCGCCCTGCACCGCGGCGGGCCTGCGTCCGCTGCCACCCGACCGGGTGACGGGTCGCCCCTGGCCCTGCGGGCGGGCACGGCCGCCCCGGCCGGAACCGCCGAAGCCGTCCTTTCGGCCCTTGGAAAAACCGTCGTTCGTGCGAGCTGAGCGGTTCATGAAGAACCTTCCTCGATAGGGCACGTATCGAGGAATTCTCGGCGGACACAAGCCGAACGAATTGCAAGAACGAGCCGGGTGCGGGACCGGAAAAAGCGCCGGCCGCAGCGATGTGACACAAGAAGGAAGTCCCGGTCAGGACTTCCTGGAAAAAATCAGCAAGCTGGGGCCCCACCGCGAGGTGGGACCCCAGCTGCCTTGTACGATTCGACGTCAGGCAGGCGTGATGTTCTCCGCCTGCGGGCCCTTCTGACCCTGGGTGATGTCGAAGTTCACCTTCTGGCCCTCCTGGAGCTCACGAAAGCCCTGGGTGGCGATGTTCGAGTAGTGGGCGAAGACGTCGGGGCCGCCGCCCTCCTGCTCGATGAAGCCGAAGCCCTTTTCCGAGTTGAACCACTTGACGGTTCCAGTAGCCATGTCATTTCCCCTTCGGGGCAGTACCCGGGGGTCCGCACTGTGTGAACCCCTGCGTCGCCGCAATGAACCCGTCCGGAAAGAGCGCCGGAAATACAAAAGCGCCCGGCGATATGTAATCATCCGAGCCACTTGAAGTGTGCGGGAACTACAATTGCAACTGGATCAAGACTATCACGACCCACCCATACGGCAACGGCTGACCCGCCCTGATCTCCACGGGCCTCGACGAGGAGTTCAGGGGCCGGGCCCCGGGTCCGGTTTCACGGCGTCGGTGATTCCGGCGCGGGCGGCCTCGAGCTGGGCGGCGAAGGCGACGCCGAGGAAGAGCGCGACACCGGTGAGGTTCGCCCACAGCAGCAGGGCGACGAAGGCGGTGAGCGGTCCGTACACGGCACCGAAGGACCCGCTGCTGGCGACGTAGAACGCCAACAGCCAGGTGGCCGCGACCCACAGCACCAGATGGACCGCCGAGCCGAAGGCGAGCCAGGTGTAGCCCGGCTGGTCCCTGCGGGGAGCCCAGCGGAAGATCACCGCCGAGGCGACCCAGACGAACACCACGCCCAGCGGCACCTGGAGCGGCCCCCACCAGTCGAGGTTGTCGCGCGACCAGCCGAGGGCCTGGACCACCGACTCCCCCACCGCGTCGCCGGCGACCAGGACGAGGAAACCGAGGACCATCGGCATGCCCGCGGCGAGGGCGAGCAGCAGGGACCGGCCGTACTTGGCCAGGAGCGGACGGTCGCGCTCGATCCCGTAGATGCGGTTGGCGCCCCTTTCGACCTGGCCCATGGCCGAGGCCAGGTTGAGTACGGCGAAGGCCAGGCCCAGCCACATCGCCAGGGCGCTCCAGATCCCGGACCCGGCACTGCGCTCGGTCTCGGCCAGGGCGTCCTCGACCAGGTCGGCGCTGGCGCCGGGCACGATCCGGCTGAGGGTGAGTTCGATGATCCGGCCGACACTCTCGGTGTGGACGGTGGTGGCGACGCCCACCAGGGCGATGGTGAAGGGCACCATGCCCAGGACCACCTGGAAGCCGAGGGAGCGTGCGCTGGTGAAGCCGTCCGCGTAGCGGAAGCGGGCGAACGCGTCCACCAGCAGGCGACGGCCCCCGTAGCGCCGCAGCGCGGTGAGCGCCTCGTCACCGGACAGCTCCTCCCCGATCATGTCCCGCGTCTGCGGGACGTGCCCAGCGGTGCCCATCGCTCACGTCTCCTCGTTCTGTGAAATTCGGTGAATCCTTTTCCGGGTCGGGAATGATTCGGTCCTTCGGGGGAAGCCCGCCGAATTCTCGACCCACCCGTGTTTGGACGGGCTTTCTGCGGTCAGCCGTAATAGTAGAGTGCACCGCCGAAGCAGTGAGGACGTGATCTGCAGTGGCCAAGAACCAGAAGGCACGAGCCAAGACGGAGCAGGCCAAGGGCAAGGCCAAGGAGGCTGCCGGCCGCACCGTCGGCAACGAGCGGCTGACAGCCGAGGGCCGGGCCGAGCAGTCCAAGGGTGACGCCCGCCAGGCCAAGGAAAAGACGAAGGACATATTCCGGCACTGATGGCGATCATCAATTCCGCAGGGCCCGTCGCGCGCTGCGGCGGGCCCGCCGACTTCCAGGTCCTTTCAAGACGAAGGAGCGAAGAATGTGCGGGGAGCACCGGACGCACCCGATCGAGTCGGTGACGGTCCCCGGCCGGCCCCGTTCGCCGGGACCGCGCAGTCCGGCGGAGGTGCGCGAGGCGGTCAGGCACGCCTTCGAAGGCGCGCGACGATCTCGCAGCCGCGACACCGTGGCCGCTGACGAGGCCGTCGGTGACGCCCTGCTCGTCGCCTCGGAGCTCACCACCAACGCGATGCTGCACGGCGGCGGTGTCACCCAGTTCGAGGTGACGCTGGACGACTGGGACGTACGCCTGTCGGTGAGCGACCGCAGCGAGGAAGTGCCGACATCGGCACGGCACATGGACGAGCGGGGCTTCACGCGGGTCGGGGGCCACGGCTGGCCGATCGTCTGCCATCTCGCCCGTGACATCACGATCTCGGAGCTCGACGCCGGAGGAAAGCGCATCACCGCCGTCGTACCGCTCTCGCCCCGATAGGGCCGGGCGCCGCCCTCCTCCCGACGGGCACCGCCTTCCTGCTTCGGCATTCGGTCGTCTTCGGCTGCGACGTGGCGAGAGGCCCTCGGTTCACGCCGTGAGGGCCTGCCGGGTCGCCTGCCGGGTCTGACGTGGTGTGCCCGCCGCAGGCGGGGCGGCCGGCAGCGCGGGCCGCACGGGGTACGTGGTCTTCGCCGGGTCCACGACCGGGTCCCCCAGCACGATCCGGCCCGCCGCCTGCAGCGCGTCGCACTCGTCGGTGGGCAGGGCCACATGGCAGACGCCGAGCCCGACTCCGGAACTGAGGGGTTGCCAGTAGCCGTACCGCCGACGGCCGTTGGCGTGCACGGTCAGCCAGACGGGAACCCGCTGCACCGTGATGAGACGCAGGACCTCGGCACCGCCGGGGCCGAGCGGAGCGGGTGTGCGCGGGACGGGTCGGAGCTTCATCAGCGGTCTCCGTCCAGGGTGCGCGGCGCGGCTCGGCGGTGGGAGGTGGGCGTCATGTACGGGCGGCCTTTCGTCGGACGGGTGCGATCGCGCATCGCCGGGACGATGACGTTCTCGCTGCTCCGCATTGTTGCGGAGGGCACTGACAACACGGCCGGAGCGGCTCCGGAGAACTCTCCGGAGCCGCTCGACCGGCCTTCGTGACCGACGGGTGTCCCGGTTACGGAATACCACTCCTCGGTTTCGAGCCCGCGCCCCTCGGTTTCAAGCCCCGCGCGTCATCGAGATGAGCGCGTTCCGGCGGTGGGTGAACCGCCCGAGCCCGCTCCGGGCGGCGCTCGCCGTGGCGCCTTCAGCGGATCCTGGCGCCGTACACGTGGGTGACCGTCATCGTCATGAGCACTCTACGGTCGGTCACCATCACCGACCGGTATTCGTCCCAGTCCGGGTGCTCACCGGAGGCGCGCCGGTAGTAGTCCACCAGCGCCTCGACCTCCGGACCGTGAGGGTCCGTTCCCGGCCCGGTGAGGGTCACCGTGCCCTCGGCCGTCGCCCATGACCAGCCGTCGGGGCCGGTGACCTCCAGCGCCGCTCGCGGGTCCCTGCGCAGGTTCGCCGTCTTGGCTCTTCCCTCGGTCATCGAAACGTGGAGAACATCGGCCTCCCGGTCGTAGAAGGGCATGACGGGCGACAGCTGGGGGCGGCCGTCCGACTTGATCGTCGCGAGAACACCGAGTCGGCTCTCCGCGAGCAGTGTGCGTGGGTCGAATGGTGTGGCGGTCATGTCCAGGACCAAGTCGCGACCGCGGGCCGGCTATTCCCGGCGAGGCGGGGCCGACGGGCGGTCATGACGGCGCCCCTGAAGGCTTGCGGAACTGCTCGATCATCGCCGCGTAGCCGTCACCGCCGCGTCCGTCGGCCACGGCCCGGTCGGCCAGGTCCTGGATGAACCTGGGCAGTTCGACGTTGACACCGAGGGACTCGCTCTCGCGGGCGAGGTGCTCCATCGCGGCCCGGTGGGTGTCGATGGTGGCGTCGAAGGCCGGGTACGTTCCCTCGGCGATCTGCTGTGCGTAGCCGGGCAGCCAGTCGGTCACGATCCCGATCCCCTGCCTCACGAGCGGGACGAGCCCCGCGGGGTCCACTCCGGCGGCCCCGAGCAGTGCGGCACCATGCAGGAATCCGTTCAGGACGCCCCACATCAGGCCCAGCACGGCCATGTCGTGCAGCGCCGACAGCGCGTGGTCGTCGCCCAGGTACGTCGTTGCCGCGGCCAGACTCCTCAGGGCGGGTTCGTGCAGGTCGAAGGCCTGCCTGGGCCCGCTGTAGACGATGATGGCGTCCGCCGTGCCGATGCCCGGAGGGACGGCCAGGATCACGCCGTCGAGGTAGGCGCTGCCGTGCCGTGCCGCCCACTCGGCCGTCCCACGGGCCTGCGCCGAGGTGCCCGAGGTCAGGTTCACCAGGACCCGGCCGTCGAGGGCGTCGCCCACCGGATCGAGGAGCTTGTGCACGGCGTCGTAGTCCGAGAGGCAGACGACCACGAGCTCGCCGGCCGCGACGGCGTCGCCGATCGAGTCCGCGAGGGTCGCGCCCTGCGCGATCAGTGGTTCGGCCTTCACCGCGGTGCGGTTCCACACGGTCGTGGGGTACCCGTCGCGCAGGAACGCCTGGGCCAGTGCCTGGCCCATCAGCCCCAGTCCGATGACCGTCACGGGCGTGCGGTCGGCATTGTGCTTCCGTGTCATGCGTTCCCCCTGGGTGGGTCGGTGGTCATGGCAGAATCGTCAACGTTCACACCGGTATGAAGGTCAAGGGGGAATCGGCGTGCTGATCGGGGAGTTGAGCCGGCGGACCGGGGTCCGCACGCATCAGCTGCGTTACTACGAGGCCCAGGGGCTCCTGGAGCCGGGTCGCGGCACCAGTGGCTACCGTGAGTACCCGGACGACGCCGTCCTGACCGTGGCCCAGATCAGGAGGCTGCTGGAGGCCGGACTGTCGACCGAGGAGATCGGGTACCTGCAGCCCTGCGTCACGGGCACGGCCCCCGATCTCGAACCCTGTCCGGAGCTCCTGGACACCCTTCGGGCGCGCCTGCGGGGGCTGGACGAACACATCGACACGCTCACTCGCTCACGCCAGGTCCTCCACGACTACATCGACGCCACCGAGCGGCGTGTGGCGCAGGGATCCCAGGCGTGATCGCGCTCCGCCGGACAGGTCGGGCCTGCACGACGCGGTGGGGGCGCCCGGGTGGCAAGATGGGCCACAGTGGGGCGGCGAGGGCGCTTCGACCACGTAAGCGGGTGACACATGGCGGACGAGCCGGGCGAGGTCTGGGAGCGGTTCGCCGTCGCCCTGGCGGAGATGGCGCGGGATCTGCTGGCCCAGGACTCGGCGCAGGACACCTTGGACCGCATCGTGGAGCATGCGAAGGTCCTGATCAACGGATGCGACCACGCCGGCATCCTCACCGTGCGGCGGGGTGAGGTGCACGCACTGGCGGCGACGAGTGATCTCGTGCGCCGCGCCGACCGGATCCAGCAGGATCTGCGGGAAGGCCCCTGCTTCGACGCCGTGACCGACCGCCAGCAGGTCTACACCATCCATGACCTGCGCGAACCTCATGATCGCTGGCCCCGCTTCGCCCCTGAGCTGAACAAGCTGGGCCTGGGAAGCGCGATGGGCTTTCTCCTCTTCACCGAGGACGACGATCTCGGCGCACTCAACGTGTACTCCCGGCAGCCGGGCACCTTCGACGAGGCCGCTCAGCGCGCCGGCTGGATCCTCGCCTCGCACGCGGCCGTGGCCTTCTCCGCGGCCCGTACGCATCAGCAGCTCGGCCACGCCCTGGAGACCCGGCACGAGATCGGCGAGGCCATGGGCATCCTCATGGAGCGCCACGGGCTGACCGAGGACACGGCCTTCAAAGTGCTCAAGAAAGCATCGCAGGACCGCAACGTAAAACTGCGCGAGATCGCCCGCCTGATCTGCGAGACCGGCGAGAAGCCGGGCTGACCACCTTTGGCCGGGCACGGGCCTGCCTGGCCGGCAGAGGCTGACGGCCCCCACCGGCAAGGGCGAACGGCGGGTCAAGTGGTGGCGCAGGTGGTGCCGTTGAGCCTGAACGCGGTCGGAGCGGTGTTGGTGGCACCCTTGCTGCCGGTGAAGCCGACGGTGACCGAGCCGGCGGCGGGGACGGTGGAGGTGTAGGAGGCGGGGGTGACGCTCACCGCGCCGCCGCTCTGGGTGGAGGTCCCGCCCCACATGTTGGTGACGGTCTGGCCGTTGGCGAAGGCGAAGGCGAGTGTCCAGCCGCTGATGGCGGTGGTGCCGGTGTTGCGGATGGTGATCTCACCCTGGAAGCCGCCCGGCCACTCGCCGACGACGCGGTAGCCGACCGAGCAGCCGGCACCGGGCGTGCCGCCGCCCTGGTCGGTGGTGACGTTCACCGTGGCCGAGCGGGCCGAGCGGTTCCCGGCGGCGTCGCGGGCGTAGACGGCGAAGGTGTACGTCGTGGCGGCGGTCAGGCCTGTCACGGCGACGGTGTTGTTGGTGGAGGCGGCGACCGTGGTCTCGGAGCCGCCGTTGACACGGACCACGTCGTAGCCGGTGACGCCGACGTTGTCGGTGGCGGCGCTCCAGGCGAGGGTGAGCGAGGTGGCCGTCACCGCGGAGGCGGTCGGTGTTCCGGGGGCGGTCGGGGCCTGGGTGTCCCCCGGGTTACCGCCGCCGAAGACCGTCGCCTCCCGGGAGGTCTGGGCGATGCCGTTGGCGCCGTTGAAGATGCGCTGCCCCCAGGAGCTGAGCCGGTCGGGGTCGAAGCCGATCGACAGGTCGAGGATCGGATCGGTGTTGCCGCTCCAGCTCCAGGCCAGATAGCCGAGCCTGAGCTGCTGGGCCGTCGCCATCATGGTGTTCTCGTCAGGGTCGCCCCACTGGTCGGGAGGCCCGCCGAACTCACCGATGAGGATGGGGAGTCCGGCGTCGACGAAGGCGTTCAGGTAGTCGGTGATCTCCTGGGCGGTGTCGTAGACGCTGTACATGTGGATCGAGAAGACCAGGTTGCCGGTGGTGTCGGCGTCGTACACGGACTGGGCGTTGGCCCGCATGACGCCCTGCCAGTCCTGGCCCCAGTTGGGCGCGTCCACCATGATCGTGTGCTCGAATCCGGCGTTGCGCAGCTTCTTGATCGCGGCGATCGTGGGATCGGTCCAGCCTGCCGGGTTTGTGTTGCCCCAGGGCTCGTTGCCGATGTTGACGATGACGTAGTTCTCCTCACCGACCAGTACGTCCTTGAGCCCGATCCAGTAGTCGGCCGCCTGGTCGAGAGTGCCGGCCGCGGCGTCCTCGCCGTATCCGGTGGTGTCGTGCACCTCCAGGACGCAGATGAGCCGGTTGGCCTTGCACTGGCCGACGACGGCGGCGACGTCCGCCGCGCTGTTCCTGGTCCAGCGGTGACCGTTGGAGAGGACGACGCGGACGGTGTTGGCGCCGAGCGCCTTGACGTCGGCCAGCGACTGCGTCTCGCCCGGGTACCAGGTGTGGGCGTGGTTGACGCCGCGCATGATGAAGTCGTTCCCATTGCCCTCGACCAGGCGGCCGTCGGTGATGTGGAGGCCGGTGGCGAGGGTGCCGGGCGACTGGGCGTGGGCCGTCGCCGGACCCAGGACGCCGAAAGCCACGAGCCCGAGGAGGGTGACCAGTCGGACCAGGGGGGCGGCGACGTGGTTCGCTCGTATCGCGCTGGTCGACGTGCTTCGTATGGTGCTTCTCGTCGTGCTTCGTATGGTGCTTCTTGTTGTTCTCACTGCGACTCCAGGGAGTGAGCGCCAAGAAACCTGAGCATCAGAAGAAACGTGGGAGCGCTCCCATAGAGGCACTGCGGCAGGAACATGTCAAGGCATCGCGCAATCTGGACGCCGAGGCCCCCTCCGGCGGTCACCGCATGCGCTGCAGCGCGCACACGGCCGATTCCTCCATCGCACGGACCTTCCGCAGCAGGTCCGGGGTCGTGGTCTGGTTCACCTGGGTGGTGAGCGAGACGGTGAGGGAGCGTCGCCCGTCCGGTGTCGCGGCGAGCAACTGGGTGTATCCCGGGGTGTTTCCGGTGTGCCCGAGCACCACGCCGCACCGGGTGGCGTAGCGGAAGATGCCGAGCCCCGCCTTGTTGCGGCCGGGGCCGGCCGGTTCGGAGGCGCCGTCCACCCATCGGCGCTGTTCGCGCAGCGCGGTCGGGGAGGTCAGGGCGCCGCTCGCGTAGCCACGGATGAAGCGGTTCATGTCCCGCGGCGTGGCGATGATCCCGCCCGAGGCCCACACTCCGGAGGCGCCGATCAACTCGCTGACGTCCAGCGGCGGTACCTCGCTGACGTCGTAGCCGTGCATGAAGGGCCGCACCATCTCGTATCCCTGCGGGAGGCTGGTGTCGTGCAGTCCCAGGGGCCGGTAGACGATCTTGCGGAGCAGTGTCTCGTAGCGTTCGCCGGTCACCGCTTCGGCCATGAGGGCGACGGCGATGTTGTCCGAGTTCGAGTAGCGGTACTGGGAGCCCGGACGGAACAGCAGGCGCTCGTCACGGACGAAGTCGAGCAGGCGCCGCGAGTCGAAGCGCCGTCGGGGGTCGGCCGCGAGCAGGCGCAGGAACTCCGGATCCCGGCTGTAGTCGGGCAGACCGCTGGTGTGCTGCAGCAACTGTCGCAGCCTCACCTTGGCCCAGGCTCGCGGCAGGCGTGGCAGTCGTGCCCCGATGGTGTCGTCCAGGTCCAGCGCACCGTGCTGGACGAGATGCAGGGCCACCGCGCCGCTGTAGGCCTTGCTCGCGCTGGCGATCCGGGTGTGGTCGCGGGGTCCGATCGCGCGGCCGGTCGCCAGGTCGGCGACTCCGGCACGCAGCACGCGACGTTTGTCGCCGCTCTGCAGGAGGACCACCACTCCCGGCGGGCCGCCCGGAGAGGCGACCAGTTGGTCGACCTGTCGCTGCAGTTGGTCCGGGTGGTCGTGGGAACCGTCCCCGGGAGCGGCGGCGGCCGTGGGGAGCGTCCCGCCGCCGATGGAGGCGGCGGCCAGCACGGTGACCAGGCACAGGCGCAGACGAGAGTGGTGCTGAAGCGGCATCATCATTCCCGGGCAGACGGGGCAGGACACGCCCAGCATCGGCTCGCGGGCGACTCACCGCTCGCGCACCTGCTCCAAACAGCCGATCAGGGCGCCGGGCCGTGGCGCGCTGCCGCCAGAGCATGGGCCCGGCCATGGGCCGGAGCGGCGGGGAGACGACAGACTGGGCTCGGCGGACGACCAGCGAGTACGAGCACGCCCTACGGCCAGTCGCCGTACGACCAGTCGCCGCCGCTTGACACGTTGAGCACCTGAGGTGTCTGTCTCACCTCTGTCCACGCACCGGCCCCCGAAGCCGCTGTCAGCCGCCCTCTGAAGCCCAAGTTGCTCGTCGCAAAGCCCGAGTTGCTCATCTGGTCGACGGAGCAAGCGCTCGCGCCGCACCGTCCGAGTCGCGCTGCTCTGCCGCGTCGGCAGGCCGTGACGCCCGGCCCTCCAGGAGTTCCGTGCCCAGTGGCGTGAGCGTGTGCCGCATGGTGTTGCGTACGCGCAGGCTGTGAATCAGGCCCGCGTCCCGCAGCACGGTCGCGTGTTCGCTGACGGAGGCGGGCGAGATGGCCAGTCGGCGGGCGATCTCGTTGCCGGTCGCGTTCTCCACCTCCGCGATCGTGGCGAGGGTCGCCGCCCGGGTGCGGCCGAGGAGCCGGTCGAGTGCGCTCGCTCTCCCCACGGCACCGGCGGGCCGCAAGGACTCGATGCCGCGGTTCACGGGATACACCAGCACCGGGGAGAGCGAGCCGTCGCGCAGCGCGATGGGCCTCCCCCGGCAGAAGTACGACGGCACGAGCCGCAGTCCGCGCCCCTGGAGGTACACGTCCCGGTCCTCGGGATAGGACACCTGCAGGACCGGCGCACGCCATTGCACCGTGGGGTGCAGCCCGCTCAGCAGCCGGTCGGTCCCGCCGGCCAGGAACGCCTTGGCGCGCAGGGCCCGTTCGGCGTCCACCGACGCGCTGATCTGTGTCCAGTACGGGTACAGCGCCTGCCGGTGATACCGGCGCAGGGCCGTGCCCAGACCCCGTCTCGCCGCGGGCAGACCCGAGGCGAGTGCGGCCGCCCACGAAGGCAGTCTGCGCTGCTGGCCGAGGGTCGCCACGTCCGTCCGCAGGCGAACGTGCGAGGTGGACAGGATCATGTCGACGGCTGCTTCGGGGTCGGTGGTCCCCTCTGCCGGTGTCAGGAAGTCGGGCGAGTACCCGCGCGGCGGAACGAGATGCAGCAGCGGCCGTGCGGCCGTGTCCAGCGACGTCCGGACGTGCGTGCGCCATCGCCGCAACTCGACATCGATATCGGGACCGCCGAGCACATGAAGGCTGAGCAGGGCTTCCCAAGCAGGATCCGGCCCGGTAGCCAGACGAATCCGGCCGAGGTCCTCCGCACTGAAATGGATACGCAGCATCAGCTTCCCCCCGAAAGGCTGCTACCCCAGGCGCCCCACTCTTGCCGACGAACGCAGGACTGCGATAGCTCCGATTCCGCCAGCCCTGGTCTTTCGGCGACGGCCGAAACAGTTCCTGTGAGCTCCCGGACCGGGCCTAGTTTCAGGGCCAGGCACCACGGGGGAACGGCGACGGAAGCTGCCGACGGTTTCCGTCGCCGCCCGTAGGCAAACGGAGGACTTCGTGACAACTGCACGTCGAATGGTCGGTTCCCTCACGGTCGCGGCAGCTCTCGTCGCCGGGACCACCGTCCTGGCCACCGCCCCGGCATCCGCCCAGGCCGACGCGTCCGCGCCGGCCCAGACCCAGCGCGCCGCCTGGGACGGCAACATCTACCTGTACTACAGCGCGTCCGGCAACAGCTCCTGGAGCAAGTACGCGGGCTGGGTCAGCGACTTCGCCGGGCACACCTTCGCCGCAGGAGGTGAAGGCAGCGGCCAGCGCGTGAAGAACAACGTGAACCGCGCCTGGAACAACGACGCGAACTATGCCGCGCGGATCTACTACAACGAGAACTACAACGCGAGCGGCAGCGCTCCCTACGACGACTTCTACCCGGGCAACGCCCGGCAGCTCAACAGCGGTGTGCGGAACAACAACGCCTCGATGAGCTGGTGGTACGTCGGCTGACATCGGGCTCGGGCCCGTCCGAGAGCTTCGGACGGGCCCTTCCGTACGAGCCCATTCGTACGGGCCTTCGTACGGCCGCACACACAAGGGGGACATGACATGCGGGCGCGAACCAGGCAGCACACACTGCGGATCGGGGCCGCGGTCGCCCTGTGCGCCGCCCTCGCGGGCTGTGCGGAGGGACAGGCTGCCGAGCCGAGGCCGACGGCATCCGGTCCGCCTCCCGTGACCGGGGTGCCGACGATGCTCGGCGTCGGATCGCTGGTCCTGCCCATCGAGCCCTACCTGTTCACCGACCGGCAGGTCGCCCGGCTGTTCCGGGCGCGGGCGGTGCTGACCGCGTCCTGCATGGAGCGTTTCGGCCACCGCTGGCCCGTCCCCACCGGAACCGCACCGGACACCGGCACGCTGAATCCGGCCAACACGGCGCACCGGTACGGGATCACGGACGCTCGGACCGCCGCGCGGTACGGATACCACCCGGCACCCGGCACGGCACCGAGTCGCTCCAAGGAGAAGAGCACGGCGCCCAAGCCCGGGCCCGAAGAGATGCTCCTCCTGACGGGCCTCCGCGACGACGGCACCCCGGCGGCCAGGGACGAACGCGGGCGCGCCGTTCCGGCGGGCGGATGCCAGGGCGAGGCAACGGCTGCCCTGTCGGGCGACCCCGAGAAGATCGGCAACCGGGAGCTCGTCGGCAAGATCAACATCGGCAGCTACAGCGACTCGCAGAAGGATCCACGGGTGGTGGAGGTCTTCCGCGCCTGGTCGCGCTGTATGAAGCGACACGGCCACCAGTACGCCGATCCGACCCAAGTGCCGGGCAGGGACCCCGAGTTCACGGGTCCGAAGGCCACCCGGGCCGAGATCGCCCTGGCCGGCACGGACGTACGGTGCAAACGCGAGACGAACGTCATCGGCGTCTGGTCCTCGGTCGACGCGGCCTACCAGCGGCGGGCGATGAGCGCGAAGACCCGGGAACTCGCCGCGATCAAGCGGGACATCCGCAGGCAGGTGACCAACGCGGGCCGGGTACTGAGGGCCGACTGACGGCGCTCGACCGGTCCTCATCCGGCTGCGGAGGCCCCCGTAATACCCGCGTCGGTGATACCCGCGTCGAAGGGAACGGACGTGTGCTGGTGGACGATCTGCCAGCGGTCGCCCGCCGCACGGTAGCCGGTGGTCACCCGCGCCGTGGTGTCCAGCGAACCACCGCCGACCAGCGTGGCGCGCATCCGTACGAGCGCGTGGCTGAACGCGATGCTCTCGTCGACCCGTACACGGAATTCGAGCACCTCGCGCTCCACCGGCCCGGCCAGCGTGGAGAACCACATCTCCTCGGCCTTGCGCAGTGCCTCGATCCCGCGCTGCTCCAGACCGCTCACGGGGTGGAACACCTCGACGTCCGGCGCGTAGCAGGCCATCGCCCGGTCGAAGTCCCGCTCACGGCCGGCGGCGGTGAGTTCCGCGTCCAGGCGGCGGATCTCCTCCTCGGCGTTCCCGTCCTCCCAGAACGCGCGCACCTCCATGGCCCCGATGGTCGCCACGGGGTGCTTCGCCGCCACCTCGACGGCCTCCTCCAGGCTGTCGCACTCAAGGATGTCGAACCCGGCGACGTACTCCTTCGTCTCCGCGAACGGTCCGTCGGTGCGCAGCACTTCGCCGTTGCGCACCCGCACGGTGACCGCCTCGGCGGGCAGCCGCAGACGGTGGCCGTGCAGCCGCACGCCGCGCTGGACGCCCTGCTCCTCGACCCAGGGTTCGACGGGGGCCATTCCGGAGGCGTCGGCGGTGTCGTCTCCGCAGACCAGCAGCATGTACTTCATGTTTCCTCCAGGTATTGACGAGGCCCTTGTGAGCCCCTGCACCCCACCGACGAACAGCGGTACGCCGAATCGACACTCCGCAGGGATCTCCTGTGTGCGGCCGGTCAGGCCGCCTCGGCGGGTTCGGCCGTCCATGTGATGTGCGGAGGCTCGACCCGGGCGCACAGGGGACCGCCCTGTGCGTCGGTCAGGCCGAGGCGGGCCACCAGGACGCCGTCGCGGGCGGCCGCGGCGAGTACCTCTTCCGGGACGACGTCGAGCATCAGCTTGGCGCGGCGGAACATGCTGAAGACGCCGGACTCGTCGACCGTGCCCCAGGACAGGTAGATGAACCGGCGCCCCAGCCGGTCCTGCACGTAGGGGCCTTTGATCTCGGTGCCGGTCGGTGAGGTGACCGCGGTGCACTCCAGGATCCAGGTCGCCGCCTTGGCGTCGCCCGGGTGCGGTTCGAGGAGTTCGGCCGGACGGTCACGGCGTTGGACGGCGACATGGATGTTGTCGTACGCCGGGACCTTGCCGTCGGCGGGGGCGGCGGAGGTACGGCCGGGCAGGTCGACGGCGTCGATTCGGATGCGCATACCTGCCATCATCGCGTTGAAAACCCCTGATGAGTGGCGCACTCTTGGCGAACTGCCTCGACCGGCAGGCACAGAAGCCGGGCAGGCACAGAAGTGGGAGGCGGAATGCAGCAGCCGGAGGACAGGCTTCTGGCGGAAGCCCTCGGCAGCATCAATCCCGGTGGGAAGTTCGCCTCCCGGTTCATGAGGAACGACGTCGGCGAGTCCGACCGTGAGCTGCCGCTGGACTTCGACACGGCCGTCGAACGCGTCCGCACGCTGCTCTTCGGCATGGCCCGCGGTGCACATCCGGTCGTCCTGGAAGCGACGACGGACCGAGTGACCCTGCGCGTGCTCACCGGCGGCGGAGCCCTCTCCATGAACCCGGTGGTGATCACCGTGGACGTGACCCGCGCGGGCGAGTGGGCGGCCCGGATCCATGTGCGGGCCGTCGCGAAGGAGGGCCTGATCAAGCAGCGGGCCGGCCGGAAGACGGCCGAGAACGTCGCAGCTCTGCTGGACGGAACCGACCCGCGCCCCTGAGCCGTACGCACCCGTGCGCGCCCGGGCCGCAGCGGCGGACCGGGCGCGAGGTGGGCGCGATGCCCGTCACGTCACCGGCATCGCCAGGTACTGGTACTCCAGGAACTCGTCGATCCCCACCCGGCCGCCCTCCCGGCCGAGCCCCGACTGCTTGATGCCTCCGAAGGGGGCGGCCGGGTTGGACACGAGCCCTGTGTTGAGGCCGACCATGCCGACCTCCAGGCGCTCACTGACCCGCAGCGACCGGTCGAGGCCCGCGGTGAAGACGTAACCGACGAGCCCCCAAGGAGTGTCGTTCGCCGCGCGGATCACCTCGTCCTCGTCGTCGAAGGTGAGGATCGCCGCCACCGGCCCGAAGATCTCCGTGTCCATCAGCCGGCTGCCCGGGTCCACACCGGCCAGCACGGTCGGCGGATAGAAACGGCCGGGCCCCTCCGGAGTGGCTCCGCCGACCAGCACCCGGGCGCCTCGCCCGACGGCGTCGGCGACCAGTTCCTCGACCTTGGCGCGGCCCGCGTCGTCGATCAACGGGCCCACGTCCACGCCTTCCCGGGTGCCGGGGCCCACGACGAGCGCCCCCATGCGTTCGGCGAGCCGCACCGCGAACTCGTCCGCCACGGAACTGTGCACGAAGAAGCGGTTGGCCGCCGTGCACGCCTCGCCCATGTTGCGCATCTTGGCGATCATCGCGCCGTCCACGGCGGCGTCGAGGTCGGCGTCGTCGAAGACGATGAACGGGGCGTTGCCGCCGAGCTCCATCGAGGCGCGTACGACGGTGTCCGCGCACTGGGCGAGCAGGATCCGCCCGACCTGGGTGGAGCCGGTGAAGGACAGCTTGCGGATGCGGCCGCCCCTCAGGAGCGGCTCGACGACCTTGTCGGCCCGTGAGGTGGTGACGACGTTCAGCACGCCGTCCGGCAGGCCCGCCTCGCGGAGGATCCCGGCCAGCGCGAGGCTGGTCAGCGGGGTCTGCGGGGCGGGCTTGAACACCATCGTGCAGCCCGCCGCGATCGCGGGCCCGATCTTGCGGGTGCCCATGGCCAGCGGGAAGTTCCACGGCGTGATCAGCAGACAGGGGCCGACGGGGCGGCGCGTCAGCAGCATCCGGTTGCGGCCGTCGGGCAGCACGCCGTAGCCGCCGCCGTCGATGCGGACCGCCTCCTCGGAGAACCAGCGGAAGAACTCGGCCGCGTACGCCACTTCACCGCGGGCCTCGGCCAGCGGCTTGCCCATCTCGGAGGTCATCAGCAGGGCGAGCTCGTCGGTGCGGGAGAGGATGATCTCGTAGGCGCGGCGCAGGATCTCGCTGCGTGCGCGGGGCGCCGTACGGGCCCACTCCTCCTGTGCCGCGACGGCGGCTTCCTCGGCGAGCCGGGCGTCCTCGGGTCCGGCGTCGGCGACCTGGCAGAGGATCTCGCCGGTCGCCGGGTCGTCCACGGGCATCGTGGCGCCGGCTTCGGCGTCCAGCCACTTGCCGCCGATGAACAGCTGCTTGGGTACGTCGTTCAGGATGCTCACGGTGTGTCTCCAGGCTGGTCGGCACGGGCGGGGGCGGCGGGGTCGAGCAGTTCCGCGAGATGTACCGCGCGGGTTCCCCGGCCGCCCGCGAGCTGGCCGAGGTGGTCGATCTGGGTGGCGCAGCTGAAGCCGTCGGCAACCACGGTCGGTGGGCCGTCGGCCGCCGCGTCGAGGTGCGGTCGGAGCGACAGGTCGGCGACGGCCATCGAGGTGTCGTAGTGCTGTTCCTCGAAGCCGAAGTTCCCGGCGAGGCCGCAGCAGCCCTCCGCCTCGGTCACCTCGGGTATCCCGAGGCGGGACAGCAGATCGCGGGGACGGCGGCTGCCGAAAGTCGCGTACTCGTGGCAGTGGGTCTGCAGCAGCACCGAATCCGGCAGCGGGGGCGGGCTCCAGCCGGGCGCGGCGAGATCGGTCAACGCGCCGGTCAGGGTGTGGACCCGGGCCGCGACCCGCCGGGCGGCCTCGGTGCCGAGCAGCTCGGGCACGTCGCGTCTGAGCGCGGCGGCGCAGCTGGGCTCGGCCACGACGATCGGCAGCTCGCTGTCGGATCCGCCGTCGAGCCGGGCCACGGTACGGGCCATGACCCGCCGCGCCACCGACAGTTGACCGGTGCTGACCCAGGTCAGCCCGCAGCACAGACCGTCCCGCGGGGCGCTGGGTATCCCGGCGTCGGCGAGCACGCGTGCGGTGGCCCCGGCCACCTGCGGGCGGAAGGCGCGCGTGAAGCTGTCGACGAAGAGCAGCGCGCTCGGCTCGTCAGTGGTAGCCGTACGCAGGGCGGACCGCAGCGAGCGCCGGGAGGCGAAGGAGGGGATCGTACGTTTCCCGGTGACGCCGCCCGCCCGCGCGAGCAGCCTGCCGACGGGCCCGCGGAGCAGCGCGTTCAGTGGCCTCGCGACCAGGCCGGCCAGGGCCGAGGTGAGCGGCAACCATCCGAGCGAGTAGTGGGAACGAGGCCGGATTCGCCCCCTGTAGTGCTGGTGCAGGAACTCCGCCTTGTACGTGGCCATGTCGACGCCGACGGGGCAGTCGGTGGAGCAGGCCCTGCAGGACAGACACAGGTCGAGGGCGTCGCGGACGTCCGTCGAGCGCCAGCCCTCGTGGACGGTCTCGCCGCGCAGCATCTCCTGGAGCGCCCGCGCCCGGCCCCGGGTGGAGTCGTTCTCGTCGCCGGTGGCGCGGTAGCTGGGACACATCACGCCGCCGGCCGACGCGTCGGAGCGACAGCGGCCGATACCGACACAGCGGCGTGCGGCGCCCGCGAAGCCGTCCTCGTCGTGCGGGAAGGTGAAGAGCGTCGGGCGGCCGTCCGGTGCCGGCGGGCCGTGCAGGGCCAGGTCGGCGTCGAGCGCGGCAGGTGCCACGATGACGCCCGGGTTCAGCAGCCCTTCCGGGTCGAAGGCGCGCTTGAACGCGGCGAACGCCCGGATCATCAGGTCGCTGTACATCACCTCCAGCAGCTCACCGCGCGCCCGGCCGTCGCCGTGCTCGCCCGAGAGCGTGCCGCCGTGCCGGACCACCAGCGCGGCCGCCTCCTGGAGGAAGCGGCGGGCGGCGGCCCGGCCGGTGTCCGTGGCGAAGTCGAAGTCGACGCGGACATGGACGCAGCCCGCGCCGAAGTGCCCGTACAGCACGCCGGTCAACTCGTGCACGGCCAGCAGCGCGCGGAAGTCCCGCAGGTAGTCGGCCAGGTCCTCCGGGGCGACGGCCGCGTCCTCCCAGCCGGGCCAGGACTCGCCGCCGTCCAGCAGGCGGGCGGCCAGACCGGCGCCGTCCTCGCGGACCCGCCACAGGGACCGCCGCTCCCCCGGGCTCGACACGAGCCGCCCGTCGGCCATCCGCCCGCGCGCCTTCAGGGTGTCGAGAAGTTCGGCCGCGCGGGCGGTGACCAACTCCTCCTCGTCGCCGTCGAGTTCGACGTACAGCCAGGCCCGTCCGCCGGGCAGCCCGGTGACGGAGTCCGTTCCCCGGCGGGCGCGCATGGTCGCGACGATGGCCTCGTCCATGCCCTCGACCGCGGTGGGCGACCAGCGCAGGATCTCCGGTACGTCCTCGGCGGCGTCCACGACATCGTCGTAGCCCAGGGCCAGCAGGGCCGAGGCCGGAGCCGTCGCCACCAGGCGGACGGTCGCGGCGACGACGACCGCGCAGGTGCCCTCGGTACCGACCAGGGCGCGGGCCATGTCGAAGCCGTGCTCGGGCAGCAGGTGTTGGAGCTGGTAGCCGGAGACCTGGCGCGGGATCCGGCCCAGTTCGGTCCGGATGACTGCGAGATGGCCCGCGACCAACTGCCGTATCTCGTCGGCGAGTCGGGCGACACGCTCGACGGACGCGGTGTCCGCCGGATCGGCCGCGCGCAGGCCGCCGTGGTCGGCGATCGCGTGGACGCCGTCGGCGGTGACGATCTCCAGCGACTCGATGTGGCGGCCTGTCCGCCCGTGACGTACGGACCGGTTGCCGCATGCGTCGTTGCCGATCATGCCGCCGAGCGTGCACCGGCTGTGCGAGGACGGGTCGGGGCCGAAGGTCAGCCCGTGCCGCACCGCGGCCGTCCGCAGTTCGTCGAGCACCACTCCGGCCTCGACCGTGGCGGTACCGGCCGCGGGGTCGATGTCCAGCACGCGGTTCATGTGGCGGGAGAAGTCCAGGACGACGCCCGGGCCGATCGCGTTGCCCGCCATGCTGGTGCCGCCACCGCGTGCCGTGACGGGGATGCCCAGTTCCCGGCAGGCGTTCAGTACGGCTGCGACGTCGGCGGCGGAGCGGGGGAAGGCCACGGCCCGTGGCGGCACCCGGTAGTTGGAGGCGTCGTACGCGTAGGCGGCGGTCCGGCCGCCGGTGTCGACCCGCATCCCGGGGGCGGTACCGGCGAGCAGCCGCGACAGCGCCTCGGTGCCGCCGGGCGCCGCCGAGCCGGGCCCGCGAGGTGGCAGCGTCGCCGCCTCGTGGCCCGTGCGAGGGTCCGGCCCAGCGGTCACGGCGCCGAGGTTCCGGTCTCCACGGCGGCGGACCAGGCCCGCAGCCCCTCGTCGATCGCCGTCTCGTCGACGACGAGCGCCGGGATCATCCGTACGACCTGGTTCCAGGCCCCGCACAGCAGCAGGAGCAACCCCTCGTCCACCGCGGCCCGTTGCACACGCGCGGCCGTCGCGGAGTCCGGCTGCCCGTCCTCGGTCACGAACTCGGTCCCGAGCATCAGACCGAGCCCTCGTACGTCCCCGACGCCGGGGGTGTTCGCGGCGACCGTCTCAAGACCGGCCCGCAGCCTGTCTCCCATCGCCTCGGCGTTCTCGACGAGCTTCTCGTCGCGTACGACGTCGAGGGTGGCGCAGGCCGCGGCGCAGGCGACGGCATTGGCGCCGTAGGTGCCGCCCTGCGAGCCCGGCCAGGCCTTCCGCATCAGTTCCTCGGAGGCGGCGATGCCCGACAGCGGGAAGCCGCTGGCCAGCCCCTTGGCGGTGACCAGGATGTCGGGGGTGACGCCGAAGTGGTCGTGGCCCCAGAAGCGGCCGGTGCGGCCCACTCCCGTCTGGACCTCGTCCAGGATCAACAGGAAGCCGTGGCGGTCCGCGCGCTCGCGCAGCCCTTCGAGGAAGGCCCGGTTCGCGGGCACGTATCCGCCCTCGCCGAGGACCGGCTCGACGATGACGGCGGCCGTGTCGTCGGGCGAGGAGATCGTCTGGAGCGTGTAGTCGAGTTCCTGGAGGGCGAAGCGGGTGGCGGTCTCCTCGTCCCAGCCGTACCGGTAGGCCGTCGGGAAGGGGGTGACGACCACCCCACTCATCAGCGGTGAGAAGCCGGAGCGGAAGCGGGTGCCGGAGGTGGTCATGGAGGCGGCGGCCACGGTCCGGCCGTGGAAACCGCCGTGGCAGACCAGGACGTTCGGCCTGCCGGTGGCCTGTCGGGCCAGGCGCAGCGCGGCCTCCACCGCCTCACTTCCGGAGTTCATGAAGAACACACTGTCCAGCCCCGTCGGCAGCACCTCGCCGAGCCTGTCGACCAGTTGCCGCAGCGGCTGGTGCATGACCGTCGTGTACTGGCCGTGGATGAGCGTGCCGACCTGCTCCTGGGCGGCGGCCACGACCCTGGGGTGACAGTGGCCGGTGCTGGTGACACCGATGCCGGCGGTGAAGTCGAGATAGCGGCGGCCGTCCTCCCCGTACAGGTGGACGCCCTCGCCCCGGACCGCCACCACGGGCGTGGCCTGGCGAAGGTGCGGCGACAGTGTGGTCATGTTCGTCTCCCGGCGGTGTGTCGGTTGTCGCTCGGTCGTTTCTCGCTCGGCGTCTTCAGCATTTCCAGGGAGCCGGGCAGTCACAACGTCTGATCTGTCCGCTCCGGGCACGGCATTTGGACGTTGTGTCAACCTCCTCGGGCGGGGAACGTCGTCAACGGCCCGGTCAACGGCCCTCGGGCCGACCTTGCGCAGGTGGCCGGGGGCTTGTCAGAGTGGCCGGGCGCGTATGGAGGCACCGTGAGTGAGGAACGCCGGACGGCCGGACCGTCGTACGGGGACGAGCCGGAGGCCGTGACGGGTCGTCCCCTCACCGTGGGCGACGTGCTGGGGCTTCCCGTGCTGGCCGCGGGTCAGCCCCGGGTGGTCGCCGGCGAGTCCGGTCTCGACCGGCGCGTCCAGTGGGTGCACATCACCGAGCTCACGGATCCCGCCTCGTTCCTCAAGGGCGGGGAGCTCGTGCTCACCACCGGTATGCCGCTGCCCGAACAGCCCGCCGAGGTGCGGCGGTACGTGGACGAACTCGCCGACATCGGGGCGGCGGCCCTCGTGATCGAACTGGTCCGCCGGTACCACCGTCCGCCCGAGGCGCTGGTGCACGCCTGCCGGAGCCGCGGTCTGCCGCTCGTCACCCTGTCCAAGGACGTCAACTTCCTTGAGGTCACCCAGGTCGTCCACGCGCTCATCGTCGGCAACCAGATGCACGCGATGCGCAGGACCCAGCAGATCCACGAGGCGTTCACCGCGCTGACGCTGCGCGGCGCCTCCCCGGAGGAGGTGGTCCGGGCGGCGGCGGAGACGAGCGGCCACACCGTCGTGCTGGAGAACCTGGTTCACCATGCGGTGATCTGCGAACCCTCGGGCCGTACCGTGGAGGAGTCGCTCACCGGGTGGGAGCGGCGTTCCCGGGCGACGCCTCCCTGCGACCACACGGAGGTGCTCGGTCCCGAACACTGGCTCGTGGCACCGGTGGAGTACCGCGGCGAACCCTGGGGCCGGGTCATCATGCTCCCCGCACCGGCCCGGACCCCCCGTACCCCTTCGTTCGGCCCCGAGGACGTGGCCGTGCTGGAACGGACGGCGATGACCCTGACCATCGCCCGTCTCATCCATGCCACGACCTGGGAGCGAAGCGCTCACCGCACCACGCTGCGGGACATCGCCGAGCAGCGCCACCGCTCCCCCGACGAGGCCCGGGCCCGCGCCGCCGCGCTGGGCCTGCCCACCGAGGAGTGCCGCTTCCTCGCCGTCCTGATCGACACCCGCACCCACCCGGGCGGCGAGGAGCTCGAAACCCGGCTGGCCGAGGACCTGCGGACGGTGACCGTGCCTGCCCTCGTGGGCGAACTGGCCCCCGGACGTGTGGGCGTGCTGCTGTCCCTGCGCCCCTCGGGGTCCTGGCGGCCCACGGTCGAACAGCTCGCCCGCACCGCGCTGAACCTGGACCCGGGGGCCGTCGTGAGTGTCGGCTCCGAGGTCACCGACCTCTCCCGCGCGGCCCGTTCCTTCCGAGAGGCGACGCGTGTCGCGGAGGCGGCCCTGCCGCACTCCACGGACAAGCCCTTCCACGAGCTGTCCGACATCGGCCTTCGGCACCTCCTGTACGCGCTGCGCCAGGACCCACGCGTCCAGAGCTTCGCCGAGCGGCAGCTCGCCCAGCTCATCGACCACGACAGCCGGCACGGCACCAGCCTGCTGACGACGCTGCGCCACTACCTGGACGCCGCCGGCAACAAGACCACCGCCGCACGCCGGGGCGAGTTGTCCCGGCAGACGCTCTACCAACGGCTGCACACCATCGAGCGGCTGCTCGACCTCGACCTCGAATCCGGCGAACACCGGACCGAGCTGCACGTGGCCCTCATCGCGCTCGACGTGTCCCGGCTGGGCTGACACCCCTTCAGGCGGCCACCGCGGCGCCCCGCTCGCTCCCCTCTCCCTGGATCGGCTCTCTGTGGATCGGTGCGTCCGAGCCGGTCAGCGGGACGCCCGTACCTCCCCGCCGGGCCGCGACGATCTCCGCCGCGATGGACAGGGCCGTCTCCTCGGGCGTACGGGCGCCGAGATCGAGCCCGATCGGCGAGCTGAGCCGGGCCAACTCCCGTTCGGTCAGGCCCACTTCACGCAGTCGGCGTTCGCGGTCCTCGTGCGTGCGGCGCGAGCCCATCGCGCCGACGAACGCGACCGGCATCCGCAGTGCCTCCGTCAGCAGGGGCACGTCGAACTTGGCGTCGTGCGTGAGTACGCACAGGACCGTGCGGGCGTCGGTCGTGGTGCCACGCAGATAGCGGTGCGGCCAGTCGACGACGATGTCGTCGGCGTCGGGAAAGCGGGCCCGGGTGGCGAAGACGGGGCGGGCGTCGCAGACCGTCACGCGGTAGCCGAGGAACTTGCCGACACGGACCAGCGCGGACGCGAAGTCGATCGCACCGAAGACGATCATGCGGGGCGGCGGGACGTTCGACTCGACGAGCAGCGTGATCCCGCCGGGGCAGTGCGAACCTCCCCCAGACTCCGTCCGGGGGGACCCCCATCTCGCTTCGCTCGCGGAGAGCTCGATCGTGCCGGTGCTGCCGTTGTCCAGCATGGCGCGGGCCTGCGCCGCCGCCGTCCTGTCCAGCTCGGGGTGCCCGCCGAGCCCGCCCTCGTACGACCCGTCGGGCCGCACGAGGAGCGCCTGGCCCAGGAGTTCGGCCGGGCCCCGGACGACCTGCGCGAAGGCCGTCGGCTCGCCCTGGGCGGCGGCCGACAGCGCCGACCGGAACACCGTCCGTGCGGGCGCTGTCGCGCGTATCGGTGTGACCAGGATGTCGATGATCCCGCCGCAGGTCAGGCCGACCGCGAAGGCGTCATCGTCGCTGTAGCCGAATCGCTCCAGGACGGTCCCGCCGTCCGCCAGCGCCTGTTGGCAGAGGTCGTACACCGCTCCTTCCACGCAGCCGCCGGACACCGAGCCGATGACCGTTCCCTCGCTGTCGACCGCGAGTGCGGCGCCGGGGCCGCGCGGGGCGCTGCCGCCGACGGCCACGACGGTGGCGACGGCGAAGTCCCGGCCCTCCTCGGCCCAGCCGTGCAACTCCTCGCTGATGTCAAGCATCCTCGCCCGCCATGAGGACGCGGTCGGGACGGATGGGCAGGTTCCGGTGGCGTACGCCGGTGGCGTGCCAGACCGCGTTGGCGACGGCCGCCGCCGCGCCCACGATGCCGACCTCTCCGATGCCCTTGATCCCGACGGGGTCGTCCGGGTCGGGGTCGTCCACCCAGTCCGCCTCGATGTGCGGCACGTCGGCGTGCGCGGCGACGTGGTAGCCGGCGAGGTCGGCGCCGTAGTGGCCGCCGGTGGCCCGGTCCCGGACCGCTTCCTCGTGCAGGGCCATCGAGATGCCCCACGTCATTCCGCCGACGAACTGGTTGCGGGCGGTGAGGGGGTTGACGATCCGGCCCGCCGCGAAGATGCCGAGCATGCGGCGCACCCGGACCTCGCCGGTGGTGACGTCCACGGCCACCTCGGCGAACTGGGCACCGAAGGAGTGGCGTTCCTTCGGAGCGAGGGCACCGATGGCCTCGGTCGTGTTCGACCGCGCCGTGATCCCTTCCGGCGGAATGCCGTCGGTGAGGGCGAGTTGCTCCCGCAGGTCGCCGGCCGCGGCGGTGATCGCCCAGGCCCAGGAACGGGTGCCCGCCGAGCCGCCCGCGATCATCGCCGGTCCGAGGTCGCTGTCGCCGAGGCGCACGTGGATGCGGTCCGGTGTCACCTCCAGCGCGTCGGCCGCGATCAGGGTGAGCGCGGTCCTGGCTCCGGTGCCGATGTCCGCCGCGTTGATCCGCACGGTGAAGGTTCCGTCCGCCTCCGCCGTGATCGCCCCCGTGGACGGCATGGCCATCGCGCCGAAGGAGGCGGCCGCCGTGCCGGTGCCGAGCAGCCAGCGCCCTTCGCGGCGCAGTCCGGGACGCGGATCGCGGTCCGCCCAGCCGAACCTGCCCGCGCCCGTCCGGAAGCAGGCGAGGAGGTTGCGGCTGCTGAACGGCAGCCCGGACACGGGGCCCAGCTCGGGTTCGTTGCGTACGCGCAGTTCGATCGGGTCGAGGCCGCACTTCTCGGCGAGTTCGTCGAGCGCCGACTCGATTGCGAACGACCCCGGCGCCTCGCCCGGCGCGCGCATCCAGGTCGGGGTGGGCACGTCGAGCCGTACGACCCGGTTGGCCGTGTGGTGGGCGTCGGCGTCGTACATCACCCGGGCCACGCCGGCGCTGGGCTCGACGAACTCGTGCACGGTCGAGGTGAGGCTCAGCGAGCTGTGCTCCAGCGCGCGCAGCCGCCCCTCGGCGTCGGCGCCGAGCCTGACCTGCTGTGTGGTGGGGCTGCGGTAGCCGGCCAGCGAGAACATCTGACGGCGGGTCATGACGACCCGGACCGGGCGCTGCAGGACGGTCGCGGCCATCACCGCGGACACCTGGTGCGGGCGGACGCCCTTGCTGCCGAATCCGCCGCCGACGTGTTCGGACCGCACCCGCACCGAGGCCGGGTCGAGCGAGAACAGGTTCGCCAGTTCGCCCGCGACCCACGTCGTGCCCTGGTTGGAGTCGACGACTTCGAGCCGGCCGCCGTCCCAGCGGGCCGTCGCCGCGTGGGGCTCCATCGGGTTGTGGTGTTCCTCCGGGGTGGTGTACTCCTCGTCCACCACGACGGCGGACGCGGCGAGTTCGGCCTCAAGGTCGCCCTTCGCCGTCACGCCCGGCATGTGGCCCTCCGCCGCGTACGCGTCCGGGTGTCCGGCGAAGAAGTCGACGTCGTGCGGTTCCTCCTCGTAGTGCACCACGAGTGCTTCGGCGGCCTCGCGGGCCTGTTCGGAGGTCTCGGCGACGACCAGGGCGACCGGCCAGCCCATGTGCGGCACCCGGTCGTGCTGGAAGACGGCGACGGTCGGATCCGGCGAGGACCCGAGCAGCCCCGGGTAGTCGGTCTCGACCCGTGGGGCGTTCTCGTGGTGCAGGACGGTGAGTACGCCCGGCATGCCGAGAACGGGCGCCGTGTCCACGGAGCGAACACGGCCCCGGGCAACGGTCGACAACACCAGCCAGCCGTGGGCGAGTTCGGCGAAGGGGATCTCTCCGGCGTAGCGGGCGGCTCCGGTGACCTTGTCGCGGCCCTCGACGCGGGTGTGCGCCGTGCCGACGGCTCCCTTCACGGCCCTGGTGCCGGTCGTGACGGTGGTCATCGGCCGGCCTCCTCGGCGAGTCGGGTCAGCTCGGCCACCACGAGGTTGCGCATCAGGGTCACCTTGTATCCGTTGTGCGGCAGCGGCCGGGCGGCCGCGAGTTCGGCGTCCGCGGCGGCGGCGAACGTCTCGGCGTCGGCCGGTGCCCCGGCCAGCACCCGTTCGGCCGCGCGGGCCCGCCACGGCCGGGACGCGACCGCCCCGAAGGCGAGGCGCACATCGCGTACGACGCCGTCCTGGACGTCGAGCGCGGCGGCGATCGAGCCGATCGCGAAGGCGTACGAGGCCCGCTCGCGCACCTTGCGGTAGCGGGAGTTGGCGGCGACCGGGGCGGGCGGCAGCGTGACATGGGTGATCAGCGCGCCCTGCGGCAGATCCGTCTCGCGGTGCGGAGTGTCTCCCACGGGCAGGTAGAGCCAGCTGAGCGGCACTTCCCCCGGTCCGTCGGCCGTTTCGTACGACACGACGGCGTCGAAGGCGGTCAGCGCCACGCCCATGTCCGAGGGGTGGGTGGCCACGCAGTGGTCGGAGGCGCCCAGGATCGCGTGGTTGTGGTGCTCGCCCCCGATGGCGGGGCAACCACTGCCCGGGACGCGCTTGTTGCAGGGCTTGGTCACGTCGGCGAAGTAGCCGCAGCGGGTGCGCTGGAGCAGGTTCCCGCCGACGGTGGCCATGTTGCGCAGCTGCCCCGAGGCGCCGGCCAGCACCGCCTGGGCCAACGCCGGGTAGCGGCGCCGGACTTCGGGGTGCGCCGCGAGGTCACTGTTGGTGACGGTGGCACCGATTCGCAGGCCTCCGTCCCGCGTCGACTCGACGGTGTCCAGCGGGAGTTCACGGACGTCGACGAGCCGCGCGGGCCGCTCGACGCCGGTCTTCATGAGGTCGACGAGATTGGTGCCGCCGCCCAGGAAGCGGGCGTCGGGATCGGCGTCGAGCAGCGCGACCGCGCCGGAGACGTCGAAGACCCGCTGGTATCCGAACTCCCTCATGCCGCCGCCTCCTCGGTCTGCGGGAGGTTCGCGGACGTCACGGCCTGCGTCTCGGCGGCCCCACGGGCGACGGCCTCGACGATCGACACGTACGCGCCGCAGCGGCACAGGTTGCCGCTCATCCGCTCGCGGATCTCGTCGGCGCTCAATGGTGGTGGTCCGGCTTCGGGCCGGACGTCGTCGGTGACGGCGCTCGGCCAGCCCGCCGCGTGCTCCTCGATCACCGCGATCGCCGAACAGATCTGGCCGGGCGTGCAGTAGCCGCACTGGTAGCCGTCCAGGTCGAGGAACGCCTGCTGCACCGGGTGCAGTTGATCGCCCACGGCCATGCCTTCGATGGTGGTGATCTCACGTCCCTCGGCCGCCACCGCGAGCTGCAGACAGGACACGGCCCGGCGGCCGTCGAGCAGGACGGTGCAGGCACCGCACTGCCCCTGGTCGCAGCCCTTCTTGGTGCCGGTCATGTCGAGGCGCTCGCGCAGGGCGTCGAGCAAGGTGGTGCGGTGGTCGACGGAGAGCGTGTGTTTCTCGCCGTTGATGTTCAGACTTATGGCGCTGTACGTCGTGGGGGTGGCTGGGGCCATGATCAGCCTTCTTTCACGTTCCCGGAGTGCGTCCGGGGGACGGTCCGGCGGGCAGAAGAGTCAGAGAGGGAATGCTGGTGACAACGGTCACGGGCGCCCACGCCGGCCGCGCCCAGCGCTAGAATGGGCGCAACCGGACAGTTGTCCGCTCACAGGAAACGTAACGGACAGTTGTCCGGTTGAGCAAGGTCGGGATTCGGACACGGACCCGCGAGGAGGACGAGTGCAGCCGGAGAAGGGCGCACCCCAGCGCTCGGACGCGCAGCGGAATCGCGAACGCATCCTGGAAGTGGCTCTGGTGGAGCTGACGATCGACGCGGACACCCCGCTCAGCGTGATCGCCAAGAAGGCGTGTGTCGGGCAGGGCACGTTCTACCGGAACTTCCCCAATCGGGAGACCCTCGTCCTCGAGATCTACCGCCACGAGATACAGCAGGTCGCCGACAGCGCAGCCCAGCTGCTCAAGACGCGGCGACCCGAGCAGGCGCTGCGTGAGTGGATGGACCGGCTCGCCCAGTTCGGCATGGCCAAGGCCGGCATCGCGAACGCGATCCAGCAGGCGACGAGCGGCCCGGGGAACCTGGCGAAACCGGGGCACGCCCCGGTGTCCGAAGCGGCCGAACTCCTCCTCCGCGCCAACGACGAGGCCGGCACCATCCGCCCGGGCGTCACCGCGGACGACTTCATCCTCGCCATCGGCGGCCTCTGGCTGATCGACCCCGCCGGAGACTGGCGGCCGCGCGCCACCCGGCTCCTGGACCTGATCATGGACGGGCTGCGCGTGGGAGCGCCAGGACCAGGCACACCCGGACCGACCGGACCCGGACACTGAGCGACGCCGTTCGGCCACCGCGAGCGGGCGCGCCATCCGCTCGACCAATGCCGCTGGCGATGCCGCTGGCATGATCGAAAAGGCGACGGTTTAGCATATGAGCGCCGCCTAGCTCGAAAGATAAACCTGTGACTGTCAATGACGACTCGTTCACCAACTGGAAGACCCGCGAGGAGATCGCGGAGTCGATGATCCCGCTCATCGGGAAGCTGCACCGGGAGCGGGACGTCACGATCCTGCTGCACAGCCGCTCCCTGGTGAACAAGTCGGTGGTCAGCATCCTCAAGACCCACCGATTCGCCCGGCAGATAGCCGGCGAGGAGCTCTCGGTCACCGAGACGCTGCCGTTCCTGGAGACCCTCACCGAGCTCGACCTCGGGCCTTCGCAGATCGACCTCGGCATGCTCGCCGCGACGTACAAGGCCGACGACCGCGGCCTCTCGGTGCGCGAGTTCACCGCCGAGTCCGTGGCCGGAGCCACGGGCGCCAACAAGATCGAGCGCCGCGAGCCGCGCGACGTCGTGCTCTACGGCTTCGGCCGTATCGGCCGCCTCGTCGCCCGCCTGCTCATCGAGAAGACCGGCTCCGGGAACGGTCTGCGCCTACGCGCGGTCGTCGTCCGGCGGGGCGGCGAGCAGGACATCGTGAAGCGCGCCTCGCTGCTGCGCCGCGACTCCATCCACGGCCAGTTCCAGGGCACGATCACCGTCGACGAGGCGAACAGCACGATCATCGCCAACGGCAACGAGATCAAGGTGATCTACGCGAGCGACCCGTCGGAGGTCGACTACACGGCGTACGGCATCAGGGACGCCATCCTCATCGACAACACCGGCAAGTGGCGCGACCGCGAGGGCCTGTCGGGGCATCTGCGCCCGGGTATCGACAAGGTCGTCCTGACAGCGCCGGGCAAGGGCGACGTCCCGAACATCGTGCACGGCGTCAACCACGACACGATCAAGCCGGACGAGCAGATCCTGTCCTGCGCCTCCTGCACCACCAACGCGATCGTCCCGCCGCTGAAGGCGATGGCGGACGAGTACGGCGTGGTGCGCGGCCACGTGGAGACCGTCCACTCGTTCACCAACGACCAGAACCTGCTGGACAACTACCACAAGGCCGACCGCCGCGGCCGCTCCGCGCCGCTCAACATGGTCATCACCGAGACGGGCGCCGCATCCGCCGTCGCCAAGGCGCTGCCCGACCTCAAGGCGCCGATCACGGGCAGCTCGATCCGCGTGCCCGTGCCGGACGTCTCGATCGCCATCCTCAGCCTGCGGCTCGGGCGCGAGACCACCCGCGACGAGGTCCTCGACTACCTCCGCAATGTGTCGCTGACCTCGCCGCTCAAGCGCCAGATCGACTTCACCAGCGCCCCGGACGCGGTCTCCAACGACTTCATCGGCTCACGCCACGCCTCGATCGTCGACGCCGGCGCCACCAAGGTCGACGGCGACAACGCGATCCTCTACCTCTGGTACGACAACGAGTTCGGCTACTCGTGCCAGGTCATCCGAGTCGTCCAGCACGTCTCCGGGGTGGAGTACCCGACCTACCCGGCTCCGGCGGTCTGATCCCGCGGGACCGCCCGTCCCGGCTGCCCCGCCTCGGCGTGCGGGTCGGCCGGGACGTTCGCGTCGTGGGCCCGGGTCCTCCCGGACCGCAGCTTGCGCAGGAGTTCACTCGGTGACGGGCCCCCCATGAAGCACCAGAGCGCGATGACCGGGTCGCAGATCGCGCAGCCCAGCGACGAGTCGTGGGCGAAGGGGATGATCGGGTTGCCCTTGATGTGGTGCACGACGTCCCACGCGGTGTGCAGCAGCCAGCCGATACCGATGAAGGTCCACGAGTCGAGACCGCGGTACGCGACATACGTCACGACCGCCGTGAACGCGAACTCCCAGCCGCCCATCCCGCCGCCGCTGAGGTACGCGGCGCCCGCCCCAGCGACCATGACGGCGTTGAAGCGCCGCCGGTGCGGTTCCCGGATGAGGGACATCAACAGCGCGTAGAGGACGCCGATGACGATCGGCAGGAAGTACTGCATGCCTGTGCTCTTTCCTGGAGTGTGAACGTGCCGCCGGACGTGCGCGGGAACGGCTCACCACGCTAGGAGCGCGGGCATTCACCCCACAGGGGCATTACCGACAGGTTTCAACGGATTTCCGTCCTCGACGGGACACCCAGCCACATCCCTGAACCTCTGCGTGCCTCTATCACGTTTTCATGACGGAAAATGCGATAACCCCCAATCCGACACACATCGTTCACGGCATGGCTAGGCTCCAGTGCCTCATAGCGATCTGGAGGGGGATTCTCATGCGAAAGCACCCTGTCATAGCCGTGTCCTTCACAGCCGGTGCGCTGGCGGTACTCGTTGCCGCCCCGGCCCAGGCGGCCGAGTACACCTCGGCGTTGAAGGTCCGGGGCATTCAGTACGACGCGCCCGGCAGCGACTCCAACAGATGCACCACCGGCAACACGCACCAGGAATACCTGACCATCAAGAACTACTCGTCCTCGGCGACCGTGAATCTCAAGGGCTATGTCGTCAAGGACAAGACCGGCAACCGGTTCGCCTTCACCGCGAACCACTATCTCCAGCCCGGTGACTATGTGAAGTTGCGCGGCGGCAACGGCAACGACTCCGATGCCGGCAACGTCGTCTACCGCGACAACTGCAACTTCATGTGGAACAACGACGCCGACACCATCTACCTCTACAAGCCCTCCGGCAGCCGTGCGGACGTGCACAGCTACACGAAGAGGAACAACGACCGGGACGGCAACGGCTACATCGGCTACCACGGCTGACAGCACGCGGTTCGTCGGGCGCCGGGCCGACCCGGTGCCCGGCGAACGGGTGCGGCCACTACGAGGTGACCGGATTGCTCAACTCGCGTTCGGCGACCGCGCGGAAGCCGTTCGGCGGGCGGCCGGTGAGGAGTTGGACGGTGCCGGTGGTGTGGTCCTCGGCTCCGCCGGCGATGGCGCGGTCCATGTCCGCCAGCAGCGTGGCGAACTCCAGCGGCATGAACGCCGCGAGGCGGTCACGCAGTTGTTCATGGGCCAGCGGGTGGTGGACCACGGGTCGACCGGTGACCTCCGTGACGATCGTGGCGACGTCGTCGTAACTGAGCGCCTCCGGACCGGTCAGGACCAGTTCGGCGTTGGGGGCGCGGTCGTCGGTGAGGGCACGCACGGCGACGGCCGCGATGTCGTCGGCGTCGACGAATCCGACACGGCCGGTGCCGGCCGCTGTCAGGATGGCGCCGTCCGCACGAATGCTGTCGGCGTGGGCGTGCGCTCCGGTGAAGTTCTGCATGAACCACGAGGGCCGCAGCACCGCCCACTCGTCGAACAGGCCGGGCAGGGCCCGATGCACCATTCCCACCGCCGGGCCGCCCTCGGGTATGGCCGAGGAACTGAGGAGCACCGCGCGGCGCACCCCGGCGGCACGGGCCTGCCGCAGGAAGGGCAGCATGACCGAGGCCGGGTCGGAGTCACCCAGGGGCGGAATGAGGTAGACGCGGTCGACTCCGTCGAGGGCGCCGGCGTGGGTCCCGGGATCGCCCCAGTCGAAGCGGACCGGTTCAGCGCCCGGCACCGGGGTCGCGCGACGGCCGGCGGCCTTGACGCGGTGGCCGGCGGCGGTCAGCTGCGCGGCGGTACGGCTGCCGGTCGTGCCGGTGGCACCGATGACCAGAGTCGTGCCGGTGCCGCTCATCGGGCGCCGCTCGCGGTGAAGTCGACGCCGGGTTCCTGAACGGCGATCGGGTTCCAGTAGTCGCGGTAGGAGGAGATGAGCCCGTCCCGGACGGTCACTACGGCGATGTAGGTCATGTCGTAGGGGCTGTCGGTCTCCACGAGACGGCCCACACCACGCATCTCCACCACGATGACGTCCGGCTCGGTGGTCTGGTGAATCCGCAGGTCGGGGAAGTCGTGCAGGTCGATGTGGTCGGGATAGTGGCGCATGTAGGCGGCGATGGCCTCCTTGCCCTCCAGCCGCCCGGGCCAGCCCTGCGGCGCGAAGGGGAATTCCAGGATGCCGTCCTCGGCCCACAGGTCGACCCAGGCGGGGATGTTCTTGTCCAGCAACAGCCGCAGGCTGTGGCGGTACAGCTCTGCCGGTGAGGTATCTGCCAGTGAAGTGTTCGCGGGCACGCGCTTCTCCGTCCAGTACGATACGGACCAGCGGTCCGCTTCGAGTGACGATACGGACCGTGGGTCCGCTTTGCAAATGGAGGAGCAGCATGACCGAGCGCAGACCACGCAAGGACGCAGCCCGTAACCGGGTTGCCGTGCTCGCGGCTGCCGACACGCTCTTCACCGAGTGCGAGAGCCCCGAGGACGTCACCATGGCCGACATCGCGACGGTGGCCGGCGTCGGCAAGGGAACCCTCTTCCGGGCCTTCGGCGACCGCACCGGGCTGATCCGGGCGCTGTACGCGACGCGGCTCGAACCGGTCGGGAGCGCCGTCGAGGAGGGCCCACCCCCGCTGGGGCCCGACACGCCGCCGCTTGAGCGCGTACCCGCCCTGCTCGACGCCCTCCTGTGCTTCAAGCTCGACCACCGCCATCTCGCCCTGGCCCTGGAGGCGACGGGCAGCGACAGCCCCTACCAGGCGGAGCACTACGAGCGATGGCACAGCCTGCTCCGGTCCGCACTGGAGCAGATTCCCGGCCTCACCAACAGCGACTTCACCGCGCACGCGCTGCTCGCCACCGTCCGAGCGGACCTCGTGGAGCACCTGGCCGGCCAGAAGGGCGTGCCCCGGGAAGAGATGCGGAAGCAGCTGGCGGGCTTCGTCGCGGGGGTCATCGGCACTGGCCCGTGAACGAGCGAGGAGCCGACCGGGTTTCCCCGGCCGGCTCCTCGACGCCGTTACTGCGAAACGGCGTTACTTCGTCGTGGCTCTACCGCGCTGTGGCGCTACCACCTTGTGCGCTGCCTCGTTCTGGCGTTGCCGCGTCACGTCTGCCTGCTGTTGATACGGCGGAGCAGTACGAAGCCTGCGAGCAGGAGCAACGCTCCGGCCGCTGCCGGCCACAACTGCGTCCCGGTGTCGGCGAGTCCGCCCGAGGTCGCCTGCGGTTCGAGCACCGAGGCGCCCGACGGTTCGGGGCCCGGCACGGCGCCGCCGAGGTCGTTGTCGTCGCCACCCGTCGCCGCGGCCTCGTCGCTCTGGACGGCCGACGGGGACGATTCGGCCTTCGGCACCGCTTCGGCATCGCCCTTGTCCTCGCCGGCGGCGGGGTCGGGGGCCTGCGTGCTGTCGGTGGAGGGCTTCTGCGTGTTCTCGGCGCCGTTGTCGGCGGGGTCCTCGTCCTGGTTGTTCCCACCGGACGGGGCGGTGGCCGTGGGCGACGGGGTGTTCTCGCCACCGTTGCCGTTGTCGCCGCCGTTCCCGTTGCCGTTGTCCGCGGGGTCGTCGTCGCCGTTGTTCCCGCCGGGCGGGTCCGAGGGCGTCGGCGACGGGGAGTTGCCCGGTTCCTCGCCCCCGCCGCCACCGCCCCCGTCACCCGCACCGTCGGCGGCGTCGCACTTCCGGCCTCCGTTGATGCAGTCCACCATCTCCCCCATCAGGTCCTCGTCGAAGACGTTGATGAAGTCGCCGTGGTCGGTGACCGGCTTGTGCAGCTGCTCCGGGAAGGAGTCGACCGCGAACAGCGGGGTCGTCCGGCCGCCGTCGTTCAGGCTGGGCGCGTCGATGTCGTAGACGATCCGCTGGACGAGCTGCGGGATGGCCTTGAAGCCGTTCGCGCAGACGCCGTTGGCGTCGGCGAAGGCCACATGGGTGCGGTGGTTGGCGCTGTCGATGTTGTTGCCGTCCCAGCAGCTCTGGAACTTGAAGGTGCGGACCACGTCACTGCCCTGCGGGCAGAGCGGGTACTTGTCCTTCAGCTGCCGGTCCTCGAACCCGGTGCAGCTCCATGAGGCGTTGGCGTTGGCGGTGCCGTTGACGAACGCCTTGGCGTCACCGGTGATGATGCGCAGCAGCTTCGGCATCTCGGTGACCTTGCTCTGCGGGTTGCCCACGAAGGTCATGGTCACCTGCTTGGGCGTGACGATCTCACCGGCGTTGCCCTCGATGCCGCCGCCGGGAGAACCCGCGTCCTGCTCCTGGGCGCCGTTCTGCAGACGGATCACGGGCCAGAAGTACGAGGACTTGTCGCCCTTGTTCTCGCAGGACGTGTCGCCGTTGGCCAGGTCCTGGTCGCTCGCGAAGGCGTTGTTGTCCTGGTTGCCGACGTAGTCATGGAAGTGGTGGGCGCCGTTGGTGACACCGGGGGCCACGATCACGTTGTCTGAGTTGAACAGGCCGTTCGCGTTCACACCGCAGGCGGTGCTGAAGGTGCCGCGCGAGGCGTTGCCCTGCTTGCGCGGGCTCTGCACGTTGGGCTGGACCGACTTGATGTCCACGAAGTCGGCGGCCACAGGACCGTTGCCGGCCTGGCCGCCGTTGCCGCCCTGCTGATCGCCCTGCTCGTCGCCCTGGCCCTGACCGTTGTCCTGGTTCTGGCCGTTGTCCTGGCCTTCGTCCTGGTTCTGACCGTCCTGGCCCTGACCGTCCTGATCGGCGCCGTCCTGCTGCTGGCCTTCGCCGCCCTGGTCGCCGTTCTGTCCGTCGCCGCCCTGCTCGCCCTGGTTGCCCGAGGCGCGAAGTATGCAGGCCGCGAAGGGCTCAAGGCCCTGCGGGCGGTCTCCCACCCGGTCGACGGCGATCGCGATCCGCTCGATGGTCGCGGCTCGCTTCTCCTTCAGCGGGTTCATGATCGAGTTCTCGGCGAAGGCACCGTCCTGCTGGATGGCCTGCGTCGACTGCTGCAACCGCTGGTAGGCCTCGGCGATCTGCTTGTCCAGGAGGGCGAGTTCCTTGTCGACCTCCGCCTTCGCCTCGTCCGGCACCGCCGTCAGTTGACTGCCCACGTCCGGGCAGTCGATCGTGGCGGCGCCCGAGGCCAGGACCTGACCGGCCTGGCTCTGACCACTCTCGGAGGCCGTCGCGTAGACGTTCGCCGCTACCAGCCCACCTCCCCCCAGCATCAGCGCGACCGCCCCAATGGTCGCGCGTCGTGCGCCTGTTGGGCGTCTGCGCGTGTTGCGTCCCAAGGATCTACTCCTACGCTTCTGTTGGCCGGAGCCGGCATGGCAATCCCCCGCCCTATACGGAGGGGAGGCCCCGAGTGTTCAAACGTCCCGCGGATTCATAGAAACCTCTCATGAACCAGCCCGCCCGAGGGCGCCATACGGCTTCTTGCTCCTCGTCCGCGTACGCCCTCCTCGTCCGGCAGGTGTACACGGCCGGACAATGTGACGGAGAGACACGGGCGCCTCCGAAGTGACGAGGACCTTACCCCAGAGAGCGGCGGCGAGCGCGCGTCGCGTCTGCGCCGCCTCCATCGCCACGCAGCGGGCACCGACCCGGAAACGCATTGCGGCGCCCGGCGGACAGGCCTGCCGGGCGCCGCGAAGTCATGGTGTGGACGAGGGCGTACCACCGCGTACGTACTGGGGCGGCCGGAGTTCGGCGAGAGCGATCCAGTTACTGCCGGTCACCGGCGAGGGCCGGACCGCCGGCGGTCACCGGCGTGGTGCGCCGACGGTCACCAGCGCACGGGAAGTTCGCGGGCACCCCTGATCAACAGCCCCCGCATCCACGGCAGCTCGGTCTCGTCGGCGTCCAGCCTCAGGTCCGGGCAGCGTTCCAGGAGGGTGCGGATCGCGATGCGGCCCTCCAGCCGGGCCAGCGGGGCGCCCAGGCAGTAGTGCAGGCCGTGGCCGAAGGCGATGTGGCCGCGGGAGTCCCGGCGGATGTCGAACCGGTCGGCCTGCTGGAAGCGCTCGGGATCACGGTCGGCGCCGGCCATGGCGATCAGGACGGTGGAGCCGGCGGGGATGGTCACCCCACCCATCTCCACGTCCTCCAGTGCCAGTCGGTCCGTGCAGTTCTCCACCGGGCCGTCGTAGCGGAGCATTTCCTCGATCGCGCCTTCGAGCAGCCCGAAGTCGGCGCGCAGGTCGGCCAGTTGGCCGGGGTGCGCGAACAGGGCACGCATGCCGTTGCCGATCAGGTTGACCGTGGTCTCGTGGCCGGCGATGAGCAACAGCACACACATGCCGATGAGTTCGTCGGGCGAGAGCCGGTCGCCGCCCTCGTCAACGGTGTGGATCATCGCGCTCAGCAGGTCCTGGCCGGGCCGGCTCCGCTTGTCGGCGACCAGTTCGGCGAGGTACGCCGGCATCTCCTGGTAGGCGCGCGCCTCCGACTCCGGACTCGTACGGGCGACCATCTCGTTGGACCAGCCACGGAAGGTGTCCCGGTCGAGCGCGGGCACGCCGAGCAGTTCGCAGATGACGGTCATGGGCAGCGGAAAGGCGAAGGAGGCCACCAGATCCGCCTGCCGCCCCTCCCCCGCGAGCATCGCGTCCAGGAGTTCGTCGGCGATCTGCTGGACCCGAGGGGCCAGGGCGTCGATACGGCGCGGGGTGAACTCCCTTGCCACCAGCCGCCGTAGCCGGGTGTGGTCCGGCGGGTCCGACATCAGCATGTGGGCGAGCGCCGGCTGGTCCTGCTCGGTGTTGACGATCTGGCCGATGTTCCCGGACTTGCGCCAGTCCCGGCTGAGCCGGGGGTCGGTGAAGGCGGTACGGCACGCGTCGTAACCGACGACGAACCACACCTCCTCGCCGTCGGTGTCGAGCACCCGGTGCACGGGTCCGGCCGCACGGAGTTCGGCGTAGACGGGATAGGGATCGCGGGTGAAGTCCCCTCCGAGTTGCTGCAGATCGACAACAGGCCCTGCTGACATGCTGTTTCCCCCTGATGATCGGTTGAAAAGCACGCTAACCGGGACTCGGCACAGGACCAACGGTGCTTTCGGCCAGGCACATCGCGCCGTGCCGTACATGACATGCGGCCGCTGCCCGATCACCCCCACCCACCCACCCCGGAATCCGTGAGTCGAGTGCATGAGAACCGCCCGCGTCGTGACCGACGTACTTCAGCCCCGCAATGTCCTGGTCGCCGGAATGACCGGGATCGGGGCCGCCGCCGCGGGTGACTGGACCGGCGTTCCGTGGGGTCTGCTCGGCGCCCTGTGCGCGGGGATCGTGCCGGCCGCGTACATCCAGTGGGAGCGCGGGCGTGGCACCTGGGGCGACCGGCACGTGGTGGACCGTACGCAGCGGGCGCCGATCTTCTTCGTGATCCTCGGCTCCCTCGGGCTCGGGACCCTGGTCATGCTCCTCGGCGGAGCGCCCACGGGAATCCTGGTCGCGATGCTCGGGCTGTGGGTCACGACAATCGTGCTGCTCGCCGTGAACACGGCGTGGAAGATCAGCGTGGACTCCGCCGTCGCTTCGGCGGTCGTGGCGATGCTCGCCGCCACGCACACCGTGTGGTGGCTCGCCGCGTACGTCCTCGTGGTCGGGGTGTGCTGGTCACGGGTCGCGCTCGGCCACCACTCCACCGCGCAGACGGTGGCCGGCGCCTCCCTCGGCGCGAGCAGCGCCGCCGCGCTGCTCCTCGTCCGGAGCTAGCCCGGGACCCACCTGAGGCTTCCCTGAGCTCTCCTAGGACTGCCGGAGCGGTTCGGCGGACGGCGGAACGGGCGACTGGTAGCCGCCGCTGGCCAGCATCCGCACCTCCCCCGCCGGGCTGATCTCGGCACGAAGAATGCCGGTGGGGTCGCAGTAGACCGGGTTCCCGCCCGGTCCCAGGGTGTCGGTCCGTTCGACGACCACCTTGTCCGTGGTCGCGCCGACGCCCGATCCCTCATGGGTGAAGGTCAGCCGGTACCGGTCCGGGGTGGGCATGACGACCTCCCGCGCTTGAGGCACAAATGCGCACAAATGGAACCCATCTCCATCATGCGGCACGATCGTGCCGACGGCAGCACCGGACGGCCCGCGATCATCGGCACCGGGACGCGGCCACCAGTACCGCCCCACATCCCCGAGCCGTGCCGCCCCAGGGGCCTGAGGCCCTCATTCCGCCATTGGTCTGGGCCACCCGGTCCGGGCGGTCTCCCCTCGCGGGGCATGACCCTCTCGCCTCATGGCGCCCGGCAGTGTAGACATGGGCTTATGGTGCGACTCTTGGGTCGATCCTGGGCTCGGTCGACCCCCCGCCCGGGCGGCCTGCGCGCGCGGCGCAGGCGTGACCGCCCTCGCCGAGCGCATGCGCGGCGGGCACGGCAGACGCCGCGCCATCCAGTCGATCCTCGGGGGGCCCACGACGGCGGGCAGGGGCCCTCGGCGGGGTTGCGGTCGGCGCTGGGCGGGCGCAGTGTCGCCGGCCAGGTGTTCGTCCTGCAAGTGGTGATCGTGCTGCTGCTGGTCGTGGCCGCGGTGGTCGCTCTGGTGCTGCAGGTGCGGCACGACAGCACCCAGGAGGCCACGAACCGCTCCCTGGCCGTCGCCGAGACGTTCGCCAACGCCCCCGGCACCCGCGACGCCTTGAGCACCTCCGATCCCACCGCGGTGCTTCAGCCGCGGGCCGAGGCGGCCCGCGAGCAGTCCAAGGTGGACTTCATCGTGGTGATGAACACCGACGGGGTCCGCTACACCCACCCCAAGCCCGACCGGATCGGCAAGACGTTCGTCGGAACCCTCGAACCGGCGCTGGAGGGCCGCTCCTTCACCGAGGAGATCACGGGAACCATCGGGCCGCTGGTGCAGGCCGTGGTCCCCGTCAAGTCGGACGACGGCGAGGTCGTGGGCCTGGTGTCGGCAGGCATCACGACCGAGAACGTCGGCGGTGTCGCGGACCGGCAGCTCCCGCTGCTGCTGACCGCCGCGGCCGCGGCACTCGCCCTGGCGCTGGGCGGGACGGCACTGGTGAGCAGACGGCTGCTGCGCCAGACACACGGGCTGGGCCCGTTCGAGATGACCCGGATGTACGAGCACCACGACGCGGTGCTGCACGCGGTCCGGGAAGGCGTGATCATCGCCAGCGGCGAGGGACGGCTGCTGCTCGCCAACGACGAGGCGCACCGGCTGCTGGATCTTCCCCGGAACGCCGAGGGACGGCATGTGCTCGAACTCGGCCTCGACACGGACACGGCCGGTCTGCTGGCCTCGGGGCGCGTCGCGACGGACGAGGTGCACCTGGTCGGGGACCGGCTGCTGGCGATCAACCAACGGCCCACGGACCTCAAGGGCGGCCCGGCCGGCAGCGTCGCGACACTCCGCGACTCGACCGAGCTGCGCGCCCTGTCCGGAAGGGCCGAAGTGGCCCGGGAGCATCTCAAGCTCCTGTACGACGCCGGGGTGGGCATCGGTACGGGCCTGGACGTGACCCGTACCGCCGAGGAACTGGCCGAGGTGGCGGTACCGCGGTTCGCGGACTACGTCACCGTGGACCTGGCCGACGCCGTGCTGAGCGGCGAGGAGCCGGAGGCGGGCACCGATCTGCGCCGTACCGCGTTCAGCGGTATCCGCAAGGACGCTCCCCTCTATCCGGTGGGCGAGCGGATCAGATTCGTCGCGTCCACACCTCAGGCCCGCAGCATCGGCACCGGCCAGGCCGTGGTCGAGCCCAGCCTCCGGGAGGCTCCCGGGTGGCTCGCGCAGGACCTGGAGCGCACCGCGCAGGTCGTGGAGTACGGGATCCACTCGCTGATCATCGTTCCGGTGCGGGTCGGACACCTGGTGATGGGCGTGGTCAACTTCTGGCGCTCGGAGAAGCCCGAGCCGTTCGACGAGGAGGAGCTGGCCCTCGCCGAGGAGCTGGTCGCCCGTGCCGCGGTCTCCATCGACAACGCGCGCCGCTACACGCGCGAGCACACCATGGCCGTGACGCTGCAGCGCAGCCTGCTGCCCCGCAATCTGCCCGAACAGAGCGCCCTGGACATCGCCTACCGCTATCTGCCCGCGCAGGCGGGGGTGGGCGGCGACTGGTTCGACGTACTGCCGCTGTCCGGCGCCCGGGTCGCGCTCGTCGTGGGCGATGTCGTCGGCCACGGGCTGCACGCCGCGGCCACGATGGGGCGGCTGCGGACCGCCGTGCACAACTTCTCCGCGCTCGACCTGCCGCCCGACGAGCTGCTCGGACTCCTCGACGAGCTGGTCGGCCGCATCGACCAGGACGAGGCCGCGGAGGACAGCAGCGCCGCGATCACCGGCGCCACCTGTCTGTACGCCGTCTACGACCCGACCTCCCGGAAGTGCACCGTCGCCCGGGCGGGCCACCCACCGCCGGCCGTCGTCAGCCCCGACGGCAGCGTGGAGTTCCCCGAGGTGCCCGCGGGTCCGCCGCTCGGTCTCGGCGGCCTCCCGTTCGAGACGGCCGAACTCACGCTGGACGAGGGCAGCCGGCTGGTTCTCTACACGGACGGGCTCGTCGAGGACCGGGAGCGGGACATCGACGCCGGCCTGGAGCTGCTGCGTACCGCGCTGGCCGGCGCCGACCGGTCGCCCGAGGACACCTGCCAGGGCGTCCTCAACGCCCTCCTTCCCGACCGGCCCAGCGACGACATCGCGCTGATCGTCGCCGGCACCCGCGCCCTCGGAGCCGACCGCATCGCCGAGTGGCAGGTGCCGTCCGACCCGGCCGCCGTCGGCGAGGTGCGCGCGTCGGTCACCCGGCAGCTCACGGAGTGGGGGCTGGACGACCTGGCGTTCGCCACCGAGCTGATGCTCAGCGAGCTGGTCACCAACGCGATCAGGTACGGCACCGGCTCCATCCAGGTCCGTATGCTGCGCGACCGCAGCCTGATCTGCGAGGTCTTCGACGGCAGCAACACCTCACCGCACCTGCGGTACGCGGCCAGCACGGACGAGGGCGGACGCGGTCTGTTCCTCGTCGCCCAGCTCGCCGAACGCTGGGGCACTCGCTACACCCCCGCGGGCAAGGTCATCTGGACGGAACAGCCGCTGCCCTGAGGCTCAGCCGCTGAGGTTCAGCCGCGCGAAGGAGGATCCTCGCGAGGCTCCGAGGCGTCCGAAGACCGTTCGCTCGCATCGGCCGGGCTCTCCTGTACGTCCCCGGCCTCCGGGACATCCCCGGCCGCCACGGGCGCCATGGCACCGTTTCCCTGGAGGCGTTCCAGGTCGTCGGGGCGTACCTGAATGACGATCAGGGCGATCAGGGCGCCCACGACGGCGATGATCGCCGCGACGATGAACGCACTCGAAATGCCCGAGGTCAGCACCTGGTCGCTCCAGGGCGGCGGGAGTTCGCCGGTTCTGCGGAATTCGAGGCGCTGGGCAGGGGTCGCCTCCGCCATGAAGTCGCGGACCTGATCGGTGGCTTCGTTGCGGCTCGCCGTACCGAAGACGGTCACCAGCACCGACAGGCCGAGCGAACCGCCCACCTGCTGGGTGGCGTTGAGGATCCCGGAGGCCGCTCCCGCGTCCTGCGACTGGACTCCCGAGACCGCCATCAGCGTCAGTGCCACGAAGTTGAGACCCATACCGAAGCCGAAGACCAGCATGGGTCCGAGGATGCTGCCCGCGTAGGTGCTGTCGACCTCGGTCAGGGTCAGCCAGCCGAGTCCGATGGCGGACAGGACCGCGCCCACCGTCATGAACGGCTTGGGCCCCCACTTGGGCAGCAGTTGTGAGGCGAACCCCGCGCCGATGGCGATGATCGCGCTCACCGGCAGGAAGGCGAGACCGGCCTCCAGCGGGCTGAAGCCCAGGATGTTCTGCACGAAGAGCGTCAGGAAGAAGAACATCCCGAACATCGCCGCGGCCAGGCTCAGCATGATCGCGTAGACGCCTGCCCGGTTGCGGTCGCGGAACATCCACAGGGGCGTGATGGGCTGTTTCGACCGGCGCTCGACGGTGATGAACGCGGCGAGAAGCACGACGGCCGCCGCGAAGGACGCGAGGGTCAGGCGGTCGCTCCAGCCGTCCTCCGAGGCCCGGATGAAGCCGTAGACGAGCATCACCATGCCGGCGGTGGAGGTGAGCGCGCCGAGGATGTCGAAGTGGCCCGGATGGCGCTCGGACTCCCGGATGTAGCGGGGCGTCGCCAGCACGATCAGCAGGCCGATGGGCACGTTGACGAAGAGGACCCAGCGCCAGTCGAGCCACTCCACGAGCAGTCCGCCCGCCAGCAGGCCGATCGCGCTGCCGCCAGCCGAGACCGCGGCGAACACACCGAACGCCCTGTTCCGCTCGGGCCCTTCCTCGAACGTCGTGGTGATCAGCGAGAGGGCCGTCGGGGACGCGATGGCGCCGCCAACGCCCTGCAGCGCGCGCGCCGCGAGCAACTGCCAGGATTCCTGCGAGAGTCCGCCGAGCAGGGAGGCGAGCACGAAGAGCAGGACGCCGAACATGAAGACACGGCGACGGCCGAGGATGTCGCCCAACCGCCCGCCGAGCAGGAGCAGACCGCCGAAAGTCAGCGTGTAGGCGTTGATCACCCAGGACAGGCTCTCGGTCGAGAAGCCGAGCGAGCTCTGGATGTGCGGAAGGGCGATGTTCACGATGGTGATGTCGAGGACCACCATCAACTGGCAGGAGGCGATGACGAGTAGAGCGATCCCCCTGCCTCGGCCCCGCTCCGGGGACTTGGCAGTTTCCGAGGGTGTCGTCCGAGCGCCCGTCATGGCATGTGTCCTGCGTGTACGACGACGTGAACGTCGACGTTCGCTGTACCGACGGTAGTCCTGGGCGCCCGGCCCCACCAGTCGATCTTGCCGTGGTCCGAGGGTCCCGGCGCCACTCGTCACTCGTCGGCGGTGGAACCCTGCTCGGAGACGGATGCCGTCTGCAGTTGCTGAGATCTGGTGTCGCGCTCGGCGTCGTGCTGCGCCAGCACGGAGAGCAGACCCGCGACCGACAGCCCGGCATCGGCCGGGTGGCGCAGGCCGGTCCCCGGCTGGATGTGGTACTCGTTCGTGCGCCCCTGCCTGGTGTGGGTGAGATACCCACCCTGCTCCAGATCGGCGATGATCTTCTGCACGGCCCGCTCCGTGAGCCGGCAGCGTGCGGCGATGTCCCGGATGCGGGTTTTCTGGTCATCGGCGATGGCAGCCAGTACGCGGGCGTGGTTGGTGAGGAACGTCCAGCCGGAATGTGTCTCAGGTACTCCACCCATGGGCCACAGCATAGGACCTGTCGTTCACGCATTCAAAAGGGCGAAAGAAATTTCATGTATCGCTTGACGTGTGACGCTCGGGAGCTGAGCCTGGGGGAGTCAGAGACGGCCGGATGCCTCAGGAGCGGCTGCCATGCGAGACACTGCACTCTCCGCGCAGTTCGAGAGCGGGCCCGAGCCCGTCTGCGCGGCATCGGTCGTCGCGGCGAGGGGGCGTCCGTCGGCCTCCCTGAAGATCGAGGCACACCAGGTCGGCGCGCGTACGGTCGTCGTGATCGCCGGTGAGATCGACCTCGACGGCGAACAGCTGCTGAAGCAGGAGCTGCGTCGCGCCCTCGCCCGGTCGGTCACCGGCGTGGATCTCGATCTGAGCGGAGTCGAGTTCTGCGACTGCTCCGGTCTCAACGTCCTGCTGCGCCTGCGTCGGCGTGCACTGAAGGACGCCAAGACCGTCGTCATCCAGGCTGCCGACCCGGTGGTCGAGCGGCTGCTCGCCCTCACCCGAACGTCGTCGCTGTTCGCGCCCGCATGCGCACCTACGGGTGATGCCGCCGGGGCGGCGACCCTTCCGGACCAGGACGCGCACCCCGTTCGGAAACCACGCCCCACGGAGGAGAACGTGTTGCACGACGATGCCGAGCGGGACCTGCGCGCGGAAGTCGTCCAGCTCAAGCGCGCCATGCAGACCCGGCCGGTCATCGACCTGGCCCGCGGAGTCCTGATGGCCTCCTTCGCCCTGAGCCCGGAGAACGCCTGGAACGTCCTGGTGACGGTCTCCCAGAACACCAACACCAAGCTCCACCATCTGGCCCAGGACATGGTGGGCGCCGTCCAGGGCGAGCCCCTCCCCGAACCACTCCAACAACAACTGGCGGCGGCGGTAGCCGAACTGACCACTCCCCCACCGACCGACACGACCGACGCCGGCGGCACGGCCCCCGACCACCCCAAGGACGAGGGCAAAGACGAGGACAAGGGCAGGGAGGGAGCCCCGGAATCAGAGCCGTGAACGGCGGTGACGCGGGCGGTCCGTGCCCCTCGTGACGCAGGCCCTCGTTCAGGTCCAACCCTCCTCCCGGCCACGGATCTCAGTCCTCGACGAGACGCTCCGTGGACGTCGGCTCCCGGCGCAGCGCCTCCGCCGACCTGGACGCGATCCTCAACCGCGCCCTGCCGTAGGCCGGTTGAGCCTGCCCGGCAGTTCAGGTGCCTAGCTCTGAGGGGTCCCCGCGGCGTCGACGGGGACCTTCTCGGCGCCGATCCGCCGGATGCGCTCGGTGCCCCACGCCCCGAGGGAGGCCAGGGCGGCGTTGAGCGAGACACCGTGCTCCGTCAGGGAGTACTCGACCTTCGGTGGCACCTCTCGGTACACCTCACGATGGACGAGCCCGTCCTCCTCCATCTCCCGCAGATGCTGAATCAGCATCTTCTCGCTGACGCCCGGCAGTCCGCGGCGCAGCTCGGCGAACCGGCGGACCCCGTAGTGGTCCAGCTCCCAGAGGATCAGCGACTTCCACTTGCCGGCGACCACGTCCATGGCCGCGTCGATGCCGCAGAAATAGGGACCACGCCGTGCCGAAGTCGCCATCCGTCCCCCAAGACCCAAGAACCCAAGTACCCAAGAACCAAAAGGTACTTACCAACAGGTGAGTACCCGACTAATTAGTCCGTACTGGTCAACCCTACCGGCCGTGGAGAGGATCGAACCGAACCACAAACACGAGGGGAAACGCCGGAAATGACGACCGAAAACAGCGTCCGGGTGAGTGTTCTCGGGCTGGGTGCGATGGGGACCGCTCTCGCGGGCGCCCTGGTGAAGGCCGGATACGCGACCACATGCTGGAACCGCTCTCCGGGGAAGGCGGACCAACTCGTCGCGCAGGGCGCGGAGGTGGCCGCCACGGCCCGGGACGCGGTCCGGGCCGGCCGACTGGTGATCGTGTGTCTGCTGGACCACGCGTCGGTCCACGAGGTGCTCGATCCGCTCTCCGACGAACTGGCCGGACGAACCGTGGTCAACGTGACGACGACGTCTCCGGCACAGTCACGGGAGTCGGCGGACTGGGCCGCCCGGGCCGGGATCGCGTATCTGGACGGCGGCATCATGGCCGTGCCGGACATGATCGGCCGGCCCGGGTCCTCGATCCTCTACAGCGGATCGGCCGAGGTCTTCGAGGAGTACAAGCCGCTGCTCGAACTGTGGGGTGCCAGTACCTACTTCGGCGAGGACGCCGGGCTGGCGTCCCTGTACGACCTCGCCCTGCTCGCCGGCATGTACGTCATGTTCGCCGGATTCATGCACGGTGCCGCCATGGTCGCGCCGGCCGGTGTGACGGCGGGCGAGTTCGCCGCGCTGGCCGCGCCCTGGCTGACGGCCATGACCGGTGGCTTCCAGGGGTTCGCCGAGGTCATCGACGGCGGGGACTACACCGTGGCGGGGCAGCAGAGCCTCGCGTTCTCCGACCTCGGCGACCTCGTGGCGGCCAGTTCCGACCAGGGCATCAGCACCGAGGTGGTCGACATGGTCCAGCGGCTCGTCCGGCGCCAGATCGACGCCGGGCACGGAGAGGAGGGCTTCGCGCGGATCATCGAGAGCATCAGGCAACCGGCCTGAGTCGAACGTGCGGGGCGGTGGGGCCGGATGCGAGGGTCGCCAGGGGCCGGGCAGGGGACTTCACCAGCCAGACATGCTGCCGCTGGGGTCCCGCCGCCTACAGTGGGGCGCCCAGGCAAGCGGTGGGTGTGCTCAGGCTGGACGTGGGTGTGCCCAGGCAGGAGGTGAGCGCGATGCCCGGTGTCGACGTCCCGGCGGCCCCCGCGGGAACCAGCCGCAGCACATCGGCCACGATCCAGCCGAACATCCTGCGCTATCTCACGTCGGTCACCTTCGAGCGCGGTGTCGACCTGCGGCCGCATCTGGAGCAGGTCGGTCTGGACGAGACCCTGATGCGTTCGGCGGCCCTCAGGGTCTCCTACCGTCAGGGCAGCGCCGTGATCCGGCGGGCCCTGGAGCTCACCGGTGACGAGCACCTCGGCATGAAGGTGGGCGCGGCGCAGCACCTGACCGCCTGGGGGCTGCTGGGTTTCGCGCTCATGGCCGCGGAGAACCTGCGGCGGGCCGCCGAGACCGGGGTGACGTACCAGAATCTGTCCGGGGCGATGGTGGTGTGGTCGGCCGGCGAGGAGGACGGCGGCTTCGCCATCCGTGCCGAGCTGCCCGATCCGGCCTTGGATCCAGGCGTGGCAGTCTTCCTGATCGAGGAGGCGCTGACCTCGGCGGTCACGCTGGCCCGGTTGACCGTCGGCCCCGAATTCGCCCCGCGCGTGGCGGAGTTCGCCTTCCCCGCACCGGCCCACAGTGACCCGTACGGATCCTTCTTCGGCTGTCCGGTCCGTTTCGGTGTTCCGGTCAGCCGTGTCGTCATCGATCCGGTGTGGGCCCGGGCGCCGATGCCGGGCCGGGATCCGGTGACGTTCGCGTCGGCGTTGGAGACGCTCGACGAGCAGATGGCCTCGCGTCGGCACCACCAGGAGCTGCTTGAGGTCATGGAGATCTCCATCGCGCAGAGCCTCCCGGTGGTGCCGTCGTTCGCCGAGCAGGCACGTCGGCACACGGCCAGCGAGCGCACGCTCCGGCGCCGGCTGGCCGACTGCGGCACCACGTACGAGGCTCTCGTCGACGGAGTGCGCAGGGAGCGCGTCGAACAGTTGCTGCGGCGCCCGGAACTGACCCTGCGTGACATCGCCCATCAGGCAGGTTTCTCCGACGAGCGGACCCTGCGCCGAGCGGTGCGCCGCTGGCACGGCACCTCTTCGCGGCGGCTCCGGGAGGAAGTGCTCGGCGCCGAGGGGCCGGCCCGGGGCTGACGCCGGAAGGGGCGCCACGGACGCCCCGTACGCGCCCGTGTGCACGGCGTGTCGGTCAGCGGCTCCGGATCCAGATGGTCTTCTCCCTGGTCCACTGTTCGAAGGCGTTCGTGGACTTCTCCGCGCCGCCGAAGCCGGACTCCTTCCAGCCGCCGAAGGGGGTCGTGATGTCGCCTTCGCTGTAGGAGTTGACCGAGACGACCCCGGCCTGGATGCCGCGTGCCAGGCGGAGGGCGGCGTCGAGGTCGCGGGTCCACACGGAGGCCGCGAGCCCGTACGCGGTGGCGTTGGCCAGGGCGATCGCCTCGGTCTCCGAGGTGAAGGTCTGCAGCGTCACGACCGGCCCGAACAGCTCTTTGGTGAGGACGTCGCTGCCTTCGGGGGCGTGGGTGACGACGGTCGGCGGGTAGTAGGCGCCGTGCGGCGGCAGGCCGTCGGGCAGACCCGCGGTGTGGATGTGGGCTCCGTCGGCGCGGGCGGCCTCCACGGCTCCCGCGACCCGGTCGAAGGCGCCGCGGTTGACGAGGGGTCCCATGTGCGTCCGAGGGTCGGCCGGGTCGCCGATGACCAGATCCCTCGCGGCGACCGTGAACCGGGCCAGGACGTCGTCGGCGATGCTCCGGTGGACCAGGATGCGGGAGCCCGCCGTGCAGTTCTGGCCCATCGTCAGGAACGCGGCCTCGATCATGCCGTCGATGAGATCGTCCCCGTAGACGAGGGCGTCGGCCATCAGCACCTGAGGGCTCTTGCCGCCCATCTCCAGCGAGACGCGCTTGAAGTTGGTATCGGCCGCGTCCTTGAGGATCCGCCGCCCGGTGCCGGTGGACCCGGTGAACGACAGCGCTCCCACGAGGGGGCTGCGGGCCAGGGCGGTCCCGGCGACCGGGCCGTATCCGGGCAGCACCGTGAGGACGCCGTCCGGGAGGCCGGCCTCGGCGGCCAGCCCGGCCAGGTGGAGAGCCGAACGCGGTGTCGCCTCGGCGGGTTTCACCAGCAGGCAGTTTCCCGCGGACAGCGCGGGCCCGACCTTCCATGCGGTCATGGCCAGCGGGTAGTTCCACGGCAGGATCGCCGCGACCACCCCGATGGGCTCCCGGATCGTCAGGCCCAGGCTGTCGGACCCGGTGGGGGCCACGCGGCCGAAGACCTTGTCGGCCGCCTCCGCGAACCAGCGGATCGACTCGATCGCGCCGGGTACGTCGCCCGCCCGGCACTCGGAGATCGGCTTCCCCGCGTCCTCGCTGTCCAGCCGGGCCAGCAGCTCGGCGTCGCGTTCCATCAGAGCGGCCAGCCGCAGCAGCACCGCGCTGCGCTCACGGACCGGCAACCGCGACCAGACTCCCGAGTCGAAGACCTGTTGGGCCTGCTCCGCGGCCTTGGCCACGTCCTCCGCCGTCGCGGCGGGGAGCGTGGTGTTCAGCTCTCCCGTCGTGGGGTTGAGAACGCGCAGTACGGACCGGCTCTCCACTGTGGTCATGCCTCCTCCACCAGTTCCCATCGGTCGTCGACCCGGCACGCAAGACCCCTGCGGCGCAGGTCCTCCAGATAGCGGGCCATGCCGCGGTCGCCTCTCCCGCGGAAGAGCGGGAGGACCTTGGGCAGCAGGTTCGGCGCGAGCATCGCCAACCGGACGAGCCACGACTCACCCGTCCGGGCGTACGCCTCCAGGCGGGGCCTGTCCAAGAGGCCGACCACGGCCGCCACGACGTCGGCGGGCCGCTGCGGCCGGTCCTGGAACTGCATGGAGTTTCCGCCGTCCACGGCCTCCTGGCGCAGCATCCGGGTGTCGGTGGCCGACGGGAGCACCGATCCGGCGAGGATGCCCTTGCTCCTCAGGTCGAGCCCGATGGCGAGCATCGCCCCGCGCAGTCCGAACTTCGACGCCGTGTAGATGGGGGTCTCGCCCAGCGGGAAGATCCCGCCGAGGGAGACGGTGGTGACCACCCGGGCGTCCCGGGACGCCCGGAGCAGGGGGATCGCGATCCTGGTCGCGATCAGCGGGGAGGTCAGGTTGAGCGTGATCTCCCGCTCGATGCTCTCGACGCTGCGGACGTCGAAGCGCTCGGTGCTCGTCATGCCCACGTTGTTGACGAGGACGTCGAGCCGGCCGTACGTGTCGGCGACCAGGTCGAAGAGTCCCTCCACCTGGGAGCGGTCCAGGACGTCGCAGCCGATGCCCAAGTGCCCGGTGCCGGGCAGTTCGTCGGCGGTCTTCTCTGCGCGGGCCGCGTCGATGTCGACGACCACACAGCGGGCACCGCCGGAGGCGAAGCGGCGGCACATGGCGCTGCCGATACCGCCCGCGCCGCCGGTCACCAGCATGACCTTGTGGGTGAAGTCGAAGCCGCTCACGACACCGTCTCCGCCCGTCGTGGGGACCTCACCGGAGGCGGCTGGCCCTCGGTGCGCCAGCCCATCCTGGCCGCGACCCTGGCGAGGTGCTTCACGATGGTCGCGCTGTCGACGTAGCCGGTGTGGCGGGGCGAGGCGACGAACTTCAGGCCCCCGGTCAGGTCCGGCCGGTCGCTGCGGATCATGTGCGCGAAGCGCTCCGCGTTGGGCAGCCCGTGCCGCGTGTCGTGGATGTACCCGGCGATCAACTGCGCCTGGGTGTCGAACAGTTGGTACGCGCCGGAGTTGGTCTCGATGAAGCCGACGCCGAACAGCCCCTGGTGCTCGCGGGAGAACGACGACAGGTACAGGTCGGGGTGCTGTTCGTCGCCGAAGTACTTCTGCGCGACCGGCACTTTGTGGACGTAGCCGGTGGCCATCAGGACGAGGTCGAAATCGTCGCTCGTGCCGTCGGTGAAGTACACGGTGCTGCCCTCGGCGCGGGCGATCCCCGGTCTGGCGGTGATGTCCCCGTGCTGGAGGTGGTGGATCAGCATCGAGTTGACCGCGGGGTGCGTCTCGAACAGCCTGTGGTCCGGCTTCTGCAGGCCCAGACGCCTCGGATCGCCGTTGACGATCCGCAGGAGGGCGCCGAAGACCCGCTGCTCCAGCCACATCGGCAGCTTCGGCCCGCCGGCCGCGATGGTGTCCACCGGTCGCCCGAACAGATGCTTGGGGATGAACCAGTAACCGCGCCGCATGCTGATCACCGCGTGGTCCGCGCTGCGCGCCGCGTCACAGGCGATGTCACAGCCGGAGTTGCCCGCGCCCACGACCAGCACCCGCTTCCCGCGCAGTTCCTCCGCGCTGCGGAAGCCGACCGTGTGGCGGACCTCGCCGGTGAAGTTCCCGGGCAGTTCGGGGAGATTGGGGTGCCACTGTGCGCCCGTGCACACCACGACCTGGCCGTGCACGCTCTGCCGTCCGTCGGCCCGGGTGACGGTCCAGGTCCCGTCCGCGTTCTTCTCGACGCCCTCGACGCCGACGCCGAACTCGATCCGGTCCGTCAGCCCGTAGGCGTCGGCGAACGAGCGCAGGTACGACAGGATCTGGCGGTGCGGGGGATAGTCCGCGAAGTGGTCGGGCATCGGCCAGCCGCCGTATCCCGAGAGCGTCCTGCTGGAGATGAAGTGGGCCGACTCGTACATCGGGCTGCCGGGATTGTCGATGTCCCAGATACCGCCGGGCCCGGTGTGCCGCTCCAGATGCGTGTAGGGCAGGTTCCTCTCGGCCAGGGCCCTCGCGACCGCCAGCCCGGCAGGTCCCGCCCCGATGACACAGGTGTCGTACTGGGTCTTCTCCACGAACCCGCCTCCTTTCTCCTCGCACTTCGCCGGTGTTGCCGGAAACCTATGCACCGGGCGCTCGGCGCGAACTGGTCCGCGCGGCCAGGGAGGGGACCTCAGCGGCCATACGTCTGCCTCCTTGGGTCCGGCCCCTTCACCGGACGGCGCTGGGCCCGGCGGAAGGCGCGTTCCGAGCCTTGTCGCCCTCGCGGCCCGGACCTAGACTCGACATCGAACTGAAGTTGGTTCAGTTATCTGGATCCGACGGCTCACGGACGGGAGTGAACGGCATGGTGGGTTCTCTCGACGGCAAGACCGCCCTCGTCACCGGGGCGGGCCGGGGCATCGGGCGGGCGATCGCCGTGGAGTTCGCCCGGCAGGGGGCCTCGGCCGTCGCCGTCGCCGACCGGAACGGCGAAACCGCCGCCGAGACGGCCGAGTTGGTGCGCGCGGCGGGGGCGAAGGCGGAGTCGATCGTCTGTGATCTGCGGGTGCGCGACGACATCGAGGCGATGGTGACGCGGTCGGCGGAGCGGTTCGACGGGCTCGACGTGCTGGTCAACAACGCCGGGGTGATCGAGACCACGTTCACGTCCGACCCCGGCCGGAGCGTCGAGACGCTCGCCGAGGAGGTGTGGGACGCGGTCTACGAGGTCAACCTCAAGGCCGTGTGGCTCACCACCAAGTACGCGGCGCCCTTCCTGCGCGCTTCCCGGCGTGGTCCGGCCATCGTGAACACCGCCTCCGTATCCGGTCTCACCGGCTTCCCCAATGCCCCCGCCTACGGGGTGACGAAGGCGGGTGTCATCCATCTGACGAAGGTCACCGCCGTCGATCTCGCCCCCGTGCGCTGCAACTGCTTCTGCCCCGGCGTCATCGACACACCGCTCGCGCAGGACTTCTTCGCGGCGGCCGAGGACCGTGAGGCGATGGAACGGGAGCTGACCGCACCGCAGTTGGTGGACCGGCTCGGACGGCCGGAGGAGGTGGCCCGCCTCGCCTGCTTCCTGGCGTCCGACGACGCGGCGTTCATCACGGGCTCCTCGTATGTGATCGACGGCGGCGCGCTGGCCTGGCGCGGCGTCAAGGACTGAGCACGTGGGAGACACGATGGACCCGAGACTGGCCGGGAAGGTGGCGCTGGTGACCGGCGCGACCGGAGGAATCGGCGAAGCGGTCGTACGTCGGCTCACGGCCGAGGGCGCGGCCGTGGTCGTGACCGATGTCGACGCCGACCGCTGCGCGAAACTCGCCGAGGAGGTCGGGGGCGGTGCCCTGGGCCTGGCCCTGGACGTCACCGACGAGTCGGCCTGGGAGGCGGTCGTCACCCGCGCGACCGCCGAGCTGGGCGGTCTGTCCGTGCTGGTCAACAACGCCGGCATCGCCGCGATGGGCACCGTCGAGACGGAGACGCAGGAGACCTGGGACCAGGTCATCGGCGTGACGCAGACCGGCGTCTGGCTCGGTATGAAGCACGGCGGCCCGTCCATCGAGCGCTCCGGCGGCGGCTCGATCGTCAACGTCGCGTCGATCTTCGGCACGGTCGGCGGCTTCGGTGCCCAGTTCTCGTATCACGCGGCCAAAGGGGCCGTACGCCTGATGACGAAGAACGCCGCGCTGCACTGGGCGAAGCGCGGTGTACGGGTCAACTCCCTGCATCCCGGCTTCATCGAGACACCCCGCTCCCGCGAACTGTGGCGCGGCACCCCGCGGTTGACCGCCATGCTCGACGGCACCCCGCTCGGCCGCCTCGGCACACCCGAGGAGGTCGCGGCGACCGTCGCGTTCCTCGCCTCAGACGACGCGAGCTTCATGACCGGCTCGGAGCTGTACGTCGACGGGGGCTGGACAGCGCGATGAGTGAGGCTGAGACCCGACCGGGCGGTCCCGTCATACGGGGTACGGGCCGTGCGACCCGCCCCGCCGCAGTGGGCGCGGTGGGTCGCACGGTCGTGCTCAGCACTGCGGGATCTGGGACTTCCAGGTGCCCGGGCCGCCCGTGTCCAGGTACCAGTCGTTGACGTAACCGTCACCGATTCCGTTGTCCACCCGCATCCAGTAGCGGTAGCCGTGGCCGCGAGCAGCCCGGCCCCGGCGGGCAGGACGGTGGCCGCCCCCGCGACGGCCGCCGAGCCGGTTCAGGACCTGAGTGGCCGTGACGTCAGCATCGGTTCCTCCGTTCGATGGTCATGGTCGACGACCTTGGCATCCAACGGAGATGGGCACATCCTGTGATGTCTCAGGGTGCTGGTGCGGCCGCGTCGGCGAGAGGCCCGCTAGGCAGGGGCGGGGACGACCGCGTACAGGTCGACGCCCTCCTCCTGCGTGCGACGCGCACGTCCTTCGGCCACCAGGACGTCCAGATGTGCCGCGGTCTCGTTGACGGCGAGCATCTGGTTGAACGGGCTGAGGCCGGCGAAGGCCAACTGGCGCCGGGTCCAGCCCAACTCCCCCGCGACGGCGTGCGCGTTGAGCCTGCGATCGCCGAGAACCGTGAGCGCCTCGGTGAGCCGGTCGTCGTGGTGGGCAAGCAGTTCGCCGACGCGTGCGTGGACGCTGTCGCCGACCGGGCCGTGCGCGGGCAGCAGCCGAGCGTCGGAGAGCGTGGTCATCAGCCGCAGCGAAGCGAGGTAGTCACCCAACGGCAATGTGCCGCCACCGAGTTCGAAGCCGATGGACGGGGTGATGTGCGGCAGGACATGGTCACCGGAGAACATCAGGCCTCGGGCCCGGTCGAGGTAGACGACATGGCCGCGGGTGTGGCCGGGCGTCGGAATCACCGTCAACTTGCCCTCTCCGAAGCGGAGTTCCTCGCCCTCCAGCCAGCGGTCCGGCGCCTCCCACACGCTCGGGTCGAAACCGCCGTGGTCCATCGCGGCGATGCGCTCGGCGAGTTCATGGGCACCGGCCCGGCGCAGCGTCCGAAGCGAGCCGACCGGCTGGTCCGTGCGCAGTTCCCCGAGCAGTTCCAGGCCGCGGCGCTCACCGGATCCCAGGTAGACCCGGGCACCGAGCAGTCTGCGCAGTTCGACGGCCTGGGTGTAGTGGTCGCGGTGGATGTGGGTGACCAGGACGTGACTGATCGCGCCGAGGTCGTGGCCGAGCCCGCCCAGCGCGTCCTCAAGTGCCTTGCGCGACTGGGGGATCGACCATCCCCCGTCGATCAGGACCACCCCCTCCGTCAGCCCTTCGAGGGCGTAGACGTTGACGGCCCGCAGCCCGTCGTCCGGCAGCGGGAGCGGGATGCGGTGGACGCCGGGACGTACGGTCTCGGCGCCTGCCTCCGCCCACCCGCCGCGGTCGAAGCGGGTGACACGGGTCGTGGGGGTGGTCATGCATCTCCTTGACGAGGCTGTTCCTGCTCCGACTCCGACTCCGGTTCCGGCGTCGGCGTCGGCGTCGGCGTCGGTTCCGACTCTGCGGAGAGTCGTGCGTGCAGTTCACGTGCGAGTTCGCGGGCTCCCGACCGGTCGAGCTTGCCGACGGTGGTCTGTGGCAACTCGCCCACGGTGAAGGCGAATTCGGGCCACTTGGCCTTGGACAGGCCGGTTCTGGCGAGGTGTGCGGTGATCTCGTCGAGGCCGAGTGCGTCGTCGCTGTCCTCGGGCACGACGAGGACGGCGGCGCGTTCGCCGAGCAGCGGATCCGGTACGGGTGCCACGCAGACGCGGGCCACCGACGGGTGCCCGGCGACGGCGCGCTCGATCTCGGTGATGTCGAGGTTGCGGCCGCCGCGGATGATGACGTCCTTCTCGCGGCCCATGACGGTGACCGTGCCGTCGTCGCCGGTCATGAGCAGGTCCCCGGTGGGGAAGAAGCCGTCCGGGGTGAGGACGGGCGGTTCGACCTTGCCGTCGCGGGCGTAGCCGAGGAAGAGGGAGGGGCCGCGGACCTCGGCCCGGCCCGTCCGGCCGGGGCCCAGGACCGTTCCGTCCGGAGCGACCGCACGCAGTTCGGTGCCGGGGAAGGGCCGGCCGTCGCGGTCCAGGCGGAGCTCCTCGGTGTCCTCGGGCCGCGGCGAGGTGTGCCCGAGGCACTCGGACATGCCGAACACCCGCAGGATCCTCGTACCGAGGGAGCGTTCGGCGCGGGCGAGCGCGCCGCGGTCCATGGGGCCGCCGCCGACGGTGATCGACCGAACGCGTTCGAGGACACGCGATCCGGCCGCCGCCGAGCCCATCTGGAGGGCCATCGTCGGCACGCACATGGTCCACCGGACGTCGTGGGCCGCCATCCGCGCCGGTGCCTCCTCGCGGTCCCATCGTCCGCTCAGGACGAGCGGTCCGCCGAGCATGAGCGCCATGCTGACGCCGAAGCAGTACGCGGCTGTGGAGGAGAGGGGAACTACGGCGGCCACGGCGTCACCGTCGCGCAGCCCGTTGATGTCGGCGGTGCTGGAGCAGGCGTACCGCAGTGCGCTCTCGGACTGGACGACACCCTTGGGCCGTCCGGTCGAGCCGGAGGTGAGGCCGATGAGGGCGCCGCCGGACCAGCGGGAGACATCGCGCGGACCGCGGCCTGCGAGGACCGTCCAGCCGTCCAGTGCCTCGGCCTGCCGCGCCCCCGGCAGGCCCTCCCTGCCGTGCCACTCCTGGAGGGGGGCCGGTTCGGCGATCACGACGTCGGGGCGGATGTCCTCCAGGGCGGCGGCGAACTCCGCCCGGGTCGTATGCCGGTTGACCAGGGCCAGGACGCCGCCGGTCATCCCCACGGCGAGGGTTGCCGCCACGGTGCGCCAGGTGTTGTCGGCCTGGAGGAGGACCGTGCCCCCGGGTGTTCCGTCAGGTGTCATGGTGTCGGCCAGGTCGGCCGCGCGCGCCAGGAGTTCGCGCGCGGTGTGCGGCCCGGTGTCGTCGACGACGGCCGTGAAGTCGGCCTCCTCGGCCCGCTCCTGGAAAGCTCGTACTGTCTGTCGCATCCGCTTCCTCGCCTCGTCGCGCGAAAGGTGGTGATGTCCGTTCCCGCCGGCCGGTCCGCCCGCCGCCCCACTCGACGCGCTCGGCCGCTCGGCCCGCTCGGCCCGCTCAGCCCGCTCAGCCCGCTCAGCCCGCTCAGCCCGCTCAGCCCGCTCAGCCCGCTCAGCCCGCTCAGCCCGCTCAGCCCGCGAGCATGTCCTTCTCGCCGCCCATGACCGCGATCCGGCGGCCCTTCATGTCGCCGACCTGGGCGACGGCCGCCGCCCATTCGGGGCTGTCGAGGGCCTTGCGCAGGTCCTCCGCGGTGTCGAAGCCCAGGACGGAGACGCCGTCCCAGCTCTCGGAGCGCGGTTCGAGGGCCGTGTCGATCTCGGTGTGCCGCCAGGACCTGAGTCCGGGCAGGGTGCGGGTCAGTTCGGCGTGGTCGCCGCGCCACCAGTCGATGAACCGCTCATGGGTCCAGTCGGACGGCCGGGCGGCCATCAGCACGAGGTTGTACATCGTCGCTCCTCACACTTCTCGAGTTTGTAGGGCTTCTCGGGCTTGTCGGAACTCCTCAGGTGAACAGCACGGAGGGCGAGCGCCCGATGAGCAGCCGCCGCACCCGGCCCGTGTCGGTCAGGCGCGCGGAGGCCACGAAGGTCGCCTCCGGTTCGCCGTGACGCCGCACCTCGCCAAGGAACAGCTCGTCCCGGCCGACGGTGCTCGCGGAGAGCAGGTGGTGGGTGCGGACGCCCACCTCGCGCTGAGCGAGGTAGCCCTCCATCTCGGCCCGGCCGCCGTGGAAGTCGGTCGCGCCGTCCCCGCCGGTGGAGAACAGGATGGAGAAGGAGAAGTCGTCGCTGATCAGGTCGAGGATCCGGTCGGCGTCCTCGCTGTCCAGGATCCCGAACCAGGTCGTCAGGAAGGAGGCGCCGGGCTTCGAGGCGGCGGACTGGGAAGCAGCGGACTGCGAGGCGCGGGACTGTGTGGTCATGGCCGGTCCACCAGGTCGAAGTCGGTGGTGAAGAAGGACTGGTAGCGCGCCATCAGCCCGGCGGGCGAGATCTGCGCGGCGGAGAGGAAGGCGCCCGCCGTCACACCCTTCTCGACCACGAAGCCGTACACAGTCTCGACGTCGCCGTCGACCGCGTACCGCACGATCTCGTGGGTACGGTCCACCGCGGCGCGCCCTGCGATGTAGCCGGCGAAGTCGTCGCGGGACTCTCCGGTCCGCTGTCCGCCGGGAAGTGCGATGAGGAAGCGGAAGTCCGGCTCCAGGAGCTCCAGGGCCTTGTCGGGGTCCTGGCCGTCCATGGCGGCCATGTACGCGCGAAGCACCATGCTGATCGTTCTCCTCAGCGTTCCTGTCAGCGTTCCTGTGCTCTAAAACAACCTGAGTTCACTTCAGTTTGAATGTAAGGCGGGTCGCCCGCCTCCGGCAAGAGGCGGGACGTGGTCGGCAGCCGGGACTACTACTCGGCGACCATGCGCACCACGCATCCTTCGATCATGTCGCTGATCTCCGGGAGCGGGATGGCTCCGCTCGGGCGGTACCAGCGCCAGACGCTCACGATCATTCCGAGGACGGCCAGCCCGAGGGTGTGCGCGTCCCGGACCGGGAAGGCACCCTTGGACATGCCGCGCATCAGCAGGTTCGTCCAGTCCCGCTCGACCATCTGCACCAGCTGGCGGGCCGCGACGCGCTCGGTCTCCTCGCGCTTGGACTTCCGCGGGGTGGCGAGCAGGGACATGTTGGCCTGCAGGATGCGCATCTGGCGGATCTCCTGCTCGGTGACCGCGAAAGCGGTGCGGACCCCCGCGCGCAGCTCCTCGACCGGCTCCGACTTCCCGGCCGTGGCCTCGACGAACATGTCGTGTGAGCGCTGCAGTTCCAGGCGCATGATGGTCAGCAGGCAGTGGGCCTTGGACTCGAAGTAGTGGTACAGGGCGGTCTGCCCGATGCCCACCCGGTCGGCGACTTCGGACCACTTCGTGTTCTCGTAGCCGTCCTCCCCGAACCGCTCCACGGCCGCCACGAGAATCGCGGCCCGCTTGGACCTGGGCCCCTCGTCCGGATCCACGATCCGCGCGCTCACCATCGTCTCTCCCTCTTCTCGCCACGAGCGGCACCGATCACCGCTCGGGTGTCCGAGAGTAGACCCAAGTTCAAGTCGGTTACGAATGGAAGGCCGGTTACGAAGGAAAGAGGAACGACCGGCCCACCCCCGGTGCTCACGGGACCGGGGCGTGCGTGAAGTCGGGCCGGCGCTTGGCGAGGAACGCGGCCACGCCTTCCCGCCCCTCGGCGGAGACCGCGGCGGCGGCCAGTTGGCGGGCCTCCGCGTCGAGGTGTTCGCCGAACCCAGCCGACAGCGCCCCGGCGACCAGCCGCCGCGTCGCCCCGTACGCCCCCGTGGCCCCGCGTGCCAGCGCGCCCGCGGCCTCGGCGGCCTCCTCGTGGAGCAGCTCCGGCGCGACGACTCTGCTCACAAGGCCCATCTCCAGGGCCTCCGCGGCCGGGACCCGGCGGTTGGTCAGCAGCAGGTCCGTCGCCCGTCTCACTCCGACGAGGCGGGGCAGCGACCAGCTGACCCCGGCGTCCGGTGAGTACCCGATGCCGGTGTACGCGGCCGTGAAGCCGGCGTCCGAGGCCGCGAAGCACAGGTCGGCCGCCGCGGCGAGCCCAAGGCCGGCGCCCGCCGCACTCCCCTGCACGGCCGTCACCAGTGGCGCGTCCAGCTCGGCGAAGATCCGCAGCGCTCCGTGCAGCGCGTCGGTGACCTCTGTGAGGTGCACGACCAGCCGCTCATCGGCGAGGGTCGCAAACTCCTTGAGGTCGCCTCCGACGCAGAAGGACCGCCCCTGCCCGGTGAGCAGCACCGCTCGTACTCCCGCCCGCTCGCACTCCCGCGCTGCATCCAGCAGCGCCCCGGCCATCGCCAGGTCGATCGCGTTGCCGTCCCCGCGGCACATCTCGACACGCGCCACGCCGTCACCGTCGACCTCGGCCGTCGCCCTCATCGCGCCGTCCATCCGCCGTCCACGGTGAGTACCTGGCCGGTGCAGTACGAGGACGCGTCCGAGGCCAGATAGAGCAACGCCCCGTCCAGTTCGCCCTGTTCACCGCCCCGGCCGAGCATCGTGCCGCGCTCGACCCACCGCCGGGACCGCTCGTCCGCGAACAGCTCGTAGGTCATCTCGGTACGGAACCAGCCGGGGGCAAGGGCGTTGACGCGAATCCCCGACTGCCCCCACTGGCCGGCCAGTTCGCGGGTCAGCCCGACGAGTCCGGCCTTCGAGGCGGCGTAGGCGGCACCGCCCATCGGCGCACCGGAGACCAGCCCGAGGACGGACGAGACGTTCACGATGGATCGCGTACGACCGGAGGGCGGCGCCTCCGCCAGCAGCCGGGCGAGGTGGAAGGCGGCCACGAGGTTCACGGCCAGTACGTCCGCGAAGTCGTCGGCGCTCTCGTCCTGGGCCCGTACCGCTCCGGGCGCCCCCGCGTTGTTGACGAGGATGTCGAAGCGTCCGGCGGCCGCGAGTACGGTCTCGGCCAGTCGCACGCGGTCCACCTCCCGGGAGACGTCGCAGACGACGGGGTGGATGCGCGGATCGTCGTCGGCCAGTTCCTTCAGCCGGTCGGGTCTGCGGGCCGCGGCGAACACCGTGGCGCCGGCGGCGGCCAGGACGGTCGCGAACCGTGCCCCGAGCCCTGAGGAGGCCCCGGTGACGACAGCAGTCCGGCCGTGCAGCGAGAACAGGTCCGCGTCCCGGTTGGTCGGTGAGGCCGTCGTCATGCGTCCACTCCGATCGGCAGCACGGTCGCCCCACCGTCCAGGACGAGTGTCTGGCCGGTCATCCACGCGGACGCCTCGGAGGCGAGGAACACCGCGGCGTTCGCCACGTCCTCCACGGTTCCCAGCCTGCGCAGTGGCAGCTTCGCGGTGAGGATCGGCTCCCTCGGCTCCCAGACGGCCCTCGCCAGCTCGGTCTTGATCAGACCGGGCGCGATCGCGTTCACCCGCGCCCGCGGCCCGAGTTCGTACGCGAGCTGCCGCGTCATGTGCAGCATCGCCGCCTTCGTGGCGTTGTACCAGCCGATGTGCGGATCGACGATCAGCCCGCCGACGGAGGCGATGTTGACCACCGCTCCCCCGTGCTCCGCCATCCACGCCCGCCAGGCGCACCGGGTCCAGGCGATCATGCCGTACTGGTTGACCCGTACGGTCTTCTCCGCGCGCGGCAGGTCGAGGTCGAGCAGATCGCCCATGTACGGGTTGGTGGCCGCGTTGTTGACCAGGATGTCGAGGCGGCCGAACCGCGCCATGGTCTCCTCGGCACAGCGCTCGGCGTCGTCCGGTTCCCCGGCGTTGGCGACCACCTCGTGCACCTCGCCGTCGCCCTTGACCCGGAGCAACTCCTCGCGTGCGACGGCGAGTCCGTCCGGTTTGCGGGCGGCGATCACCACATGGGCTCCCGCCTCCCGGTACGCCTTGGCGATGCCCAGGCCGATGCCCCGGGAACCGCCGGTGATCACGGCGACACGGCCGTTCAGTGCGTGTCCGCTCATGCCGACTCCTCGCGGTACTTGGTCAGTTCACGGCGCGCCACGGTCCGCAGATGCACCTCGTCGGGCCCGTCGGCGATCTTCAGCGCCCGGGTGATGGCGAACAGCCGTGCCAGTACGGTGTCGTCGCTGACCCCTGCGGCCCCGTGCGCCTGGACCGCCCGGTCGACCACCCGGTGGGCGACCTCCAGCGCGGCCACCTTGATGGCGGCGACCTCGGTACGGGCGGCCGCGTTGCCCGACGTGTCCATGAGCCAGGCGGACTTGAGGACCAGCAGCCGCAGTTGCTCGATCTCGATCCGGCTGCGGGCGATCCACTCCCGGACGACACCCTGTTCTGCGAGGGCGCCGCCGAAGGCAGTACGGGTCAGGGTCCGGCGGCACATCAACTCCAGGGCTCGCTCGGCGAATCCGACGGCGCGCATGGCGTAGTGCATGCGTCCGGGCCCCAACCGGCCCTGGGCGAGGGCGAATCCCTCCCCCTCACCGCCCAACAGGCCCGACACGGGCACCCGCACGTCCTCGAAGAGGACATCGCCGTGGCCGCAGCGGTCGGTGTAGCCGAACATCGGCAGATCACGCAGGACGGTGATGCCGGGGGTGTCGCGCGGGATCAGCAGCATGCTCTGCTGCTGGTACGTGGGCGCGTCCGGGTCGGTCACGCCCATGAGGATGATCAGCCGGCAGTCCGGATCGAGGATCCCGGAGGTGTACCACTTGTGGCCGTTGACGACGTACTCGTCGCCGTCGCGGGTGATCCGGGTGCGGATGTTGCGTGCGTCGGAGCTGGCGACCTCCGGCTCGGTCATCGCGAAGCACGACCGGATCTCAGCCGCGAGCAACGGCCGCAGCCAGCGGTCCTGTTGCTCCGGTGTGCCGAACAGGGCGAGCAGTTCCATGTTGCCGGTGTCCGGGGCCGAGCAGTTGAACACCTCGGGGCCGATGACCGACCGTCCGGCCAGTTCGGCGAGCGGCGCGTATTCGAGGTTCGTCAGGCCGGCACCCCAGTCGCCGTGTGCGAGGAAGAGGTTCCACAACCCCTCGGCTCGTGCCTTTTCCTTCAACTCGCGCATGACCGGTGGCAGTTCGTGGGGATTGCCCGCCTGTGCCAGCTGCCGGTCGTACACGGGCTCGGCGGGAAGGACGTACTCGTCCATGAACGCGGCCATGCGCGAGCGGAGTTCGTCGGTCCTCGGGGAGAGTCCGAAATCCATGGTGGTACTCCTTCAAGACCATTGCGCGAGGATGTCGAGCGCCGTGCGGATCATCGCCGCGATGGTCGGCGGCAGCCGCTCCTGGTCGGGGTCGTGGTGCTTGCCCTCGCGGTGTCTGCGCAGGTTGTGGCCCATGATCGCGGCCATCTTGGTGCGGGCCAGGGCACGGAACCAGGAGAGGTCGGGGAGTTCGGTGCGGCCGTCCGCATAGGCGGCGATCAGCTCCTCCTCGGTGGGCAGGCCCGGGACCGGTCGGCCCAGCTGAGGGAAGTTCCGGTGGTCGGCGAAGAGAAGGAACCAGCCGAGGTCGATGCGAGGGTCCCCGAGGCTCCAGATCTCCCAGTCGACGACGGCCGCGGGTCGCTCGCCCCGGCACAGGACGTTGCCGAGCCGGAAGTCGCCGTGGGTCAGGGTGGGTGGCATGCCGTCCGGGACCATGGAGGCGAGGCGGCTCAGCAACTCCTCCGAACGCGGCCGGAGGTTCTCCGGCACGGCCCGCATGGTGCGTGCCCATCGCTCCAACTCGCCTGCCGGATCGAGGCGTTCCGAGGTGACCTCGGTCTTCGTGCCGTGCAGATCCCTCAGCACCCCGGCCAGAGCCAGCATTCGTGTCCGGCACAGCCCCGGGTCGAGTCGGTGCTCGTCCAGGACCGGCTCGACCGCCTCGCCGTCCACGAACCCCATGGCGAACCAGGCCGGTTCCCGCTCGTCGACGGCGACCACCTCGGGCACGGGGACCGGCGATCCGGTGAGGGCGCGCAGCACCTGGGCCTGGCGGAGTACGTCGTTGCGACCGACAGGCTTCTGCCCCGGCGGCACCGCCTTCACGACGTACGAGTCCGATCCCGCCGCTATCGAGTAGGTGAGCCCCGAGTGGCCACCGGGCAGGGTGCGCAACTCCCCGAAGGGCACGCCCGGATGCCGGGCGGCGAGCCGCTCGCGCACCCGTCCGGCGAGTGCCGTCACTTCGGTCGCGGTACTCAACTCACCGTCCCTTTCGGCTCCTTGGCCAGTCCCAGCACCCGCTCCGCCAGGATCGTGCGCTGGATCTCGTCACTGCCGCCGGCGATGCGGTATCCGGGGGCACCGAGCAGATGCTCGGTCCAGGCGAACGTGCCCCACTCCCCCGTGTCTGCGGCCAGCCGCGGTCCGAGCAGCTGCTGTACGAGGTCGGTGGTGGCCCGCATGGTCGCGGTGGCGTGGAGCTTGCCGACGGAGGCCTCCGCGCCCGGTTCACGGCCGGCGGCCACGGCTGCCGTGACTCGGAGTCCGATGAGCCGCTGAACGAGGGTGCGGACGAACAGGTCGGCCGCCTGCTGCCGTTCACCGCCGGTGAGCGGGCGGGGCAGTCGGCGGGCGAGCTGGAGGGCACGGTCCGCGTTGTCCAGTCCGAGGCCTCCGGAGTCCAGCCGCTCGGCCGCGAGCACGGTGAGCGTCACCCGCCAGCCCTGCCCGACCGGGCCGAGCCGGTCGGCGTCCGGTACGAACACGCCGTCGAGATAGACCTCGTTGAAGCTGGAGCCGCCGGTCATCTGCCGGATGGGCCGCACGGTCACGCCGGGCGCGTCCATCCGGACCAGGAAGACCGTGATGCCCGCGTGCTTGGGCACGTCCGGGTCGGTGCGGCAGACGGCGACGCCCCAGGTGGCCACGCGGGCGCCGGACGTCCATACCTTGTGGCCGCGCAGCAGCCAGCCGTCGCCTTCACGCACCGCTCGTGTGCGGACGGCGGCGAGGTCGGAACCGGCCTCCGTCTCGGAGAAGAGCTGGCAGGCGAGTTCGTCCGTGCGGAGCATGGGGCGCAGCCAACGAGCCTTCTGTTCGTCGGTGCCCCAGATGCGGATCGCGGGGGCGACGAGCTGCTGGGTGACCGGGAAGACCTCGGTGCGCCGGGGCACATCGAAGGCGGCCTCCTCGGTCCGGTACAACTGCTCGTAGTACGAGGGCAGTTCGCGGCCTCCGTATTCCGGCGGCCAGTCGAGCGCGCCCCAGCCCCGGTCGTACCGGGCGCGCTCCCAGTCCCGTATCCGCTCGGTGTGCGCGCGCTCCTCGGTCTCGGTCCAGTTCTCGAAGACGGCCACCGAGTCGTCGCCGCTGCCCCAGTCCTGGCGTGCGTCACGTGTCTCCGCCGTGCCGGCCAGCCAGCGCCGGGCCTCGGCACGGAACTCCTCGGGTTCGGGGATCTCGCTCATGGTCCTCCCTTCGGCGAATCAGGTCCCGGGATCACCGGGTCAGCACGGTGCAGGCGCTGACGCCCGGTGCCCCGTAGACATGTGTGAAGCCGGTCGACGGTTCGCCCGGCACCTGCCGATCACCCGCCCTGCCGCGCAACTGCTGGACGATCTCGTGGACTTGGCGGAGCCCGGAGGCGCCGATGGGCTCGCCGTTGGCGATACAGCCGCCGTCGGTGTTGACCGGTAGCGCCCCGCGGATCGCGGTGGCGCCGGAGGGGATCAGCCGCTCCTGTTCGCCGTGTTCGCAGAACCCGCACTCGGCCATGTGCATCACCTCGGCACCGCTCTCGGTGTCCTGGAGCTGGCACACATCGATGTCGCCCGGGCCCAACCCGGCCTCCTCGAAGGCCAGTCGGGCGGCGTCGGCGCTCACGCTGGTCGGCGTCCCGGGCGGTGCCCAGGGGCTGAACACCTCGAAGGAGCCGAACCGCCGGGTCCGTACGACCGCCGCCCGCAGTGCGACCGGAGTGCCGTCCAGTTCGTCGGCGACCGCGCGGTTGCACAGGATCAGGGCGACCGCGCCCTGTCCGGGCGAGCAGAACATGTACCGGGTCAGCGGGTCGTTGACCATGCCGGATGCCAGGATCTCGTCCGCGTCGACCGGTTTGCGGCGCCAGGCGTGGGGGTTGCGGGCCCCGTTCGCGTACGCCTTCTCGGCGACCAGTGCGAGAGTGCGGGCGCTGATGCCGTGGTCGTGCATATACCGCTGGATCTTCATGGCGAAGAACTGGGTGGTGACCATGAGCCCGTCGCGCCCGTAGGCCTCGTCGAGCCCCCAGTCGGCGGGCCGCGGGTCGAAGGCACCGCGTGGGTGTTTGTCGAAGCCGACGGCGAGGGCGACGTCCGCGGCGCCGGAGCGGATCGCGCCCACGGCCGACACCAGGGCGCTGCCGCCGGTGGCGCAGCCATTGCGGACGTTGATGAACGGCACACCGGTCAGGCCGAGTTCGGCGACGAGCGTGTCGGCGTTGCCCGCCGCGTCGCTGCCGCCGTAGGCCGCCCGCACCCGGGACCAGGGCAGTCCGGCGTCGGCCAGTGCGGATCGGACGGCCCGCACGGCGAGCTGTCTGCCGTCGTCCTCCGTACGGGCGAAGGAGGTGATTCCGGCGCCGCAGACCAGCACCTCTTCGGCGCTCATACGGTGGCTCCCACGGCCCTCGGCACGCCGTCCCCCGCCGCGAGGCGCAGCGGCATGCCGATCCTCGCGTCCTCGGGCCGGATGTCGAGCACGGCCAACACCCGGACGCCCTCCGGCAGTTCGACATAGCCCACAGCGAACGGCTGGAACCCGGCGGCGGGGACGGCGTACGGCGGCGACTTGGGCGCGTACCGCTGTACGGTCCACGTCCACAGCGTGCCCGTACCGGAGAGAACGACCTCCTCGGCCGGCCCCCCGCAGCGCGGGCACGCCGGGTCGGCGGGGTAGACGGCCACCGCGCAGCCGGCGCACCGGGAGCCGCGGAGCCGGCTCCCGGGGTCCGCCGTGGTGCTCAGCGTCCCTTCCACTGCGGTTCCCGCTTCTCCAGGAAGGCCGCCACACCCTCCGCCGCGTCCTCGGAGTTGAGCATCACGCCGACCGCGAGGTGCTCCATGACCATCAGCGACTGGATGTCGGCGTCGAGGCTGCGGTCGATGGTCATCTTGGTGATCCACATGGTGAACGGGCTCTTGTCGACCAGCTGGTCGGAGAACTCCTCGACCGTCGCGTCCAGCTTGTCGGCAGGCGCCGAGGAGTTGATGAGCCCGAACTCCACGGCCTCGACCCCGGTGAGCAGCTTGCCGGTGAGCATGAGCTCCTTGGTCTTGCGGACGCCGATCATGCGCGGCACCCGGTAGATGGGCCCGGCCCCGCCGAACAGCGCGCGGCGGATGTGGAAGTCGCCGATCAGGGCGTCGTCCGCGGCTATCGCGAAGTCGCAGGAGATCATCAACTCGAAGCCGCCCGCGGTGACATGGCCTTCGAGGACGGCGATCGACGGCGTCTTCATCGAGTAGAGCCGGTCGCAGACCTTCGCCGACAGCACGGCGACGTCGATGGCGGTGGAGCTGCCGATGAAGTCGGCCTTGAGGCTGTCCAGGTCGAACCCGGAGCAGAAGGTGTTGCCCCGCCCGCGCAGCACCAGCACGCGCAGCTCGGGGTCGGCGTCGACCTCGGTGATGATCTCGTCGAGCCGGTTGAGGATCGGCACGGTCACGCAGTTCTTCTTGTGCGGCCGGTTGAGCCAGACCCGCGCGACGTGACCGTCCCGCTCGAACTGGATCTCGTCTTCCTGGATCTCGTCTTCGACTGCCATGAGCTCCTCCAAACTGAACTGAATTCAGTAAGATTCTGCGGGCAGTAGATGCCCCTGTCAATGGATCGTGAGCCGCCGCTCAGTCCGAAGTGCCGACGAGGCCGAGCAGTTCGGCCAATCGCAGCCGATGACCGTCGGCCGTGCCGAACAGCGCCTCGTCGGCCCGCGCCCGGCGGACGTACAGATGGGCCGGGTGTTCCCAGGTGAAGCCGATACCGCCGTGGAGCTGCACGTATTCGGTCGTGGCGAGGCGGTACGCGCCGGTGCACGCCACCGCCGCGGCGCTCGCGGCGACGGGCAGCTCGGGGGTCCACTCCGCCAGACAGGCGTTCGCGTAGGCCGACGCCGACCGCGCCCCTTCCACCTCGACCAGCAGATCGGCCAGTCGATGTTTGACCGCCTGGAACGAGCCTATGGCGCGACCGAATTGAGTTCGTTGCGAGACGTACTCCAGAGTGGCGCCCAGGGCATGCAGGCTGCCGCCGACATGCTCGGCGGCGAGCGCCACCCGCCCGGCGTCGAGGACGGCGTCGACGATTCCGGGCGCCTGTCCGGGCTCGCCGACCGGTTCGGCCGGTGTTCCCCGGAAGCGGACGAGCGCCTGACAGCGGGTGGGGTCGAGGACGCGCCTGGCCGTGCGATCGCAGGTCGAGCCGTGCCTCCCACCCGGCGGCGCCGGTTCACAGGCGAACAGCCGCTCCCCGTCCGGCGTCCGGGCCACCACCAGCAGCAGATCGGCGCCCTCGCCGTCGGGCACGAAATCGGCTTCCCCGCGCAGCACCCAGCCGTCGGGCCCGCGCTCGGCCGTCACCTCGGCGGCCTGTACGAATCCGGCGACCGTGGCCGTGACCGCGCCGGAGGCGATCCCGGGCAGCCAGCGCTCACAGGCCCGCCGATCACCACTGCCCAGCAGGGCATGCCCCGCGAGCACGACGGTCGTCAGCAGCGGTGCCGGACACAGCACGCGCCCGGCCTCCTCCAGAGCCACGGCGAGTTCGGCGAAGGTGTACCCCCCACCGCCGTACTCCTCCGGCAGGGCAAGCCCGTGCACCCCGATCTCCCCGGCGAGCCGGGCCCAGAGCGCCTGGTCGTACCCGCGCGGACCTTCCACCTGCTTGCGCACCTCTTCGGGCCCACAGGCCTCGGCGAACAAGTCCCGCAGAACCGCCCGCAGTTGACGCCGCTCCTCGGTCTCCAGCAAAACCGCCGGATCCACATCGAGGCGATTCACACAGACCTCCCCAGATCGAACAACTCGGGTTCCATGGGCGCCCCGTCAGGGGCGCGGGGCTGTGACATCGTGCGGCTCCGCCGCGTGGGCGCGACCAGCCACAGCGAGCCCGCAGCGACAATCCGAAGCGGAATCCCAGGAACCCCTCACACCGTGAATCGCCCCCCGTTGGCGAGCAGCACGGTCCCAACGAGATTCACCGCCTCATCACTCGCCAAAAACAACGCGACATCGGCGATCTCGCCCGCCGTGGCGTAGGGCCGAACCCGAGGACCGGCCAGATCCTGCCGCAACGCGACAAGCGTCCGCGCCGCCATCCCCGTGTCGGTGGGCCCCGGCGCCACCGTGTTCACGCGGACGCCGAACGCGATCGCCTCCTTGGCGACGGCCTGGCTCAACGCGTGCGCGCCGGCCTTCGACGCCGCGTAGTGCGGATAGCCGGCCGGAGCGTCGAAGGCCGAGGAGGAGCCGACGGTGACGATCGCACCGGACCGGTGGGGCGCCATGACCCGCAACGCAGCCCGCAGGACATGGAAGGTGCCATCCAGGTTGACCCCCATGACACGCCGCCACGCGGCCCCGTCGAGCCGGGTGAGGACGTCGGGCGGCCGTTCGTCGAGCAGCGCGTCGGCGATCCACTGCTTCGCCTCCGGGTCGTCGACTCCGGCCGCGTGCACCACGACGTCCAGGCACCCGCGCTCCCGTACGACCTCTTCGACCGCCCGGTCGACCTGGTCGGCGTCCGAGACGTCCACGGTCACGGATCTCGCGCCGGGCAGTTCCTTGGCGACAGCCTCGGCAGCGGAGCCGTCGACGTCCGCGGCGAAGACGGTGGCCCCTTGCGCCGCGAGTCGTCGGGCGACCGCGGCGCCGATGCCGGAGCCGGCTCCCGTGACCAGCGCGGCTCGACCCGTGAAGCGTCCGCGTGACACGTCTTCGTCGTCCATCGGGTTGACCCGCCTCCGCTCACTTGTTGAGCTACTTATTGAACTGACTTCATTTTTGCTACCGTTTCGCTCATGTCAACAGGCAGGATGAGAGCAGTCCGGATGACACGCTGGGGCGGCCCACCGGTGCTCACCGAAGTGGCACGCCCAAGCCCCGAGGCGGATGAGGTCCTGATCCGGGTGGAGGCGGCGGGCGTGTGCCGCTCCGACCTCCACGTCCTGGACGCCGGGCCCGATGCCCTGCCGTACCGAACTCCGTTCACTCTCGGGCACGAGGTCGCCGGGCGCGTGGCCGAGCGCGGCCCAGGGGCCACCGGTCCGGCGGTGGGTGAGCGCGTGGTCGTCTACGGCCCCTGGGGGTGTGGGCGGTGCAGCCGCTGCAGAGCCGGCGCGGAGAACTACTGCGACCGCCGCTCGGAACTCGACGCGGTCCGGACCGGCACGGGAGCGGGGCTCGGGCGCGACGGCGGAATGGCCGACTTCCTGCTCGTACCGTCCGGGCGGCTGCTGGTTCCGGTGGGCGATCTGCCCGCCGCGCAGGCGGCTCCGCTGTCGGACGCCGGGCTCACCGCGTACCACGCCGTGACCGGGATCCGGCCGTCGCTGCCACTCGACGGCGAGGGCGGTGGAGGTGGCAGTGGCAGTGGAGGTGGCAGTGCGAGCGTGGCCGTCATCGGGGTCGGCGGACTGGGGCATCTGGCGGTCCAGATCCTGCGGGCCACGACGTCGGCGCAGGTCCTCGCCGTGGACGTACGCGAGGAGGCGCTCGCACTGGCCGACGCCTGCGGAGCGCACTTCGGGACGCTGCTGCGGCCCGACACCGCGGCGGCCCTCCGCCGACGGGCCGGTGGCGTCGGCGTGGATGCCGTGCTCGACTTCGTCGGCAGCCACTCCAGCCTGGAGCTAGCGGTCGGCGCCCTGCGGGCGGGCGGCGAGCTCGCCGTCGTCGGGAGCGGCGGCGGGGAGCTCACGGTGCGCAAGCCCGGCGCACTGCCTCCCGGGGTACGGATCTCGCTGCCCTTCTGGGGGACGCGGCCGGAACTCGAAGAGGTCGTCGCCCTGGCACGCAAGGGTGCGGTGAGGGTGGAGACGGAGGAGTTCGCCCTGTCGAGCGCGCCGGAGGCGATCGACAGGCTGCGCTCCGGCCAGACGCGGGGGCGTGCGGTGCTCGTCCCCGACTGATCCGGACCGCCTTGCCCGGCCGAAAGCAGCTCTGTCGAACCTTGTGTCGACACACCTCTCGACTACAGAAGTGAGTTCAATTAGGGTTCAGGTCACTCAGCGACACGACAAGGCGGTGGGACCCGCTATGGGTGTTGGAACAGTGGATCTGCTGGTGGTGGGCGGCGGAATGGCCGGGCTCTCGGCCGCCGCCCGGGTGGCCGCGGAAGGCGGCTCCGTGGTTCTCGCGGAGAAGGCGGAGCGCACCGGTGGCTCCGCGCGCTTCGCCGGCTTCGTATGGACGACCCCCACCTTCGACGAATTGCGTCGCGTCAATCCCGACGGCGACGCGGAACTCGCCGCGGCCCTGGTGGACGGGTTCGCCGACGCGGTGGCCTGGATCCGGTCGCTCGGCGTGGAATGCCGGCCGCCGGTGCCCGTACTCGGCTTCGGCCGGGGACATCAGATCGACACGAACCACTACCTCGACACCTGCGAGCGGTTGATCCGCGACCGGGGCGGCGAGGTACTGACCACCACCTCGACGCGCAGCCTGCTGACGGAGAACGGCGCGGTCACGGGTGCGGAGTGCGAGCTGCCGGACGGATCGATCCGCCATATCGACGCCACCTGGACCCTGCTCGCGACCGGCGGATTCCAGGGGGATCCGGGCCTGCGCATGGAGCACGTACATCCCCAGGCCGCGGACATCGAACTGCGGGCGAACCCGCACAGCCAAGGCGACGGGCTGTCGCTCGGTCTCGCGGCGGGGGCGGCCTTCGGCAAGAAGGACGCGGGTTTCTACGGGCATCTGATGCCCGCCGGCGTCTCTCTCGCCGACCCCGCCCGATTCGTCGACCTCGCCCTCTACTACAGCGAGCACGCCCTGCTGTTCGACCTCACGGGCGAACGGTTCGTCGACGAGACCGTCGGGGACCATCTGACCACCATGGCGCTGCTGGAAAGACCGCAGGCCCGTGGACTGCTGGTCGCCGACGCGCGGGTGCACCGGGATTGGATCTCCGCGTCATACGTGGAGGGCATCCCCGGCGTGGACAAGTTCCAGCTCTGCCATCGCGCGGGCGCCCGCAGCGCGGTCGCCGACAGCCTGGAGGAGTTCGCCTGGATGCCTGAGGAGTGGGGTTACCCGGGCGGCAGGATCCGTGACCGGGTCGAGGAGTACAACGCCACCGTCGGCGGGGGCGGCGAGCCGGCCCCGGGGCGGCTGCTCGACCGGCAACCCCTCGACGAGCCGCCCTTCTATGTGATCGAGGCCGCGCCCGCGATCACGTTCACCTTCGGCGGTCTGATCATCGACGCCGAAGCCCGCGCCCTGGCGGCGGACGGGCGGCACACCGTGCCCGGCCTGCTCGTGGCGGGTGCGGACGCGGGCGGGCTCTACCGGCGCGCCTACGCGGGGGGCCTCGCTCCGGCGCTCGTGTTCGGTCTGGCGGCCGCGCGGACCGCGCTGCCCTAGGGCCTGCCTCAGTACCTGCCTCAGGACCTTCCCGTCGGGCAGATCGTGCCGGACAGGCACCAGATCACCCGCACTCCGACAAATCCCGTGCACGAGTCTTGCCCGTCCGGCACCGGAGTGCCTAGCTTACTGAATTGAGTTCACTTTACTAAGCGGCGAGAACCGCGTGCACGGCTTTCGAGCACGTGGCGCGAACACGCCGCACGCGCATCCCGAAGTTCTTCGAAGAAGGAGGGACCGTGAGTCAGTTTCTGCTGGTCCTGGTCAGCGGCGTGGCCAGCGGAGCCGTGTACGGCCTCATGGGACTCGGCCTGGTCATCATCTATCGGGCCACGGACGTCGTGAACTTCGCGATGGCGTCCCTGGCGACCCTGGGCCTGTATGTGGCGGTCTCGCTCCGGGACCAGGGGGTGGCGACGGTGCTCGGCATCGTCGCGGCCGTCACCATCACCGTCGTGGCGGGCCTGCTGGTGCGTGAGACCGTGATCAGGCCCCTGGGCCAGGGACAACTGTTCTCCGCGCTGGTCGTGACGATGGGCGTGTCCCTGGTGGTCGAGAACGTGGCCAGTTCGATCTGGGGCGACGAACCGAAGTCCTTCCCCAACCTGGTCAACGGCACGGTCAGCTGGTCGGGCGCGGCACTGCCGGTACAGAGTCTGGTGACGATCGCCGTCGCCGCGGTGGCGATGGCCGTCGTGGGCTATCTGTTCGCCCGCACGACGCTCGGCTCCGCGATGCGCGCGGTGGCCGAGAACGCGGACACCGCACGCGTCGTCGGGCTGGGGGCACAGCGCCTGGCCAGGATCGCCTGGGCACTCGGCCTCGGCCTCGCCGCACTCGCCGCGTGTCTGTACGCGCCGAGGTCGGGGCTGGTACCGACCGCCCTCGTCGCACCGCTGTTCCGCGCCTTCGCCGGGATCTTCCTGGGCGGCCTGACGAGCATGTACGGCGCTGTCGTCGGCGGACTCACCGTCGGTGTGCTGGACAACCTCGCGGCGAACTACGCCTCCGCCAGCCTCCGGGACACATTCGTCTTCTCCTTCACTGTTCTCGTGCTGCTGATCCGCCCTCAGGGCATCTTCGGCACCCGCACCTTCCAACGGGTCTGAGGGGTCGTATCCATGGTCTTCAACCGTTCCCTCCTCGCGAAGGCCGCGCTCGGGCCGGCCGCCGGCGCGGTGCTGATGGCCTTCATGGCCTCCGGCGCGATCCCGGCGTACCAGATGTACTCCGTGGCGCTCGCCGCGATCTACACCGTCGTCGTGCTGTCAGTCGGCCTGCTCGCGGGCTGGTCGGGCATCTGGTCGGTGGGCCACCCGGCGTTCTTCGCCATCGGCGCCTACTTCGCCGCGTACGGCAGTGGCCACGGCTGGTCGCTGGAGACGGTGGTCCTGGGAGCAGTGGTCACCGGAGCCGTCCTCGGCGGCTTCCTCGGGTACGCGGGTGCCAGGTTCTCCATGCTCTACATCGCCCTGCTGACGCTCGCCTTCACCATGGTGACGCTGGAGCTGGTCAACCGCTGGAGCAGCGTGACCGGCGGCGACCAGGGCGTCGCGGTGCTCCAACTGCGCAGTTCCCTGGGCCTGGGCACCCTCGCGGGCGGCAGCACCGAGTCCCAGTACCTCGCGGTCGGCGCCGCGGCCGTGGTGCTCGCGCTGGCGGTACCGGCCGCCGCGTCCGGACTGCGGATGCGGCTGGTGGCCGCGAAATCGCATCCCCTGGCGGCCCGTACGATCGGCATCGCGCCCGAGGCGCAGTCGGCGCTGGCGTTCGCGGTGAGCGCCGCGTTCACCACCTTCGCGGGTGTACTGCTCGGACTCATCACCGGTTTCGTCAGCCCGGATCCGTTCTCCCTCAACCTCGGCATCGCGCTCATCGCGGCGTGCGTGCTGGGCGGCGTCGGAACCATCGTCGGCGCGGTGGCCGGCGGCGCCTATCTGACCTGGAACCCTTCACTGTCGTCCGCCGTGGGACTCCCCCAGCCGGTCGTGCAGGGCCTCGTGCTGGTCGGGGTGCTGCTGTTCCTGCCAGGCGGAGTGGTGCCGTTCCTCAGCGCGCCCCTGCGGTCGGTGCTCCGGCGTGTGGGGCGACGGCCGGCATCGGCACCCGCGCAGTCGAAGCCGAGCCCTGCCGTCGACCTCGAACCGCGGCAACCGACAACCGCCACCGCCACCGCCACCGGTGAAGCCGACGTCGTGCTGCGCCTGGAGCACGTGTCGGTCGCGTACGGCGGGCTGAAGGCACTGGAGGATGCCTCGGTGTCGCTGCGGCAGGACGAGGTCCTGGCCGTGATCGGGCCCAACGGGGCGGGAAAGACAACCCTGTTGAACGCGGTGTCGGGGCTGACCGGCAACGGCCGGGTGAGCGGGACGATCGACTTCGCGGGCGGTTCCCTGCTCAAGGCGCGGGCTACCGCGCGGCGCCGACTGGGCATCGGCCGTACGTTCCAGCACGCGGAGGTTTTCTCCGAACTCACCGTCACCGAGAACGTGTTGTGCACGCGCCGCTGGATCACCGCCCGGGACCGGGCCGACGTCGCGCGGCTGCTCGACTCGGTCGGCCTCGCCGACGTGGCCGACCGACGGCCCGGAGAGCTGCCGTTCGGGCTGCAGAAGCGCCTGGACCTCGCCCGTGCGATGGCCGAGGAACCGAAACTCCTGGTGCTGGACGAACCGTTCGGCGGTCTGGACGCCGGCGAACGGGCACTGCTGGCACAGCAGATCAGGCGGCTGCACGCCCAGGGCACCGCCGTGCTGGTCATCGACCACGTCCTCGACGACCTGTTCTCCGTCGCACACCGGGTGCTGGCCTTCGACTTCGGCCTCACCATCGGCGAGGGCACCCCGGACACCGTGCTGGACAACCCCGAGGTGCGGTCGTCGTACCTGGGTACGGTCGGTGGCCGGGCCGAGCTGCCCGAGCAGGTCGGTGAGCGGAGCGTGCTGCGGCTGAGCGGGGTCGGTCACAGCTACGGCGGCGTGGTCGCCCTGCGGGACGTCGACCTCGACGTACGCGAGGGGGTCGTGCTCGGGATCGCCGGGGCCAACGGCGCCGGGAAGAGCACCCTCGCCGGGATCCTGCACGGCTCGCTGAAGCCCGCGCGCGGGAGCAGGGAGACGGGCGGGACCGTCGTCCGTACCAGCCTGGCGCCCGAGGGACGGGCCCTGTTCAAGACGCTGTCCCTGCGGGAGAACCTCGAAGTGGCGGCCTACGCGGCGGGCATCACCGGGGCCCCGCTGCGCGAGCGCCTCGCGGAGACCACCGAGTGGCTGCCGCCCCGGCTGCGCGACCGCATGTCCGTGTCGGCCGCCGGACTGTCGGGCGGGGAGCAGCAGATGCTCGCCATCGCCCGCGCCCTGATCGTCAAACCCGACGTCCTGATCGTCGATGAGCCGGCGCTCGGGCTCGCGCCCGCGCTGGTCGACGAGGTGTACGACCGGCTGGTGCGGCTGGCCCACGACGGCCTGACGGTCGTTCTGCTGGAGCAGTTGCTCAGCCGTGCCATGTCCGTCTGCCACGAGGTGGCCGTGCTGCACGAGGGGTCGGTCGCCGCTCAGGGGCGGCCCGGGGACCCGTCGTTCGCCGCCCTCGCCGAAGCGGCGTACTTCAGCGGCGCCCGGGAGACCGCCGCGACCACCGCTCGACTGTGAAACAAACTGAACTCATGTTGTGAACTGTTGTGAACGAGGTGGACCGTGTTCCGGACAATGAGAAAGTTCCGCCGCGCCGCGGGAACGACGGCCGTCCTGGCCGTGGTGGCGCTGACCGCCAACGCATGCGCCGACCAGGACTCCGCAGGAGCCGGCGGCAACGCGTCGGAGATCCACATCGGGGCGTGGCTCCCGACGACCGGCGCCACCGCCTCGTACGGCGTGCCGCAGAAGGCGGGCGCCGAGGCGTACTTCAAGATGATCAACGCATCCGGGGGCATCAACGGCCGCAAGGTCCGGTGGACCGTCAAGGACAACGCGGCCGACCCTCAGCAGACCGTGCAGATCGCACGCGAACTCGTCGGCCAGGACAAGGTCGTGGCCATAGTGAACGCGAACGGCACCTCCCAGGCGGAGGCGGCCTTCCCGTTCGTCCTCAACCAGTCCAAGGTTCCGGTTCTCAACGAGGTGGGCGGCAACGAGTCCTGGTTCAAGCCGCCGCGCCCCGGCCTGTTCGGCACCCAGACCCTGTACGAGGACCAGGCAGCGGCGATCGCGGCGTGGGCGGTGCAGGACGGCGCGAGGAAGATCCTCGTCGTGCACAGTGACCCGGCCGCGTTCGTGAACGTGGCCAAGCAGGTCGAGCCCGTCGCGAAGAAGGTGGACCCCTCGGTCGAGGTCGACCGGCTGACGGTCAAGTACCAGACCACCGACTACACCCCGGTGATCAGCAAGGTGAAGGCCGCGAAGACCCAGGCGGTGATCCTCATCCTCACCTCCCCCGAGGCGGCCGCCTTCCTGAAGGAGGCCAAGCTGCAGGGGCTGTCACTGCCCACGTACGCCTACGCGCCGGTCGCCGCGGAGTCGACGGTCTCCCTCGCCAAGGACGCGGCCGAGGGGCTCAAGGCCGTACAGCTGGTCAAGGCGCCCACCGACTCCGACCCCGCGGTGAAGGAGTTCCGCACCGCGATGGCCAAGTACGAGCCCAAGCAGCCCGCTGGATTCCTGGCGCTGTGGGGCTGGAGCAACGCGAAGGTGTTCGCGGAGATCGCGAAGACCATCAAGGGGCCCGTCACGGCCGACGCGATCGACAAGGCGTACGAGAAGGCGACGAAGGTGGACACGGGGGTGTCGCCGGTCATGAACTTCAGCCCGAGCAACCACCTCGGCACCCGCAGCGTGCAGCGAGTGGTCGTGAAGGACGGGGTCTGGACGTCCGAGGGCGACTTCTACACTCCGCCGAAGCGCGGCTGAGCCTGTTCGGGGCTCCGGCCGGGCGAGGGCTGGCCGGGCGGGGGCCGGCGGGGCTCCGCAGGACAAGGTCCGGTGCCGCGCGTTGAATGGGATGTATGGGTGTTCGGCGACAGGCGAGGCACCACGGAAGCACGGCGGTGACAGCGGCCGCCGTGGCCTCCCTCCTCGCCGCCGGGTACACCGCCACCCCATCCGCCGCGGCACCGGCGGCGGATCCGCCGCCCCAGCCGCCACCTCAGCTCACGCAGTCGAAGGTGGACGACGCCGTGGACCGGCTCGACGGGATCGTCCGGGACGGGATGAAGGAGACGGGCGTTCCGGGTGTCGCGGTGGCCGTGGTGTACAAGGACCAGGTTGTCCATCTGAAGGGCTTCGGGGAGCGGCGGGTAGGTCAGTCCGGGGACGTCGGACCGGACACCGTCTTCCAGCTGGCGTCCCTCTCCAAGCCGCTCGCCTCGACCGTCGTCGCGGGCGCGGTCGGCGACAAGGTCATCACGTGGGACGACCCGGTGGCCGAGCACCTGCCCGGCTTCGCGCTCAAGGACCGCTGGGTCGGTGACCATGTCACGGTCGCCGATCTCCTCTCGCACCGCAGCGGGCTGCCCGACCACGCCGGTGACCTGCTCGAAGACCTCGGATACGACAGGGCGTACATCCTGGACCATCTGCGGGAGGAGCCGCTCACGCCGTTCCGGGCCAGTTACGCGTACACCAACTACGGCGTCACGGCGGCGGGCCAGGCGGTCGCGAACGCCAAGGACACCACCTGGGAGAAGCTCGCGGAGGACACGCTCTACTCCCCCGCCGGCATGAACTCCACCAGCTCCCTCTTCGCCGACTACGACAAGGCGACGGACAAGGCGGCCACACATGTGAAGGACGCGGACGGTACCTGGGAGGCGAAGTACGTACGGGACGCCGACGCCCAGTCGCCCGCGGGCGGCGCGAGTTCCACCGCGAGCGACATGGCCACCTGGCTGCGGCTCCAGCTCGCCGACGGAAAGCTGGGCGGGAAGCAGATCGTCCCCGCCGACCAGCTGGAGCGCACTCATCTGCCCGAGATCGTCTCCAGCCCGCCGCCGGCACCGGCGGGCCGCGCCGGCTTCTACGGCCTTGGCTGGAACGTCGGTTACGACGACCAGGGGCGGCTGCGGCTCAGCCACTCCGGCGCCTTCGAACTCGGCGCCAACACGAACGTGACGATGCTGCCCGGCGAGCAACTCGGCATCGCCGTCCTCACCAACGGGGCACCGGTGGGGCTGGCCGACTCGGTCGCGCTCGACTTCTTCGACATCGCCCAGCACGGCGAACCCACCACCGACTGGCTGCCCCTGGTCGACAAGGTGTACCAGCAGCAGTTGGACGCGGACCGCTCCCCCACCGACTACAGCCAGCCGCCGGGGAACGCGGCCGCCGCCCGGTCCGACGACACGTACACGGGCACGTACGAGAACGACTACTACGGTCCGCTGACCGTGACGGCCGCGGACGGCGAACTCACCATGAGCCTGGGGCCGAAGCCGACGACGTTCCGGCTCACCCACTTCGACGGCGACACGTTCAGCTTCCGGACGGCCGGGGAGAACGCGACCGGACTGTCCGGCGTCACGTTCGACGTCGGTTCGGGATCCGAGAACGCGGGCGGCGCGCAGGCGTCGAAGGTGACCGTGGAGGCCTTCGACGAGAACGGCCTGGGCACCTTCACGCGCCCCTGACCTCCCGTACGTAGCCGCGTTCCTTGTCGACCACGTTGCGCAGTTCCCGGCCCTCGGCCCTGCGGGTCAGGTTGTCGAGGAACAGGTCCGCGAGGTCGTCGCGCCAGCCGGTGACCTCGCCGGCCGTGTGCGGGGAGACGATGACGCCGGGCAGGTCCCACAGGGGTGAGGCGGCGGGCAGCGGCTCGTGGGCGAAGACGTCCAGGGCCGCTCCGGCCAGGCGGCCGTCGGTGAGGTGCCGGACCAGTGCCTCCTCGTCGACGAGTCCGCCCCGGCCCACGTTCACGAGCCGCGCGCCCGGCTTCATCGACGCGAGCACGGACGCGTCGACCATGCCCCGGGTGGCCGTCGTGAGGGGAGCCGCGAGCACCACGTAGTCCGCCGCGGCCAGGGCGGGACGCAGCCCGGAGAGGGCGTGCACCCTGCCGAAGTCGGGGTCCTCCGCACACTCCGTACGTCCTACGGCGCTCACCCGCATGCCGACGGCGCGGAGCATGCGGGCCACTGCACGGCCGATGGGGCCCGTGCCCCACACGAGGACGGTCCGTCCGTCGATGCGTTCGCTGTCCCGGGGCCGCCACTCGTGGCGCCGCTGGTGTTCCCAGGTGCCCGGGAAGTCCTTGGCGAGGGCCAGGATCAGGCCGAGTACGTACTCGGCGATGGGCCGGTCGTAGACGCCGCGCGAGTTGGTCAGCACCACCCGGGGGTTGTCGACCAGGGCCGCGAAGAGCAGTGAGTCGACACCGGCGGCGGCCACATGCACCCAGCCGGGTGCGCTCGACGGGTCCGCGGGCCAGGCCGCCTCGACCGCCGGAGTGATCGAGTGCCAGCAGAGCAGGGCGTCCGCGCCGGGCAGGAGGTGCGGCAGTTCCTCCTCGGTGGCGTACACCGTGTCCGCGAGGCTTTCGATGCCGGCGGCGTTGTGCGGCAGGATGCCGCGGTGCAGGACGACAAGCCGGTCGGCCAAGGCGGTTCTCCCACGGCGTGAGTAGGTGCGGGGCGGCTGGTACCAGGTACCGCTCCCACCCTCCGGGGGTCGTGGCGGAAGGGTCAACGGCCACGGTGTTCTCCCGGGACGGCCGCTGTGGACGGTGTGTCAACCGGTCGGCGGCCACGGAACACACTGTCCACCCGCCGTCTCCCAAGAGAACACCGTGTTCATTGACGGTGGATACGCGCTGAACCAGGGTGATGGCCAACCCCGGACCGCCTCGCCCGGCCACCCCGGTGACGACCGGTCCGCACCGCGTACAGCGCTGTGCGCCTTCCTCCGCCCTCGCATCCCCCAAAATCTCGCGGATCCCCCGCGTTCCCCCGTATCTCCCGCATCCCGCTTTCCAATGCTTGACGTACGAAGCCTCCTTCGCCCGGTCCCCCTGCCGGCGCGCGTCCCCCTCGCCTTCCCGCGTCCCCCAGGAGCCTCAAGCATGTCCCTGACCTCATCGACCACCGGCGGGGCCTCGTCGCTCGACGACGCGCCCGTCAGTTCCTTCCACCGCCGGATCATGGTGGTCGCCATGGGCGGCCCCTTCTGTGACGGCTATCTGCTCGGAGTGATGGGTGTCGCCCTCGGCCTCATCACGCCCGCACTCGCCCTCGACACCTTGTGGACGGGCCTGATCGCCGCCTCCGTCCTGGTCGGCGTGTTCATCGGCGGCGCGGTCTTCGGTCCCATCACCGACCGGGTCGGCCGCCATCTGATGTACGTCCTCAACCTGGCCACCTTCGTGGTCTTCTCGGCGCTCCAGTTCTTCGTCACGGAGGTCTGGCAGCTGCTGGTGCTGCGGCTGCTCATCGGCATCGCGATCGGCGCCGACTACCCCATCGCCTCCGCCCTCACCACCGAGCTGGTGCCCCGCCGGATGCGCGGCCCGGCCCTGTCAGGCCTGGTCCTCGCGTGGTGGGTCGGGTACGGAGTGAGCTACTGGGTGGGCTGGGCGCTGACCGGCCTCGGCGACGACTCCTGGCGCTGGATGCTGGCCTCCGGCACGGTCCCCGCGCTGGTCTTCCTCTTCATGCGGGCCGGCATCCCCGAGTCCCCGCGCTGGCTGGCCTCGCGCGGCCGCACGGACGAGGCGAAGGCGGTCGTCCGCAAGCACCTCGGCCAGGAGGTGAGCGACGAGGAGCTGCTCGCGGAGGGCCGCCAGGAGAAGCGGGGCGGCTCCGGGCTCGGCAATCTCGTCGAGATCTTCAAACGCGGCTACACGGTCCCGGTCATCTTCTGTTCCGTCTTCTGGATCTGTCAGGTGGCGCCCGCCTTCGCGGTCCGCTCCTTCCAGCCGCAGATGCTGTCCGCGTTCGGCGTGGGGAGCACGTACGGCGCGAGCGCGTTGATCACCACCATCGCGGTGGCCGGCATCGGGCTCGGCCTGGTGGTCGTCAACCGGATCGGCCGCCGGTCGCTGCTGATCAGCAGCTTCGTGTGCATCAACGTCTCGTTGATCGCGCTTGCGGTCCTGCCGCTGCACTGGGCCTTCGTCGTGGTGGCGCTGTTCGCCGCCTTCCAGTTCTTCGAGGCGGCGGGCAGCGGGCTGCAGTTCGTCTACCCGAGCGAGCTGTTCCCGACCGACCTGCGGGCCACGGGCGTGGGCATCGCCACCGCCATGAGCCGCGTGGGCTCCGCCTCCTCCACGTTCCTCCTGCCGATCGCCGCCGAGGACCTGGGCGTCCGCGGCACGCTCGGCATCGCCGTGGCGATCACGCTCGTGGGACTCGTCGTCTCCTACTTCCTGGCCCCCGAGACCAAGGACCTGGGCCTGACCGAGGCCAGCAACCGGTCCTGAACCCCACTCACCCCCCTTCCCTCTTACGCCTCAACCCCCGTCCCACACAGAGGAGTTCACTCCATGCGCAAGGTCGTCAGCTTCGACTGCTACCGGACCCTCATCAACTTCGACACCCGGACCGCCACGCACGACATCGTCAAGGACCGCCTGGCCGAGTTCGGAGTCGACCCGGACCAGTTCCACCACGACGCGTACGTCATGCGCTTCCAGGGCGTCGTCGACGACTACCGCCCCTACCGCGAGGTCGTCCGCCGCACCCTGCGCAACGTCATGCTGCTGCACGGCCTGGAGTACCGGGACGAGGACGGCGAGGCGCTGATCGAGGCCATCAAGAAATTCACGCCGTTCCGCGAGGTCCCGGACGCGCTGCGCCGCCTCAAGGGCGAGTACGACATCGCCATCCTCTCCAACAGCGAGGACGACCTCATCTCGTACGCCGTCGACGAGCTCGGCGTGGAGTGGGACTACGTCCTCACCGCCGAGCAGGCCGGAGCGTACAAGCCGCTCCCGCAGGCTTTCGAGTACCTGATGAAGGCCACAGGACGCGGCCCCGAGGACATCATCCACACCGCGCAGGGATGGGAGTACGACATCATGCCGACCAAGCGGTACGAGGGCATGCGGCGGATCTGGGTGAACCGGTACGGCTTCCCCGGCTCGGCCGCCTACCAGCCGTACGAGGAGATCAGCGACCTCTCCGAGCTGCCTCCCCTGCTCGGCGTCTGACCTTCGTCGTCTCCTCGTCCAGCCGCCGTGAAAGGACACCCCGTGAGCGCCACCACGCTCGGCCTGCCCGGCCCGGTCAACGGCCGGGTCTCCCACTGGTTCGCCGAACTGCCCACCCCACGCGCCGCGTTGCCCGGTGACCGCGACGCCGATGTCTGCATCGTGGGCGCCGGACTGACCGGACTGTGGACCGCGTACTACCTCAAACTGGCCGACCCGTCGCTGCGCATCACCATCCTGGAGGCCGAGTTCGCCGGGTTCGGCGCCTCCGGCCGCAACGGCGGCTGGGCGTCGGGGCTCGTGCCCGGCGCCCGCGACCGACTGGCGAAGCAGTACGGGCGGGATGCCGTGCTCGACTACCAGCGCGTGATGAACGAGTCCGTCGACGAGATCGTCGCCGTGGCCGAGCGCGAGGGCATCGACGCCGGCATCGTCAAGGGCGGCATCCTGCGGGTGGCCCGCACCCCCGCGCAGGCGACCAGGCTGCGCCACAAGACCGCGGCCGACCACGAGTGGGGCGTGCCGGACGCCGTGATGCTCACGCCTGAGGAGGCCGCGGACCGCATCCGGGTCGACCGTATGACGGCCGCGGCCTGGACCCCGCACTGCGCCCGGCTGCAGCCCGCGGCCCTGGTCCAGGGGCTCGCCGCGACGGTCGAACGGCTCGGCGTGACCCTCCACGAGAAGTCCCCGGTCACCGCCATCGAGCCGGGGCGGGCGGTCACCGCGCACGGCACGGTCAGTGCACCTGTCGTCCTGCGTGCGACAGAAGGGTTCACGGCCTCGTTCAAGGGGCTGCGCCGCGCCTGGCTGCCCATGAACAGCTCGATGATCGCCACCGAACCGCTACCGAAGGAGGTGTGGGAGGAGATCGGCTGGGCGGGCCGGGAGACGCTGGGCGACACGGCGCACGGGCACATGTACGCGCAGCGCACCCCGGACGACCGGATCGCGATCGGGGGCCGCGGTGTCCCGTACCGCTTCGGCTCCCGCACCGACGACGCGGGGCAGGTGGACGACCGGACCATCGGCCAGCTCACCGACACGCTCCACGAGATGCTGCCGCAGACCGCCGGTGCCCGGGTCGACCACGCCTGGTGCGGTGTGCTCGCCGTGCCCCGCGACTGGTCAGCCACCGTGGGACTCGACCGCGCCACCGGGCTCGGCTGGGCCGGCGGCTATGTCGGACACGGTGTGACCTCCACGAACCTCGCCGCCCGCACCCTCACCGATCTGGTGCTCCGGCGTGAGTCCCGGCTGACCCGGCTGCCGTGGACCGGGCACCGCCCCGGCACCTGGGAGCCGGAACCGCTGCGCTGGCTGGGCGTGCGCGGGCTGTACGTCGCCTACCGGTGGGCGGACCGGCACGAGGCGGGAGGGCGGGCCCGTACGTCTCCGATCGCCACGGTCGCGGATCTGATCGCGCGGCGGCCGTGACGCGTGCCGTTGGTTCTGGTCGCCTCTTCGCCCAAGGGCGCGTTGTGCGTTCGCGGCTGCCGGTTCTGTGTGGTTGCTCGCGCCGTTCCCCGCGCCCCTACGGGGCGGGGCACGGCGCTGAGCTGGGCAATCGGGCCTTGCGCCGGTCTGTCTCACCCTTCAGAGTGGTCCGGACATCGTGCCGGGTCGGTCGGCACGTCGTCGGACTGGAGCTGCCCCCATGCCGTTCCTCACGGTCGCGGACGTGCTGCGGCTGCCCGTCATCGCCGCCGGTCTGCCCCGGGTGGCGGCAGGCAAGGACCAGCTGTCGCGCACGGTCCGCTGGGTCCATGTCACCGAACTGCTCGACCCGGCCTCCTTCCTGGAGGGCGGCGAGCTCGTCCTCACCACGGGCATGCCGCACCCGGCCGATCCCACCCAACTGCGCGGCTACGTCGACCAGTTGGCGGACGTGGGCGTGGCCGGGCTGGTCGTGGAACTGGGGCGCCGCTACCAGCACGCGCCGCAGGAACTGGTCACCGCCTGCCGGGAAAGGGACCTGCCGCTGATCGTGCTGGCCCGCGGGGTTCGGTTCATCGAGGTCACCCAGACCGTCCACGCGCTGATCCTGGACGCGCAGGGCGAACTGCTGCGCCGCGCCCAGCAGGTGCGCGAACTGTTCACCTCGCTCACCCTGCGCGGCGCGGACCCGGAGGAGTTCGTACAGGCCGCCGCGGACCTCACGGGGTGTCCGGTGGTCCTGGAGAACCTCATCCACCACGCGGTGATCTGCCGGACCGCCGGTCCTCCGGACGGACAGGTCCTGGAGGCCTGGCCGCGACGCTCGCGCACCGCCCCCACGCCGGACCGGGCGGCGGCGAGCGGGCCCGAGGGCTGGCTCGTGGCGCCGGTCGAGGACCGGGGCAGACGGTGGGGGCGGCTGATCATGCTGCCGCACGTGTCCGGTCCGCCGATCGGCCCCGAGCAGACGATGATCCTCGAACAGGCCGCCACCGCCCTCACCCTGGCGCGGCTCACCGGCAAGCCCGAGTGGGACCGGCGCGCGCACAGTTCCGTCCTGATCGATCTGCTCCACTGGCGCTACCGGAGCCGTACCGAGGCGCGCCTGAGGGCCGAGGCGCTCGGACTGCCCACCACCGGCCACCGCCTCGTCCCGGTCGTCATCGACCACGCGGGCACGGCCGACGGCGACACCACGGTGACCGGGCACCTCGCCACGGAACTGCCCATCTCGGGGGTCAAGGCCCTGGTGGGAGACCTGTCCGAACACCGGACCGGACTGCTGCTCGCGCTGGCCCGCGCCTCGGCCTGGCAGCCCGTCGTGGAACGCGTCGGCCGGGATCTGCGCGGCGCGTTCGGGGAGGGGCTCGTGGTGGCGGTCGGCCCCGGAGTCACCGAACTCAGCCAGGTCACCAGGTCGTTCCGCGAGGCCGAACAGATCGCCGACGCGATCGGCCCCGGGACGGGCGACCGCCCCTTCCATGTCGCGTCGGACATCGGTCTGCCGGAACTGCTGTACTCCCTGCGCGACGACGTGCGCGTGCAGCGGTACGTGGAACAGCAGCTCGGGCGCCTCGTCCAGCACGACGCACGACACGGCAGCGACCTGCTCTCGACCCTGCGCGAATATCTCGTCGCCGCCGGCAACAAGTCGATCGCTGCCAAGCACGTCGGGCTCTCCCGGCAGGCCTTCTACCAACGGCTGCGGACCATCGAGCGGCTCCTGGGCAACGACCTGGAGTCCGGCGCCCATCGCACCCAACTGCACGTGGCCGTCACGGCGTTGGACGTGCTCGGCGGTGCGGGCGGGACCGTCCGACCGGCTTCCCTGTGAGTAGCCGGCGGGGGTGAACACCGCCGTCGGCGGACGCGTATCTGATCCCGGAGCGGCTCCCACAGCGTGCGTGCGCACGTCGGGAAGAGACGAGGGATCATGACTGAACAGCGGTACCACGTCATCGGAATGACCTGCGGCCGCTGTGCCGACGCCCTGGAGACCAAGGTCTGCGGGGTGTTCGGCGTCGACCGGGTCGGCATCGACCTCGACACCGGTTCGGTGACCGTGACGGGCGAGGCGCTCGACGGTTCGAGGGTGTGCGCCGCGATCACCGAGGCGGGCTTCGAGGTGGCCGCCGTTCTCTGACTCCTCCGGGACCCTGTCCAGCGGAAGCGCGGCCTTTCACCCTAACGAAGTGCCGGTGCCCGACGACCGGACGGACGGGGCCGGTCGTCCACTAGCTTCCTTCCCCTGACACCAGGGGACATAGGAGCGACGTGGCCGGAGTGAGCCTCCCGGAACATCCGTACAGCCGCACGGAGGCGACCCGGCTGTTGTGTGCCGGCGTCTATCAGGACGCCGGTTTCCGGCGCCGGGTCATCGATGAACTCGTGGATCACCAGGAGCGGCCCGTGGCCCCTCCGCTGGGGGTCGACGTCCTGCCCGTACTGGCCCATGCCGTGCGCGTCACACGGCAGGAGGCACGCACGGCGGGGCTGATGCTGGTCGCCTGGCTCGGGTTCCTGCTGTCCGACGTCGTGATGTTCTGGGACCGCGTCGCCGACAGCTGGGGCGACGGAGCCGAGGTCGGATTCGGCGACGTGTTCACCGCGTTCTACACCGGCGACGAGAAGCTCACCGCCGGAATGCCCATGCCGTGGTCGCAGTTCTACGCGTTCGTCGCCCTCGGCCTCTGGTTCGCCCACGCCGTGAAGTCGCAGAGCTCCGAGGGGCGTCAGGCAGGCCTTCCCGATCCGGTGGCCAAGGCGGCCGTGGGCTTCGGCCGCACGGTGACGTGGTGTGCGGTGATGTTCGCGGTCTTCTACTGGTATTGGTTTGTGGCCGGGGTGCTCCGCGGCACCGTACAGACTCCGTACCCGCTGCTGTTTCCGCTGCTCATCGCCCTGATCGCATGGTGGCACCAGGCAACTCAGCGCCGAGCCCTGTGCCGCTGGCTGTCACGCTGGACCTTCCAGAAGACGGCTCAACCGGAGCTGCCATCAGGGCCGTTGTACGAGGACCTGCTCGCCAACATTCAGCGCGAGCAGAAGGCAGCCCTGACGCTCTACGAGGCGGACAGCCCCTTCGTCGGACTGGGTGCGGGGCGTCGCGCCTGGTCCTTCGCGATGGAACTGCGCAAGCGCTCCGGGCCGCCGACCGGACCCGCCGCCCCGGCCGATGCCGCCTCGAACGGAGCCCTGATCCCGCACCAGGACAAGGGACCGCTCACCGCCGAGCGCGCACTCGCCATGATCGAGCCCCAGTTGCTGCGGCTGCGCGACTCGGCCGCACGCACCGGGAAGGACCGGCTCCGGAAACTGGAGATCGACCGGTTCGTGTATCTGCCGGGCGGTGTCGCCCGTGACGAGAAACTGCACGTCGGCGGCAGCCCGGACGCGAGCGCGACGGCCGCGGGCGGAGCCGGCGGGGACGGTCTGACGGTCTACGACCCCGTCCAGGTCGCCGCCCACCTGAAGGAAGCCGTCGACGAGGGCGGCGAGGGGCGGCGCGTGTTCCTGCGCGTCCGCATCGGCGCCTGGCACGAACAGGTCGTGGTGACGGTCCTGGTCCGCGTGCACACCCAGGGCGGCATGCTCGTGCTGGAGGTCTCGCCGTACGTACTCGGCCCGGTCCGCAAGGACTTCAGGAACGTGGACGCCCTGGTGGACCGGCTGCCCGAGGGCTGGGCGCGCGGCGCGGTGCGGGCCCTCGGCCACGGACCCACCACCGGCGTCAGCGCGGGCATCAGCGCCTTGAAGACCGTCTCCAGGGAACTCAGCACCGGCTGGACCACCCGCGAACCGGCCCCCGACGTGCCCCGGGTCTCGCTGCGCCAGCTGACCGCCACCTCCTGGCTGTCGCCCTATCAGGAGATGGACGTCACCCGGTACATCAAGACCGTCGAGGAGCGCATCGTGAACGGCGTGCGCCAGGCGCTCCACGCCCACGGCTACCAGACCGAGCAGTTCGAACAGCACGTCTACCAGGTCAGCGGTGGCAGCGTCTTCGTCCAGGCGATGTCCGGCGGCTCCGTCGCCACCGGCGCCCACGGCAGTGCCACCTCGCACAACACCGCCCCCGCACCGGCGCAGGGCACACCGCGCACCGATCCCAGCTAGGCACCGGACCCCAAGGACCCAGCACATGAGCGACACAGGACACCCCATCCCCGGCCGGCCGACGCAGGACGGCGGGGGCGTGCACATCGGCTCCATGAGCGGCGGCTCGATCGCCACCGGCAGCCATGGCAGCGCCTACTCCGTCAACCACACCGCGGCGGAGCCGGACGTGCGGCACGAAGAACTGCTCCGGGCCATTCGCGCCCTCCGCGAAGCCCTGCCCGCGCGGGAGCCGAGCGCCGAGGACACGACCCTCGACGGCGAACTGGCGGACGCGGAGGCGGAGATCACGCGCACCGGCGCCGCCGGGCCTGACCGCCTCACCCGCCTGCTGACGGGCGTACGCGGCTGGCTGGGATCACAGGCCGCGGCCGCCGGAGCCGTCGCCTCGGCCACAGCCGTCGTCCAGGGCATCGCCCAGCTCCTCGGATGACCGGCGCGATGACGACGCACGGCGGCAGGCAGCCGATGACGGGCGCGGGACGGCGACACGGAGGGCCGCGGCGATGAGGGTGTTCGACACCGAGCGGCAGGAGTGGGGCGGTTCCCGGCGCGAACGTCTCTTCCACACCGACCAGTACCTGGACGTGCCGCGGCAGAAGAGCGTCCGGCAGCAGACGGGGATCGTGCTCGCGGTCACCGGGCTCGCCTTCGGCATCTGGGCACTGGCCTGGAAGGACGAGCCGGAACCGTACAAGGACCCCGCCGCCCAACAGGACTCCTCGCAGACGACCTCGGGCGGGACCGGAGACGACGTTCCCGCGGACGGATCGCCCTCGCAGGACACCACCTTCGAGTCGTCGGCCGCCCTCCCCGAGGACTACGAGTCCCTCCAGGACCTCGCGGGGTATCGGGTGGCGCTGCCGAAGGGCTGGGAGCGCGAGAGCCGGTCGTCGCAGTACGGCATCGACATCGTCGACTACCGCAGTCCGGACGGCACCCGACGGCTTCAGGTGTTCCAGGTGATGGAGACCTCTCCGTACTCCTCGCTGCAGGCCGCGCAGATCGAGGCGGAGAAGCTCGACGGATACGAACCGGTCGCCATGGAGGAGGTCCCGAGCGCCGTGGGGCAGGCAGCCGAGCATGAGTACCGCGCCGACGAGATCGCGGGCGAGCTGGGCGGCGGCACCCGGCACGTCATCGACCATCGCTTCGAGGCGACGGACGGCGAACGGTACGCGCTGGTCGCGTACGGCTCCGAGGCCGACGGGACCGAGGACGAACGGGAGCTCGTGGACACGGCCCTGCTCTGGTTCTGCCCGCCCGGGCCCCGGTGCGACGACCCGGTCGGCTGACCGGGTCGTCGCAGCCTGACCCGCCCGGTCAGAAAATTCCCTGTCCGGGGACGAGGATCCCGCGCGGGTCGTACCTCTTCCGTGCGGCGGCGAACCCGGGCCAGGCGGGCCCGAAGTGCCGTCGCCAGTCGGCCTGGTCGAAGGGCACGGAGCCGACCGGGTACCGGGTGCCGCCGGCTGCGCGCACGAGGTCGTACGCGGACCGGTTGGCCGCCAGCAGTCGCCGGACCGACGCCGCGTCGTCGGGAGGGGTGGTCCGCAGGATCGCGAAGAGGTAGGGCACGGGGTCGTCGGGCATGCGCAGCAGCGGGGTCCGCAGGTGTTCGCGCACCAGCGGGTACAGCAGCACGACGCCGCCCGGACCCACGTCGTCCGGGGTGAGCGCGTCCAGGAGCCGGCCCGCCACGTCGGCCGCCTTCCGGCCGGGCAGGAGCAGGTTGAGCCATGGATGGGCGTACGCCCACAGCCCGGCTTCCTTGAGGGCGGCGACGGCCGGGGCGAGCCGGTCGAGGAAGTCGTAGTACGGGATGTCGGTGATCTCCGCGCCGGACGGGTCGTGCCGCAGGCCCCGCAGGAGCGCGGCGTCGTCGGGAACGTCTCCCGCGGGAGGTCCGTACGCGACGGCCTCGATGACGTACCCGCGGAAGGCACCCGTGGCATCCGGAACGATCTGCCCCTCGACGTAGGCGAACCGTCGGTCGCGCACGAGCAGGCGCTGGTCCTCCACGAAGGTCCGCAGATCGTCGTACGGCAGAAGGTAGTGGCGCACGGTCTCGGGCGCGCGGACCAGTCGTACGGTCGCGCCGACGACCACGGCGCACTGGCCGAGGCCGGCGAGTACGGCGAGGAACAGGTCTTGGTGGCGGGTCGGGGAGCAGCGCAGCAACTCCCCCGCGCCGGTGACGACTTCGAGCTCCAGGACGTTGTCGACCTGCGCGCCGTGGCGGTGGGTCTGGCCGCCGAGGCCGCCGACGGACAGCGTTCCGCCGACGGAGAGTTCGAGGTAGTCGGTGAAGACGGGAGGGGTCAGGCCGTGGACGAGGGTGGCCTTGGCGACGTCGCTCCACTTCGCGCCGGCGCCTACCCGGACGCTGTTGCTGCCGGGGCCGAGGGGCTGGATCGCGGCGAACGGAGTGGTCTCGACCACCAGGCCGCCGGCGACCTGTGCCTGACCGTTCGTGGCGTGGCCCTGTCCGCGTGGGGCGACCGGGATTCCGCGCCTGTCGCAGAACCGCACCATCGCCACGACGTCCGCGACGGAGCCCGGCCGCAGCACCGCGGCCGGACGGCGGTGCACGATGTGGCCGAAGTCGTCGGCGGCGGCGCTCAGCGAGGCCTCGTCGGTGTGGAGGGTGCCGTCCAGCTCGGGGATGCCGTGCAGCGGCCGGTCGGACGGGGTCACCGCCCAGCTCCGTGTGAAGGGGTCGAAGCCGATCACCGCGGTTCCGGCGGCGGCCAGGCCACGCAGCACGGAACGTCGGGGCGGTCTGCGGGACATGCGCTCCTCCAGGGGGAAGGACACGGTGAACCGGTCAGAAGCCGCCCACTCTAGAGCCGTTGGCGCACGAGGACACGGCCCCGCGCCGGGGCTCCCCGGGCTTCGTCCGGGTCGGGCGGTCACCCGTGCCGTCGGGGCTCGTGGCGTGCGTGACGCTCAGGCGTGGGGCTCGTGCGGGGCGGCCGTCGTGCCCCGTACCTCCAGCACCGGCGTGCTGAGGACGACCTCGGCTGGACGGGCGGGGTCGGCGATGCGGTCGAGCAGGCACTGTGCGGCGCGGCGGCCGACGTCGTGGCCGGCACTGTCCACAGTGGTGAGCCACAGGTGGCGCAGGCGCGCGAGGTAGGTGTTGTCGTAGCCGACGAGGGAGAGGTCGTGCGGTACGCGGAGGCCGAGTTCCTCGGCGGCCGACAGGGCGCCGACACAGGCGATGTCGTTGAACGCGAAGACGGCGGTGGGCCGTTCGCCGGAGCTCAGCAGCCTGACCGTGGCCCGGTAGCCGCCCTCCTCGGTCGGGTCGCCCTGTTCCACGACGGCCGTGTCGGACAGTCCGTGTTCGCGCATGACGGTCTCGAAGCCGCGGCGGCGCAGTTCGCCGACCATGCCCTGTCCCGCGATGTGGGCGATGCGCCGGTGGCCGAGCGCGATGAGGTGCTCGGTGGCGAGCCGGGCGCCGTGCTGGTCGTCGTTGGCGACGAGGTCGACGTGCGGCAGTACGGGTTCGCGGGCGCCCGCGACGACGGTGGGCACCCGCGTGGCCGCCGTGCGCAGCGCCTCGGGGCCCGGCAGCGTACCGACGGCGATCAGGCCGTCGACCCGCAGGTCCGTGAAGGCGCGGGTGAGGTCCTCGCCGAGGCGCAGGTTGAGGTGACCGTCGGCAAGGAGCATGCGCAGGCCGTGGGCGTGCAGCAGGGAGTTGAGGCCGTCGAGCAGTTCGACGAACCAGGGGTTGCGCATGTCGTTGAGGAGCACACCCACCGTGCGGGTGCGCCGCTCGCTGAGGCTGCGCGCTGCCGCGTTGGGCCGGTAGCCGAGTTCCTCGACGGCGGCCAGCACGGCCTGCCGCTTCTCGGGGCGCACCTGGCCGGATCCGCGCAGCACGAGCGAGACCAGGGATTTCGACACTCCGGCCCGTTCGGCGACGTCGCGGATCGTCGGGGGTCTCATGAAATGGACCGTTCCACAGGGATCGACGGGTTGTCAAAGGGACCTCATGGAGTCCTCCTGGGGTTGACACGTGCGGGAACGGGCCTTCAGTGTGAACCGGAAGAGTTCTGGACCGGTCCAAAGAAGGGCAGTCATGGTGAGTACGCTCGGCGTCGCCGTCGTGGGGTTCGGCTGGATGGGGCGGGTGCACACCCAGGCGTACGCCCGTGTGCCGCACCACTTCCCTCAGCTGTCCGTGCGGCCCGAACTGGTCGCCGTGGCCGACGAGGTGCCCGGCCGGGCCGAGGAGGCCGCCGAGCAGTACGGCTTCGCGACGGCGGCCCGGGACTGGCGGGAGGTCGCCGCCGACCCGCGGGTCCGGGCGGTGAGCATCGCCGCCCCGAACTTCCTGCACCGCGAGATCGGCGTCGCCATGGCCGAGGCGGGCAAGCACATCTGGATCGAGAAGCCGGTCGGTCTCACCGCCGAGGACGCGCGGGCCGTGGCCGGCGCCGTGGCGAAGGCGGGCGTGCAGGGCACGGTCGGCTTCAACTACCGCAACGCACCTGCCGTCGCGGCGGCCCGCGAACTGATCGCCTCTGGCGGGATCGGCACGGTCACACACGTCCGTATCCGTCTCTTCAGTGACTACGCGGCCCACCCCGAGGGCGCCCTGACCTGGCGGTACGAGCGTGAGCGCGGCGGCAGCGGAGTGCTGGGCGACCTCGCCTCGCACGGTGTGGACCTGGCCCGCTTCCTGCTCGGCGAGATCGCGTCGCTGGCCGCCGACACGGCCGTCTTCGTCCCCGAGCGTGCCCGGCCCACCGGTGCCACCGCGGGCCACACCCGCTCGGCGGGCGGCGAGCTGGGCCCGGTGGAGAACGAGGACTACGTGTCCTGCCTCCTGCGCTTCGCCTCCGGCGCCCGCGGTGTCCTGGAGGCCTGCCGGGTCTCGGTCGGCGAGCAGAACAACTACGGCTTCGAGATCCACGGCACCGAGGGCGCGGTCTCCTGGGACTTCCGCCGCATGGGCGAGCTGAGCGTCAGCCGGGGCACGGCGTACCAGGACCAGCCGGTCAGCACGCTGTACGTGGGCCCCGGGCACGGCGAGTACGCCGCGTTCCAGCCGGGCTCGGCCAACAGCATGGGCTACGACGACCTCAAGGTGATCGAGGCCTACAACTTCCTGCGCTCGATCGCAGAGGGCACCGCGTACGGCGCCACGGTCGAGGACGCCGTCCACAGCGCGGCCGCCCTGGACGCGATGTCCCGCTCCGCCGAGAGCGGGACCTGGGCGAGTCCCGCGTAAGGACCGAAGCCCGCGTGAGGGCCGAGGCACTCGCAAGGGCCGAGGCCCGTACCTACGAGGTGTGCCGGGTGAACAGCCCGTGGAAGCCGAAGGGGATGACGTGCGGCACGTCCGCGCGCGCCAGCACCTCGTACGTGCGGGCGTCCAGCACGAGCAGGAACGACGAGCCCCGCGCCGGGTCGAGGACCACCGACAGCACGACGCCGTCGTCCTCGCCCTCCGCGCCGGGCGCCGCCGTCGGTGCCGCCACGAAGACCGGCTCGCCCGGATAGCAGCCCTCCTCGGACCACTTCAGCGTCCGCCCTGTCGTCACGTCGACCTTCACGAGCTGGTTGAGGAAGTCGTCACCGCTGCGGTCGCGAGCGCCCACACCGTACGCGTAGCGGTAGTCGACGCCGTTGTGCCGGTCGTACGCGATGCGCGGCAGCTCCAGTGGCTCCTCCGACAGCCGCCGCACCTCGACGTCGCCGGTGCCGAGGCCGATGCGGTAGCGGGTGGGCAGCGCGAACGGGATCGCGTCGCCCGCGCGCAGTCGGTCCAGGTACAGCGCGTCGATGACGGAGGCGTCCTCGTACGAGCAGATGTCGAGGACGAGGTCGTCGCCGTCGTCGAAGGCGTTGATGTGGTGGAAGGCGAAGAACGCCGGCCCCTCGTACACACCACGCACCGAGCCGTCGCGCAGGTCCATGACCGTGAAGCGGGTGCCGCGCTGCGGCTCCCAGCGGTAGTTCTCGATGAACGGCCGGCCGCTGAGCACGATGCTCAGCGGGTTCACCACGAGCGGGAACTCCGCGAGGACCGCGTACCGGCCGGTGATCGCGAAGCTGTGCATGTAGGAGGGGCGGGCGGTCCGGCGGCTGCCGATCAGCTCGCGGGCCGTGCCCGTGGCCTTCTGCCGGTAGACGCGGTACTCGCTGGTGCGCGAGAAGTGCAGCAGGTAGTTGACCAGGTCGCCGGTGGTGGGGTCCTGGTGTGGGTGGGCCGTGGTCAGCTGGCCGCTCAACTCGTCCTCGTAGCCAACCACTCCAGCGGTCGCGAGCGTGTCCCGGTCGAAGGCGACCGGTATCGGCGTCTCGGTCAGCGCCACAAAGCGGTCGCCGAAGCGGGTGATGTTGACGTTCGCGTTCACGGAGGGCCTGCGCGAGAAGCGGGTGAAGAAACGGGCGAACAGTGAGCGGCACGGGTCGGTCGCGAACTCGGGGTAGGCGATCGTCCCCGACTCGACGGCACGTCGGGAAGCGGTGTCGAGGAACCTGTTGGCGTAGGAGACCCTCCCGTCGTCGATGGTGAAGCGGTGCAGCATCGCCTGTCCGTCGAACCAGTGCCGCAGGGAGCGCTCCCCCGCGTCATAGCGCGCCGGCCCGTTGCGCAGCAGGCTCCCCTCCAGCCAGCCGGGGAGCGTCCCCTTGACCGGCAGCTCTGCGACTTCGGCCTCGTCGTGCAGCCCCTGAAACCCGGCCGCGAAACCCGGTGTACTCATGATCGCCTCCCGACATGCCACAGTGGACTGTGCTCTTCATTTCATGGCACACCGTCCACAGTGGAATGTCAAGGGAAGAACGGGATGGCCGACCTCAACCCCACCGCGGCTTCGCTGCTCGGTTTCCTGCACGCCGGGGAAGCCAGCGGGTACGAGCTGGTGCACACCGCCGAGCAGCTCATCGGCGACTTCTGGACCCTCACCAGGAGCCAGGTCTACCGCGAGCTCGCGGCCCTCGCCGGCCGTGGGCTCGTCGAGGCCGGGCCCGCGGGCCCCCGGTCGCGGCAGCCCTACCGCCTCACCGACGAGGGCCGGGCCGCCTTCGCCGCATGGCTCGCCGAGCCGCCGGGCTCCGAACAGATCCGCTACCCGCTGCTGCTCACCATCGCCTTCGGCTCCGCCCTGGACCGGGACCGGCTGACGGAGTTCATCGCCGGGCACCGCGCCGACCACGAGAAGCGGCTCGCGGACTACCGGGAGAGGGTGGCCGCGGGCGCCCCCGACCGCTTCACGGAGGCCACGCTGGCCTTCGGCATCCGCTACGAGGAGGCGGTGCTGGCCTGGATGGACGAGCTGCCCGCGATCCTGGACGGACGGTAGGCCGGGGTACGCGCGAACCGCCCTCGGCACGGCACCGGACGCGGGCAACTGCTAGCGTCCGGGCGCGTGAACGACAGTGTGTATGTGGGAAACGCGGGCAAGGACGCGGCGCTGGACCGGGGGTGGCTGCTCGGGCACTTCAAGGACGCCGACGATCCGCGCCACAGCGAGGCCCTGGAGATCAAGTGGGGCGTGCACCCCAAGGGCGACGAGCGGACGCGGTGGGTCGAGGGCGAGGAACGCACGGCCCTCCAGGTCCTGGTGAGCGGCCGCTTCCGTGTGGAGTTCCCCGGCCGCAGCGTCACGCTGCAGCAGCAGGGTGACTACGTGGTGTGGGGGCCCGGAGTCGACCACTCCTGGTTCGCGGAGGAGGAGTCGGTCGTGCTGACCGTCCGCTGGCCGTCCGTGCCCGGCTACGCGGTCCCGGAGACGGACCGAGATCCTCAGTAGGATCGACAGCTCATGGACACGAGCACGGTGAACGAGATGATCGCTGTCCCGCCGGGGCAGGTGACGCTGTCGGACCGGCGGACGCAACGCAGTTGGCAGGTCGACCTCGCGCCGTACCGGCTCGGGGCGTTCCCGGTCACGCAGGCGCTGTACGCACAGGTCACCGGTGCACGGCCGAGCAGCACGGAGGGCGACCGGCTGCCCGTGGAGGGCGTGTCCTGGTGGGACGCGGTGCGGTTCTGCAACGCCCTGTCCCGGCAGGAGGGGTTCACCCCCGCCTATCGCTTCCACGCCGACTCCGAAGGCGTGGAAGGGCTGGAAGGCGCAGAAATCGTAGAAGGCACAGAAGGCATCGAGTGGGACAGGGCCGCGGACGGGTACCGGCTGCCCACCGAGGCCGAGTGGGAGCACGCCTGCCGCGCCGGTACGAACGGGCCGCGCTACGGGCCGCTCGACGACATCGCCTGGTACCGCGGCAACTCGGACGAGCGCATCCACGGCGTGGGCGGCAAACAGCCCAACCCGTGGGGCCTGCACGACATGCTCGGCAACGTCTGGGACTGGTGCTGGGACGTCTACGACGCCGAGGTCTACGGGACCTATCGGGTCCTGCGCGGCGGTGGCTGGTTCGACGAGCACTGGAGCTGCCGGGCCTCCGCCCGGCGCCGCAGCCACCCCAGCTACCAGGTCGACGACGTGGGGTTCCGCGTCGCGCGCTCCGTCACGCCCTGATCCGCCCACGGGGACGGGGAGTTGCCGGGATCGGCGGCGGACCCGGAGCCCAAGCCAACCCGGAACTCAGGCGAACCCGGAGCTCAACGTGTCCTCCACGCCTGGGCGCCGCGCCTCACACAACGTTCACATTTGTTGACGCAGCGCATTGGGTTGCACCAAGATCTACAACGGATCAGTGATCGCGCCCTCGGCGAGGTGCGCGAACTCCCCCATGCCCCGCCCGTGTTGACCGCGGCCCGCCAGGCCGCGCCGCCACCGGCAGCCGGGGCCTCCCCCACACCTTTCATCTCAAGGAGTCTGTCTTGCTGCGCCACAATTCCGCGCTGCGCGCCGTCGCACCCGCCGCCGTCCTCGCGCTCACCCTCAGCGCATGCGGCGGTGGCGACGACACCGGCACGGACGCGAAGAAGTCCTCCCGGCCCAAGGCCACCGCGTCGCAGGCCGAAGCGCCGTCCGGGGGCGAGCTGGCCACCGGCGAGAGTGCCACGGGGAAGGTCGAGGAGGAGGACGGGAAGGTCACCTACGAGATCACCGCCCAGAAGGTCGACCTCGGCACGGAGGCCGAGGCCGAGAAGCTGGTCCAGGACAAGGCCGACGCCAAGGGCTTGGCCCTCGCGGTCGCCCATGTGAAGTACACCCACAAGGCGGGCCCGGCCCTCACGAGCGACTCCGACGCGGGCGACGGCACCACCATCTGGGCCGACGGCCGACGCGGCACCCTCCTCCTCGGCTCCGCCGACGACGCGCCCGGCTGCGAGGACCCGTACGACGTCACGGCCTGGAAGTCCGGCGAGAGCCACGTCTTCTGCGAGTCGTACCTGGTGCCCTCGAACGCGAAGTCTCTTGAGGTCCACTGGTCGGAGGAGGACGGCGAGCCGTACATCTGGAAGTTCCCCAACGAGTAGGCGGAACGCCCCCGCATGGCTACACCGGCCCCTGAGCGGGAAAAGGAGGGTCAACAGCCGCACGGGGGTGGTGTCATGGCGTGGCGGGCGGGGTGGTTCGCGTCGGCGGGGGCCGGGGTGGTGCGCTTGGTGGCGGCCTTGGCCAGGCCGGTGCTCATGGCGGTTCTCGGGCCGCCGGGTGCTGCCGTCGCAGCGCCCGCGGGGGCCGCGGCGGCCTCGGGTGGACAGGCCTTGGACCGGGTCGCGGCGCGGCAGCAGGCGTTACCCGGTCTGCTGAGGATCTCGCGGCGGGGGCGTGTGCCGACCGTGGCCGACGCGCGGGATCCGATCTGGCTCGGTGTGCATCCGGCGCCGCCGGGCGGTGGTGGGGCGGCAGGTCTCGGCCGGGTGCCCGCGTTCATCGACCGGGACATGATGCCGCAGGTGGAGGCCGCGCTCAGTGCGGGTGAGGGGTTCGTCCTGCTGGTCGGCGAGTCGACGGCGGGCAAGTCGCGGCTCGCGTACGAAGTGATGCGCAAGCACTTCGCCAAGTACCGGCTCATCGTGCCCGACAGCCGGGAGTCGGTGGTCCCGCTGGTCGACCTCGTCGTGCGGATGCGCCGTGCCGTGGTGTGGCTCGACGAGCTGGACGTCTTTCTGGGGGTCGGCGGGCTCACCGCGGGTCATGTGCAGCGGATGCTGGGCTCCGAGGACTCCAGTGTGGTGATCCTGGCGACGATGAGCGCCCAGCAGCACGGCAAGTTCGGGGCCAGGTCGGGGGCCGACAACGAGCCCGGGTTCGACGTCCTGCGCAGCGGTCGTGAGGTGATCCGGCTGGCCACCACGGTGCGGGTCGACCGTACGTGGAGCGCGGCCGAGATCGCACGCGCCGAACGGCACACCGAGGACCCCCGGATCAGGGCGGCGGTCAAGGGCGCCGGCCGGCACGGGCACGGGGTGGCCGAATACCTGGCCGCCGCACCGCAGTTGCTGGACGAGTGGCATAACGCCTGGTCGCCCGGCACCCATCCGCGCGCCGCCGCCCTGGTGACGGCCGCCGCGGACGCCCGCCGTACGGGCTTCCACCAGCCGCTGCCGCAAGAGGACCTGCGCCGGTTGCACGAGGTGTATCTGGAGCGGCGCGGCGGCACCGCGCTGCGTCCGGAGCCCTGGGAGGAGGCGCTGACCTGGGCGACGGAACCCCTGCACGCCACCTCCAGTCTGCTGCTGCCCCACGACGGTGACCGCTTCCAGGCCTTCGACTACCTCCATCACACCCTCGACGAGCAGGTCCCGCCGCCGCGCATCCCGGACGCCGTCTGGGAGACCCTCATCGACCACGCGAACGCCACCGGCGCACTCGACATCGGCACGACCGCCTACCAGCGCGGAGACCTCTCGCACGCCATGGCCGCGTTCGAGAAGGCGGGCCTGGGCCGCGGACGGCTGCCCCGCCAGTGGTACGCGACCTGTGTGGGCGAAGCCGGCAACCCCGCGCGGGCCGTCGAGCTGTACGGGGAGCTGGTGACCGAGTCGACGGGCGAACTGGGCCCGGACGCCCGCGAGTCACTGGAGAACCGCAACGCCTACGCCCGGTACGTCGGGATGGCCGGCCGCCCCGCCGAAGCGGCGGACCTGCTGCGCGACGTCGTCGCCGACCGCGCACGGGTCCTGGGTGCCGGCCACTCCCACACCCTCAACAGCCGCAACAACCTTGCCCTGTTCCTCGGTGAGTCCGGCCGGATCGGCCCGGCGCTGGCGGAGTTCGAGTCCGTGCTCGCCGACCGCACCCGGCTGCTGGGCGCCGACCATCCGCACACTCTCAGCACCCGCTACGGGCGCGCGTATCTGCTGGGCGACGCGGGCCGCCCCGCGCATGCGGCCCGGCTCTTCGAGAGCCTGGTCGCCGACCGGACCCGTACACAGGGCCCCTACCACCCGTACACGCTCAACAACCGGCGCCACCACGCCCACTTCCTGGGCGAGGCCGGACACGCGGCGCAGGCTGCCGAGCTGTTCGAGGAGCTGATCCAGGACTGCCTCCAAGTCCTCGACCCGGACCATCCCGACACCGTCGCGGCCCGTCATGGGCACGCGCGCTTCCTCGGCGAGTCCGGAGACCCCGCCAGGGCGGCGGCGCTGCTCACCGCGCTGCTGGCCGACGCCAACGGGGACGGCGCGCGGGACGGCGGAACGCACGGCTCCCGCAGCCCGGTCGCCCTGGTGTGGCGGCGCTACCGGGCCTTCTTCACCGGGGAGGCGGGCGATCCCGACCAGGCCGCGCGGCTGCTCGACGAGCTGCTCACCGACAGCCGTGCCGTACTCGACGACGGCCACCCGCATCTGTTCGCGATCCGCGCCGCCCACGCCCGCAGCACCAGCCGCCGCGGCCGCACCCAGGAAGCCCTGGAGCTGTACGAGCGCCTCGTCGACGACTGCCGGTCGGTCCTGGGCGACGACCACCCGCACACGCTCGCCGCCCGCAGCGGTCACGCGCGGGGCCTCGGCTCCGTCGGCCGCGCCGCGGAGGCCGCCGACCTGCTGGAGATCCTCGTACAGGACCGCACCCGGATCCTCGGCGACGACCACCCCGCGACCCTGGGCAGCCGCAACGCCCACGCCCGCTGTGTCGGTGAGGCCGGCGACCGGGCGCGTGCCGCACGGCTGCTGCGGCAGATACTCCAGGACCGTGTCCGGCACCTCGGCGAGGAGCACTCCTGGACCTTGCGCACCCGGCAGGAGCTCGCCCAATTCCAGTGAGCGGGCAGAACCGACACCCGTTCACCCTTTCGGGCGAGAGCCTCGGGCTGACAGACTCCGGAGGTGCGCGACTTCGACTTGCTCGTCATCGGATCCGGCCCGGGCGGCCAGAAGGCCGCCATCGCCGCGGCCAAGCTCGGCCGCCGGGTCGCCGTCGTCGACCGCCCCGACATGGTCGGTGGGGTCTCCATCCATACCGGGACCATCCCCTCGAAAACTCTGCGCGAGGCGGTCCTCTATCTCACCGGTCTCACCCAGCGCGATCTGTACGGGCAGAGCTACCGCCTGAAGGAGGACATCACCGTCGCCGACCTGACCGCGCGCACCCAGCACGTGGTCAGCCGCGAGGTCGACGTCATCCGCAACCAGCTCTCCCGCAACCATGTCTCCCTCTTCGCCGGCACCGGCCGCTTCGTCGACGACCACACCGTCGCCCTGCGCGAAGTGACCGGCCACGACCGGATGTTGAGCGCCGACAACATCGTCATCGCCACCGGTACGCGCCCGGCCAGGCCCGCGACGGTCGAGTTCGACGAGCGGACGATCCTGGACTCCGACAACGTTCTCAACCTGGAGCAGGTACCGCGCTCCATGGTCATCGTCGGGGCCGGCGTGATCGGCATGGAGTACGCCTCCATGTTCGCCGCCCTCGGCAGCAAGATCACCGTGGTCGAACAGCGGCCCGGGATGCTCGACTTCTGCGACGTCGAGGTGATCGAGTCGCTCAAGTACCACCTGCGGGACCTCGCGGTCACGTTCCGCTTCGGCGAGACCGTCGCCGCGGTCGAGAAGCACCCCAAGGGCACGCTCACCATCCTGGAGAGCGGCAAGAAGATCCCCGCCGACGCCGTCATGTACTCCGCGGGCAGGCAGGGGCTCACCGACGAGCTCGACCTGGACAAGGCGGGGCTGTCCGCCGACCGGCGCGGGCGGATCACGGTCGACGAGCACTACCGCACCGAGGTGCCGCACATCTACGCCGTCGGCGACGTCATCGGCTTCCCGGCGCTGGCCGCGACCTCGATGGAACAGGGGCGTACGGCGGCGTACCACGCGTGCGGCGAACCGGTGAACCGGATGCACGACCTCCAGCCGATCGGCATCTACACCATTCCGGAGATCAGTTTCATCGGGAAGACCGAGGACCAACTCACCGAGGACTGCGTGCCGTTCGAGGTGGGCATCTCCCGCTACCGCGAACTGGCCCGGGGCCAGATCATCGGCGACTCCCACGGCATGCTCAAGCTGCTGGTCTCCCCGGAGGACCGGAAGCTGCTCGGCGTCCACTGCTTCGGCACGGGCGCCACCGAACTCATCCACATCGGGCAGTCGGTGATGGGCTGCGGCGGAACCGTCGACTACCTGGTCGACGCCGTCTTCAACTACCCGACGCTCGCCGAGTCGTACAAGGTGGCCGCCCTGGACGCGACCAACAAGATCCGGCAGATCGACCGCCTCAGGGACTGACTCCCCTCCACGCCGAACCCGCTCACGGCGCTGGTGAGCCCGGCTCACCAGCGCCCCGCGGACACCGGCACCGGACACCGCACGGGAACTCCGCACGGGACCTCCTCACCGGGCCTGCGTCGGCCGCCGGGGCCGAGAGCATAAGCTCGGCACGTGGCCAAGTACTTCGACGTTCATCCCGAAAATCCTCAGCAGCGGACGATCAGCCAGGTCGCCGACTCCATCCGCGCGGGCGCGCTCGTCGTGTACCCCACGGACTCCTGCTTCGCGCTGGGCTGTCAGCTGGGCAGCCGTGACGGCATCGACCGGATCCGGTCGATCCGCCGGCTCGACGACCGGCACCACTTCACCCTCGTGTGCCAGAACTTCGCGCAGCTCGGGCAGTTCGTGCAGGTCGACAACGACGTGTTCCGCGCCATCAAGGCATCGACCCCCGGCAGCTACACGTTCATCCTGCCCGCGACCAGGGAGGTGCCGCGCAAGCTGCTCCACCCGAAGAAGAAGACGGTCGGGGTCCGTATCCCCGACCACGTGGTCGCCCAGGCCCTGCTCGCCGAACTCGGTGAGCCCCTTCTGTCCAGCACCCTGCTCCTGCCCGACGAGGAGGAGCCGATGACCCAGGGCTGGGAGATCAAGGAACAGCTCGACCACGTCGTCGACGCGGTGATCGACTCCGGGGACTGCGGCACCGAGCCGACCACGGTCATCGACTTCTCCAGCGGCGAGGCCGAGATCGTGCGCAAGGGAGCGGGCGACACGGCACGGTTCGAGTGATACGCCGCTCGGCGGTGCGGCCGGCGGTGGAGCCGCGCCGCACGCCGACGCTGGGCCGGGCCGAGAGCCCGGTGAGAACAGCTCGCGGCCGGATCGGGAGCCGGGTGGGAACACCTCACAGCCGGGCCGGACGCCGGGTGGAAACGGCTCGCGGCCGGGCCGGGAGTCGGGCGGGAACGGCCGGGACACTTCGGCGGGTGCCGAAGCGTTCGCCGCTTAGCGTCGGTTCCATGAACATCTCCCGGCGCCTCTTCCGCCGTGCCGCCGCCGTCCGGCCGACCACGGGCAGTGATCACGCCTGGCGGGGCGCCGCGTGACACCACTGGAAGGACTCGCCGTGTTCGCCGCCGGGGTGGGCGCGGGCGGCATCAACACCGCGGTCGGCTCGGGGACGCTCATCACCTTTCCGGTCCTGCTCGCCACCGGTCTGCCGCCCGTCACCGCCACGGTTTCCAACGCCCTCGGGCTGATCCCCGGCAACATCAGCGGAGCCTTCGGCTACCGGGAGGAACTGCACGGCCAGCGCCGGCGCATCCTGAAACTGGGCGTCGGCGCCCTGCTGGGAGGCCTGACGGGCGCCACGCTCCTGCTGGCCCTCCCCGCGACGGCGTTCGAGAGGATCGTGCCAGTCATGGTGGGACTCGCCCTCGTTCTGGTCGCGTTCCAGCCGCTGATCGGCAAGTTCCTGCGCGGCCGCCGCGCACGGACCGGCGTCCCGGCCCGCAAGGACGGCGGCCCTCTGCTGTTCACCGGCATGACCCTCGCCAGCGTCTACGGCGGCTACTTCGCCGCCGCGCAGGGAATCATCTACGTGGCAGTGATGGGCACGCTCCTGGACGAGTCGCTCCAGCGCCTCACCGCCGTCAAGAACGTCCTGGTCGCCGTCGTCAACACAGCAGCCGCGACGTTCTTCCTCTTCGTCGCGGACTTCGACTGGACGGCCGTCGCACTGATCGCCTGCGGTTCCGCGCTGGGCGGCCGGTTCGGGGCCAGGATCGGCCGCCGTTTCAGCCCCGCAGCTCTACGGGCCCTGATCGTGGCGGTCGGCACCGTCGCGATCGTCCAACTACTGCTCCGCTGAGCGCACATGGAAGAGGTCCTCCGCACCGGTGCGGAGGACCTCTTCCATACGTGCCGCGTGGACTGCTCGGGTTCCATGCGCGCCCGGGGTGGGACTACTCGGTGGCGGACGCGTCCTTCCCGCTGAACGGCCCTTCCAGCGCCGCCCACTGCAACAGCATGATGGTCTTCGCGTCGGCGATCTCGCCGGTGCGGATCATGGCCAGGGCCCGGCGGAAGGGCAGTTCGACGATCTCGATGTCCTCGCCCTCCTCGTCGAGGCCGCCGCCCTCGTGGGTGCGGGTGGCCGGTCCGTACGAGGCGGCGTAGAAGGTCACGCGCTCGGTGACCGATCCCGGGCTCATATAGACGTCGAAGACGCGCTGGACGTCTCCGACCGTGTGGCCGGTCTCCTCGATGACCTCGCGGCGTACGGCGACCTCGGGGTGTTCGTCGTCCTCGTCCAGCAGTCCGCCCGGTGTCTCGACGAGCATCCCGTCCGGGTGGCCGTTGACGTACACGGGATAGCGGAACTGCCGGGTGAGCAGCACGGTTTCGCGGACTTCGTCGTAGAGCAGGATCGTGGCGCCGTTGCCGCGGTCGTGGGTTTCGCGCTCCTGGGTGGACCAGGTGCCGTCGGCGTGCTGGAAGTCGAAGGTCGTGGTGCGCTCCACGTACCAGTGGCAGGACAGCAGTTTCACGTCCCGCACCTTGACCCGGTGGTTTCCCGTCAGGTCGAGGCCGACCCGGTCGAGTCCGGTGCGCCCCCTGCTGTCGGGGGTGTCGATGCCCGCGGTCATCGTGCGCCGGCCGGAGAGGAGGTGCGGGTGGTGCCGGAGGTGAATGTGCAGGTGGAACAAGTGGTCATGTCCTGCTTCTACCATCCTGGTCCGGTCCGTGTCAGGCAGGTCAGGGACCGGTGGACTCGCCGGTGGTCAGCCGCACCACGTTCGACCGCTCGCCGTAGGTGAAGGCCCGGACCCGGTAGGACGCCTCCTTCTCGGTGGGCAGGGTGATCAGCCCGGTGGAATTGACGTCGGGATCGAGGACCACGACGGGTTCGTAGGCCGAGCCTGTCCTCGTACGGGCCTCCAGCAGGAACCCCGCCTCGTCGGAGGCGTGGTCCGTCCATGTGAAGAGGATGCCGTTCGCATGCTTGACCGCGGCCTTGAATCCGGTGGGCGCTCCGGCACCGGCGGACCGGAGGGGCCGGCCCGGGGCCGTCCGCTTCGGATCCTTGCGTGCGGGCAGCCAGTCGTGGCTGGAGTTCTCGTCCGCCGCCTTCAGTTCCCCCTTCGGGAGGGTGACGTTCACCGGCTCCGAGGCAGGACCGTGAAAGGCCCGCAGCCGGTAGAAGAACGTGGTGTTCGGCATCAGATCGGGGTGCCGGTAGTTCCTCACGCTGGGTGGCAGATACTGCAGGACGGTGTACGGTCCCGACTCCTCCGTCGCGAATTCGAGTATGTGGCCGGAGGCACCCGAACCACCGCCCTGCCAGCGCAGATCGATGTCGGTGGGTGTGGTGCGCTCGGCACGAAGTACGACCCCCGAGGCGGTATCGGCCTTCCCTGCCACGGGATGCCGGGTGGTCGCGGGACGCCTGTCCGCCCCGCTCTCGCCCGTCGTCCGTGTGGCGGAGCAGGCCGACAGCGCCAGGAGGAGGGCGAGGACGAGCGCTGTCGGCGCCGCGACGCGTACGGGAACACTCATCGGTTCTCGGCTACTTGCGCCAGAAGCGGACGTTGCTCCACGCGACGGTGGCCGGTCCGTTGCCGCTGTTGGTACGGTAGGCGCCGAACTTGTCGTAGAAGCTGCCGCCGGGGCTCGCGTAGGTGTGCTGGAGCGAGCCGTTGATGTACGTGCGGTGCGAACTGCCCACCTGGTGAACGGTGTTGACGCGGACCGTGGCGCCGACCGTGCCCGCGTTCGACAGCGTGGCGCCGCCGTGGACCGCGTACAGGCGCCCGCCGCGTTCGACGGCGAGCATGAAGTACGGGCCCGCCGCGGACTCGTTGAAGGTCTGCTTGAGGCTGATGCGGGTGCCGCTGAGGCTGCTGATCCGGAAGTAACCCTCGAACTGGCGGGTGCCGCCGGTGTAGGTGGCGTACCGCCGCTCGGCGCGCTGGTCGCCGCTTGCCGTCGAGCAGGTGAGCTGGAAGGTCAGGCCGTCGACCTGTCCGCAGCCTCGCTCCTGGACGGTGAAGGTGGGAGAGACCGAGGTCCAGCCGCCGGGTTCCACCTCGGCGACGGCGTTCGGCAGGGCCAGGAACGTTGAAGCGCACACCGCACCGGTCACGGTGAGCGCCCGAAAGCGCGTGAGCATGTCGGCTCCTTGGGCGTGGGGGGTTCAATCGGGATTCACAGACATGAACTATGACTGCCTTTTTGAACGATTGACTGGAAGGTAGGACTAGACCAACGGGCCGTCAAGAGGCCCATGTGCACCAGCTGTTCATCGCCGCGACCCGTCACGGCCGACGAACCATCAGGTCATCTGTCCCGGACTCTTGACTCCGTTCACCGCAGTAGCGATTCTCGACCCATCGTTTGCACGAGTCATGACAACCAGCTGCCGGGGTGTCGAGCCCCGGCCGGCCGGCTCATCGACTGCGCCGTCCGCCGACCGAAGACGTGGGTGATGACCATGACTCAACAGCCGCACCACAGGCGCAGACCCGTCACGGTTCTGTCGTTGCTCCTGCTCGTGATGGCCGTGACGCTCGGCCCCACTCCGAGTTCCGCCGCGGGGACGGACTGGTGGAACCCGGTCGCGCGGCCGGCACCGGACTCCCAGATCGGTGTCACCGGTGAGCCCTTCAAGGGGACCAACTCCCAGGGCGAGGTACGCGGGTTCGTCGACGCGCACAACCACATCATGGCCAACGAGGCCTTCGGCGGCCGGCTCATCTGCGGCAAGCCGTTCTCCGAGGCGGGAGTGGCCGACGCGCTCAAGGACTGCCCCGAGCACTATCCCGACGGCTCGCTCGCGATCTTCGACTTCATCACCAACGGCGGCGACGGCAAGCACGACCCCGACGGGTGGCCCACGTTCAAGGACTGGCCGGCCTACGACTCGCTGACCCACCAGCAGAACTACTACGCCTGGGTGGAGCGGGCCTGGCGCGGCGGACAGCGCGTACTCGTCAACGACCTGGTCACCAACGGCGTGATCTGCTCGGTCTACCCCTTCAAGGACCGCAGCTGCGACGAGATGACGTCCATCCGTCTGCAGGCGAAGCTGACGTACGACATGCAGGACTACATCGACGCGATGTACGGCGGCACGGGCAAGGGCTGGTTCCGGATCGTCACGGACAGCGCGCAGGCGCGCAGTGTCATCGAGCAGGGCAAGCTGGCCGTCATCCTGGGCGTCGAGACGTCCGAGCCGTTCGGCTGCAAGCAGGTCTTGGACATCGCGCAGTGCGACAAGGACGACATCGACGCCGGTCTGGACGAGCTGTACGACCTGGGCGTACGCAGCATGTTCCTCTGCCACAAGTTCGACAACGCGCTCTGCGGGGTCCGTTTCGACGAGGGCGGCCTCGGTACGGCGATCAACGTCGGCCAGTTCCTGTCGACCGGCACCTTCTGGCAGACGGAGAAGTGCACGGGCCCGCAGCACGACAACCCCATCGGGGGTGCGGCGGCACCGGGCGCCGAGGAGGAGCTGCCGGCGGGGGTCGAGGTCCCGTCGTACGACGATGACGCCCAGTGCAACAAACGCGGGCTGACCGAGCTGGGCGAGTACGCCGTACGCGGCATGATGCAGCGCAAGATGATGCTTGAGGTCGACCACATGAGCGTCAAGGCCACCGGCCGGGCCCTCGACATCTTCGAGTCGGAGTCCTACCCCGGTGTACTCTCCTCGCACAGTTGGATGGACCTCAACTGGACCGAGCGCGTCTACGGTCTCGGCGGCTTCATCGCCCAGTACATGCACGGATCCGAGGGGTTCAGCGCGGAGGCCGACCGCACGAAGGCGCTGCGCGAGAAGTACGACGTCGGATACGGCTACGGCACCGACATGAACGGCGTCGGCGGCTGGCCGGCCCCGCGCGGCACGGACGCCTCGAACCCCGTGACGTACCCCTTCCGCAGCACCGACGGCGGCTCGGTCATCGACAAGCAGACGACCGGTTCGCGCACCTGGGACCTGAACACCGACGGTGCCTCGCACTACGGGCTGGTCCCGGACTGGATCGAGGACATCCGGAAAGTCGGCGGCCAGGACGTCGTGGACGACCTCTTCCGGGGCGCCGAGTCGTATCTCGACACCTGGGGCGCGTCGGAGGGGCACAAGGCGGGGGTGAATCTCGCCAAGGGCGCGTCCGCGTCGGCCAGTTCGTCGGAGTCCAACCCGTTCACGAGCTACGCCCCCGGCCGTGCGGTGGACGGGAACACGGACACCCGCTGGGCGAGCGACTGGAGCGACGACCAGTGGCTCCGGATCGACCTCGGCTCCACGAGCACGGTCAAGCGTGTCACCCTCGAATGGGAGCGCGCCTACGCGAAGTCGTACCGCGTCGAGGTCTCCACCGACGGCACCACCTGGCAGTCCGTCTGGTCCACCACCGCCGGTGACGGCGGTCTGGACACGGCCCGGTTCAACGGCGTGCCTGCGCGCCATGTACGGATCCACGGGCTGGACCGGGGCACCGACTGGGGCTACTCCCTTTACGAGGTGGGCGTCCACAGCAGCTGACGCCCACCGGAACGAAGGGAACACCCATGGCACGGATGCCGTCGGCCGAACGGCGTCGGCAGCTCACCGAAGCGGCCATCCGCGCGATGACCCGGGACGGCGTCTCCAGGACGACGACCCGGTCCATCGCCGCGGAGGCCGGTCTGTCCCTGAGCGTCTTCCACTACTGCTTCGACTCCAAGCAGGCCCTGATCGAGTCCGTGATCACGACGATCACCGAGCACTCCGTCACGGTGGTCAGGGAAGCGATCAGGCCGAAGGCCACCCTTCGGGAGACCGTCCGGGCCGGCTTCCAGGCCTACTGGGACCATGTGTCCGCGCATCCCGGCGAGCACATGCTCACGTACGAGCTGACGCAGTACGCCCTGCGCCAGCCGGGGTTCGAGCATCTGGCACGGCGGCAGTACCAGCTGTACTGCGACACCTACACCGAGCTCGTCGAACAGCTCGCCCGCAGCATGGACTTCGAACTCCGCGTCCCGGCCCCTGTATTGGCCCGCTACCTGGCCGCCATGACCGACGGGCTGACCCTGAACTTCCTCGTGCTGGGCGACGACGCGGCCTGGGCCGACATCCTCGACACGATCACCGACCATGTCGCGGGCCTCGTGCGCGATGCGGACGAACTCCGGCCCCGTACAGGATCCGGGCCCGCCGGTTCCTCTTTTTCGTCCCCCTGATGTGACCCTTCACAAAAGGCCACTTGAGTGACGAAAGGCAATTCCAGTAAATGCAGCATGCATCAACAATGTCTCACTCAACGCCTCTTTGTGCTCCTGTGCGCCCCCACGGAACGTGGATCTGGGGAGCCGACAGCAGTTGAACTGGGCAGGACATGACTCAAGCACCGAGCCGGTGGCACGTTCACCGATTTACGTGAGTCGACTGAGGCAGGTGGTTTTCGATGAGCGAGGCCATGCCCGAACCGGATCGACTATGGACTGTGGGCACTGCGCCAGGCATATTCCCAAGCCTCAGCCACGGTATCGCTTTGTTCCGTCGGCCGTTGGCTTTTCTGAATTCCCTGCCCGCCCGGGGCGATCTGGTCGAGTTACGCCTGGGCCCGCTGCGGGCCTGGATGGTGTGCCACCCGGAGCTGGTCCACCGGATGCTCATGGACGCGCGCACCTTCGACAAGGGAGGTTCGCAGTACGACAGGCTCCGGGCACTGATGGGTGACGGGCTGGTCACCTGCCGCCAGGAGGCACACCGACGGCAGCGCACCTTGCTCCAGCCGGACTTCCGCGCCTCTCGCGTCGCCGATTACACGAAACTGATGGGCGAGGAGGCCGGGTCGGTGTGCCGGGCGTGGCGGGCCGGGCAGCGGATCGACGTCAGCGCGGCGATGATGGCCCTGACGACAAGGGTGACCAGCCGTGTCCTCCTCTCGGACTCGCTCGACGACACCAGGGCCGCCCAGCTGCGCAGCGCCCTCGGCACCATCGTCCGTGGCCTGTTCGTCCGCACGGTCGTGCCGGTCGACGCCCCGTTCCGTGTCCCCACACCGGCGAACCGTCGCTATCGGCGCGCGGTCGACCGGCTGCACGGGATCATCGACTCCGTCATAGCGGAACGGCGGCGGGGCGCTCCCCGCGACGACGTGCTGGGGACGCTGTTGGCTGCCGCGCGCGACGGGGGCGAGGACGCGGCGGTCACCGAACAGGAAGTCCACGACCAGCTCATCACGCTCCTGCTCACCGGCGTGGAAACCACCGCACTGTGCTTGGCCTCCGTCTTCAGCCTCCTGGCACAGCATCCGGAGACCGAGCGCCATCTGCACGCCGAGGTCGACACCGTGCTCGACGGCCGGCGACGGCCCGGCCTCGACGACCTGTCGCGGCTCACCTACACCCGGTCCGCCGTCACCGAGACGCTGCGCCACTCACCACCGGGCTGGCTCTTCACGCGTGTCACGACCAGAGAGACAGAGCTCGCCGGGCGCCGGCTCCCCAGGGGCGCCACTGTCCTGTACAGCCCCTACCTCCTGCACCACGATCCCGCGTCGTTCCCGGACCCCGAACTGTTCCTGCCCGAGCGCTGGTTGCCGGGTTCGGAGCTGACCGGTGCCGCACAGCACCGCGCGATGCTCCCTTTCGCCACGGGAAGCCGCAAGTGCATCGGGGACGCGTTCGCGATGGCGGAGGCCACGGTTGCCGTTGCGACCATCTCCGGTCACTGGCGGCTGCGCCACCCGCCCGGACCGGTCGGACAACCGCGCCCCGCCGTGACGTTGGGGCCGAGGTCGCTGCCGATGATCTGCGAACCACGCGCACGCACACCGGTCGGCACACCACCCAGTGCCCGTTCTCTCGCTCCCCGAGCCACGGTGACATCCCGCGCGCAGGAACCCCGAACGGCAGGTGACAACGGTGTCGACAACGCATGAGGAAATCACGGTCGCTCTGCAAGAAGAAACTCCCGCGGACAACTTGAAGGACCTCATCGACGCCAATCTCTATATGCCGTTCCCTTTTCTGAGCAACCGCCATGAATCAGAATCGGCGGCAGGCGTCGACACTTGGCTGCGTACCTGGGGACTGACCGACGACCCGGCAGTCGCGGCCATGATCGTCAAAACCCGCCCGGCGGAACTCGCGTCCTACAACAGCCCGACCGTGGACAGCGATGTCCTCCAGATCGTGGCCAACCAGATCGCCTACCAGTTCATCTTCGACGACCAGGCGGAAGAGGTCGGCCGACGGCGTCCGGGCCGCCTCCTGCCCATGCTCACCGAGAGCATCGGGATCCTGCGCGACGGCCAACCGCCCAGCACCCCGCTCGGGGCGGCGCTGGCCGATCTCCACCGCCAGGTCCAGGAACGGTGCACGCCCGCACAGGCCGCGCGGTGGGCGTGGAACAGCCGTGAGTACGTGCACGGGTTGCTGTACGAGGCGGTGGCCCAGTCGCACTCGCCTCCCGTGGGGATGGGACTGTGCAGCTCGATACGCTCGCTCACCGCCGGAGTCGAGCCCTTCTACCCGCTGTGCGAGGCCGCTCAGCCGCACGAACTGGACCCCGCGGAACTCCACCATCCCGTCATGCGGCGTCTGGGACGGCTGTCGGCCGACGCGGCGGTGTGGATACCCGACCTCTTCTCCGCGGTCAAGGAGCAACAGGCGGGCGAAATGATCAACCTGGCCCTCGCCTATCAGCGTGCGTACGCATGCTCCCTGTCGGGGGCCGTCACGCTGGCCATCCGACGGATCAACAGCACGATCGGCGAGTTCGAGGCGCTCTACGAGAAGATCAAGCCGGAGCTGAGCCCGGCCGGCGTCGGTTATGTGGAGGGCATGTCCGGCTGGATCCGCGGGTGCTACTACTGGTCCCGCACCGTGCCGCGCTACGCGGACGCGGCGGCCATGCCTTCCGTCAATTGAACGCAGACCAATCAACTTACGTTACCTGAAAGGAAGGCACTCAAACCGTTCCGGTGCATGATTCGCCCTTCCCTGTGTACTCATTGCTCAATACGACCACCCGATGTCCGCAAGGGCGTACGCTCATCGCTGCCTTCCGAAGGATCAACGAACAGGAAGCGATAGGGCATATGGCGCATGAGCTGCGGCAACCGGACCCCGAGAGCCATCTGTTGCTGGAGCGTCATAGGGAACTCCGTGCGATCGACGCCGCGTTGGCCGACCTCAGCGACACAGGCGACGGTGTGCCCCGACCGCGGCACACCGGACTGCTCACCTTCACCGGCTCGGCCGGGCTGGGCAAGACGGCGCTCATGACGGAGGCGCGCGCCCGGGCCGTGGCACACGGATTCACGGTGTTCTCGGGCAAGGGCGGGGAGAAGGAGCAGGAGCTGGCCTTCCACGTGGTGCGCCAGCTCGTGCAACCCGCCCTGGCGGCGATGGAGGAGACCGAGCGCCGGGCCTTCCTCGGGAGTTGGTACGACATCGTCTCCGCCGCGCTCGGTCTGGAGGCGACGGGCACCGCCCGGGTGCCGGACCCGACCGGCGTGCGCGACGGACTCGACTGGGTCATGACGCGCCTCACGGTGATGAAAGCGCCCGTCATCCTGCTCCTGGACGACATGCACTGGGCCGATGCCGAGTCCCTGAACTGGCTCGCCTCCTTCGCCCCACGGGGGGAGGACCTCCCGCTGCTGATCGTCGCCGCCTACCGGCCCGACGAACTGCCGAACGAGGCGGCGGCCTTCCGCACACTCGTCGAACGCCACCGGAACCGCCCCTACTCCCTCGCACCGCTCACGTCCGTGGGAGTGGCACGCCTGGTCAGGGACGAGCTGGGTGAGGAAGCCGAGGACGAGTTCTGCGACGAGTGCTGGACGGCCACCGGCGGAAGCCCGTTCGAGGCCGTCGAGCTCGCCATCCGACTCGGCGAGCGCCGTCTGAAGGGCACACAGGACGAGTTGTCCACGATGCGGGACCTCGCCTCGGCGGTCAAAGGCCCCGGGCTGCTCGACCGACTGCACCGGCTCGGTACGACCACCGTCCGCTTCGCATGGGCCGCGGCCGTCCTTGGTACATCCATCTCTCCGGAGCTCGCCGCCACCATCGCGGTGGTCGGCAGCGAAGAGGCCGCCGAGGCGACCGAGAGGTTGCGCACCGCCCGGATCCTGAAGGACGCCCCGGGTCAGGGACGCGGCCTGGAGTTCGTACACCCCCTGATCGCCACGGCGGTCTACCGCGACATCTCCGCGAGTCTGCGGGTCGGTCTGCACAACGCGGCGGCAGAGGCGGTCCACGCTGCGGGGTTCGGCCCCACCGCGGCTTCCCGGCATCTGCTGGAAGTCCCGTGCGAGGGCAGGCCAGAGGCGGTCGCGTGCTTGCGGGAGGCGGCCCGCGAGTACCTTCGCGCCGGGGCCCCGGAGGCCGCCCGGCGCGTCCTGACCCGGGCCCTGCAGGAGCCGCCCCTTCCGGAGGACCGTGCGGCGCTGCTCCACGAACTCGCCTGCTCGACCTTCCTGCTCGAACCCGCGGCCACCGTCAGCCATCTCCGGGCGGCTCTGGCGGAGCCCGGAGTCGACCCCGACCTGCGCGCCTCCATCGTCTACCGGCTGACCCAGGCGTTGGCCCACATCGACCGGGTGGCCGAGGCCGCGGCCGTGGCCGCCGACGAGGCGCAGCAGGCGACCAATCCACGCATCCGACTGCGTATGCAGGCCGACCACTTCGTGTGGAGCGCGTTCCGTACCGACGAGCCCGACTCGGCCGCCCGCTCGCGCAAGCTGGCGCGGCTGGCCGGGCGGCTGACCGGCCGCGGTCTGGAGGAGCGGTACATCCTGGGCCTGCGGGCCTGGGACGCCATGATGCGCGGTGAGCCGCGGCAAACCGTTCTCGAGTATGCCGAGGAGGCTCTGCGGGGCGGACTGAGCTGGACGGCCGAGAACCGTGGCTTCGAGGTACCCGTCTCGGTCGCCGTGGCTTTCGCCTACTGCGACCAGCCACGCCGGGCCGAAGAGCTGTTCACCAAGGGTCTGGCGGAGTGCGAGACCAAGGGGTGGCGCGGTTCCCATCTGGCGCTGGGCCAGACGCTCTTCGGCTACATCCGCTACCGTCGCGGCTGCCTCACCGAGGCGGAGGACCTCGTACGTGAGGGACTGCGCACCGCCGACCGGGTGGAAGGAGCGGTGCCGGCCCAGTGGTTCGCCATCGGCATCCTCATCCAGACCCTTCTCGCCCGTGGGCGGACCGAGGAGGCGCGACAGCTCGCCGACGTCTACCACTACGGCGAGGTCGTCCCGAACGCCGTCATCTACCCGGATCCCCGCACGGTGTACGCCGAACTGCTCCTGGCCGAGGGCCGGCACTCCGAAGCCGAGCACCTGCTCTCCGAGGTCGGGGAATGGCTGGATTCACGGTCCTGGCGCAACCCGACCTGGTGCCCCTGGCAGCTGGAGCTGGCGTCCGCCGTCGCCCACACCGCTCCCGACCGGGCGATCCGTCTCGCCCAGGACGCCGTCAAGCGGGCCCGTGACTTCGGTGCGGCCTCCGCGATCGGCCAGGCGCTCCACACCGAGGCCGAGGTGACCGGCGGACCCGCGTCGCTCGACCTGTACACGGAGGCGATCGAGCATCTCGAACGGTCGCCCGCCTCGTACGAGTTGGCCCGCGCGCTCGTCGGCCACGGGGCCGCTCTCTCCCGGAACGGCAGGCTGCAGGAGGCCGCGGACCGCCTCTACCAAGGCCAGGAAGGCGCCGTCCACTGCGGTGCGGAGGCTCTGGCGACCCGGGCCAGGGCGGAACTCTCGGCAGCCGGACTGCGGCCGCTGCCCCTTCGCTACGGACAGACGGACACGCTCACCGCGCCGGAACGCAAGGCCGCCGAGATGACGGCCCAGGGGCTCCCGGCAGCGGTGGTCGCGAAGGCACTGAACCTCACCGAGCAGGGCGTGACGCGACTGCTCTCCTCGGTCTACCGCAAGATCGGCACCGACGCCTCCGGCCTCGCCAGAGCCCTGGAGACCTTCCCTCGCCCTCGTCCGTGACCTGATGATCCGGCGGCCCGGACCCGGACCGTCCGGGCGCCGGGGCCCCGGCGCCCGGCCCACTTCGTCCAGCGGCTCAGAGTGGTGTCGCGGCGTGCAGGATCAGGACCATCGTCACGGCGGAGTTGGCCGATGACATCGCGGAGAGGGCCGTTCCGACGGCCGCCGTCCAGGTGGCCATGCCCACCGTGGTGAACAGGGAGGGCCAGTTGCGCGCGGCGGGCGCGGGTTCCAGGAGAGCCGCCACCCGACGGGGTACCGGGCCCGGTGCGGCGAAGCCGGCGAGTGTCCGGAGTGGGGTGCCGCGGGAGACCAGCGCCGCCTTGCCGATCGCGCACGCCACGACCCTGCGGCTGCCCACGGCGTGGGCAGCCTCTTCGTCGGCCCAGCGTTCCGCCGTGTAGGACACGGCCGTTCGCAGGGGTCGCAGGAACGGGTTGGCGCGGGCCGCGAGTTGTACGACCAGGAGGAAGCGGTGGTGGCGGGCCGTCAGATGTGCGCGCTCATGGGCGAACAGGGCGCGCCGTTCGGCGGGTTCGAGGCAGGACAGCAGGGCGGTGGTGACCACGACCCGGTCGCGGGCTCCACCGGGCAGGGCGTACGCGTAGGGCGTCTCGTCGGGCAGCACCGCGACCCCCGTGCCGGGCAGTCCGGCCAGCGCACGGTGGGCGCGGCGGCGCACCCTGCCGTGCCGCCACAGCGTGCCCGCGCACACCACGGTCACCGCCAGAAGAGCGGGGATGGCCGCTCGTCCGGCGACCTCGTCGTACGGGACGGCCGCACGCACCTCGGGGTCCGACCACCCGTCGGGCAGCGGGTTTCCGGGCAGTTGCGCGGTGCCGACGACCATCAGCAGGGCCAGGCACACCGTGCTGCAGACGGCCATGACACCGGCCACGCCGGTCAGCAGCCGGGTGGCGGTGCCGGGATGGAGGCGCTGCTCGGCCAGCCGGGCGATCGGCCAGGCCTTCAGGGGCAGGACCAAGGGCAGAAAGACGAACACCCCCATGAGGCTTCAGTCTTCCCTCTCCGTCTCGGGCTGCCCGAGCAGTTCGCGCAGCAGCCGCTCGTCGTCCGGCGACAGCGCGGTGACGAAGCTGGCCAGCACCGCCTCCCGGTCCGGTTCGCCGTCCAGCACCTTGCGCATCTTCCGCGCGGCGAGCCCCGCCTCGTCCGACGCGGGTGTCCACGCGAACGACCGTCCCGCGCGCTCCCGGGTCACCGCGCCCTTGGCCAGCAGCCGGGTCAGGATCGTGATCACGGTCGTATAGGCGAGGTCCCCGCCGAGGCGGTCCTGCACCCAGCCCGCCGTCGCCGGCCCCTCCGCCTCCCGCAAGGCCGACAGGACCTGCACCTCCAGCTCACCCTGCCCCCGCCGCCGGGGACGCCGCCGGTGATCCGTCACGCCCTGTCTCCCTTCCGCTGCCGCGCACTTCACGGGCGGTCCATCGTATAGAGATCCGCTCGCGCTTCATTCGCCTGCGAGCCGCTGCCTCGTTCCGGCCGGCCCCGCGAGCGAGTACAACCGACTCACCCCTCATATTTCTACAGTGATGTAGATTTATTTCCGGGTTCACCACACGGACCGGACCCGGCACCGCACAACCGAGCATGAAGGAGAGCAGCGTGGGAGTTTCCCTGGCCAAAGGCGGCAATGTCTCGCTCAGCAAGGAGGCTCCGGGCCTGACCGCGGTCCTGGTCGGCCTGGGCTGGGACGTCCGGACCACGACGGGCACCGACTACGACCTCGACGCGTCCGCGCTGCTGCTGAACGAGGCCGGAAAGGTCGCCTCCGACACTCAGTTCGTCTTCTACAACAACCTCACCAGCCCCGACGGGTCGGTCGAGCACACCGGTGACAACCTCACCGGCGAGGGCGAGGGCGACGACGAGGTCATCAAGGTGAACCTCGCGGGCGTACCCGCCGAGGTCACCCGGATCGTCTTCCCGGTGTCCATCCACGACGCCGAGAACCGCGGCCAGAGCTTCGGCCAGGTCCGTGGCGCCTTCATCCGGATCGTCAACCAGGCCGGCGGCGCCGAGATCGCCCGCTACGACCTGTCCGAGGACGCCGCCACCGAGACCGCGATGGTCTTCGGTGAGCTGTACCGCAACGGCGCGGAGTGGAAGTTCCGCGCCGTGGGCCAGGGTTACGCGTCCGGCCTGGCCGGAATCGCCTCCGACTTCGGCGTCGGCGTCTGAGACAGCGGTTCCCGCTTTCCGTATCCACGGGCCCGCCCTCTTCACCGAGGGCGGGCCCGCAGCCCGCCCGAAGCGGGCCGCACCTCCATCGTTCGAGCCACCCAGGGAGACCACTTGGCCGGCCCGCCCCGCCTCCGCCCGGAGGACCGAGCGGATTTCGAGGACGTACTGAGCCAGGCGCTGAGCACGACGGACATCCGTACGGCCCTGCTCGCCGATCCCACGAGCCCGGCCGCCACGCGGCTGCGCGCCCAGGCGCTGCGGGCCGTGGACGAGATCACGGCCGCGGCAGCTGACGAGTACCGGGAGTACCTCGCCGCGCGTTCGGCCGTGGAGGACGGCCGGCAGTCCCGGCCTGCCGGTCCCGGAGCCCTGCTGCCCGCCCTCGCCGCGCTCACTCCGCCGATCGCCGCCACGGCGGCGGCCGTCCTGCTCGTGCTCGGCTACAGCCTTCGGCTCGCCGATGCGCAGGGCCCGATGGGCGGTTCGCTCGTCACCGCCGGCTGGGTGTTCGCGCTCATCGCGGCCGCGAGCACCCTCGCCGGGCTGACCGCCCTGCTGTGCACCGCGTTGCGCACCCGCCCCGGCCACGGCGACCGGACCGGGGCGTCGGCCCGTAACCTGCACCATGCCCGTGCGAGGTGGCAGCGGGCGCTGCTGGAGCGCGGTGTGCTGCCCTACCTCCGCCGGCAGCTCGCCGCCACCCGCTTCGACTGACTCCCCGCGCCGCGCCACCCGCCACCGCACCACCCCGTCCCCGTAGTGCCCGCGCGCCCCGACCGGCCCGGGCAGAGAAGAAGGCAGGACCCGAATGTTCGGACTGAGCGAAATCGCGATCATCCTCGTCGTCGTCATCCTCGTCCTCGCCGCCAGGAAGCTCCCCGACCTGGCCCGTTCGGCCGGCAAGTCGGCCCGCATCCTCAAGGCCGAGGCCGCGGCGACGAGGGACGAACCGACCGGGACGGACGGGCAGACGGCTCCCCGCGTCATCCCGGGCGAGACCGTCGGCCCGCAGCACGGCGCCGCTCCCACCGACACGGCCCGGCCCACCGACGCCGCCCGGCCTTCCGCAGCGCCCGGGCCCGCGCAGCCGGACCCCGGGCAGCCCCGTCCGCGGGACTGAAGCAGCGCGTCACGGTCACCGGTCCCGGATCCCCAGGGCACTCAGCAGCATGGGGAGCGAGCGGTACAGCTCGCGCTTCCAGTACGGAGGCGAGTGCGTCCCGGCGTAGAAGTGGGTGGTCACCGGAGCCCCGAAGGACGCCAAGCGGGTGGCCAGGGACCGGGACTGACGTTGCATGAGGGTCTCCGTGGGGGAGATCGCGTCCTCGGGGAACGGTTCGGCCGGGTCCTCAAGACCCGGGATCTCCACGTCCGGTGGTGTGCCGGGCGGGTCGAGGACGCCTGCCGTGCCGTCGCCGCCGGAGAGGTGGACCGGGGTGGTGCGCAGCCGGTCGGCCAGGTAATAGGGGTCGTGGGCCTGCCAGTTGGCCCGTTGGGCGACCGGGTCGCCCCACACCGCCGTCCAGTCCAGGCCCAGGTAGGTCATCCCGGCCCGGACCGCGTGCGGATGCCGCAGTGGATGCACGAATCCGCTGTAGCTCGCCACCGCCCTGAACAGCCCGGGGTGGCGTGCCGCGTAGGAGAGGGCGCCGAATCCGCCCTGCGACTCCCCCGCGGCCACGCGGCGGGCGCCCGCTCCGAAGCGGCGCTCCAGAAGAGGGCGTACCTCCCTGAGGTGGAAGGTCTCGACCGCCGGCGGTCCGCCCTCGCCGCTGTTGAACCAGTCGCTGTAGAAGCCGAACAACGGCATCTCCGGCATCACGACCAGTACGTCCCGCAGGTCGGGCAGTTCCTGAAGACGGGCGTCGTAGTCCTCGCTCCAGGCCTTGTGGTTGCCGTCGCCGCCGACCAGGAGATAGAGGGTCGGCCAGGTCTCGCCGGGCCGTCGCCCCTCCCAGCCGTCCGGGGTCAGCAGCCGGACCTTCGCGGTACGGCCAAGCGCGGGCGAGTCCACCGTGAGATCGACCAGGCGCTCACCGGCCTTCTCCTCGGCGATGATCCGGGCGCCGGGCGGGGCGGAAACGGCCGCCTCCGCACACGTCGCGGACACTGCCGCCAGCAGCAGGAGATCGGCGATCACCAGGGCGAGCAGGGTGCGTACGCGAGCAGCGCTCCATGGCATGGGAGTTCCTCCGTTCCTGTCGTACTCGGCTCGCTTCGTACTCGGCTGGTGCGTGTAGGTCGGCGGATGCCGGCCGTGGGGCCGTCAGACGTCCCGGCCGCGCAATGCCCCGGCGGCGAGGAGGAGCAGCGCCGCCGTGTAGCCCGCCACCAGCAGCAGGGACGGCCAGGGGCCGAGGCTGCCGACCGTTTCCGCGGTCGCGTCCGAGGTCTGGGTCAGCTTCTCCAGGGCGCTCGTCGGGGAGACGCCCGCGATCCAGCGCTGGGCGTCGCCGAAGAGCGGGCCGAGGAGCGAGGGCAGGAGCAGTACGCCGATGACGGTGGTGACGGCTCCCGCCGAGTGGCGTACGAGGGTGCCGACCGCGAGGCCGAGCAGCCCGGCGACGGCGAAGGAGGCGGCGATGCCGAACAGGGCCGGCAGCGGCTCGCCCTGGGCGTAGCGGGCGTTGTCGAGCATCGCGTCGCCGATCAGGTGGGCGAGGGTGCAGGAGACGAGGGCCAGGACGTACATCAGTGCCGCGATCAGGGTGGCCTTCGCGGCGAGCACGGTGGCGCGGCGCGGGTTGGCGGCGAAGGTGGTGCGGACGGTGCCGCTGCCGTACTCGCCCGTGATCAGCAGGGCTCCGACCACCGCGGCCAGCATCTGGGCGGGGACGGAGGCGGTGAGGCTGCCGCCGAGCACCGTGTCGTCCGGCTGCAGGCTCTCGGTCGCGGCCACGAACACCGCACCCAGCACGGGCACGACGGCGGTCGCGAGTGTCGTCCAGACCGTGGAGCGCACGCTGTTGAACTTGATCCACTCATGGGCGAGCGCCCCCGGGAAGCCGGCCCGGGCGGGGGTGAGGGTCGTGGTCGCCATCAGACCGTCTCCTTCCGGCTGCTCCGGACCGCGCTCGTCCGGTACTCGGCCGAGTCCTGGGACAGGGCCGTGTAGACCTCCTCCAACGAGGAGCGGACGGGGGTGAGTTCATGGATCGCGAGTCCGTGGTCGCGGGCCAGGTCGCCGATGGCCGCGGTGTCCGGGCCGTCCACGCGCCAGCCGCCCCGCGGGTCGAGCCGGACGTCGGCGCCCTTCTCCTCCAGCAGGCCCCGCAGCTTCTCGGGTTCCGGGGAGCGGACCAGCGTATGGGCGCGGGAATTGGTCTCGATGAAGTCGCGCATCGTGGTGTCGGCGAGGAGCCGGCCGCGTCCGATGACGATCAGATGGTCTGCGGTCAGCTCCATCTCGCTCATCAGATGGCTGGAGAGGAAGACCGTACGGCCCTGCGCGGCAAGGGACTTCATCAGACCGCGGATCCAGCGGATGCCCTCGGTGTCCAGCCCGTTCACCGGCTCGTCGAGGATCAGCACCTCCGGATCACCGAGCAACGCGGCGGCGATACCGAGCCGTTGGCCCATGCCGAGCGAGAAGCCGCCGAACCGGCGCCCCGCGACCTCGGTCAGACCGGTCAGGTCCAGCACCTCGTCGACGCGGCGGCGCGGGATGCGGTTGCTCGCCGCGAGCCCGGCCAGGTGCCGGTACGCCGAACGCCCGCCGTGCGCGCCCTTCGCGTCGAGCAGCGAGCCGACGGCACACAGGGGTGCGGCCAGTTCGGCGTAGGGCTTCCCGCCTACCGTGACGGCGCCCGAGGTGGGCGCGTCCAGGCCGAGGATCAGTCGCATGGTGGTGGATTTTCCGGCGCCGTTCGGGCCGAGGAAGCCGGTCACCCGGCCGGGCCGGACCGTGAAGGACAGCTGGTCGACGGCGGTCTTGTCGCCGTACCTCTTGGTGAGTTCGCGTGCCTCGATCATGTCCTCGACGGTAGGGAGCGGCGACGCCCCGGACATCCGCCGCCGGGAGTCGGCCGCTACTCCCGCGGGAGTACCCTCACCGCTCCCCCGCCCGGACGAGCCCCGTCTCGTACGCCAGTACCACCAGCTGTGCCCGGTCGCGCGCTCGCAGCTTGGTCATCGCCCGGCTGACGTGGGTCTTCGCGGTCAACGGGCTCATGATCAGCTGCCGGCCGATCTCCTCGTTGCTCAGTCCGGCGGCGACCAGGGCCATCACCTCGCGCTCCCGGTCGGTGAGCGCGGCCAGCCGCTCGGCGCCCGCCGTCTCCGGGGCCTTCAGCCGGGCGAACTCCTCGACGACCGACCGCGTGACCGCCGGTGCGAGGAGGCTCTGTCCGGCCGCGACCGTGCGGATCGCCGCGCGCAGCCCGTCCGGCTCGATGTCCTTCAGCAGAAAGCCCGCGGCGCCGTGCCTCAGCGCCTCGAAGACGTACGCGTCGACCTGGTAGGTGGTGAGCATGACGACGCGTACTCCGTCGAGGGTGCGGTCGGCGGCGATGCGGCGGGTGGCCTCGATGCCGTCGACACCGGGCATCCGGATGTCCATCAGCACCACGTCCGGCCGGGTCAGCCGGACCGCCTCGACGGCCTGCGTCCCGTCGGCCGCCTCGGCGACGACGACCAGGTCGTCGGTCAGGTCCAGCAGGGCCCGGAATCCGGCCCGAACGACGGTCTGGTCGTCGGCGAGCACCACGCGCACGGTCATGGCCGCCCTCCACGGAGTGCCTCGGCCGGTAGTACCACCGGGAGTACGGCCCGTACCCGGAAGCCGCCGCCGGGCACCGGACCGTACTCGATGCTGCCACCGACCGCGGCGGCCCGCTCCCGCATGCCGACGAGTCCGAAGCCTTCGTTCGCAGGCGGCCCGGTCCGCGAGGGTGGTCCGTCGTCCGCGATCTCCACGCACAGCCGGTCGCCGTGCCGGGCGACCGAGACCGCCGCGTGGCGTGCGCCGGAGTGCTTGACCACGTTCGTCAGCGCCTCCTGCACGATGCGGTACGCCGCCAGCTCGACCATCGGCGAGAGTCCCTCCGCCGTGCCGTCGTGGCGCAGTGCCGCGTCCACGCCGCTGTCGGTGAACCGGCCGACCAGGTCGGGCAGTTGGGCGAGTCCGGGCGCGGGCGCCGTGGAGTCGCGGTCGTGGTCACGCAGCACGGTGACGGTGGCCCGCAGTTCTCCCACGGCCTCCTTGCCCGAGTCGCGTACCTGTCGCATCGCCTGCCGGGAGACCTCGGGGCGGGTGTCGAGTGCGTCGAGGGCGACTCCGGCCTGCACCGTCATCGCGGTGACCGTGTGCGCGACGATGTCGTGCAGTTCGCGGGCTATGCGCAGGCGCTCCTCGTGCACCCGGCGGGCCGCCTCCCGCTCCCGCTCCTCCTCCGCGCGGACGGCCCGGGCCGCGTACTCGTCCATCAACTGCCGCCGCGTACGGATGACTTCGCCGAGGAGCAGCGGCACCAGCGGCCAGATCATCTCCAGCACCGGCAGCCCCTGCGGGTTGGCCACGTCACGCCCCACCCGCAGCGCGACCGCGCCCGAGACGAGGGACGCGACGAGCCCGGTCCACAGGGTGCGCCGCCGGTCGCCCAGCACCGCGACGGTGTACAGGGCGACGATCACCGGCAGGTTCAGCAACTCCCCGATGTGCCCGTGCAGCGCCCAGCCCGCGCAGGCGGCACCCGTGACGATCGCGACCGGGACCGGCCACCGTCGGCGCCACACGAGTGCGATCAGGGAGATCGCGAGCAGCAGCCAGGTGAGCCCGTCGGCCTGCTGGTAGTCGGGGTCGTTTGACGCGGCGTCGGACGCCGTGAACAGCCCGACCACGGCGACCACCAGCAGATCCGCGGTCAGTGGCGACAGCGATCTCGCACGCTCCACCAGTCCGTCGAAGCTCGTCACGTCATCACCGTATGGGCCGGATCACACCGGCGCATACGCCACCGGGAGTAGCCCGCGAGACTCGTCGGCCCCCGCAGTGGCTAGGACTTGCGACGGGGCTTTCCGCGTTTCGTTCCCTTGGGGGCGCCGGAGCCTGTCCGTGGGCTCCTGCCGGTCGGCTTGCCCGTTGCCCTGCCAGCGGCCGGTTTCCGACGGTCATTGCCCTTGTCGGAGCCCTTGCTCTTGGACTCGGACTCGCCCTTCGGCTGCGACTGGGCCGTGGAACGGCCCCGGGAGCTGTTGACGGTCCGGCCGCGGACGATGCCGATGAAGTCCTCGACCAGCTCCGTGGTCCGGTCCTCGGGCCAGGACAGGGCGACGCGCGACTCGGGGGCGTCGGTGACCGGCCGGTAGGTGAGGTCCTTACGGTGGTGGAGGCGGGCGAGCGACTGCGGGACGATCAGGAGTCCCACCCCCGCCGCCACGAGTTCGATCGCGTCCTCCGTCGTCGCGGGGCGCTCGATCGCGGGCCGGCCCGGCAGCTGCTCCCAGTCGAGGGTGTCGTCGAGGGGGTGCAGCACGATGTCGTCCGCCAGGTCCTCGGCGGTCACCTCGTCGACGGCCGCCACGACGTGGTCCTTCGGGACCACGACCACGGTCGTCTCGGTGTAGAGGGGGATCGCGCTGAGGTCCGTACGGTCGACCGGCAGCCGTACGAATCCCGCGTCGGCGTCGCCGCGCCGCAGCACGTCGAAGACCTCGGCGACGGACACCGCGAGGAGGGTGAGGGGGACGTCGGGCAGCCGCTCGTTCCAGATCCGCACCCACTTGCTGGGCGTCACTCCCGGGACATACGCGAGCCGGAACGAAGGGGAATCTTCCGAGCCTGTCACCTGGCCAGGTTACCCGGCGTGGTCGGCGGTGGTTCACATGCTCGATACCCTGGACAGCATGACGTCGCACCAGAACACCCAGACGATGAAGCCCGCGACCGCGGCCAAGAAACTGGGTGTGTACCTCGAGGCCACCCCGACCGAGTTCCAGGAGGGTGTCGTCTCGCGATCCGAGCTCACCGCACTCCAGGCTGACCCCCCGCAGTGGCTGCAGGACCTGCGACGCGACGGCCCGCACCCCCGTCCGGTCGTCGCGGCGAAGCTCGGCGTATCCATCGCGGGGCTCGCGCGCGGCGGTGTCACGGAGGCTCTCACCACGGAGCAGATCGAGGCGCTGAAGACCGAGGGTCCCGAGTGGCTCCAGAAGGAGCGCGCCACCCAGGCCGAGGTCCGCAAGGAAGCGGTCCGTATCAAGGAGAAGAAGGCGGAGCGCGACGACAAGGGCGACCAGCAGCGTCAGTAGCGGTCCTCCGGCCGCCCCGGCACTCCTCGAATCGCCGCGGCGCGCTGTGGAAGACTCGACCCGTGATCATCGAACGCGCGTACGCTCAAGTGGCTTCGTACGACGAGAACGCCTGGCCCTGGTCCGTGCCCTGTGTACGCGGGCTGCTGGCGGACGGGATGCGGTTCACGGCACCGGTGACCTTTGTCGTCGGTGAGAACGGCTCGGGCAAGTCGACCCTGGTCGAGGCGCTGGCCGAGGGCTTCGGTCTGGACTCCTGGGGCGGCTCGCACGACTGGCGGTACGCGAGCCATCGGGCCAAGTCGGTGCTCGGCGAGCGGATCCGCTTCGACGCGGCGGCAGCACGCGGGCGCCGCATGCTCGGCAGCTGGTCGGCCCGCAAAGGGTTCTTCCTGCGGGCGGAGACGGCGATGGACGCGCTGGACCGGGAAGGGCTCGCGCCGGATTCGGTCAGTCACGGAGAGGGCTTCCTCGCGGCGTTCCGCGGGAAGTTCCTGGAGCCCGGCCTGTATGTGCTGGACGAACCGGAGGCGGCCCTGTCGTTCGGCTCGTGCCTCGAACTGCTCGGCCATCTCGACCAGTTGACGAAGCAGGGCGGGCAGGTCGTCTGCGCCACGCACTCGCCCCTGCTGACCGCTCTGCCGGGCGCGGACATCATCGAGGTCGGCGACCACGGGATGCGCCGGGTGGCCTGGCAGGATCTCGCCCTGGTCGACCACTGGCGCCGCTATCTCGCCGATCCGCACGCCTACCTCCGGCACATTCTCGGCTGAGGGCGAACCCGCGAGCGCGGCCTCCAGTGATCGCCTGCCAGAATGGCGATCAGCGCAGGCGTTCGACAGAACCCGCCCCGGACGATGGAGGAGCCCCGTGCCGCTGCCCTCACAACCGTTGCGCAAGCTGGGCTTCTTGACCATCGGGTTGTTCGACGAGGCCGACCCCCGCAAGGGCCACGAGTCGACGCTGGAGATCATCCAGCTCGGTGAGCGACTGGGCTTCGACAGCGCGTGGCTGCGCCACCGCCATCTCCAGTACGGCATCTCCTCCCCCGTGGCCGTCCTGGCCGCAGCCTCCCAGCGCACCACCCGCATCGAGCTCGGCACCGCGGTCATCCCGCTGGGCTGGGAGAACCCCCTGCGGCTGGCCGAGGACCTGGCCACGGTCGACATCCTGTCCGGCGGCCGGCTCAATCCCGGCATCAGCGTCGGCCCGCCGATGCACTACGACCAGGTCAAGCAGGCGCTGTATCCGGACACCGCCGACGCCGAGGACTTCGGGTACGACCGGGTGGCCCGGCTGCTGGACTTCGTGCGCGGCAAGCCCGCCACCGACTTCAGCGGGGTCGAGGGCTTCGAAGTGTTCTCCGACCGCGTCCAGCCCCATGCTCCCGGTCTGGGCCGCCGTCTCTGGTACGGCGGCGGAAGCCTGCGGTCGGCCCAGTGGGCCGGTGAGCACGCGATGAACTTCCTGACCAGCAGCGTCGTCAAGGCTGAAGGACCACAGGAACCCGAGGACTTCGCCGAGGTCCAGCTGTCCCACGTACGCGCCTTCCGTGCCCACCACCCCGACGGCGACCGTGCCCGGGTCTCCCAGGGGCTCGTCGTCATCCCGACCGACAGCGCCTCGGCGGAGCAGCGCGCGAAGTACGAGGCGTACGCCGAGAAGCGGCTGCCACGGACCGCCACGCCGCAGGGACCTGCCCGCCTGATGTTCGCGCCGGACCTCGTCGGCACCTCCGCGGAGATCGCCGAACGGCTCCACGCGCACGCGGCGTTCCGGGAGATCGACGAGGTGGCGTTCGCGCTGCCCTTCACCTTCGAGCACGACGACTACGTCCAGATCCTCACCGACATCGCCACCCGGCTCGGCCCGGCACTCGGCTGGCAGGCGTCGGCCCAGCACGGTTAGAGGGCCCGTCGGCCCCGTCGCCGTGTTCGGCGGTGTCAGTCGCTGACCTTGCTGCGCGCCTGGTAGAGCAGGTCTCCGTACGCGGGGTGGCGGGCGATCCAGCCCGCGTAGAAGGGGCAGGTCGCGAGCACCCGCAGGCCCGCGGCACGTGCCTCGTCCAGGGATGCCCGGACCAGCGCGGAGCCGACGCCCTTGCCCTCGCACTCCGGACTCACCTCGGTGTGGACGAACGCGATCAGCTCGTCGGTACGGATGTACTGCGCGAAGCCGGCGACCGTCGGCGCTCCGTCGATCCGGGCCTCGTAGCGACGCGCCTCGGCCACGTCACTGATCTCAATCGCCATGTCTCCTCCTTGAACCCCGTTGAGCCGGTGCACGACACTAACCCACAGTGGCCAAAACCCGTACGGTCCGCCCGAGTTGCCCTCCGGAGCTCGGACGAGCGGGCGGATCGTTCGGCTAAGTTGACGTTCGATTGCCGAACAACGATCCGCAGGAGGCCCTCTCGTGACAGACCACGAACCCGAACTCGCCGCAGCTGCCGAGATACGGGCCCGGATCGACACGGACAAGCCGCACTCCGCGCGCTTCTGGAACTACTTCGTGGGCGGCAAGGACCACTACGAGGTGGACCGTGAGATCGGGGACCACATCAAGGAGATCTTCCCCGGCCTGGTCGACGTGGCGCGCACGAGCCGCCACTTCCTCGGACGCGCTGTCACACACCTCGCCGGCGAGCAGGGCATCCGGCAGTTCCTGGACATCGGCACCGGTCTGCCGACCGCCGACAACACCCACGAGGTCGCCCAGCGCGTGGCCCCGGACGCGCGCATCGTGTACGTCGACAACGACCCCCTGGTGCTCGCCCACGCCCGCGCGCTGCTCACCAGCACGCCCGAGGGCGAGACCGCGTACCTCGACGCCAATCTGTACGAGCCGGAGGCCGTCCTCAAGGCCGCGGCGCACACCCTCGACCTCTCCAAGCCCGTCGCCCTGATGATCCTCAACACGCTCGGCCATGTCGCCGAGTACGACCAGGCCCGGGATCTGGTCTCGCGCCTCATGTCCGGTCTGCCGTCGGGCAGTTACCTGGTGATCAGCGACAGCACCGCCACCAGCGAGGGCATGATCGCCGCGTCGGAGGCGTACAACTCCAGTGGCGCCGTCCCGTACTACGTGCGCGCCGTCGACGAGATCGCCGGGTTCTTCGACGGGCTTGATCTGGTCGAACCCGGCATCGTGCAGGTCACCCAGTGGCGTCCGGAGTCCGCCGGTTCGGTGGTCGACGCCTACGGAGGGGTCGGCCGCAAGCCGTAGCGCGACACCGCGGTCGGGCCCGTCCGAGGACGGGCCCGGCTCGCCCGTGCGGCTCGGGTGCGCACCCGAGCTCAGGACACGTCGGTCAGCTTCGGCATCTCGCCCTCGGTCGTGGTGACGTCGATCACGGAGAACGACGCGCCCTGGGGGTCGCTGAGCGCCGCGAACCGCCCGAAGGGGCTGCTCATCGGGCCGAACCGCAGGATCGCGCCACGTTCGGTCGCCTTCGCCACGGCGGCGTCACAGTCCTCGACCGTGAAGTAGACGTTGACGTAGGACGGCACCTCGGGCGGGAACTCGTCCGTCATCTTCATCCGGCCCAGAACGGTCTCCTCGCCGAGGTTGAAGATCCTGAAGTCGATCGCGTCGTCCTCCATCTGCTGTGCGCGGTAGGGGAAGACGGCGGGAAGGAAGCCGTCCACCTTCTCGGGGTCCCGGGTGAAGAACTCGCCCCAGCAGTAGGCGCCCGGCACGGCCGTCGCCTCGAAGCCCTCGTGGACGCCGGCCTGCCACACGCCGAAGACGGCGCCGCTCGGCTCCTGGGCCAGCAGCATGGTGCCGAAGTCGCCGACCTTCATCGGTTCCATCAGGACCTGGCCGCCGTTGGCACGTACCTTCTCGGCGGTGGCTGCGGCATCGGGCGACGCGAGGTACAGACACCATGCCGACTGGCCCTCCGCGCCGGGCATCGGCGGGACGACGGCGGCCACCGCCTTGCCGTTCGCGTAGGCCTGCGTGTAGTTCCCGAACTCCGACGACGCCTCGCCGAACGTCCACCCCAGCACGTCACCGTAGAAGCTCTTGGCACCCTCGACATCGCTGAAACTGGCGTCGGCCCAGCACGGTGTTCCCTCAGGTTGTACGGCCATGGCTCTGACTCCCTCGTCATTGAAGGCTCTGGCTTGTCACGCTAGCCAGCCGTCGGCGGACGCGCGCGGTGAACGCCACGAGACACGTGACGCAGGTCACTTTTGTGCGCCGATGATGTTCCGTGACCGCCTCGGTCCACCACTGCGACACCACTCGAAGCAGCAGACCAGAGGATGGGACACCGACATGAGTGAGAGCGTGAAAGGGCCCGCGAGCTACTTCCCCTTCATCGAGAAGAAGTACGGCCGTCCCATAGCCGAGTGGAAGGGCCTCATCCGCTCCTCGCCCCTCACCAGGCACATGGAGCTCGTGGCCTGGCTCAAAACCGAGCACGGCATGGGCCACGGCCACGCCAACGCGCTCGTCGCCCACACGCTCGCCGAGGACAGCAGTAAGTGATCCACCGGGAAGAAATGCGTTGCGGGCCATGAGAGGGCATCCGCAGACTCGTCGACGAGGGGAGCCAGGGACGGGGAGGCGCCATGTCGGTCACGGAGACACACGAAGACGCTCTGGTGCGTGCGCTGGGCAGCGAGCCGAGGAGGCCGGCCGCCTTTCGTGAGCTGATGCGGCTCGGCTCCGCCGCCGTGCCGGCCATCCGGCGGGGCCTGGCGCACCCCGAGGCCCTGGTACGGGAGCAGAGCTGCAGGCTGCTGGACCACCTGCTGGTGACCGAGGCGCTGGACGATCTGATCGCCATGCTCGACGACCCCAGTCCCCAGGTGCGCGTCGCCGCGGTGCACGCGCTGGCCTGTGACCGGTGCAAGAGCGACGCCTGCCGCCCCGACCGGGCCGTGGTGCTGCCCCGGGGGATCCAGTTGCTGAGCCGGGATCCGGACGCCCACGTGCGCAACTTCGCCGCCGAACTCGTCGGGCTGTCGGTGCACACCCACGCGGAAGCGGTCGCCGCCCTGGTCCGGGCCCGGGACAACGATCCGTCGCCCGCTGTCCGGAAGAAGGCGGGCTGGTACGCGCCGGGTGGACCCATCCACCTCAGGACCGCACCGCGACCGGCCCGCAGGCCTCGCTGACCGCGGGCTCCCGGCCTGACGGGACCGTTCTTGGACCTGCCGGGACGGTGCTCGACCTGACGGGAGCGGGTTCCGTGGCCGGTTGTGACCCATGTTCCGGCACGGGCTGGTGCGGCGTCACGCGCTCCCCGCGCCGCACGCGCCCGCGCCGGAACTCCCCCGGGCGGCTCCCCCTTGAACCGTGGGTGCCTACTGTTCTACCTTCGCCACATGGTCGGGGCATCAACGCCCGCTCACCAGCGACACAACGTGCGGGCGGCAGTTGGGCCGGGTGATGACGAGTGCGTCCACACCTCGCGCTGATCGAGGACGATCCCGACTTCGCACTGATGTGCCGTACCTATCTGGAGCGTGAGGGTTTCACCGTCACGTGGGCCATGGACGCCCGGGCCGGCAAGGCCGTCATGCACGACGGCGGCATCGACCTCGTCGTCCTCGACCTGGGACTTCCCGACGGCAGCGGTCTCGAACTGCTGCGGGCGCTGCGCTCCACCAGTCGACTTCCGGTCATAGTCGTCAGCGGTCGCGGAGACGAGACGGACCGGGTGGCGGGGCTGGAGATCGGCGCGGACGACTATCTCGTCAAGCCGTTCTCGCAGCGGGAACTCGTGGCCCGTATCGGCGCCGTGCTGCGCCGGTGCCGGCCGCCCGAACTGCCGACCGTCCTCGACGTCGGGACGCTGCGCGTCGACACCGCCGCGCGCCAGGCGAGCGGAACGGGTGTCCTGCTGAACCTGCGCCCCAAGGAGTACGCCCTCCTGGAGGCCCTCGCACGCTCCCCCGGCCGGGTCTTCTCCGCCGGGCAACTGCTGGAGCTGATCTGGGGAGCGTCCTGGCAGCAGCCCGCGACGGTCATCGAGCACGTGTACCGGCTGCGCGGCAAACTCTCCCGACTCCCGGCGCCCGCACCGCGGATCACCACGGTGCGCGGCTATGGATACCGTCTCGATCCGTGAGGGCCGCCATGTCCACGAGCCGTCCGTCCGGCACCCCGAAGCCCGTCCCGGACTTCCGGCGCCTGTTCGACTCCACGCTCTCCCCGCTGCTCGTCCTCGCCCCGGACTTCACGATCGTCGAGGTCAACCGCGCCTATCTGACGGCCACGGGCACGCGGCGGAGCATTGTCGGGCGCCCTATCTTCGATGTGTTCCCCGACAACCCCGAGGACCCGTCGGCCGACGGCGTCACCAACCTGCGCCGCTCACTGGAGGCGGTGGTGGGCACGGGCCGCACGGACACGATGGCGCTGCAGCGGTACGACATCCCGACGGGCGACGAGGGCGGTTTCGTCGAGCGCTACTGGAGCCCGGTCAACACGCCGGTCCTGGACGCCGACGGGCGGGTGACGCACATCATCCACCGGGTCGAGGACGTCACCGAGTTCGTGCGGCTGCGCCGGGCCGGGCACGAACGCGAGCGGGCGGCCGCCGAGGCACAGGTGCGCGCGGAGGGCATGGAGATCGATCTGTTCGTCCGCGCGCGGGAGATCCGCGAGGTCAACGAGCAGTTGCGCCGGGTGAACGGCGAACTCGACGCCGCCGGGCGGCAGTTGCAGGAGGAGCAGCGGGCCAAGGACCGGTTCATCGCGACGCTCTCGCACGAGCTGCGCAATCCGCTGGCCGCCGCCACCGCGGCGACCGAGCTGCTGGCGCTCGACCTGCCCGGCGGCCATCCGGCGCTCCCGGTCCTGGAACGGCAGCTCGGCATCCTGGTCCGGATGAGCAACGACCTGCTGGACGGCACGCGCGCGTTGACCGGTCGTCTGGAGCTGGTGCCCGAGCGAATGGATCTGAGGTCGGCCGTCGAAGGCGCCTGCGCCGACATGCGCGGTCTGTTCGGCCACGAGGGACGGGCCATCGACCTCCGGCTGCCCGACGGCCCGGTGCTCGTGGACGGTGACCGGCTGCGGCTGGCCCAGGTGCTGACGAACCTCCTGTCCAACGCGCTGAAGTACACGCTCCCGGGCGGCCGTACGGACGTTTGTCTGTCGTCCGCGGACGGGCAGGCGCAGCTCACGGTCAGGGACGACGGGATCGGTTTCGAGCCCGGGCAGGCCGAGGAACTCTTCGGGGTGTTCATGCGGGCGGCTCCCGCCGGGCCGCACACTCCCGAGGGGCTCGGACTCGGGCTCGCGGTGGCCCGGACCATCGTCGAACTCCACGGCGGCCGGATCTCCGCGCACAGCGACGGACCGGGCAAGGGCGCCTCGTTCGGCGTGCTGCTGCCGACGGCCGCCTCGGACGCGCCACAGCCGGCGCGCCCCGCGACCACCGGCCGTGCGCAGCGGCAGCTGGTCATCCTGATCGTCGAGGACAACACGGATCTCGCGGCGACCTACCGCACCCTGCTGGAACGCCAGGGGCACCACGTCACGGTCGTCCACACGGGCGCGGACGCCGTCACGGCCACCGGGGCCAACCTCTTCGACGTCGTGCTGTGCGATCTCGGGCTGCCCGACATGGACGGCTACACGGTCGCCCGTACCGTACGGTCCCGTCCGCACGGCGCCGGGCTGCGCCTCATCGCGGTCTCCGGCTTCAGCCGGGGCACCGACCGGACGCTGGCCCACGAGGCCGGATTCGACGCCCACCTGGCCAAGCCGCTGCCGCTCGCGGATCTGCTGGACCTGCTGGAGCGCTGACCTGGGTGTGCTGCACCCAGGAGGCGTCCACCTGGGAAGACGGCGGCCTGGTCGGCCCGTGCTGCCGGAGCGACCGTGGAGCCATGACCACGAGAACGAGCACGAACGACGACACGTCCCGCGATCCGCACCCGTACGTCGGGATGTGGGTGACCGCCGACGGCTACATCCGCCAGGAGCTGCTGCCGAACGGTCGGTACGACGAGGCCCGCGGCGAGCGGCAGAGCGCGTACACCGGCAGTTACACCGTGACCGGCAGCCATATCGACTACGTCGACGACATCGGTTTCACCGCCACGGGCGATGTCCGCGACGGGGTGCTGTACCACGAGCACCTGGTGCTCTACCGGGAAGCGGCTCCGGGGCGCGACCGGCCGCGGCGCAGCTGAACTTCGGGGGCCGGCGCCGGGGCTGACCCCGGGACCGGCTTCAGGGCTGCCGTACCCCGACGGCGGTATGGGCCGGTGCCCGGGGAGTCAGCCGTGCGCCGACGAAAAGCGCAGGTCGGCGGCCTGGTGGGCGAGTGATGGGCGCTCACGTTCGGTGTGTGATCGGTTGCGGTGGGTCGGCGGGTTTCACACGGTGGGGCCCAGATACAGCCGTCCTCGAAAGGAACCGGTATGCGCGCCCTGGTATCCCGCGGGCTCCTTCTCCCGCCCCTCGTCTGTGCCGCTCTCGTCTGCGGGCCGGTCGCTTCGGCCACTGCCGCCTCCGACGTGTCCACGGGCTCCGTGGGCAGCCCCGTCGCGGTGGCCCCGCTGTCCGCCGGCGTGGCCGACGTGACGCTGGAGCAGATCCACGCCCTGGAGACGGCGGATCACGGAGACGTCCTGACGCCTCTCCTAGACGCGCTCACCCCCCTCGCCGACCGGGGTCACGGCCCGCTCGACGCGGCCGAGGCGGCCGAGCACAACAAGGCCGTCACGGAGGCGACCGCGTCCGTCGAGGAGCGGCTGGAGAGCGTGGACCTTCCCGCCGACCGGGCCGCGGCCGATCCGGTGTCGGACGCGGTGGCGGGACTTCAGGAATCGCTCGGCGGGCTGCTCTCGGCTCTGACCTCCCTCGACGTGGGAGGAGTGGTCGCCGAGGTGCCGAAGGTGCTGTCGAACGTGATCGGCGTACTGACGGGGATCCTCGGCGGCGGTCTGTCCGCTCTGCCGAGCCTCCCGGCCCCGACGGAGTAGTCACACACCGGCGGGGTGCCCGCGTCACTGCGGCGCACCCCGCCGGGACGACAACCGGTCGGTGCGGACGGAGGGCTTGCGGGCCTCGCCCGGATCGGCAAGGCGCGCGGGCTGTCGAAAGCGCTCCAGCGGGTACCCGTATGTCATGGCTGATGTCGTGGACTCCGACGAACTCCTGCGCCGTATCCAGCGTGCTCGCGCCTGGGCCGAGCGGGAGGAGGAGACGTGGAAGGCGCGGAGCGACGACCTCAGGCGGGGCGATCCCGGCGGCTCACGTGACGCCGATGTGCGGGGGCATGCCTATGAGGCCGTACGCAAAGTGCTGGACGAGATCCTGACCCCGGGCGTGCATGCCGTGGACGGCTGAAGGAGCCGGGCGAACCGGCCCGACCGAGGGAGCCGGGCCGGTTCGCGCTCCCGACGCTCAGTCACATGCGGGGCGTCGGCCGTCCGACCGTGTGGGCCGTTCCCGGCTCCGTGCGCGCAGGGTGTCGTCGTCGGTCTGTGCGGGAACTGCTCGAAGGGTGCGCGGGACGTATGTGTCGCCCCTGAGGCGACGCAGCGGCGTCACGCGGATCCTGACCTCCGGGTGCTTGGTGGTGTTCATGGGGCAACACTGCGCCATCGGTACCGGAGCAACCAGATCACTGTTGTGGGCAGGACCGCGGATCCTGGTACCGGAACCACCAGTCAACGGTCACGAACCACCAGTCAGCCGGTGTCGGGGAGTCTCAGAGTGAAGACCGACCCGGTGCCGGGTTCGCTGGTGACCGTCACCGTACCGCCGTGGGCCGTGACGAGTTGACGCACGATCGACAGACCCAGGCCGCTGCCGCCGGTGCGCCGGCTGCGGGACTTCTCCGCCCGCCAGAACCGTTCGAAGACGCTGGGCAGATCCTCCGGGGCGATCCCGCTGCCGGTGTCGGCCACGTCGAAGACGACCTCGTCGTCCTGGCGTCGAAAGGTGAGCGTGATCGTGCCGTCGGCCGGCGTGTGGCGAATCGCGTTGGAGACCAGGTTGCCCAGCGCCTGCCGCATCCGGACCGGATCCGCGTCGAGCCAAGGTGTGCCGTCCGAGCCGTCCGAGCCGTCCGAGCCGTGCGAACCATCGGAGCGGGACGAGTCTTCCGAGCCGTCGGAGCCGTGCGAGCCGATTGAGCCGGACACGGCCGTGTGCAGCCGGACTCCCGCCGCCTCGGCCGCCACCCGGTGCGCCGCGACGACCTGTTCGAGCAGTTCGTCGGCGCGGACCGGCTCGCGATGCAGCCTGAGCGTGCCCGCGTCGGCGGCCGCGAGGTCCTGGAGATCGTCGATGACCCGCTGGAGGACGACCGCCTCGTCGTGCAGGGAGGCGAGCAGTTCGGGATCGGGGTCGACGACGCCGTCCCGGGTCACCTCCAGCCAGCCGCGGATGTTGGTGAGCGGGGTGCGCAGTTCATGGGCGATGTCGGCGACCATCGCCTTGCGCTGCGCCTCCATACGTTCTCGGCGATCGGCCAGGTCGTTGAACGCGACGGCCAGGATGCCCGTCTCGTCCTGGGTGGTCACGGGTACGCGCACGTGCTGCTCCGGCGGCTGCTGGGCGGCGTGTGTCAGTGCGCGCAGCGGCCGTACGAGCCGTGTGGCGACCAGCACCGTCACGGCCACCGTGAGGGCGAGGACGAGGCCGGCGACGCCCGTGACCTTGGCCTTGTTGGCGGCCGACATGTCGAAGTGCGGAACGGCGCTGTCGCCGCGGCCGAGGAACAGTTCCGCGGCCGGCGCGACGTAGGGCTCCAGTTGCCGGCGCCGGGCGCGGTCGACGCAGTCCTGCGCCTTCCTGTCCTGGTCACGAGTGGTGTCGATGCCCGTCTCCGCTTTCCGGCCGAGGTAGCGCGTGAGCATGGACCGGTCCGTGAAGTCGACCGTGGCGGCGAAGAGCGAGGGGAACTTCCCGCCGACACTCTTCAGGCAGTCCCCGGCGTACGTGTTGAGTTCCGCCAGGGCCTTCTCCTCCGTCGCGGTCGGGGTGTTGAGCACTCCGTCGGCGCACGGCGTCGGTACCTGGCCTCCGTCCACGGTGCCCTCCTCGTCGACGAGAACGGAACGGCCGCTGGGCATTTGTGTGATGGCGGTCTCGACACCGTTGCTCGAGAAGCAGGCCCGGCGCTTCTCGGCCAGCAGCCGTACGCGCTCACGCTCCGCGCCCGGCAGCCGGAACGGACCCACCGCGCGCGGGTCGATGCCGGTCCGCTGTGCTCCGGGCTCGGTGAAGGTGTCGGTGTGCAGGGGATCCACCGCGGCGGCGGCCCTGGGCGGCAGGGCAGTGGTCCGCGTCTCGGAGTCCGCGATCGGTGTGCGGTCCGGGGCCGTCAGGGCGATGCGCCGCCCGGTCCTGTCCGACAGGGCGCGGACGGTCTTCCCGACGCCGGACCAGTCGCGATGGGTGGCCGCGTATCCGCTCAACTGCCGCAGGATGTCCATGTCCTCGGTCAGTACCTGCCCCTGCTCCTCCTGGATCGCCCTGGTCGTGGTCTCCACCGCCAGCCAGGCCGTCGCCGCCACCGAACAAATGGCGATCAGCACCGACGTGATCAGCAGCCGGACCAACAGCCTCTTGCGCAGCGGTATCGCGCGGGTCATCAGCGGTCCCCGCTGAGCTTGTACCCCACGCCGAAGACGGTCAGCAGCCGCACCGGTCTGCGCGGATCCGCCTCGATCTTCCTGCGCAGGTTCATGATGTGCACGTCGACCGCCCGTTCGGTCGAGGCCCGGTCGATGCCCCGGGTGCGGTGCAGCAACTGCTGCCGGGAGAAGACCCGTTCCGGCTCGGCGGCCATGGCCAGGAGGATCTCGTACTCGGCCGGGGTGCAGTCCACCGGCGCTCCGTCGCACACCACCTCGTGCCGTACGGGATCCACGGCGATGCCGGCGGCCCGTACGACCGGTTCCTCGCGGTGCCCGGCGGCCTGGCGTCCGCTGCGGCGCAGGACGGTGCGGATGCGGGCCATGAGTTCGCGCGGGCTGTACGGCTTGGTCATGTAGTCGTCCGCGCCGAGTTCGAGGCCGAGCAGCACGTCCTCCTCCGTGGAGCGCGCGGTGAGCATCAGAACGGGGATGTCGTCGTGCCGGCGCAGCGCCCGGCACACGCCGAAGCCGTCGATCACCGGGAGCATCAGGTCCAGGACGACGAGGTCGGGCCGACGCTGCCGGGCCGCCTCCAGGGCGGCCGCGCCGTCGTGGACCACGGTGGCGGTGTGGCCCTCGCTCAGCAGGGAGCGGCGTATCAGCTCCGCCTGCTTCTCGTCGTCCTCGGCAACCAGCACATGTGCGCACACGGGGCCGATGCTAAGCGCCCCGGGCGTGGTGGGACCGTGGGTGAGGGGCTTCCCACGCCCTGACATCTTCCTCACAACCGCCTGCTAGTGCCGGTCCGGCGACCCGGCTCAGCGTCTGAGTGCGGCCGCGTCGCCCATGACGACCACGGGATCGCGGTCGGGGTCGAGGGAGCGCAGGAGTTCCTTCATGTGATTCTTCCGGAGGCTGACGCAGCCCTGGGTGGGGCCGTCGTGGTCGACGTGCACCCAGATGCCGCCGCCCCGGCCGGCCCCGAGGGGGCGGGTCCAGTCCAGCGGTGTGGTGCCCGCCCGGCGGTTGTAGTTGATGGCGACCACGTAGTCGAACGAGCCGGCCAGGGGCTCGCCCTCGAAGCCCGTGCCACCGATCCCGAAGCCGCCGGAGTGGTCGTACGGGAGGCTCGTGCCCGGGTCGGGGCGCAGGCCGCCCGCGTCCGTGAGCGCGTAGACGCCGATGGGTGAGCGGAGGTCTCCCGCCCGGTGGTGGTCGGTCCAGCCCTTGAGGGCGTTGTGCGCGGGCCAGCTGGTCCCGGCCCGCCAGCCGGACGCCGTCCGCTCGTACAGCACCGCGGTGGAGATCGACGAGTTCCTGTCCCGGCCCGTCACCACCAGGGCCTGACGGGTCTTCCGGGGCACCTTGGCCCACGTCTTCGGGCCCAGGCCCGGCAGTTGCTGAGGTGCCACGCTCAGGGCGACGTGGGGTGCGGGGGCGGGTGGCGCGGCTGTACCGCCGTTCACCGATGTCGTTCCGGGCCTCTGATCCGGCGTCGTCACCGCTCCTCCGCCGCCGCAGCCGACGAGGACGAGCGAAGCGGCCAGAACGGCCACGGGGCGACGTACGGCACCGTGTGTGGATGTGATCATGCGTCGACCTTGACCGGTACATGTGAGGAACTCGTCAGGTCGGTTCGACGGGTGACGCAGAATCACTCGGTTGTCCTCCCCACCCTCCCGCTTCGAAACATTCGTAGTTGAAGGCGACTGTTGTGCGGAATGTAGGCAGAACAGGGCCACCCAGCAAGAGGCGCGGCGAGACCCATGGGGCGGCACGACCATCTTGCGCCATCCGGAATCCGTGTCAGCACGGGCCGTTGACGCTATCGAGGGTCAGCCGTAAGGTCTGCGCAGCCAATCGGAAACATGCTCGAAACTTTCGAAACGACAGAAAGGGACGACATGATCACCCGCACCCCCACAGATCCCACGGCCACTCCTCCGCCCCGGCAGCCCCGCACCCGAAGAGCTCTGGTGATCGGTATGGCGGGCCTGGTCGCCGCGGCCGGCGTCATCACTCTCGCCGGGACGGCCGAGGCGGCCGGCACGCTCGGCGCCGCGGCGGCGGAGAAGGGCCGCTACTTCGGCGCCGCGGTCGCGGCCAACCACCTGGGCGAGGCCCCGTACGCCTCGACGCTCAACACGGAGTTCAACTCGGTGACTCCGGAGAACGAGATGAAGTGGGACGCGGTCGAAGGGACCCGCAACTCCTTCACCTACGGCGCCGCCGACCAGATCGTCGGCCACGCCCAGAGCAGGGGCATGAAGGTCCGCGGGCACACCCTCGTGTGGCACTCCCAACTGCCCGGCTGGGTCGGCGGGCTCGCCGCCGCCGACCTCAGGACGGCGATGAACAACCACATCACGCAGGTCATGCAGCACTACAAGGGCAAGATCCACTCCTGGGACGTCGTGAACGAGGCCTTCCAGGACGGCAGTAGTGGCGCCCGGCGCAGTTCGCCCTTCCAGGACAAGCTCGGCAACGGCTTCATCGAGGAGGCGTTCCGCACCGCCCGCGCCGCCGACCCCGCGGCCAAGCTCTGCTACAACGACTACAACACCGACGGGGTCAACGCGAAGAGCAACGCCGTCTACAACCTGGTGCGGGACTTCAAGGCGCGCGGTGTGCCCATCGACTGCGTGGGCTTCCAGTCCCACTTCAACAGCGCGTCCCCGGTGCCCGGCGACTACCGCGCGAACCTGCAGCGCTTCGCCGACCTCGGTGTCGACGTACAGATCACCGAGTTGGACATCGAGGGCTCCGGTACCGCGCAGGCCAACAGCTACACCAACGTGGTCAACGCCTGTCTGGGCGTGTCCCGTTGTACCGGCATCACCGTCTGGGGCGTCACGGACAAGTACTCGTGGCGGGCCAGTGGCACTCCCCTTCTCTTCGACAACAACTACGCCAAGAAGCCTGCCTACAACGCCGTGCTCACCGCGCTCGGCGGCACCGGCTCGGGCGGTGGCGGTGGAAGTGCCTCCTGCACGGTGTCGTACAGCAGGACGGACGACTGGAGCGACCGCTACAACGGCAGGGTGACCGTGACCGCGGGCGGTTCAGCGATCAGCACCTGGACGGTGGCCGTCACGGTGACCTCCCCGCAGAAGGTCTCCACGACGTGGAACGGCACGCCGAGCTGGGACTCCAGTGGCAACGTCATGACCATGAAGCCGAACGGCAACGGCAGTCTGGCCGCCGGGGCGTCGACGAGCTTCGGGTTCACCGTCATGAAGAACGGCAACTCCTCGGCGCCCTCGGTCGGTTCCTGTACCGCGTCCTGAGAACGGGCCGCGCCCTTCGGGGAGTTCGGTGGCAACGGAGGCGGGGGGGGGGGGGGGGGGGGGGGGGGGGGAGCACGGCGGGGAGGAAGGGGAGGAACACGAGGGTCTAAGAGGGAGGAAGAACGTACTTGTTGGTGTAGCACCTAAGAAACCACGAACAATA
>NZ_JBVIPT010000001.1:802547-830717 GCF_055577685.1 Streptomyces sp. NPDC033178
GCTCGTCTACTCACGCAATCCCTCATTGCGTCTCCCTCCCCCCCCCCCCCCCCCCCGCCCCCCCCCCCCCCCCCCCCCCCCCCCCCCCCCCCGCCTCCGGACACGACAGGCACCTCAGCAGTTCCCGGTAAAGAGAGCACCATTTTTGGTATGTACCTGACCATGAACTGCCGCTAAGCTCTGCCCCGCCATGCACTGAGAGCGCTCTCACCGTTCAGCTGTTCCACCCCCACCACGCTGGAACAACGAAGGGCTACTGCCTTGAGACGCACCACAACCATGCGCACAGGCCTGTCCGCACTCCTCATCGTCGGCGCCTGGGCAACCTTCGCCGCCGGACCCGCCTCTGCCGCCGGCGCCCCCGAACCCACCCGTACCTCCGGCGCTCCGGCCTCCGCCGGTCTCCTCGACGCCATGCAGCGCGACTTCGGCCTGACGAAGACCCAGGCCGAGGCGCGGCTCGCGGCCGAGAAGACCGCGACGGCCGTCGAGTCGGAGGCACGTCGCGCGGCGGGAGCCGCGTACGGCGGTTCCTGGTTCGACGCCAAGAGCGGGAAGCTGACCGTCGCCGTCACGGCCGGCGCCTCCAAGGCCGCCGTCAATTCCGTACGGGAGACCGGCGCGACCGTCCGTACCGTCAAGCACAGCGCGAAGCAGCTCGACGCGGCGAAGGCACGCATCGACAAGCTGGCAGCGCCCGAGGGCGTCAGCAACTGGTACGTCGATGCCAAGGCGAGCTCGGTCGTCGTGGCCGTCGTCGCCGCGCAGCGTGCTGACAACGATGTCCGAAAGTTCCTCTCCAAGGCCCGTGCGGCGGGTCCCGTCACCGTCGAAGAGGCCGCCTCGGCGCCCGAGACCTTCGCCGCCGGGACGGTCGGCGGCGACCCCTTCTACACCGGCAACGTCCGCTGTTCCATCGGCTTCTCGGTGCACGGCGGCTTCGTCACCGCGGGCCACTGCGGCGGGGCGGGACAGGGCGTCAGCGGCTGGGACCGCTCCTACATAGGCAACATCCAGGGCTCCTCGTTCCCGGGCAACGACTACGCCTGGGTCAACGTCGGAAGCGGCTGGTGGACCGTACCGGTCGTACTCGGCTGGGGCACCATCTCGGACCGGCTCGTCCGCGGGTCCAACGAGGCGCCCGTCGGTTCGTCCATCTGCCGTTCGGGGTCGACCACTCACTGGCACTGCGGCACGGTTCTCGCCAAGAACGAGACCGTCAACTACAGCCAGGGCGCGGTGCATCAGATGACCAAGACCAGCGTCTGCGCGGAACCGGGCGACTCCGGCGGTTCCTTCATCAGCGGCGACCAGGCGCAGGGCGTGACCTCCGGCGGCTGGGGCAACTGCTCCGGCGGCGGTGAGACCTGGTACCAGCCCATCAACGAGATCCTCAGCCGGTACGGCCTCACGCTCCACACGGCCTGATCCGCAACGCTCCGGGGCACGGCTCGACGGGCTCCGTCACCGCTCAGGTGGCGGAGCCCGTTGGCGCCCGCCCCGCGCCACCCGGGCCAGTACCCCCTCGACCCAAGTGCCCCGGATTCACCACCCGTTCACCAGGGCTGCCACCTCTGTCGTTCCACCCCGCGTCCGGGCGGCCTACGCTCGGCGGCATTTCACGGGCCCGGACCCCCGACGGGCAGCCGGGCCCGCTGTCCGTCCTGACGGAAGGTTCCGTTACATGGTCCTCGGATCCACAGGTGTGGCGCGGAGGTTCGGCAGAAGAGCAGCCGCTCTCGCGCTGACCACCGCGCTCGCCGCCGCACTGCCCGGCCCGGTCTCCTCCGCGGCCGGCGCCCCCGACACTCCGGCCCATCCCACGGCGTACGTCGATCCGCTCATCGGCACGACGAACGGGGGCAACACCTATCCGGGTGCCACCCTCCCGTACGGCATGATCGCCTGGTCTCCGACCAGCACCCGGGGCGACCAGACGAGCACGGGCGCCGCCAACGGCTACGAGTACAACGCGACCCGGCTGCGCGGGCTGAGCCTCACGCACGTGAACGGCGCGGGCTGCAACCCGGGGGCCGCGGGCGACGTACCGATCATGCCGTTCGTCGGGGACGTCACCTCGTCGCCCTCGGCCGACACCACGGACTCCGTCTACGCAGCCAACTTCTCGCACGCCGACGAGCGGGCCGTGCCGGGCCGCTACTCCGTGGGGCTCGACTCCGGTGCCCGCGCAGACCTTGCCGTATCGAAGCGCGCGGGCGTCGCCGACTTCACGTTCCCCGCCGACAAGCCCGCCAACCTGCTGTTCCGGGTCTCCAACTCGCTCAACGGCAGCGAGGACGCCCATGTCGAGATCGACCGGGCCGGGCGCAAGGTGAGTGGCTGGGTGCTGACCGGCGCGTTCTGCGGACGGCGCGCCAACGGCGGCGTCAACAACCGCAAGAGCTACTACCGGCTCTACTTCAGCGCCTCGTTCGACCGCGCGTTCTCGACCACGGGGACGTGGAAGGACGGCACCCTCTCCCCCGGCGCCACCACGGGCGGAGGCGGCGAGGGATACGCCACGGGCGCCGACCGCGCGGGCCGCGGCTCCGGCGGCTGGGTCGGCTTCGACACCAGCTCTGACAACGATGTCCGCATGCGGCTCGGGATCTCGTACGTGAGCAAGGCGGGCGCCGAGGCCAACCTCCGCGAGGAGATCGCGCCGCGGGCGAGCGTCAACCAGGTGGCCGCGGCCGGGACACGGGCCTGGGACCGCGAGCTGCGTTCCGTGCGCGTCGGCGGCGGGAGTACGGCTCAGCGCACCGCCTTCTACACCGCGCTCTACCACTCGCTCATGCAGCCCAACCTGGTCAGCGACACCGACGGCCGCTATCCGGGCATGGACGGCAGGCCGCATCGCGTCGAGCGCGGGCAGGGTGCGCAGTACAGCAACTTCTCCGGCTGGGACCAGTACCGGGCACAGATACAGCTGCTAGCCCTCCTGAAGCCGCGCATCGCCGGGGACTTCGCACAGTCGCTCTACAACTTCGCGCGGCAGAACGGCGGGGTGTGGGACCGCTGGGTGCACATCAACGGCCCGACCCATGTGATGACCGGCGATCCGACAGCGGCCACCCTCGCGACCTTCTATGCCATGGGGGTCCGCAACTTCGACTACCGCGGCGCCTTCGACTCCCTGGCCCGCCAGGCCACCGTGCCGCACCCCGACGGGCTCTCCGACGCGGGCTGCCCCGGCCAGTGCACCGGCCAACGGCCCAACCTCGCCCAGTACTTGACCTCGCAGTACGCCGCGCAGGACGTCTGCCACTGCTGGGGCGGTGCCGCCGAGACCCTGGAGGACTCGGTCGCCGACGACGCACTGGGCCGCTGGGCGAAGCTGCTGGGCCTCGACGAGCAGGCCACGAAGTTCGCCGAGCGGGGCGGCTGGTGGCGCAACGTCTTCAACCCGGGAGCCACGAACGGCGCGGGTACCACCGGCTACATCCAGGCGCGCAACCTCGACGGTTCATGGGTCACGCCGTTCAGTCCGGGCAGCGACCGCGGTTTCGCCCAGGGCACCAGCGCCACGTACACCTGGATGGTGCCGCAGGACGTCCAGGGGCTCGCCGAGGCGATGGGCGGACGCGAGACGGCCGCGCGGCGGCTCGACGGTTTCTTCCACAAGCCCGACGGCTCCTGGTCCGTGAAGGGCGGCGACGCCCTGCGGTACGACCCGACCAACGAGCCCGGCATCCACGCCCCCTGGCTCTACAACGCGCTCGGTCAGCCGTGGAAGACCCAGGCCACGGTCCGGCAGATCCTCGACACCGTGTACGGCACCGGACCGGCCGGACTGCCCGGCAACGACGACCTCGGGACCATGTCCGCCTGGTACGTCTTCTCGGCCCTCGGCCTCTATCCGCAGACCCCGGGCAGCGGCAACCTGCTGCTGGGCGCACCGCTCTTCCCGCACGCCGTGGTCGACCGGCCCGGTGGCGGTGACATCGTCATCGACGCGCCCTCGGCCGACGCCGGTCATCCTTATGTGAGCGGTGTCCGGCTCAACGGCCGTACGCACGACCGTTCCTGGACGGATGCCCGCTTCCTGCGCGGCGGCGGCACCCTCACGTTCGGACTCTCGCGGGAGCCGGACACCGACTGGGCGACCGCGCCCGGCGGTCTGCCCCGCTGACGCGTCTGTTGCCCCGGGTCCGGCGGGATCCGGGGCAACGTCCGTGTGACGGGTCAGACCTTGCGGTACCTGGCCATGGCGAACGAGAACACCCCGAAGAGCATCAGACCGACGGCTATGAACACCAGCAGCCACGGCCCCACCGGGGTCTCGGTGAACGAGCGCAGGGTGTCGTCCATGCCCTTGGCCTTGTCCGGTTCGTACTCCACGGCGGCCCGGAGCGCGAAGCCACCGGCGACGGCGAACACCAGACCACGGGCCACACCGCCACCGACACCCGTCACGTCGACCGTCCGGCGCACCCGGTGCGACATCTCACCGAGCCTCATGTGCTTGTGGTACTTCCGGCGCGCCGCCTGCACCACCATCCACACACCCGCGCAGAGGACGCCCACGCCCGCCGCGGCCACGAGCCACTGCCCGGCGGGCAGCTCCATGACCCTGGCCGTCGCGTCCTTGGACTTCCCGTCGCTCGATCCGCTTCCTCCGGATCCGGCGGCGAAGGAGAGCACGGTGTAGGCGACGAAGCCGTAGAACACGGCTCGTGCCGCCGACGCCAGCCTCTTCTTCGCCTTGCGGCCGTCGGGGCCCGCCGCGCCGAAGACCGCCTCGGACAGCCGCCACAGCGCCATTCCGACCAGCCCGATGCCGAGCGCCCAGAGCACGACCTCGCCGAAGGGCTTCTCGGCGACCTCCTGGAGCGCGCCTCCCTGATCCGCCTGTTTCCCGCTGCCGCCGAAGGCGATCTGCAGCGCCAGCAGGCCCACCAGCAGGTAGATGACACCGCGTGCGGTGAAACCTGCCCGGGCCGCGCCCTCGATCGCAGGGGCAGCCTTTCGTTTCCCCGCCCGGCCGCCTCGCGTCAACGTGCTTGCGTTCATCGATGCCTCCCGTCTCCGAGTGCCCCTGCCCGGCCGTACGACACCCGGGCGGGCGCCGACCGTGCGGTACCTCCCGGTTTCGGAGCGAAGCAGGACGATCGAACATACGATGGGCATGCACTGGGGGCGGTACCGCAGACAGGCCGCCCCGGGACGCCGACCGCTCGGGGTGGGAGACGAATGGCACGAGGCACGGACGCAGCACGGACCGTCATCCTGACCGTGGACGACGACCCTGGAGTCTCCCGTGCCGTGGCCCGTGACCTGCGGCGACGCTATGGCGAGGGATACCGGATCGTGCGGGCCGAGTCCGGCGAGAGCGCCCTGGAGGCCCTGCGGGAGCTGAAGCTGCGCGGTGATCTCGTCGCGGTGATCCTGGCGGACTACCGGATGCCCCAGATGAACGGCATCGAGTTCCTGGAACAGGCCCTGGACGTGTACCCGGGCGCGCGGCGGGTGCTGCTGACCGCCTACGCGGACACGAACGCGGCCATCGACGCGATCAACGTCGTTGACCTCGACCACTACCTGCTCAAGCCCTGGGATCCGCCCGAGGAGAAGCTCTATCCCGTCCTGGACGACCTCCTGGACGCCTGGCGGGCCTCCGACCACCGGGCGGTTCCGATCACGAAGGTCGTCGGGCACCGCTGGTCGGCGCGCTCGTCGGACGTGCGGGAGTTCCTGGCCCGCAACCAGGTGCCGTACCGCTGGTACTCCTCGGACGAACCGGAGGGCAGGCGGCTGCTGGCCTGCGCGGATCAGGACGGAGAGCGGCTGCCGCTCGTGATCACCGCGGACGGGGCCGTGCTGGTCGAGCCCGACGACCCGGAGCTGGCCGCCCAGGTGGGGCTGGCCACGACTCCGGCCGAGGACTTCTACGACCTCGTCGTCATCGGTGGCGGACCCGCCGGGCTCGGCTCGGCGGTGTACGGGGCCTCGGAAGGGCTGCGGACCGTACTCGTGGAGCGCTCCGCGACCGGCGGACAGGCCGGCCAGAGCTCGCGGATCGAGAACTACCTGGGCTTCCCGGACGGTGTGTCCGGGGCGCAGCTCACCGACCGGGCGCGGCGTCAGGCGTCGAAGTTCGGCGCCGAGATCCTCACCGCGCGCGAGGTGACCGGTCTGGAGGTCAACGGCTCCTCGCGGACCGTGCGGTTCTCGGACGGTTCCGCGATCGCCGCGCACTGCGTGATCCTGGCGACCGGCGTGTCGTACCGGCAGTTGCAGGCGCCCGGCACGGCGGACCTGACCGGGTGCGGGGTGTACTACGGGTCGGCGCTGACCGAGGCGGCCTCGTGTCAGGGACACGACGTCTACATCGTCGGCGGTGCCAACTCCGCCGGACAGGCCGCGATGTACCTGTCCAGGGGCGCCAAGTCGGTCACCCTGCTGGTGCGCGGTTCCTCCCTGTCCGCGTCGATGTCGCACTACCTCATCGGGCAGATCACGGACGCGCCCAACATCTCCGTGCGTACGGGGACGGTCGTCGAGGCGGTGCACGGCTCCGACCACCTGGAGCAGCTGACCCTGCGCGACATCGAGAGCGGGCACACCGAACTCGTCGACGCGCAGTGGATGTTCGTGTTCATCGGCGCGGCCCCGCTGACCGACTGGCTGGACGGCACCGTGCTCAGGGACGAACGCGGGTTCATCGTCGCCGGACCCGACCTGGCCGTCGGCGGACAGCCGCCGCCCGACTGGGAGTTGGACCGGGCGCCGTACCACCTGGAGACCAATGTGCCCGGAGTGTTCGTGGCGGGTGACGCCCGGGCCGAGTCCGCCAAGCGTGTCGCATCCGCCGTCGGAGAGGGAGCCATGGCCGTGATGCTCGTCCACCGGTATCTGGAGCAGTCGTGAGCGGGCAGCCGATGCCGTGCGACGCGGCGGAACTCAGCACGCTGTTCCTGTTCGAGAAGCTGGATTCGGAACAGCTCGGGCGGCTGTGCAGCGAAGGCCGCGTCGAGAAGTTCGAGCCCGGCTACGTGTACGAGGAGGGCGAGCCGGCCACCTGCTTCTTCGTCCTTCTCGAAGGCACGCTGGTGATGTCGCGGCGGGTCGGCGGCGACGACGTCGAGATCAGCCGCACCTCCCAGCGCGGGGTGTACGCGGGGGCCATGCAGGCCTATCTGGCCGTCCCGGACGACGCGCGCTACAAGGGCTCCCTGCGGGTCACCGTGCCGTCGCGGTTCTTCATCCTGCCCGCCGAGACGTTCGCCGCGGTCCTGCGGGAGTGGTTCCCGATGGCCGTGCATCTGCTGGAAGGGCTGTTCTTCGGCAGCCAGAACACCCAGCGGACCATCGGGCAGCGCGAGCGGCTGCTGGCGCTCGGCTCACTGTCCGCCGGGCTGACGCACGAGCTCAACAACCCGGCCGCGGCGGCCGTACGGGCCACGTCCGCGCTGCGGGACCGGGTCGCCGGGATGCGGCACAAGCTCGGCATGATCGCGACGGGCCCGTACGCGCGCGCCGCTCTGGAGACGCTCGTCGAGATCCAGGAGCGCACCGCCGAACAGGTCGCCAAGGCCACGCCGCTCAGCCCTCTCGAAGCCTCCGACCGGGAGGACGCGCTCGCCGACTGGCTGGACGACCACGACATCGCGGGCGGCTGGCAGCTCGCGCCGACGTTCGTCCAGGCCGGGCTGGACACCGACTGGCTGGACCAGGTCGCGGCCGCCGTCGACGAGGAGACCCTCGAAGGCGCCGTGCGCTGGCTCAACTACACGGTGGAGACCGAGCTGTTGATGAACGAGATCGAGGACTCCACTACCCGGGTCTCCAATCTCGTCAACGCGGCCAAGCAGTACTCCCAGATCGACCGGGCGCCCTACCAGGTCGCCGATGTGCACGAACTGCTGGACAGCACGCTGATGATGCTCGCCGGGAAGATCGGCTCCGGCGTCAGGATCGTCAAGGAGTACGACCGCGAACTGCCCAGGATCCCCGCCTACCCGGGCGAGTTGAACCAGGTGTGGACGAACCTCATCGACAACGCCGCCTCGGCGATGGGCGGCGAGGGCGTGCTGACCGTACGCACCGCGCTCGAACGGGACCAGCTGCTCGTCGAGTTCCGCGACACCGGGCCGGGAGTGCCCGAGGAGATCCGCGGCAGGATCTTCGACCCGTTCTTCACCACGAAGCCGGTCGGCGAGGGCACCGGACTGGGGCTCGACATCTCCTGGCGCATCGTCGTGAACAAGCACCACGGGCATCTGGAGGTCCACTCCGAGCCCGGCGACACCCGCTTCCAGGTCTTCCTCCCGCTCACCGCCGCCGAACCCGACGCCCCTCAGGAGGCCTCATGACCACGGACGGAATCGACCCCGGCGTCCCGCCGAGCGGTGCAGGCTGCGTCGAATGCGACGAGGTGGACGGCTGGTGGTTCCACCTGCGGCGGTGCGCCCAGTGCGGCCATGTGGGCTGCTGCGACGACTCCCCCGCCAAGCACGCCACCGCCCATCACCGGACCACGGGCCATCCGATCATCCGCAGCTTCGAGCCGGGCGAGGCCTGGTTCTGGAACTTCAAGACGTCCGAGCTGTACGACTCCGGTCCCGAGCTCGCCCCGCCGCTCGCCCACCCGGCGGACCAGCCCGCACCCGGGCCCGCGGGACGGGTCCCGGCGAACTGGGCCGAGACCCTGCGCTGAGGCGCTGCCGACTCGACCGTGAGAACGGCCGCTGCCCCGCGGTGATCGACGCTGCCGACAGCGTGGCCCGCAGGTCATCGGTGGCCGACCTGTGGCCGTGTCTGTGGCTGTGTCTGTGGTGCGTGCCAGGATGGATGTGTGCCGACCACCTCTTTCACCACGCCGTTCATCGGGCGCGAGGACGAACTCGCCCGCCTGACCCGAGTCCTGGACCGGGCCCGGGCCGGTGAGGCGCGTGCCGTGCTCGTCGCGGGGGACGCGGGAGTCGGCAAGACCCGGCTGCTCGCCGAGGCCGCGGGGCAAGCCACCGAGGCCGGCACGACCGTCGTCACAGGGCACTGTGTGGACCTCGGTGACGTGGGCCTGCCCTATCTGCCGTTCACCGAGATCGTGGGTGTGCTCGCCGACGACGAGCGGTTCTCCGGCGCCCTGGCCTCGCATCCCGTGGTGGACCGGCTGCTCGGCGACGGCGGCGGTGGCGCGGGGGACGCGGGCGGACGGCTGCAGTTGTTCGAGGGCATGGCGAGCCTGCTGACCGATCTCGCCGGGACCGCCCCGCTGCTGCTGGTCCTGGAGGACCTGCACTGGGCCGATCAGTCCTCCCGCGACCTGCTGCGCTTCCTGCTCAGCCGGGGGATCCTCCAGTCCCGGGTCCGCTCAAGGGGAGGGGACCCGGTCGCGGGTGGTTCGCCCGGTCAGCGGCTCGCGGTGTTCGCCTCGTACCGCGCCGACGATCTGCACCGCAGACACCCTTTGCGCCCTCTGCTCGCCGAGCTCGTCCGGCTGCCCGTCGTCGAGCGGCTCGAACTGCGTCCGATGCCCGACGGCGAGGTGGCGCGTCTCGTCCGTGCCCAGCAGGTCGCTCCTCTGCCCGATGCCACAGTCCGCCGTATCGTCGAGCGCGCCGAGGGCAACGCGTTCTACGCGGAGGAGTTGCTCGCCGCCACCTCCGAGACCATGCCCGGGGCGGCCTCCGCCGTGCCGAGCGGGCTGGCCGACGTGCTGCTCATCCGCTTCGAGCAACTCGCGGCGACCGCCCAGCAGGTGCTGCGCACGGCAGCCGTCGCGGGGCGCCGCGTCGAGCACGATCTGCTGCGTGACACCGTCCAACTGCCCGAGGAGGAGCTGGAGTCGGCCCTGCGCGAGGCCGTCGGGCGGCAACTCCTCGTCCCGGGTGACGACGACACGTACTCCTTCCGCCATGCCCTGATCCGCGAGGCCGTGTACGCCGACCTGCTGCCGGGCGAACGGGTGCGGCTGCACAGGGCGTTCGCCGGAGTGCTGGCGGGACGCGGCCACCGGGCCGAGAGCGCGGCGGAGCGCGCCCACCACTCCCGGGAGAGCCACGACCTGGCCGACGCGCTGGCCGCGTCGCTGGAGGCCGCCGACCACGCGGGCCGCGTCAGGGCGCCCGCCGAGGAACTGCGACACCTGGAAGCCGCCCTCGACCTGTGGTCGGCGGTACCGCCCGAAGCGCGGCCAGACGGCTTCGACACGGTCACTCTGACGCTGCGGGCCTCCGCTGCCGCCGCGCACGCCGGCGAGACCCACCGGGCCGTCTCGCTGACACGGTCCGCGCTCGCGAGAGTCGGCAACGACGAGGACTCCGAACTGGCCGCCCGTGTCCGCTACACGCTCGCGGGCAACCTCATGCGCATCGACAACCTCGCGGCCGCGTTCACGTACAGCAACGAGGCGCTCGCGATGATCCCCGCCGATCCTCCGTCGCGCACCTGGGTGTGGGCCGCGGCCACGCATGTCATGGCGGCGACGTACATGGGCGAGAACAAGGCCGCCCACCGCGTGGCCCGCGAGGCCCTGCGCGTCGCCGAGGACCTCGACGTGTCCGACGCACAGGCCGATCTGCTGATCTCCCTGGTCGCCCTCGAAGGACACAGCCGACGTACTCCCGCGGGGAGGGCCCGGCTGCGGGACGCACGTGAACTGGCCCGACGCGCAGGCAACGCCTCCGTCGAGATGCGTGCGCTCTTCAACCTCTCCATCGGCTCGCACGAGTCCGGTGACCTGGACGAATGCCTGACCTGGCTCACCGAGGGGCTGGAGCGCGCGGGCCGCGCCGGGCTCCTCTCGTCGCCGTACCCGGTGGAGATGCGCTATCTGCGCTCCCTGATGCTGTTCACGCTGGGTCAGTGGGACGAGTGCGTCCGGGCGGTGGAGGCCGAGGGCGACCGGCTGCCGACGGCGAGCAGGTACGCGATCGGGCCCGCCCTGTCCGTGGCCCTGGCGCGCGGTGACCGGCATGCCGCCGAGCGGGCCCGGGCCCTGCTCGACGGGCCGTTCGACTGGATGGCCACGCTCGTCGCGGGCCTCCTCCTGACCGACGCCGCGGTACTGCGTCGCGACGCGGAGGGGGCTCTCGAACAGTTCCGTACCACGCTCGCGGCGCTCATCGACGAGGCCGGCACCACGCCCCATGTGGCCGTACGGCTCGCGGCCCTCGCCCTGGCCGCCATCGGCGACGCGGTCGTGGAGGCCCGGCTGACCGGCGACGAGGAGGGGGTCGACCGCTGGGCGGAGACCGGGAAGGAGCTGGTGGAGCTGGCCCGGGTCACGGCGGCCAAGGGCGAGGACGGAACGCCGCAGGGCCCCGAGGGGCTGGCATGGCTGGCGCGCGCCGAGGCGGAGTGGGCGCGGGCCGGTGCCCGGCCGAACAACGGCGGAGAGGGCGTCGAACTGAACGTCGGGGCCTGGGAGAAGGCCGTCGCGGCGTTCGGCTACGGTGACGTCTATGAGCAGGCGCGCTGTCAAGTGCGGCTGGCGGAGGCCCTGTTGGGGGCGGAGCGACGCGACGAGGCCGCCGAGCACGCGCGTGCCGCGCGCGACACGGCGCTCCGGCTGGGCGCCGTGCCACTGCGCGACGAGGTCGAGCGGTTGATCCGCCGGGGCCGCCTCGCGGAAACCGCCTCCACGGCGGACCGGGCACCCGTCCTGACGGCACGCGAGAACGACGTCCTGCTGCTTCTTTCCCGCGGCCGCACCAACCGTCAGATCGGCGAGGAGCTCTTCATCAGCGGGAAGACGGCAAGCGTGCACGTCTCCAACATCCTCGCCAAACTCGGCGCCGCCAGCCGCACGGAAGCCGTGGCGATCGCCTACCGCGAGGGATTGGTCGAACCGGAGCCGTCCGCTTCCGGGTGATCACCGAAGAGGCGCCGGAGCGCAGCCGTCCGCCGCGGAGGCGGCGCCTCGCACGCCGCCCGCCGACGGACGCTCAGGACTCGGTCTTCTGAAGGACGGGCTCAACGGCCCGGTCCGCGACCACCGGGTCCGGGGCCGTGTCCCCGCTGTGGTGCTTGGCTCGTTGGATCTGCTCGTAGACGTGGGCGCGCAGTTCGGCGAAGCGGGGGCTGGAGCGGGTGTGCAACTGGTCGCGCTCGTCGGGGAGGTCGATGGTGAGGTCCTCCTGCACGACGGTCGGGGACTTGGAGAGGATGAGGGTGCGCTGGCCGAGGTAGACCGCCTCGTCGATGTCGTGCGTGACGAACAGGACGGTGACTCCCAGTTCGTGCCACAACTTCCGGATGAGGTCCTCCAGTTCGGCGCGGGTCTGCGCGTCGACCGCCGCGAAGGGCTCGTCCATCAGCAGCACCTTCGGCTCGTACGCCACTGCGCGGGCGATGGCCACGCGCTGCTGCATGCCTCCCGAGAGCTGCCAGGGGTACGCCTCGTGGGCGTCGGCCAGGCCGACCACCTTCAAGGCGTGGTCCACCAACTCCCGTTCGCGCGCCTTGCCGAGCTTCTTGCGGTGCAGGGGCAGGGCGACGTTGTCGCGCACGTTCATCCAGGCGAACAGCGAGCGGCCGTACTCCTGGAACACGACCGCCATGCCGGGCGGTGGTCCGGCGACCGGACGGCCGTCGAGGCGTACCTCGCCGCTGGTGGGGGCGAGCAGGCCCGCCATGCACTTCAGCAGGGTGGTCTTGCCGCAGCCCGACGGCCCGACCAGGCACACCAGTTCGCCCTCGGCTATGTGGAAGGTGAGGTTGCGCAGCGCCTCGACGTTGCGGTGCCGACCGGTGTAGATCTTCTGCAGGTCCTGTACGTCGAGCATCGACGTCTCCTTGTCAGGCGGTGCTTCAGGGATTGCGTCAGGCGTTGCGTCGGGGGGGTGCGTCAGGGATTGCGCTGCGCGCGGCGCAGACCGTGGTACCAGGCCAGGGCTCGGTTCTCGGCGAACCGGAAGAGCAGGGACAGGAGGAAGCCGAGGATGCCGAGCAGCAGGACCCCGCTCCACATCTCGGGGATGGCGAAGGAGCGCTGGAACTGCACGATCGTGAAGCCCAGACCGTTGCTGGCGGCGAACATCTCGCTGATGACCATGAGGATGATCCCGATCGACAGGGCCTGCCGCATGCCCGTGACGATCTGGGGGCTCGCCGCGCGCAGCACCAGATGCCGCAGGCGCGCGACGCCGGTGATGCCGTAGGACCGGCAGGTGTCGCCGAGCACCTCGTCGACCGCGCGGACGCCTTCGACGGTGTTGAGCAGGATCGGCCACATGCAGCCGCTGACGATGACGAGCACCTTCATGGTGTCGCCGATGCCCGCGAACAGCATGATCACCGGGATGAGCACGGGTGGCGGGATGGCCCGGAAGAGTTCGAGGACCGGTTCCAGGACGTCCCGTACGGCCCGTCGCGTACCGACGACCAGGCCGAGCCCCACCCCGACGACCACGGCGAGGAGGTAGCCGGCGGCGAGGCGCAGGAGGCTGGGGACGACGTCCGACAGCAGCCGTTCCGCCGTCCAGACCTTCCCGAAGCTGTCCAGGATGGTGGCCAGGGGCGGGAAGTAGAAGTCGGCGCTGCCCGCGGTGGCGAACCACCACACGGCGAAGAGGACGGCGGGCAGGCCCAGTACCAGCAGCCCGCGTCGCAGGACGGAGAGGGCGGTCATGCGGTCACCTCCCTGCGTACGGACTGGTGCCAGTGCAGTGCCCGTCGTTCGACCGCCCGTGCCGCCAGGTTGACGGCGACGCCGAGCAGGCCGGTCACCAGGACGAGGGCGTAGACGCGCGGAACGGCTCCGGACACCTGCGCGACCGCGATCTCGTGGCCCAGGCCGGGGGCGCCGATGACGAGTTCGGCGGTGATGGTGAGGATCAGCGCCACGGTGGCGGCCAGCCGTACCCCCGTCATCACGTACGGCAGCGCGGTTGGCCACAGGACGTGGCGGACCCGGCCCCAGGTGCCGAGCAGATAGCTGCGGGCGGTGTCCTCGGCGACCGGGTCGACGTCCTGCATACCGGCCAGGACCTGGACGATCACCTGCCAGAAGGCGGCGTACACGACGAGCAGCAGCTTCGACCGGAGGTCGGTGCCGTAGAGCAGGACCGCGACGGGGATCAGGGCCACGGACGGGATGGGGCGCAGGAACTCGATGGTGGAGGCGGTCACCGCGCGCAGCACGGGCACCGAGCCGATGACGACTCCGGCGGCGACGCCCGCCACGACGGCGACGGCCAGCCCCAGGCCCCACCCGGTGAGGGTGTCGACGAGCGCGGTCCAGAACGTCGGTTCGGCGAGCAGGGTTCCCAGGGTGCGGACGGTTTCCGAGGCGGGCGGCAGGTAGTCGGCCGACACCAGGCCGGTGTGCGGCAGCACTTCGAGCACCGCGACCAGTCCGACGAGACCGGCGAGGCCACGCAGTACCGCGACCGGGACCGGACCCCGCCGGGCGGGTGCTCCGCCGGGACCGGTGTCGGTCCCGGCGGGCTCCGCCAGTACAGGGGTGAGGCCGGGGCTGGTCATGAGAACAGCGCGTTCAGGTCGGGCTTCTTGTCGCCGAAGATGCCGTCCTCCTCGCCGAGGGCGGCCAGCTTCTCCAGGGAGGGCATGTCGATCTCCGCGGGCCAGCTGGGCAGGATGAGCTTCTCCAGCACATCGCCGCTGATCTTGGTGTAGGAGGTGAGGATCTGGCGCGCCTCGTCTGGGTGTTCGGAGGCGTAGGTCAGTGATTCGGCCATCGCCTCGCTGAACTTCTTCACGAGATCCGGGTTCTCCTGCATCACCTTGGCCGAGGTGAAGTACGTGGCCACGGTGAGCTTCGGGTCGGTCTCGGCGAAGGGCGAGGCGATGACACGGGCGCCCTGCGCCTTGGCGATCGTCGTCGCGGGCTCGCCCATCCAGGCCGCGTCCACCTGCCCGCCGTCCAGGGCGGCCGGCATCTGGTCGAACGGTATCTCCACGAACTTGACCTTGGACGGGTCGCCGCCGGCCTTGCGGACCGACTCGCGGACCGTCGTGTCCCCGATGTTCTGAAGGGTGTTGACCGCCACCGTCTGCCCGGCGAGGTCCTTGGCCGACTTGATCGAGCTGTCCTTCTTGACCGCGACGCCGGTGACGTCGGCGCCGACCTTGCCGTTGGAGGCCGCGCCGTTGACCACAGACTTCACGGGGACGCCCTTGGTCTGGGCGAGCATCAGCGAGGTGGTGTTGCTGAAGCCGAACTGGAACTGGCCGCTCACCACACCGGGGATGATCGCGGCGCCGCCCTGGGCGCTCTCCATCTTCAGCTTGATGCCCCGGCTGCTGAAGAAGCCCTTCTTGTCGCCCAGATAGAGCGGTGCGACATCGACGATCGGGATGATGCCGACCTTGACCTCCGTGGTCCCGCCTCCGCCGGAGGACGCCGAAGCGCCACTCGAAGAGGACGAGGACCCGCATCCGGCCGCACCTGCGACCGTGACCACGGCTATGGCTAGCCCGAGAATGCGCCTTTGCATGGGCTCCTCCTGACGGAAACACCTGTGGTGGCGTGCACACCCAGCCATGACCGGACAGGCCCGGCGGATCGAGCAGGTCGCGAGGACTTCCGACGACGAGGCAGCGGAGCGGGGAGTGGCTGCCGCTGCCTCGTCGAGACCGGTCACCTCGACCAGACGTTGTGCACTTTCTTGACGGCCGCAATCTACACACCTATGTTCGCGCTGTCAGTACTCCGGACAAAGGAGGTTGCAAGGTGAGCGGCCATACCCTTTCCGACGTGCACGACGAGACTCCGCAGGCGGCCATGGACTCCCCCGAAGGACCGCAGCCGCGCCCCCAGTCGCTGATGTTCGCCTTCTTCGGCGGCCATGTTCTGGAGGAGGGGCCGCTGTGCGTGTACTCCGGCAGCGTCATCGAGGTGCTGGCGCGCGCCGGGGTCGGGGAGCAGGCGGTGCGGTCCACGCTGACCCGGATGGTCAACCGCGGACTGCTGCGACGTCAGCGGGAGGGACGCCGAATGTACTTCGGCCTGACCCCGCAGGCCACGGAGATCCTCTGGAACGGCAAGAAGCGGCTCTGGGACACCGGCGCCGTCAACGACGACTGGGACGGCACCTGGACACTGCTCGGCTTCTCACTGCCCGAGTCCTGGCAGCGCCAGCGGCACGATCTGCGCTCCCGGCTGACCTGGTCGGGCTTCGGTCCCCTCTACAGCGGGCTGTGGATCGCGCCCGGCGACTTCGACGTGTCCGCGCTCGTCTCCGAACTCGGGCTCGCGGCCCACGTCAAGATCTTCCATGCCACGGCCGACGAGGCCACCGACATCGGTCTGATGATCCGTGACGCCTGGGACCTGGACGGCGTCGGCGCCCGGTACGCCGACTTCGACAAGCGCTGGACCGACCGGCTCGGCTCCGACTCCGGGGACCCGCTCGGGACCCGGCTGCGACTGACCAGCGAGTGGCTCCAGATCATCCGCACGGACCCGCGCCTGCCCGCCCGGCACCTGCCCGCCACCTGGCCGGCCCGGTCGGCCCACGACACCTTCCACCGCATCGCGGAACAGACCGAGGCCCCCGCCCGGCGGCTGGCCGCCCACCTCATGGAGACCACCCCACTGCGACCGTCCTGACCCGGAGGGAAGCCGACAGGAAGCCGGCAAGGGCCCGCGACACCCGGCGGTGCGGCTGCGAGGTCCGGTGGATGGCGGTGTGATGGAGACATGCCCACGCAGGGCCGAGCCGCCGTTTGCCGCCGGGAGGACCGGTTACACGAACGGGACGGCGCGCATCCGCACAAGAAAAGGTGGCTGGTCATGACGCCTGGCACGCATCTCGCTCTGACGCTCACGCTCAGCGGCGGCACGGCCGCCGACGCGCGGGCGGTCGTCCACACCCTCGAATCCGCCTTCGGAACGGCGGACGACATGCCCGGGGACGGGGGCGCCACGGTCTACACGGCCGCCTTCGACAACGACGTACCGGACGGTGCCGATGTGACACCGCCGACCACGCCACCGCTCTCCGCGCCCGTGACCGTCACCCTGCAGGGCAGCCCCGAGGCGGTACGGCGGGCCGACGAAACCCTCACCTCCGTCTTCACCGTGCGCGAGGAGGGCATGGTCTCCGGCGACCAGGAACAGGAATGGCAGCTGCGGCTGGAGCCGTAACGCTCTCTCCGCCGTCGCGCCAAGCCGTGGCCGTGGCCTCAGCCGCCGAGGCGCAGCGCCCGCATCTGCTCGTCGAGCGGGCACAGCCCGACGTCCTCGCGACGCTCGTCGAGCGTCCGGGGCTGACGGACCGGATACGGGCGGAAGGTCGCGGGGTCGACACGGGTGCCGTAGAACTGCGGCTGGCCGAGTTCGACGGCGCAGTGGTCGGCGATGTACGCGTGGTGCGGCGCCGGGCAGCGTCCGTCCGCCGTGGCCTGGGCGATCAGGTCACGGCAGGCGAGCTGGAAGTCGAGGTCGGGAGCGTGTAGGAGGATCATCAGCGCCGCCGTGGAGGCGGGCGCGCCGACCAGGTCGGCGGTCGGCCAGGCATGACGCTTGACGATGGTCTTCAGCGCTTCGGCGTTTCCTCTGCGGCACTCGGTGATACGGCGGCGCGCGTCCTGCGTGGGGCTGCGGTGCGCCGCCCGCGTCACTCTCCGGTCCTCGTCCGCCCTGCGGACCAGCTCGTGGGCGAGGGCGGCCGCGAGCGCCGGCACGACGACCGGACGCACTTCCCGTACCTCGCCGTGTATCTCGTCGTGGCTGCGCCCCGGGCCGTCCTCCCCCGCCGTGTCGTGCACTCGCCCGGCGTGCCCGTCCCGGCACGGGTGCCCCGGGTCGTCCGGGGCACCCGCCGGTTCCGTGGGCCCGTCGCGACCCGGGCGGGGGGCGACCCCCGTACGCCCCTCCCGCGCCGTGTCGTGCGTGACGTGGCCCGGCATGCCGGAACCGCTCATGACGCCCCCTGGATTTCCAATGAGAACCACACCCGCTTCCCCGTCTCGCCGGGGTCGGGCGGTGCGATACCCCAGTCGTCGACCAGCGCGGCCACGATGGCGAGCCCGCGTCCGGACTCGTCGGCGGCGTCCGCCGTGCGGTGGCGCGGCAGGTCGGGCGAGTGATCGGCGACCGTCACCCGCACTTCGTGGTCGGTGCATTCGACGCTGACGGTGACCATGTCACCGGCGTCGGGGCTGCCGTGCCTGACGGCGTTGGCGAAGAGTTCGTCGGTGGCCAGGACGGCGTTGTCGAGCTGCTCGGCAGGCAACCGCAGGTGGGACAGCTGCTCGGCGACCATGCGCCGCACGCCCGAGGCGCGCGAGGGCTGCGCGGGGACCACGATGCGAAGGGCACGGGCCCCGCTCACGGAGGCGGGCGCGGCCGGAGCCGCGGACGCGACCGGGACGGTCCGGGCTGTCTCACCGGTCCGGGGTCGACCGGTGGGCAAGTCATGATCCGCGCCGCGCGTCAGCGAGGGCGACGGCCCACGGCGGCGTGCCCTGGATGCCGTCATCGTGCCTCCTTCGTGTGCAGCACGGGTGGGGGACGGTCTCGGTGGCTGCTCGTGCAGCCAACCGGCCGGAGCGGCGGCGGACCAGGGAGTGCGGGGGTTGTCCGGTTGCAGGCGCGTAGTGGTGTGGCATGTATGTTCGAAAGCGTGAGCAACGTGAGCGAGGGCCGGACGATCGAGAGCGGGCAGGATGCCCGCGGCTGGTCCGGCGTGAGCGGCAAGCGCGTGCTCGTCACCGGCGGTACGCGCGGACTCGGCGAGCAGATCGTGCGGCTGCTGGCCGCCGAGGGCGCCCGGGTCGCGACGTGCGCCCGTACCGCACGGGATCTGGAGACGCTGAGAGGCACGCTCGATCCTGCCGCGCCCGACGGGTTGTTCACCCGAGCCCTCGATGTCACCGAACCGCAGCGGCTGGAGGCGTTCGTCACGGCCTCGGCGCATCGCTTCGGCGGGCTGGACGGGGTGGTGGCCTGTGCGGGCGGTTCTCGCGGGCGCGGCCTCGAACAGACGGACGCCGGGGACTGGGCCGCGACCTGGGAGCTGAACGTCGGACACACCGCGCGGCTGGTACGGGCCGCCGTCCCGTATCTGCGTACGGCGGGCGGTGGCTCGGTCGTGGTCATCTCGTCGATCTCGGGCTGGAAGCCGGGCCCCGACGCGCAGTACGGCACCGCGAAGTCCGCGCAGATCCATCTTGCGGCCTCGCTGGCCCGCGAGCTCGGTCCGGACGGGATCCGGGTGAACGCCGTCTCGCCGGGGTCGATGCTCATCCCGGGCCGCCGCTGGGACCGGATGCGCAGGGAGGAACCCGACGCCTTCGCCGCGTTCGCGGCGGCCGAGCTGCCCGGCGGGGAGCCGGTCGCGCCGCAGGAGGTGGCGCGCGTGGTGGCGTTCCTGCTGTCGGACTGGTCGAGCGGGATCTCCGGGGCCAATCTGCCCGTGGACCGCGCCCAGAACGCCCCCTCGCCCGACGGTTACTAAGCCGTCGGGCAGGCCGGTCGCGCCGGGTCCGATGGTCATGCCACCGCCCCCAGCACCGGCCGGGACCTGCGCTCGAACTCCTGGACCAGCGGCTCGTGGCTGCGGGGCTCCAGCCTCTTGCGGAAGTCGCGCAGGGCCTGGATGGACCGCTCGCTGTGCACCGTACTGAGCGTGTCGAGGGCCTTGGTCGCCGTGCCGATCGCCTCGTCGAGGCGGTTCTGCTGAAGGTGCGCGGTCGCCAGTACGGAACGGCTGATGGCCTGACGCCTGCGCCGGTCGGCGTTGGCGTCGACGGACTCACCGGCGGTGCGCTCCGCCTGCGCGGCCAGGCCCAGGTCGCGGAAGCACAGGGCGGACTCGGCCTGCAGATAGTGGTGGTCGAGGAACCGCACCCACACGGACTCCTGCGCAGCTCCCCGGCTCGCGTCCAGCTGCTGTTCCGCGAGCTTCAGCGCCTCGGCCGTCTCACCGGAGCGGCCCCGCGCCGCGTGTCCGCGCGCCGACATGGCGTACAGGCGCATCAGGCCGAGCGGGCTGCCCGAGTCCTTCGCGGTCGCGATGCCGGCCCTGGCCAGCGCGACGCCCTCGTCCGGGCGGCCGAGGTTGGTGGCGAGGTGGGAGAGGCCGGCCAGGATCTGTCCGCCCAGAACGCGGTCGCGGCCCTCGGCGCAGAGCCGCAGCGCCTGGGTCATGTAGCGCTGCGCGAGTCCGTACTCCCCCGCGTCGTACGAGCTCCAGCCGGCCATCGCGGCGAGACGGGCGGCCGCCGCGTACAGCAGGCGCTGCTGGTGCGGGGGTGTGCCGCGGCGCTGGAGCATGGGGACGACCTCGGTGCACAGGTAGTGCACGATGCTGGTGCGCACTCCGCCGCCGCCGAAGTGGTTGTCCATCTGGTCGAACATGCTGATCATGGCGTGGACCTGCTCGACGGGCCCGCCGTCGGTGACCGGCGCGAGCCGCGTGACGTCGTGGTTCCCGGCGTGCTCCACCAGCCAGAGCAGCCACTCGCGCTGAGGGTTCGTCAGGGCGCCGGAGACGAAGGGGACCGCGCCGAGGAGACTGCGGCGGGAGATGTCGGTGGAGCCCAGTTCGGCCAAGGTGTGCAAGGTGTCTGCCAGGTCTTCGCGGTACACGAGTGCCCTGCCGACGACCGGGCGTTGCTGGTCGGGCAGAAAGCCGAGGTCTGTCGGCGAGACGGCGTGGCCGAGTCGCTCGGACAGGACGGCGGCGATCGACTCGGGGGTGTTTCCCCGCGGTTGCTGGCCGTTCAGCCAGCGGGTGACCGACGCCTTGTCGTAGTTGGAGTCCGCGCCCTGTCTGCGCCCCAGTTCGTTGACCCGGAGGGCGAGCGAGGCATACGAGCAGCCGGCGTCTCTGAGGGCGGCCGCCAGCGCCTTGTTGGCCCCGGCGGGACCCTTGCCCGGGCTCCTCGATTGTCCGTCGGTCACGGTGGCCATCCAGGTGTCGCATCGCGGTGCTGCGGTCTGCCCTCCCTGCCGGGGCGTCAAGTCCGGGAAGGCGATGCGCTGTTGTGCGCCGTCGCCGCCGGACTGTGCGGCAGGTCACTCGATCACTATGATGGCCGACACACTCAACCCGCAACAAGCGTTCTGATAATTTCAGAACGATCCTCATCGCTCTGTCTGTGTCAGCGACCTCGTGGCACACTGCACGCTGTGACGGCCGTTCCGGGAGGTAGGACGTGAGCGACAACCGCTCGGGCGGCAGTGCACCGACCGTCCTGCGGATGGTTCTCGGCAAGCGGCTCCGGCATCTGCGGGAACAGGCCGGAGTCTCCTTCGAGGACGCCGCGCGGGCCATCGAGGTCACTCCTCTGACGGTCCGCCGGATCGAAAAGGCCGAGGTCGGCCTCCGTATCCCCTACGTGAGGGAGTTGCTGCACACCTACGGAGTCCCGGAGTCCGAGGTCGAGGACTTCCTCTCCATGGCCAGGGAGGCCAACCAGCCCGGCTGGTGGTACTCGTACCGCGATGTGCTGCCCGACTGGTTCAGCGCCTACGTGAGCCTGGAGAGCGAAGCCAGCGTCATCCGTCTCTACGAACCCCACTACGTCCCGGGCCTGTTGCAGACGCACGACTACGCGGCCGCGCTCATGCACATCGGCTTTCCCAACGAGACGAAGGAGGACATCGACCGCCGCGTCGCCCTGCGCCTCAAGCGCCAGGACCTGCTCACGAAATCCGAGGCTCCGGCCGTCTGGGCCGTCCTGGACGAGACGGTGCTGCGCCGCCCGGTGGGCGGGGCCGAGGTGATGCGGGCCCAGATCGACCGGCTGAACGAGGTCCTGGACATGCCGAAGGTCCGGATCCAGATACTGCGGTTCTCCGTGGGAGCCCATCCGGGCGCGTTCGGCCCCTTCCACCACTTCCGCTTCGGTTTCTCCGAACTCCCCGATGTCGTCTACACCGAGAGCCTCGTCGGCTCGGTCTATGTCGACCAGCCGGCCGACGTCGTGACGTACCTCGAAGTAATGGACCGGATGTCCGTGCAGGCGGAGCCGGTCGCTCGGACCAGGGCCATCCTGGCTGAACTGCGTAAGGAGTTGTGAGCCATGACTTCCATGGACCCCATCCACAGCGGAATGCCCGCCATCGATCTGGGAACCGAGGGCTGGCACAAGCCCTGGAGCGGCACCAACGGCGGCAGCTGTGTCGAGGCCAAGCGACTGCCCGACGGCAGCGTCGCGTTCCGCCAGTCCAAGGACCCGGACGGGCCCGCACTGGTCTACACCCGCGAAGAGATGATCTCGTTCCTGGAGGGCGCGAAGTCCGGCCAGGCCGACTTCCTCGTCGCCTGACGCCACTCGTCGCCCGGGACGTCCGACGTCCCTCGTCGCCCGGTACCCCGCCGAACTCCCGCGTCGCGAGCCCGCGTTCCGACGCCCTCGCCCGCCCGGACCGGGCGGCACCACCACGCCCGCACAACCATCCACCACTACGGCCGCACAACCGGACAACCCGCATGCGCACTCCCGCCGTGCGGGTCGTCCGGCCACACTGGGGAAGTCGGTCGTCCTGGAGGGAGTGGTATGCGCACGCTCCATGAGGCCGTCGACCGGTGCCGGACACTGGTCGTCGAGGGCCCCGACGACATCGCCAGAAGCTGGCTGCTCGCCGAACTGGTCCGCAACGGATTCATGATCAGGCGCTCGCAGTACCAGCTGCACCACGTGGACCCGACCCGTCCGTACCGCGAACTCCTCGCCGCCCCCGGCCGCCTGGCGGTCGACGGCGGCATCGTCCACGAACTGGTCTACGGGCCGCTGCGCCGCGGCCACTCCCGGGTGACCTGGATCCAGGCGCTCGACTTCGCCGAGTCCGTGGCCGAGCGGGACGGCGCCCTTCTCCATCTGACGGACTCCGGGCGCCGCCCGGACACCGAGAGCGCCGAGGCTGCCGACGCCTACCGCCGGGTGTTCCGCACCCTCGCCCAGCACGTCCCCGTCGTCACTCTGGATGTCGGCGGCCCCGGCCCTCCCATCCGTGCGCCATCCGCTCCCGATCTTCAACTGGGGCGATCCAAAGGAAAGTTGACGGTAGGTTAGAAGCAGACCGCGTGACGCACGGCAGGAGATCTCGCATGGCAGACGGCCAGTCCACTCCCGACCAGGACGCTTTGTCCAAGATCGACACCACGGTGCCGCATTCGGCCCGCATCTGGAACTACTGGATGGGCGGCAAGGACAACTACGAGGTCGACCGGGAGGCGGGCGACGCCTACCGCGAGATCGCCCCGAACATCGAGACGATGGCCCGCGCCTCCCGCGGATATCTGATCCGTACCGTGACGTTCGTCGCCGGTGAGCTGGGCATCCACCAGTTCCTGGACATCGGCACGGGCCTGCCCACGTACGACAACACCCACCAGGTCGCCCAGCGCGTGGCGCCCGAGTCGCGGATCGTCTACGTGGACAACGACCCGCTGGTGCTGCGGCACGCCCAGGCGCTGCTCACCAGCACCCCCGAGGGCGTCACCGACTACATCGACGCGGACCTGCACGAGCCCGAGAACATCATCGAGGCCGCGGGCAAGATCCTCGACTTCAGCAAGCCCGTCGCGCTGATGCTGATGGGCATCCTGGGCCACATCCAGGACTACGAGGAGGCCCAGTCGATCGTCCGCCGCCTCCAGGCCGCCCTGCCGCCGGGCAGCTACTTCGTGCACTACGACAGCACCGACACGGACGCCGAACTCAAGCGTGCCCAGGAGGGGTACGACGACACCGGCGCCGTCCCGTACGTGCTGCGCAGCCCGCGGGAGATCTCCGTCTACTACGACGGCCTGGAACTGCTGGAGCCCGGCATCGTCTCCTGCCCGCTGTGGCGCCCCGAGCCGGGCACCACTCCGGAGGCGACGGATGTGTACGGGGGCGTCGCCCGCAAGTCCTGAGTCCCCGCGGCCCGCAATCCCCCGCGGCCCCGACGCCCCCCGTTGGCGCCAGGGCCGCTCCCGGGCAGGCCGGTCAGGGCCTCGCGGCCGGCTCGATGTTCTGGTTGAGCCGGAACAGGTTGCCCGGGTCGTACTCGGCCTTGATCCGGGCCAGCCGGGCGTAGTTGTCGCGGTAGCTGGCCCGTACGCGCTCCTGGCCCTCGTCCATCATCATGTTCACGTAGGCGCCACCCGCCGAGTACGGGTGGAGGGCCTCGAAGTAGTCGACGGTCCACCGCTTGATGTCGTCGGCGTTGGCCGGGTCGGGATCCACGCCCGCGAAGACGGACGCCCAGCGTGCGTCGCGGTAGCTCCAGGCGGTGTCCGTCGGCGCGTGGTCGTGGACGGCGCCGTCGATCGGGTACAGGTGCATGGTCGACTTCATGGTGGGCAGTTCGGCGCCGAACTTGGCGTGCAGGTCGATCGCCTCGGCGGGGATCTCGTTGACGAAGTCGGCACGCCAGTACCACTGGTCGCCGGGCGGGTAGAGACCGTCGAAGGCGCCCTGGATCATGGGGTGCGGCATCGGCGCGGGGCCGTGCAGCATCGGCTCCGGCAGGGCGTCCAGCAGGGGCGCCATCGCGCGCGCCGCCGCGTCCGTGTCCTCTCCCGCGTAACACCACACGACACCGCAGGCCTTGCGTCCATGGAGTTCCTCGGGGAACGGCGGGGCGGGAGGGACGGCGCCGATCAGGAAGAAGCCGTTGAGTTCACGGGGTGCGTGCGGGATGAAGTCGCGGTAGGCGGCGAGTACGTCGGCGCACTGTTCGACGGGCCAGAACGTGGGACCCGCGACGACCGTGCTCACCTCGTGCAGCCGGAACAGGAACGAGGTGACGACGCCGAAGTTGCCGCCTCCGCCGCGGATCGCCCAGAACAGGTCGGGGTGCTCGTCGGCGCTCGCGGTCACGTGCCGGCCGTCGGCCAGGACGAGCTCGGCCTCCAGTAGGTTGTCGATGGCCAGCCCGCACTTGCGGGTGAGATGGCCGAGGCCGCCGCCGAGGGTGAGGCCCCCGACGCCGGTCGTGGAGATGATGCCGCTCGGGGTGGCCAGACCGTGCGCGTTGGTGGCCCGGTCCACCTCGCCCCAGACGCAGCCGCCGCCGACGCGGACCGTCCTGGCCTCGGGGTCGACCTCGATGTCCTTGAGCGGGGACAGGTCGACGACCACTCCGTCGTCGCAGGTCCCGAGTCCCGCCCCGTGGTGTCCGCCGCCGCGAACGGCGAGCGGCAGGTCGTGGGCGCGGGCGAAGCGGATGGCGTGCGTGACGTCCTCGGCGCTCGTACAGCGCGCCACCAGGGCGGGCCGACGCTCGATCATCGCGTTGTAGACGGGACTGGCCTCGTCGTAGTCGGCGTCGTCCGGCCCGATCAACTGCCCCTTGAACTGGGTGAGTTCCTGCCGGGCCGCCTGTGCTTGTGTGACGGACATGTGCATCCCCCGATCCGGGACCCGGCTTCCGGGCCCCTTCCATGGGCCTGTTTCTAGTCCCGTCGCCCGTGCGCAGATATCCGTGCCGGTCACTCAGCTCGGCGTCGGCGGCTACCTAGGTCTCGCGTCCGGGCACCAGCCCCAGCTCGGTGGCGCGGGCGGTGGCCTGGCGCCGGGAGCGGGCACCGAGCTTGTCCAGTACGGCGGAGACGTGGTTGTCGACGGTACGGACGGACACCACGAGCCGCTCGGCGATCTCGGGGTTGGTCAGCCCCTGGGCCAGCAGCCGCATGACCTGGAGCTGACGCTCGGTGAGGCCCGCGGGGTTGTCGCGCGTGGCGGCGAGCGGGCCGCGCGGGATGTGGCGCACGCCCAGCTGCCGCAGTTCACCGCGGACCAGCCGTGCCAGGGGCTCCGCGCCGAGTGCGTCCAGACCGGCGAGGGCGGTGAGCTTGTCGTCCGGGTCCGGGCTCTCGGCGAGGGCGGCGGCATCCTCGTACGGGCAGCCGGCCGCGCGCCAGGCCTCGGCCGCCTCGCGCCATCGTCCGGCGGCCTGGAGCGCGTACGGATGGTCCCGGCTGTCCGCCGGTACGGGGCTGCCCGCCTTGGTGAGCCAGTAGCCGAGTTCGGCCACGTGCGGCATGGCGGACAGGCGGCGTGCCTCCGCGAAGACCTCACCGGCGACCGCGATCACCGCCGGGTGATCACCCCGGAGCCAGGCCGCCTCCGCCCGGGCGACCGCGACCGGCCCGGTGCGCTGCAGTTCACGGGTGCGTACGGCGATCTCCCAGGCCTCGTCGAGCAGTTCCTCCCCGCCGTCCCGGCCGCGGCGAACGCGGATCCGGGCCAGCACGGTCAGCGCGGGGCAGCGCGCGGGCACGAAGTCGTGGGCGCCGATCTCCGCGTGCCGCTCCGCGTCGTCCCAGACCGCGGCGGCGAACCGGCGCAGTGCCATCGCGACATGGAGATAGCTGAGGAAGCCGACGTGTTCCGCCCGGTCCGCCAGCGCCATCCCGGGTGCCAGGAAGCGGTCGGCCTCGGTGAACTCGAGGCGTTGGAGCAGCGTCCAGATGAGGTTGGCGTACGAGCGGCAGGCGTGCTCGACCTCGCCCGCGGCCAGCGCGACCTTCAGGCTCTCCTCCAACTGGGCGCGGCCCAGCGGGTCGCCGGTGCGCCAGCGTGCGGAGCCGACGTTGTTGAGGGCGTGCGCGAGGATCGCGTCGTCGCCGGTGCGGCGGGCCAGGGCGATGGCACGCTCGCCGAAGTCGATGGCCAGGGCGGAGCGTTCGGACAGCATGTGGAGTTGCGAGGTGTTGCTGAGGGCCAGCGCGAGCAGCCGGTCGTCGCCCGCTTCCTCCAGTACGGCGATGGCCTCGCGCGCGGCACTCTGTGCCTCGTCGGCGTTGCCCGCCCACCAGTGGATACGGGACAGCCAGCGCAGGTCGGCGCCGAGCGCCCGGGTGTCGCCGAGGAACCGGCGCAGCGCGACAGCGTCCCGTTCGGCGTCGACGGCGGCCGCGGAGTCGGCGATGGTGTAGCTCTCGACGGCGTACCGCTCCAGCAGGTCGGCGAGTTCGGCGGCCTCGAACCGGTCGCGCTGTCGCAGCACGAGCCGCAGGTGGGCGGCGGCCTCCCGGTGCGCGCCCGCGCCGGAGGCGTCCCGGGCGGCGTCGGGACCGTACCGCGCGATGGCTTCCTGGTCGCCGGCCTCCGCCGCGTGGTGGACGACGCGGGCCGGGTCGGAGCCGGGCTTCGCGACGAGCGCGGCGAGGACGTGACGGTTGAGTTCGATGCGTCGTGCGGCGGGCAGCGAGTCGGCGACGGCCCGGCGGATCAACTCATGCCGGAATCCGGCCCGTTCGGGTGTGACCGTGAGCAGTCCGCGCTGTTCGGCGGCGGCCAGTTCGGCCACCCCGTCCGTGAACAGCGCGTCGACCAGGGGCCGTTCGACGGCGGACGGGACCACGGCAAGCTGTTCCAGGGCGTCGCGGGTGCGGTCGTCCAGGCCGCGCAGCCGGGCGAGGACGGCGTCGACCACGGTCGGAGGGACCCCGCCGGTGCCGCCGGCCGCCACGACCTCGGCGACGAAGAACGGGTTGCCGGAGGTCACCTCGTACACCTCCGCCGGGTCCAGGCGGCTCACCGAGCTCAGCTCCCGCACGGCACCCGCGGAGAGGCGGGACAGCGGGAGGCGGTGCACGCGTTCGGCCCGGGAGACCTGGCCCAGAAGGTGGTGCAGGGGATGGCGGCGGTCCAGTTCGTCGTCGCGGTAGGTGAGGACCAGGAGGGCCGGGAGGCGTTCCACCCGGTGCACCAGGAACCGCAGGGCGTCGAGCGAGGCCTCGTCGGCCCAGTGCACGTCCTCCACGACGAGGACCGCCGGGTGCGGGGCCGCGGTCAGCTCCGCCCGCAGGGCGTCGTACACCCGGGGCCGGTCGCCGCCCGCGGTGAGAGCCCGGGCCAGTTCGGCGCCGACGCTGCCGACGAGGTCACGGAAGGGGCCGAGCGGCCGGCGGGTCGCGAGGTCGTCGCACTCCCCCACCAGGACGCGCGCCTTCTCCGGCAGCACGGCCGGCATGGCCTTCACCAGGCTCGACTTGCCGATACCCGCCTCGCCGAAGACGAGCGCCACCGAACCGGCTCCGTCGGCCGCGTCCCGCGCGGCGACGGCCAGCTGGTCCAGCTCGTCGTCTCGTTCGAGGATCCCCCAATCCACGCTGTGATTCTGGCACGCGCCGGGCCGTTCCGGTCGGTCGCGAACCACCTGAACCGTGCGCGGACTCGGGCGGCGGCGCCTTCGGCGCGGAGTCCGGCACCGAGGGGCCCTAATCCGTTGCTAAGGGCGTTCCGAGGAAGCGGTTGGTTCCCGGGATGTTCGAGTGCCGGACCGTGACACCTGGTGGCTGCCGGGCGGGCAAC
>NZ_JBVIPT010000002.1:0-516800 GCF_055577685.1 Streptomyces sp. NPDC033178
CCCCCCCCCCCCCCCCCCCCCCCCCCCCCCCCCCCCCCCCCCCCCCCCCCCCCCCCCCCCCCCCCCCCCCCCCCCCCCCCCCCCCCCCCCGAGTAGTGATGGGAACGGGTAGGGGCGGCGGGGGCGAGAAAAGGTCGTAGGCCCCCCACCCTCGACCCCCCGGTAGACTCGGCAGCACACACCCCTTGCTCACCGCCGGAAGGCAAACCGTGCCAGAAGCGTCCCCCGTCGCCCCCGACACCGTCCTGGTCGTCGACTTCGGTGCGCAGTACGCCCAGCTCATCGCCCGCCGAGTCCGCGAGGCCCGGGTCTACAGCGAGATCGTGCCGAGCACCATGCCGGTCGCGGAGATGCTCGCCAAGAACCCGGCGGCGATCATCCTCTCCGGCGGCCCCTCGTCGGTGTACGCGGAAGGCGCCCCCCGCCTGGACCGCGAGCTCTTCGAGGCCGGCGTCCCGGTCTTCGGCATGTGCTACGGCTTCCAGCTGATGGCGACCACCCTCGGTGGCACGGTCGACAACACGGGCGCCCGCGAGTACGGCCGTACGCCGCTGCACGTCTCCAAGTCGGGCTCGACCCTCTTCGAGGGCACCCCGGACGAGCAGTCGGTGTGGATGTCCCACGGCGACGCGTGCAGCGCGGCCCCGGAGGGCTTCTCGGTCACGGCCTCCACGGACGTCGTCCCGGTCGCGGCCTTCGAGAACGACGAGAAGCGGCTGTACGGGGTCCAGTACCACCCCGAGGTCATGCACTCCACGCACGGCCAGCAGGTGCTCGAACACTTCCTGTACCGGGGCGCGGGCCTGACCCCGTCCTGGACCACCGGCAACGTCATCGACGAGCAGGTCGCGGTGATCCGCGAGCAGGTCGGCGACAAGCGCGCCATCTGCGGCCTGTCCGGCGGCGTGGACTCCGCGGTCGCCGCGGCCCTCGTGCAGAAGGCCATCGGATCGCAGCTGACCTGCGTGTACGTCGACCACGGTCTGATGCGCAAGGGCGAGACCGAGCAGGTCGAGAAGGACTTCGTCGCGGCCACCGGCGTCCAGCTGAAGGTCGTGGACGCGGAGGAGCGGTTCCTCACCGCCCTCAAGGGGGTCAGCGACCCCGAGGAGAAGCGGAAGATCATCGGCCGCGAGTTCATCCGGGTCTTCGAGCAGGCGCAGGCGGAGATCATCGCGGACGCGGGTCCCGAGGTGTCCTTCCTGGTCCAGGGCACGCTCTACCCCGACGTGGTCGAGTCCGGCGGCGGCAGCGGCACCGCGAACATCAAGTCCCACCACAACGTCGGCGGGCTCCCCGAGGACCTCGAGTTCGAGCTCGTCGAGCCGCTGCGCAAGCTCTTCAAGGACGAGGTCCGGATGGTCGGCCAGGAGCTCGGCCTGCCGGACGAGATCGTCCAGCGCCAGCCGTTCCCGGGCCCCGGCCTCGGTATCCGTATCGTCGGCGAGGTCACCAAGGAGCGGCTCGACCTGCTCCGCGAGGCCGACGCCATCGCCCGCGAGGAGCTGACGGCGGCCGGCCTCGACCGCGACATCTGGCAGTGCCCGGTCGTGCTGCTCGCGGACGTCCGCAGCGTGGGCGTCCAGGGCGACGGCCGGACGTACGGCCACCCGATCGTGCTGCGGCCCGTCTCGTCCGAGGACGCCATGACCGCCGACTGGTCGCGCCTGCCGTACGACGTCCTCGCGAAGATCTCGACGCGCATCACGAACGAGGTCGCGGACGTCAACCGGGTCGTCCTCGACGTCACGTCGAAGCCGCCGGGCACCATCGAGTGGGAGTAGCCCCCGGGGCTGCTGAAGATCACGTCCGCTTGAGAGTCCGCACCGGCTCTCCGGGCTTCCAGATCTCGACGACCAGATACGTGTCGTCCTCGACGTAGGTCCGTACGACCTCCGTCAGCTCGGTGCGGAAGAGGTGGAACGGCTCCGGCGGTTCCACCTCTTCGGCGTACCGGGCGCGCTCCGCCGGGTCCTCGACCTCGACGGCCCGGCCCGCGATCCGTACGTCGCCGCCCGCCATCTCCGTGCCGGGACCCGGATTCGCCTGAAGGGCGAAGCGCGGGTCGCGGCGCAGGTCCAGTGCCTTGAGCGAGTCCGGCATCATGCCGAGCCACAACTCCCCGTTCAGGAAGCGGACTTCGAGTCCCGAGGTACGTGGCGACCCGTCCTTGCGGAGGGTCGCCACGATGTGGTGCGTGAAGGCCGCGAACCGGTCCTCGACGGTCTTGGCGAGGTCCGGTTCCGCGGCGGTGATCGCTGCCCAGTTCGATGTCGTGCGAGTCATACGACGAGTCTGTCGCCGATACCCGACATCTGCTGTCGCCTTTGCGGCGGAGGCTTCTCCGGCGGGTCTCTCAGATCAGCCCCGCCGACCGCAGCCGCCGGGCCAGCCGGTCCTTCCGTAACACCTCCAGGCGCAGGAAGACCGCGAACACCACGGCCATGGTGGCGCTCGCGGCGAGCGAGGCCCTCCAGCCCGCGGGGATCAGCAGCAGCGCCATGAGGGCGGCACTGGCGGTCATGAAGACGGCCTTGCGGCGCCAGTCCAGGTCGTCGGACAGCGCGTCGAACTCGATGCGGGCCTTGAGCAGCCCCACCGCGGGCGCCACGTCCGGCAGTGGTTTGAGCGTGCCAGGGCGCATGCCCGGAGCGCGGCCGGCGGCCAGACGGCCGAGGGCCGCCGTGCTGCGTTCACGGGCCTCGGGGCGGGGGTCGCGGGTCAGGCGGACCTGGAGCGTCTGGCCGAGTCTGCTCGTCTCCTCGTATCGGAAGCCGTACTGCACGGCGATGTAGGTGAGCGCGGCGAGGCGGCGGGGGGATCCGCCGAGGTCGTCCAGGACGACCACGTCGCGCGTGGCGATCTGTCTGAGCATGCCTGTGACAAGGCGCTCGTTTCTCTTCATGGGCGGGTGGGGGGTGCGGTCGCTGGACGCGGTCCGCGCAGCGTAGGGGGGTGACTGCGCACGGGGGGTCCTCCAGGGGGCGTCGGTGCAGGTGCCCGACCGAATAGTTGGCTCCGGACAGGCAGACCAGCGACGCCGTGCAACGGTTGTGCACTCTCTTCACGAACATCTCTGTTCTCCTGCGCTGACCGCCGGTAACTTCCCGCCCGTAAACACGTACGGAGTCCGTACCTCAGGGCTGGAGGACATATGCACGGGCCCACACCGCCCCTGCCGCTTCCCACCGACCGGCTGCGGTTCGCCATGCCGCCCATGCACGAGTCGCTCGACGACGAACGGCGGCACCGCAAGGAACGCCTCGCGGGCGCGCTGCGGCTCTTCGGCCGGCTCGGGTTCGAGGACGGGGTCTCCGGTCACATCACCGCGCGCGATCCGGAGTACAGCGACTGTTTCTGGGTCAATCCGTTCGGAATGCCGTTCAAGCACGTCACGGTCGGTGACCTGGTCATGGCCAACGAGGACGGGCAGGTGATCGAGGGCCGCTATCACGTGAACCAGGCGGCGTTCACCGTGCACGCCCAGGTGCACGCCGCCCGGCCGGACGTCGTCGCGGTCGCACACTGCCACTCGGTGCACGGCCGCGCGCTGTCCGCGCTCGGCGACCTGCTCGACCCGATCACCCAGGAGAGCTGCGCGTTCTACGAGGACCACGCGCTGTACGACGCGTACTCGGGGGTCGCCGTGGACGCCGAGGAGGGGCGGCGGATCGCCTCCGCGCTCGGCACCCGCAAGGCGCTCGTGCTGCGCAACCACGGGCTGCTGACCGTCGGCGACTCGGTGGACGCGGCGGCCTGGTGGTTCCTGTCGATGGAGCGCTCGTGCCAGGTGCAGCTGACCGCGTGCGCGGCGGGCCGTCCCCTGCTCATCGACCACAAGCAGGCGGTCGCCACGCGGGAGCAGCTCGGCGGGGACCTGGTGGCGTGGATCAACTACCAGCCGCTGTGGCAGGACATCAGCCGCAGCGAACCCGATCTCCTCAGTTAGCCCGGTCTCCTCAGCCCCTCAGCCCGATCTCCCCAGTCGGAAGGCCCGAATCGGAATTCCCGAGTCACCCGTGTCAGAAGTCCCGCAGCACCGCCGCTTTCGTCGTCGCGAACTCCTCGTCCGTGAGCACACCGTCGCGGTGCAGTTCGCCCAACTCCCTGAGGCGGCGCAGGAGCACGTCGTGGTGACCCTGCCGGGGCAGCTGCGGTACGGCGTCCTCGGGCGCGGCCGGAAGGCGGGGCGGGTCGCCCTGGGCGTACTCGCCGGACCGCGTGGACGGGTGCGGGAGCCGGGCCATGACCGCGGTGGCGACCAGCGCCGTGAGCAGATCGCGGCGGGCACTGCCCCACAGGTCGAGGGCGAACGGGTCCTTCTCCGGCGGCAGTTTGGAGAACACCGAGTCGCGGGTCACGAAGCGCAGGAACCCGTCCTCGTAACCGGAGTTGGGCAGCCACTCCACCTGGACCAGGTCCGGCAGCTCGATGATGCGCGGGCCCGTCGCGCGCTTCACCCGGTCCGAGGTGTCGCTCCAGTCGATACGGACCTGGGTGCCGTCGAAGGACACCGTGCCGTCGCTGGAACGTACCGAGACGGGGACGGGCGGGCCGGGCAGGAGATAGGTTCTGGCCGGTTCCTTGGGGATCTCCTCAAGGAGCAGGGCGCGCCGGATCTCCTCGGCGACGTACTCGGCGACGCCCGAGCGGTCGATGTCCACCGTCAGCCGGTACGGGTCCGCGGGCTCGGGCAGACGGCCCCCGGTCGCCTGGAGCAGCGGGTCGGCGCCCTCGCGGAGTCGCAGGCGCAGCCGGCCCCGCTTGCGTTCGGGTTCGTAGGCGACGCCCGCGACCGCTTCGAGGGGCACGGCGATCTCTCCGTACGTCTGCCGGAACAGCGGCACGGAGCGGTGCAGTCCCGGGGTGATCCGGACCGTGCTGCCGTCGAAGGCCCAGGTCCCGTCGCGCTGGATGATCTCGGCCATACGGGAATTCTCGCAGCCGGGTCAACACGGGGGTGGGTGCTTCACCCGCGCTGACCAGACCTGGCGGACGCGTGGGGTGTGGGGTACGGCACAATGCGCTGTCGTCGCGAGGCACTTGTGCGGCTGCGCAGATGTGCGGGGGTTGATTGTGCGACCGGTGGCCCTGGGGCCGGTGGTCGTGCCGCTGTCCGTGGTGCGGCGGCGGCGTGCGAACGTGACATATCGGTAGGGCGTGCGGTCGGTTCGTGGGGGCGTGCGGCAAATGAGGGTTCGACCCAATGGTCTGGAAGGCGGCAACGGGCGTGGCGGTGCAGGAGACTGGACAGGGCGCGGGGCGTGACGCCGGGCGCGGCGCCGGTCGGAGCGGGCACGAGGGGGGCTGCACCTGCGGGAACTGCCCGCACGGGGCGCGCGAGGGGCATCGGCGTGCCGTTGCCGAATTCCTTTCCAAGCGGGACGAATTGGCGTCCGGGCGGGGGCTGCCCGCGGCCGTCGCGTACTCGGCCGGGGCGTCGAGGCAGTGGGTGTCGGACGAGCTGACCCAGTCCGCCGACGTCGTCGCGGAGCGCGGGCGGGCCGAGGGCGAGGTCTGGCTCGGCCTGGTGTGGCGGCGAACCGTCATCGCCGTGTGGGGAGTCGTCCTCGTGCTGCTCCTGGTGCAGACGCTCACCGCGATCGGAGCGGGCTGGACGGCCGCGCGGACCGCGGGGCTGGTGGCCGCGGTGGTCGTGAGCGGACTGCTGACCGGGGCCTCGTGGTTCCACCGGGCGCGGGGCGGGGTGCTGGCGCCCGTCATCGGCGAGGACAACCGGCTGTCCACCTCCCGTGCTGTGGCGGTCGGCTGGGTGCTGTTCGTCGTCTACGCCGTGCTCGTGCTGGCGGGACGGCTGGCCGGCGCGTCCTCCCCCGACGAGCGGGACTCCTTGATCGCCGGGCTCGAACTGGCGCGGGGAGCCGGGATCGTGACCGTGCTCGCCGTCGTGTGCGCGATCGCCGTGCTCGTGCGGCGGGTCGTGGGGCTGCGCGTCCTCGGACAGCGGCTGCAGAAGGTACGGGCGGACCGGCCCCGGGCCGCGGATCTGCTCACCGACGACTCCGGCCGGGGCAGTTTCGCCGACATCCAGTACGTGGTCGTGGGCGCCGTCGCACTCGTGTTCGCGGCGGTGCGGCTGGCCCGGCGGCCCGAGCAGCTGCCCGATCTGCCGTGGGGTCTTGCGGTGATGGTGCTGGTGTCGGCCGCCACGTATGTCGCCGGAAAGTACGCGGAGGGCGGGCGGCCGGTGATTCTTTCGGTCGTGCGGTCGCGGGAGGCGGGGGATCTGGACGCGCCGATCCGGACCGGGGACGACATCGAGATCCGGGGCGCCGGATTCGTGCCGCCCGGCGCACAGGGCGCGGACCGGCTGTCGCGGATGGTGGTGCGGATCGGGGCCGTGCACGTGCATGTGCCACTGGTTCCGGTGCCCGGCGGGTTCAGCAACCCGTCCGACGCGGTGCTCACCGTGCCGGTGCCGGCGGATGTGGAGCCCGGGCGGGTGGACGTACAGGTCGTCACCGCGGCGGGGCTGGAGACGAACCGGGTGGGCATCGATGTGACGGAGTGACCGCAGCGCCCTGCGCCAGGCCCACGGCTCCCGCCCGCACCACTCACATGGACGTCTCCGCGGAGGGCGGCCCGCGGATGCGGATCCTCCGTTCCCGTACGGTCTCAAAAGGGATGTTCCGGGGGACCTGGTGAAAATTTGTGCGTCCGCTCTTGAGCGGGACCTCGCCGTCGTACGTATCGTCTGTTGAGGGGTGAACCGTTCGGCGGGCGAGAGGCGGCGGAGAGCGATGGCTCACGGCATGCGAATGGACACGCACTCCGGGTACATGGACGACGGCGGCGGTGACTGGCGGGACACCGCGACGCGGTACGCCCTGCTTCCGCTGCGGGTCTTCCTCGGTGTCACCTTCATCTACGCGGGAATCGACAAGCTGACCGACAGCGCCTTCATGCACGACGCCGGGGCCGGTTCGGTCGGCGACCTGATGCGGACCGTGCGCGACTCGTCGGCCATTCCGGCGCTCGTCGATCTCGCCCTGAAGAATCCCGTCGGCTTCGGCTATGCCATCGCGTTCGGTGAGCTCGCGGTGGGTATCGGCACGCTGATCGGACTCCTCGCCCGTCTCGCCGCGTTCGGCGGCGCCCTGATCTCCCTCAGCCTCTGGCTGACGGTGAGCTGGGCCTCTGACCCGTACTACTACGGCAACGACCTCCCCTACCTGATGGCCTGGCTGCCGATCGTCCTCGCCGGTGCGTCGGTGTTCTCGGTGGATGCGATGCTTCGGGCCCGGCGGAGGCGCCGGACCAGCAGCGCCTACTAGGCGCTCCGTCGGCGAGGTGATCAACCCGCGGGCCGGTGGGGGCTGGTCGCGCATTTCCCCGCGCCCCTGAAGGGGCGCGGTACCGCATTCCCCGCAGCCGCAGCCGACAGCCGCAGCCGCAGCCGACAGCCGCAGCCGACAGCCGCAGCCGACAGCCGCAGCCGACAGCCGCAGCCGGCAGCCGCCGGCGCTGGCGCGTCGCTGTGCTTGCGCCGGGCTGCGCGAGGGACTACCGGCCCGGTATCTGCTCGTCCGCCCGGGAGCCCTGCGTCTCCCGGGCGAGGAGCGCCCGGCGCCGCCGGCGTCGGATTCCGTGGGCCAGGCTGCCCGCCGCGGCTGCCAGGCAGAGGCCGGCCGTGACCAGGGGGATCACCACGAACCACGGGGTGTCCCAGGCATCGCCCGCGTCTCCGGCGTAGACGACGCCCGTGAGGGTGAGGAAGAAGCCCGCGATGAGCCGGCCGGGCTGGAACTCATGACGTGACACGGGTGACCTCCGCCTGTCCGATGCCGACTTCGAGGGTGAGGTCGAGGGTGCCGCCGGCCCTGGCCTTGTCCGTGCTCTCTCCCGTGGGGGAGAGCGTCAGCTGCTTGTGCTTGCCCGGGGCCACGTCCACGTCCTGCTTGTCGTCGCCCGGCAACTGGATGTCGCCGACGCCCACTTCGATCACCAGCTTCACCGTCACGTCCTTGGGCAGGATCACCTTGAGCTGTCCCAAACCCACCTCGGCGTTCGTCGTCACGGTCCGGCCCTTGGCGAGGTCGATCCGGCTGAGGTCGAGCGTGCCGACACCGGTGCCGAGGTCGTAGTGCTCCTGTACGGCGGCGGCCGTGGCGGGTGTCCAGTCCGTACGCACCCAGTGGGTGCTGATGTCCTTCGGCAGCGCCGCCGAGCATGCCAGCAGGCCCGCCGTGACGATGGCGAGGAAGATCGAGCCCGCTCCGGTGCGCCCCCGGAACGCGCTGACCGCGATGCCCAGGCCGAGCACGACGAGCGCGCAGGCCAGGCCGGTCTGCAGGCTGGCGCCCAGCGCGCGGTCGTCCCAGGTCAGGCGCGTACCGAGCAGGCCCGCCGCGAGGGCGGACAGGAACACCCGGCCACCGATGCCGCGGGGGCCCGGCGGCTTGGGCGCCCTGGTCCGTATGTCCCGGACGTGGCCGCCGCCCTGCGCGATGGTGATCGCCGCCGCGATGTCGCGGTCACGCACGTCCTTGGGGCCCCACAGATAGCCCGTGCCGCCCACATACGTGCCGTCCTTGACGATGGGTTCGCGCCACCAGGAGGGGAACGAGGCGGGGACGGGCGGTGCCTGCGCCTCCGGCGGCGCGTCGGCGACGGCCTGCGCGGCGAGCGGGTCGGGGTCCTCCGTGGCGCGCTGCCGCGACCAGTACCCGGCACCCGCGAGGAGCAGCGAGAGCGTCGTCGCGAACGTCAGCACGCCCCTGTTGCTCAGCATGGAGAGGAACACACCGCAGCCGACCAGGGCGAACAGCACGCCCGCCAGCGCCTGGCCGTCCACCCGGCCGGTGAGGAGCTTGCGCACCTCGTTCTCGTCCTCGTCGTCGTTCGGGACGAAGAGCCAGGCGAAGCCGTAGAAGATGAGGCCGAGGCCGCCGGTCGCCGAGAGCACGGCGAGCACGATCCGGAAGATCACCGGGTCCATGTCGCACTGCCGCCCGAGCCCCGCGCACACGCCGCCCACCATCTTGTGCCGTGGGTCGCGCCGGAACTTCCGCGGGACCTCGGGAACACCGGGCTCCCCGGGCGGGACCGGGCTCCCCGGCGTGGGCGGCTCCCCGGGTGCGCGCGGCTCCTCACCCGCGGTCGCCCGGGCGCCCGCCGCGGGCACGGTGTCCTGCGGCTCCGCCCCCGGGATCGAGCCCCCGGCCGGGCCGGAGCCGGGTCCCGGACCCGGCGCGGCGTGCTGGTGATCTGTCATGTGTCCATGGTGACGGCCGCGACGGCCGGACGGGAGTCGGTACGACCCTGGCCGAACCCTGAAATCGACCCTGGGCCGGACCCTCACGCGGTGATCACCGAGGGGACGCCGTGCCGTTTCGGAGGAGACCCCCGAGCCGATTCGAAGATCAGGGGAGTCTAGGGGGTCGACCCTGATGCCCGGCGCCGTCCGGCGTGTGAACATCGATGGCATGCCGGAAGCCGCAACCCTGACCGTCGAGGACCCGCGGCCGCCGCGCAAGCTCTACCGCAGCAGTGACGGACGCTGGCTCGGAGGGGTGGCGCGGGGGCTCGCGGGCCATCTCGGGCTGCCCGTGATCTGGGTGCGGCTGGTCTTCGTCGGCCTGATGATGGCGGACGGCCTCGGCGCGCTGCTGTACGCGGCGTTCTGGTTCTTCGTCCCGCTCGGCATCGGCGGTGTGGACGCCGAGAGGCCCCCCGCCCTCGCCACCGAGACCGCGCCCGACGGCCGCCGCAGACTCGTCGCCCGCAAGCCCGACAAGGGCCAGATCGTCGCGCTGCTCGCCATGGTCGTGGTGGCCCTGATCTTCGTCGGCAACGTGGACCTGAGCGGCGGGGCCAAGGCCTACCTCTGGCCCACCGTCCTCGTGGGCGCGGGCGTCGCCCTGGTCTGGCGCCAGGCGGACAACGCGCGGCGGGCCCGCTGGATGGAGGTCGGCCGCCGCAAGCGCACGATCACCCTGCTCCGCTCCGCGGCCGGCGTCCTGCTCGTCGCCACGGGCGTCTCGGCGATCTTCGTCCTGCAGGGCTCCGCCGCCCACCTCGGATCGGTCCTCCAGGCCGCGCTCGCGGTCCTCGTCGGCATAGCGCTGCTCGCCGGCCCGTATCTCGTCCGCATGACCCAGGACCTCTCCGAGGAGCGCCTGATGCGCATCCGCGCCCAGGAGCGGGCGGAGGTCGCCGCCCACGTCCACGACTCGGTCCTGCACACCCTGACCCTGATACAGCGGAACGCCGAGAACGCGAACGAGGTACGACGCCTCGCCCGCGCCCAGGAGCGCGACCTGCGCAACTGGCTCTACAAGCCCGAGGGCACCGGCAAGGACGAGGACGACGAGCCCGGCACGCTCGCGGAGGCCGTGAAGCGCAACGCCGCCGAGGTGGAGGACAAGCACGGCGTCCCCATCGAGGTCGTGGTCGTCGGCGACTGCCCGCTCGACGACCGGATCGCCGCCCAGATGCAGGCCGCGAGGGAAGCCATGGTGAACGCGGCCAAGTACGGTGGCGAGGGCGGCGCGGTGCAGGTCTTCGCCGAGGTCGAGGGGAGGACCGTCTTCGTGTCGGTCCGCGACCGCGGTCCGGGCTTCGACCTGGATTCGATACCCGGCGACCGCATGGGCGTCAGAGAATCGATCATCGGCCGCATGGAGCGCAACGGCGGTACGGCGCGGCTGCGCGCGGTGCCGGACGGCGGCACGGAGGTCGAGCTGGAGATGGAGAGGGCGGAGACATGAGCGACGCGAACGAACCGACCGGAGCGGCCGAGCCGGACGCCGGCACGACCGGCGCGGGCACGGCCGGCGGCCCTGCCGCGGCGACCGGTGCGGCCGGTTCGGCCGGAGCCGACGCGCCGTCGGGAGCGGAAGCGCCGTCCGGGGCCGCCACGGCCAACGACCCCGCGGCTGCCCCCGGTCCGGCGGGCTCCGCGCCCGGACGACGCGTGCGCGTGGTCCTCGTCGACGACCACCGCATGTTCCGTACGGGGGTCCAGGCGGAGATCGGGCAGACCGAGCGGACCGGGGTCGAGGTGGTCGGCGAGGCCGCCGACGTCGACCAGGCGGTCACGGTCATCACGGCGACCCGCCCCGAGGTCGTCCTCCTCGACGTGCACCTCCCGGGCGGCGGCGGGGTCGAAGTCCTGCGCCGCTGCTCGCCGTTGATGGCCGACGCCGAGCAGCCGGTGCGGTTCCTCGCGCTGTCCGTGTCGGACGCCGCGGAGGACGTCATCGGTGTGATCCGGGGCGGCGCCCGTGGCTATGTCACGAAGACGATCACCGGCACGGACCTCGTCGACTCCGTCTTCCGCGTCCAGGACGGCGACGCGGTCTTCTCGCCCCGCCTGGCCGGCTTCGTCCTCGACGCCTTCGCCTCCACCGACGCCCCGCCCGTCGACGAGGACCTGGACCGCCTCACCCAGCGCGAGCGCGAGGTCCTGCGCCTCATCGCCCGCGGCTACGCGTACAAGGAGATCGCCAAGCAGCTGTTCATCTCCGTCAAGACGGTCGAGTCCCATGTCTCGGCGGTCCTGAGGAAGCTGCAGCTGTCGAACCGGCACGAGCTGACGCGGTGGGCGACGGCGCGACGGCTGGTCTGACGTCAGGGGTTCACGGTCACGTTCCGGGGGTTCATGGCCGCGTTCGACGGGTTCACGGCAACGGCCTTGAAGAACGTGTAGTGGAAGGTGCCGTCCGGGTCCGCCGTGCGGCGCAGGTCCGCCAGACCGTGATCCCAGTCCGTCGGGGTCATGAGCCCCGCGGCCAGGGCGTCCTCCCGTACGGACTCGATCATCGCGATGAAGGTGTTGCGGGTGAAGCCCTCGACGAGGGCCGGGCGGGAGCTGTCGGCGTAGACAGGACGGGGGCGGACGTCGACGCGGTCGTACCCGGCGGCGGTGAGCAGCGGGTGCAGTTGACGGCCCAGCAGGGCGTTTCCGCCCGCCGCCTGCTGGAGTCGGACCTGACAGTCGATGGCGGCATGGGCGTACGCGCTGTCGGGGTGGAAGAACGTCGAGCCGTGGTCGCCCTCGATGACGGTGAGGGTGCCGCCGGGGCGCAGGACGCGGCGCAGTGCCGTGAGAGCCCGCCGCGGGTCGGGCAGGTGCTCAAGCACGAAACAGACGAAGACGTGATCGAACTCGGCCTCCTTGAAAGGGAGTTCGAAGAGATCGGCGTGGTGCCAGGTGACCAGGGCGTCCGGGAACCTGGCCGTGACGCGGGAGCGGGCCTGGGCCAGCGAGGCGGCCGAGATGTCCACCGCCGTGAAGCGGGCCTCCGGGCTCGCCGCGACCAGGTGCACCGTCTGGGCACCCACTCCGCAGCCCACCTCCAGGACCTTGCTGCCCTCGGGGTAGGCCGTGCCGAAGTGGAGGAGGGACGCGAGGGTGTCGGCCTGGTCGCCGAGACGGCGGGACTCGTGGGGGGAGTAGCCGTGGACGTAGTCGATGGCGTTGGCATTGGTGTCGGTGGTTGTGGTCATGATGGCGAGCCTCGTCCGAGAATGGTCCTGTGGACAGGTCCAAAGAGGGTGCTGTTGAAGGGGCCATAGGCCGGGCTTCGGAGTTGGGCTCGGGTTCGGGTTCGGTCAGCCCCGGTTCGGGGTCGGGTTCCGCTTCCGGTTCGGTTGTCTCCGGCTCCGACTTTCTCCAACTCGATGTGCGCGAGGCGCCGTTCGGCGGGCGGGCCGAGTGGCTGGCCGGGCAGTTGAGACAGGCGGTCGCCGACGGGCGGTTGCCGGTCGGCAGCCGGCTTCCGGCGACTCGGGTGCTCGCCGCGGAGTTGCGCGTCTCGCGCGGGGTGGTGACCGAGGCGTACCGGAGGCTCTCGGAGGAAGGGCAGGTGGAGGGACGGGGGAGGGGCGGGACGGTGGTCGTGGCGGGGCCGGGGGCAGCGGGGCTGGGGGTAGCGAGGGCCGTGGGTTCGGGCGCCGAGGGGCGTGCGGTCGGATCGGGGCAACTCGCATACTCCGCGCCTCCGTACGCCGCGATCCCGTCCACTCCATCCCCGTACGGCCCGCCCCCGTCCCCGCCCACTCCCTCCTCCCCCTTCGGCAGCCCGCCCGGCGATGACATCTTCGACCTGATCCGTACGGCGGCCGCGCGGATCGATCTGTCGCCCGGGGTGCCGGATCTCGCGGCGTTTCCGCGGGCGGCCTGGCTGCGGGCCGAGCGTGGGGTGTTCGGGGAGCTGACGGCGGGCGGGTTCGGGTACGGGGATCCGCGCGGGACCGAGGAGCTGCGGCGTGCCGTCGCCCGATGGCTGGGGCGGTATCGGGGGATCAGGGTCGAGGCCGGTGACGTACTGATCGTCGCCGGGACCGCACAGGCGCTGGCGTTGATCGGGCGGGTGCTGCGGGAGGACGGCATCGAGGAGATCGCCGTGGAGGACCCGGGGTCGCTCGGGGTCCGGCAGCATCTGCGGAACCAGGGGCTGCGTACCCCGCCGGTGGCGGTCGACGGAGAGGGCGTCCTCGTCTCCGAACTGCGGGCCCACCGGGCCGTGTTGCTGACCCCGGCGCACCAGTTTCCGACGGGGGTCGTGCTCGGGGGCGCGCGACGCCGGGAGCTGATGCGATGGGCCGGGGACGGCGGGCTGGTGGTGGAGGACGACTACGACGCCGAGCACCGTTACGACCGGGCGCCCGTGCCCGCGCTGCGGTCGATGCTCCCGGAGCGGGTCTGCTACGCCGGAAGCGTGTCCAAACTGCTCGCGCCCGCCCTGCGGATGGGGTGGGTCGTGGCGCCCGCGCGGTACCGGGAGGCACTGGTCGCCGCGAAACGGTACGCCGACCTCGGCAACGCGGTTCTGCCCCAGCTCGTGCTGGCCCGGCTGATGGAGTCGGGGGAACTGGAACGGCACCTGCGGCTCGTACGGCGGCGCCATCGGCGTCGGCGGGACGCGATGATCGCGGCGATACGGGCGCATCTTCCGGGAGCGGTGGTGCAGGGGGCCGCGGCCGGGCTGCATCTGCTGATCACGTTCGGCGGGGACGGCACTGTCGGAACCGACGGCAGCGCCGGAATCGACGGCACTGTCGGAATCGACGACAGTGCCGGAACCGGGGACAGTGCCGGAACCGGGGACTTCAGGGATACCGATCTCGCCGCCGCCGCGCTGGCCCGCGGCGTCAAGGTGCACCCGCTCTCCTGGCACCGTCAGCGGCCGGGCGGCCCGCGGGGGCTGCTGCTCGGCTACGCGGCGTCCTCGGTGTCGGCGATCGAGGAGGGGATCGCCGTACTGGGCGAGGCCGTTGCCCGCTGCTCGGCCGGTACCCGGGGTCCCAACACCCGCACGGCCCACCGATAGTGCCGTACGGCCTTCACCACGCCGATCAGACCGGTCAGCCAGAGGATGAAGCCGATCCCCATCACGAGCACCACGTCGCTGTAGGCGTCATGTCCGGGCTTCGCCTCCGCCACCCCCGCGAACGACGTCCACAGCCCGAACGCGCAGACGGTGAGCGAGGAGAGCAGCCAGAAGAGACTCAGGCCGGAGGAGCGCAGGCGGTCGTCGGTGGGCGGATGGCTGTCCAACCGCAGCCAGGCGTCGAGAAGTTGGCTGATATGGCGGTCCCGCCGGACGGCGAGGACGACGGCCACGACGGAGGGCGCCAGCGAGGCCAGACCGAGGACCGCGAAGAGCGGACCCAGGATGAACCCGGTGGGATCGCGCTGCTCCAGTTGCTGCAACGGCAGTACCAGCAGCGCCCAGCCGATGATCGCCGCGACCGCCAGCAGCCACAGCAGCAGCACCCGGTGCACCCCGAGACTACGTCTGCGCAACTCCTCCAACGCCCGCCCGCGGTCCGCCAGCAGCGCCGACCTGTCCGGCCAGCCGCTGGTGTACGCGGGCGGCGGCGGAGGTGGCAGCGTGGGGCCGGGCATCGAATCCTTCGGGAGGGCGACGGCGAACCAGGCGGAACGGGACGGAAGAGAGCGAGGCGGATGGGACCGGAGCGGATCGCGACCGTGCGGTGCGGCATGTCGAACAGTGCCACGCCGACGCTACCCCGCCGTAGTACCCATGCGATGCCCATCCAAGCCGGACCGATGCCCGAACGGCTTGAACTCCCCCGCTCTCTTCACTTAATCCCTGCCCGTAACCCCTGCCGGTTCGCCGGCCCGCTCACGCCACGCGCGTGGCCCCCGCGAACGGCATCTCGTCGATCGGCGCCACCCGCACCGGCGCCGACGGATTGGGCGCGTGGACCATCTGCCCGTTGCCCACGTACAGCCCCACATGGCTGATGCCCGAGTAGAAGAACACCAGGTCACCGGGGCGCAGTTCGGACCGCGACACACGCTGGCCCGCGTTGATCTGCGCGTACGTCGTGCGGGGCAGTTCGATCCCCGCGGCGCGGTACGCGGCCTGCATCAGCCCCGAGCAGTCGAAGGCATCGGGTCCGGTGGCGCCCCACACGTACGGGCTGCCGAGTTTCCCGTACGCGTATGAGATGGCGGTTGCCGCACGGGAGTTGGGGGCGGTGGCCGACGAACCGGCGCCGCCGCCCAGATCGCGCGGGCCCGCGGCGGAACGTGAGGCGCGGGCGGTGTCCGCGTCGTCGGCGCCGATGCGGGCCCGGTCCGCGTCCGACAGGCGCGACAGCAGATCCCGTGCCTCTCCCAGCTTCCCGGTGACGGTCGTCTTGTGCCGCTTCAGCTCCGCCTGCCGCTCCTTGAGCGAGGTGAGTTCGACATGGGCGGCCCCGCGCAGCTGCTCGATCTCGCGCAGCTGTCGGCGTACGCGCGACACCTTCGAGGCCTGCCTGCTGCCGGCCCGCTCGGCGAACGCGGCCCCTTCCAGGTACTGGTCGGGATCGGAGGAGAGCATGAGCCCGAGCGCGGGGTCGACGCCGCCGTCCCGGTACTGCGCGGCCGCCAGTGAACCGAGCGCGTCCCGCTCGGAGTTGAGCCGTTCCGTCCTGCGCGCTGCCTCGTCCTGCAGGGTGTTCAGGCGGCCCCGTGTCTTCGTCGACTTCTCCTTCGCCCCGTTGTACTTCTCGGTGGCGACCTCCGCCTCCTGGTACAACTTGTCGACCTTCGCCTTGACCTGAGCGGGAGTCAGCTCCGGGGCGGCGGTTCCCGTCCCCTCGAACCCGGTCGCGCTCGCCGCGCCCGCCAGCGCGATGGTGAAGGCGGTGCGGGCCGTACTGCCGCCGACTGAGCGCTGTCTCGGCTTGCGGTGCGCTGCCACGTGCGATCCACGTCCTTCCGTACGGCCGCCGAGGAGTTGGTGCGTCCCGCGGCGGCGGCCCTCAGGGGCCGGTTGCACGTCCGGCGGCGGCCCGCACAGGGGGAGCGGGCCGCCGCCGGACCTTTCTCGGCGGTGGTGTCCGGATGCCGCCCCTGACCCGGGCGGTGGTGGGGAGCCGGTCACCTGGTGAAGGACGCTAAACCTGGGACCGCGGCGGGGGTAACGGCATGTACGGAAGTGGTGGGACTCGGACATGAGCTGACCGGGTACGACCACGATCCGGACCCGGGGCCGCCGACTTGGCGTGGTGCGGTGACCGAAGCGCGGGTTGTGGGGAAACGGGCGGCGATCCGATGCTATGGGCTCCGCCGGGGTGTGGTGCGGGAGCTGCCAGGGGCCCGTGGGGCGGGCGGGGCCGGGCGTGTGGGTACGGCAGCGCGGGGTGCACAGGGCCGGCGGGGGCGGGTGTGCGAGGCCGGGGGCGGTGCGTGGTGGTGCGGAGGCGTTTGGTTAGTGTCCGGGCTCATGGACGTACTCATTCATGTCTTCGTCGCCCTGCACATCATCGGCATCGCGTCCCTCCTCGGCGGCTTTCTCACGCAGCTGAAGGCCATGAGTGACGGCACGGCCCGCTTCAGCCCCGCCATGCTCCACGGCGCGCTGACCATGCTGGTCACCGGCGCGATCCTGGTCGGCCTCAACCAGGCCGACGACCAGACCGTCAACAACATCAAGATCGGCGTGAAGCTCGCCCTGCTGGTCGTGATCCTCGGCCTCGTGTACGTGAAACGGGACGAGGAAAAGGTGGAGAACGGCCTGTTCGGCCTGGTGGGCGGCCTGACCACGGTGAACATCTTCATCGCGGTGCTCTGGACCTGAGCGGAAACAGGCTCCCATTTCCACTCAGGTCTGCGAAAAGCCCCTCACGCCGGGCGCACCACGCTGTGGATCGGCATGTAGTAGATCGACTCCTCGCGGACGTACGCCCCCGGCTTGGGCGCGTGGATCATCATTCCGTCGCCGATGTAGATGCCGACGTGGCTGATGTCGTCGTAGAAGAAGACGAGGTCACCGGGCTGGGCGCTGTTCACGGAGACCATCGTGCCGGCCTTGACCTGGTCCCAGGTGGTACGCGGGAGTGTGACGCCGGCGGCCTTCCAGGCGGCCTGGGTGAGCCCGGAGCAGTCGTACGAGCCGGGGCCGCTCGCGCCCCAGACGTACGGCTTGCCTGTCTGGGCGCGGGCGAAGGCGAGCGCCTTGTCGGCCTTGGCGGTGGAGGCGGCGGAGCCGGACCCGGAGGTCCCCGCGGCGCTCCCGGAGCCCATGGAGGTCCCGGCGCCCTGTGCCGCCTCCTGGCGCCGCCGCTCGGCGTCGGCCGCCTGCTGCCGGGCCAGCTCGTCCGCCTTGCGCTGGGCCTCTTCCTGCTTCTTCCGCTCGATCGCGGCGAGCCGCGCCTTCTCCTCGGCGGTCAGCTTCGAAAGGAGGTCGCGCGCGGTGGCGAGCTTCCGCTGGACGTCCGCCTTGGACGTCTTCAGCGAGCTCTGCGTCCTGGTCAGCGTCTCCAGGCTCTCGGACGCCTCCTGCCGCTTCTCCGTCGTGGTGGTCTGCTGCGTCACGTAGTCGTCGACGGACTGCTTCTGGCGGCTGGTCAACCGGTCCATCAGCTGGGTCTGGTCGAAGTAGTCCTGCGGGTTGTCCGCGAGGAGCAGGGAGGCGGTGTCGGGGGCGGCGGCCCCGGTGCGGTACTGCGCGGCGGCGAACGTACCGAGTTCCTCACGCGCGTCGTTGAGCTTCTCCGTGCGGCGCGCCACGTCGTCGAGCAGGGTGTCGACGCGCTTCTTCTGCTTGGTGGTCTTCTCCTTGGCCGCGTTGTACTTCTCGCCGGCCGTCTCCGCCTGGCGGTAGAGGTCGTCGACCTTCTTCTCGACTTCCTCAAGGCTGGGCCTGGGCTCCTCGGAGGGGGACGCGTTCGCCGTCTGGGAGAGGAGGGCCACCGAGGTCAGGGCCGCGGTGGCGATGGCCGGAGTCCGTATGCCCATGGGACTGGGGGGCCGGGACCTGCGGTGTGGCGCCACGAGGGCGTCTCCTTCCGTCATCCGCCTACCGAGTTAGCTGTCGGGTTCGGGCGGGTGCTCCGGAAGGTTTGCCCTACGGTCCGTTTCCCCGAAGGGAGTTGGACCGATTCACCCCAAGGTCGGTTGGGTCCCCGGCTCCGTCGGCCACGAGGGCCTGCCGGATTCGGCGGAGGCCGCTCGGCCCGGCGTGTTCGCCGGTGCGGGTCGTGCGGCCCACATAAAAGTTAGCCAATTCCTGTGGCCCCTGTGAAGTTTGATGCGCGATATGCCCGATACATTTTCGTGACCTTAGCCTTGGGCTCGACGCGCGGTAGCCAATTCGGATAGGTCTGGCCCGAGTTGTCCACTGGATGAAGCCCGGCCCACTGCAGCGCCCCTCCAGGGGCGCGGGGAACTGCGCACGCCAACCACAGCCGACCCGCACCCACGACACGGCGCTCCCGAATCCCAGCCGAAGCCGCAGCTCGACCACCTGATCACGGACCGCTGCAAACCCCCACCGGAGGGTGACGAAACCGAGGCGAGCAGCCACAGAAACCCGCACCCCCGCGGAGCGACCCCGTCGAGTTTCCAGGGTGGCGGCGGGCTGTCAGTGGGGGCGCCTAGACTCGGAGAGCGATGAGCAGCCTCTTTGATGACAGCTTCCTGGCGGACCTCAAGCCCTCGCGGGCCCACGAGGAGGAGCCCCCGCCGCCCGAGGACGAGCCCCCGCCGCCGCCCGAGGACCAGGGGCAGGAGTCGGAGCCCGTTCCGGACGATTTGTTCGGCGGCCACTTCGACGTGCCGCCGAGCCGGGACGGGTACTACCGTGACGGCGCGCCCCGCCCGCACGTGGACCCGGCCGCGCTCCTGGACGGGCTGAACGAGAACCAGCGCGCGGCGGTGGTCCACCACGGTTCGCCGCTGCTCATCGTGGCCGGCGCGGGTTCCGGCAAGACCCGTGTGCTCACGCACCGGATCGCCCACCTGCTGGGCGAGCGCAGGGTGCACCCGGGCCAGATCCTCGCGATCACCTTCACGAACAAGGCCGCGGGCGAGATGAAGGAGCGCGTCGAGCAGCTCGTCGGCCCGCGCGCCAACGCGATGTGGGTGATGACCTTCCACAGCGCGTGTGTACGTATCCTGCGGCGCGAGTCGAAGCAGCTCGGCTTCACCTCCTCCTTCTCGATCTACGACGCCGCCGACAGCAAGCGCCTCATGGCCCTGGTCTGCCGTGACCTGGACCTCGACCCCAAGCGCTTCCCGCCCAAGTCGTTCAGCGCCAAGATCTCGAACCTGAAGAACGAGCTGATCGACGAGGAGGACTTCGCCGCCCAGGCCGCCGACGGCTTCGAGAAGACCCTCGCCCAGGCCTACGCGATGTACCAGTCACGCCTGCGCGAGGCGAACGCGCTGGACTTCGACGACCTGATCATGACGACGGTCAACCTCCTGCGCGCCTTCCCGGACGTCGCCGAGCACTACCGCCGCCGCTTCCGGCACGTCCTGGTCGACGAGTACCAGGACACGAACCACGCGCAGTACGCCCTCGTCCGGGAGCTCGTCGGCACCTCCGAGCACCCGGTCGACGTACCGCCGAGCGAGCACGACCTCCCGCCGGCCGAACTGTGCGTGGTGGGTGACGCGGACCAGTCGATCTACGCCTTCCGCGGCGCGACCATCCGCAACATCCTCCAGTTCGAGGAGGACTACCCGAACACGACGACGATCCTGCTGGAGCAGAACTACCGCTCGACGCAGACGATCCTCACCGCCGCCAACGCGGTCATCGAGCGCAACGAGTCGCGCCGCCCCAAGAACCTGTGGACCAACGCGGGCGCGGGCGCCCAGATCACCGGCTATGTCGCCGACACCGAGCACGACGAGGCCCAGTTCGTCGCCGACGAGATCGACCGGCTCACGGACGCGGGCGACGCGAAGGCGGGCGACGTCGCGGTCTTCTACCGTACGAACGCGCAGTCCCGTGTCTTCGAAGAGGTCTTCATCCGCGTCGGCCTGCCCTACAAGGTCGTCGGCGGCGTCCGCTTCTACGAGCGCAAGGAGGTCCGCGACGTCCTCGCGTACCTGCGCGTGCTCGCGAACCCCGAGGACTCCGTACCGCTGCGCCGCATTCTCAACGTCCCCAAGCGCGGCATCGGCGACCGCGCCGAGGCGATGATCGACGCGCTCTCCCAGCGCGAGAAGATCAGCTTCGCGCAGGCACTGCGCCGCGTCGACGAGGCGTACGGCATGGCGTCCCGCTCGACGAACGCCGTCAGGAAGTTCAACACGCTGATGGAGGACCTCCGCACGATCGTCGAGTCCGGCGCCGGCCCGGCGACGGTCCTTGAGGCCGTACTCGAACGGACCGGCTACCTCGCCGAGTTGCAGGCCTCGACCGACCCGCAGGACGAGACCCGCATCGAGAACCTCCAGGAACTGGCCGCCGTGGCCCTGGAGTTCGAGCAGGAGGCCGGCGAGGGCGAGGCGCCGGGCGGGCTCTCCGCCTTCCTGGAGCGGGTCGCACTCGTCGCCGACTCCGACCAGATCCCGGACGAGGGGGAGGACGGATCCGGCGTGATAACGCTGATGACCCTCCACACCGCCAAGGGCCTCGAATTCCCCGTGGTGTTCCTGACCGGCATGGAGGACGGCGTCTTCCCGCACATGCGCGCCCTCGGCCAGACCAAGGAGCTGGAGGAGGAGCGCCGGCTCGCGTACGTCGGCATCACCCGCGCGCGGGAGCGGCTCTATCTGACCCGCTCCTCGATGCGCAGCGCCTGGGGCCAGCCCTCGTACAACCCGCCGTCCCGTTTCCTGGAGGAGATCCCGGACACGCACCTGGAGTGGAAGCGCACGGGCTCCCTGGGCCCGGTCTCCTCCGGCCCGGTGTCAGGCGTGGCGGCATCCCTCTCCTCCTCGCGCTCCCGCTCGGCCGCCTCGGGCGCGTCCGGCTTCGCCACCCGACGCGGTGCCACTGACAAGCCGGTGGTGTCCCTCGCGGTCGGCGACCGCGTCACCCACGACCAGTTCGGCCTCGGCACGGTCGTCGGCGTGAAGGGCACGGGGGCGAACGCGGAGGCGACGGTCGACTTCGGCGAGGAGAAGCCGAAGCGGTTGCTGCTGCGGTACGCACCGGTGGAGAAGCTGTAGCGCCCAAGGGCGAGCCTTGCAGTTCCCAGGGACAACGGCTACTGGGAACTGCTTGAGGGCGGGCCGATCACTTTCGGCCCGTCCGGCGTTTGAGGACGAGGCCGTTCAGGCCGATTCGGGGTCTGGGGGCGGAGCCCCCAGGACTCCGACCTCAACAGGTGCTCCCTTACGAGGGGTCCAGCCCGTGGCTGCGCAGCCACGGCAGTGGGTCGATCGCCGAGCCACCACCCGGACGCACCTCGAAGTGGAGGTGCGGACCGGTCGAGTTGCCGGAGTTCCCGGAGTACGCGATCGGATCCCCGGCCTTCACGACCGCACCCGAGGCGACCTTGTACGTGGAGAGGTGGCAGTACCACGTCTCCGTACCGTCCTTGGCCGTCACGATGACCATGTTCCCGTACGCGCTGTTCCACTCCGTCCGGACGGTCCCGTCGGTCGCGGCCATCACCGTCGTGCCGTACGAGACGGGGAAGTCGATACCGGTGTGGACGGACATCCAGTTGATGCCGGCCTGTCCGTAGTAGGCGCTGAGGCCGTGCTGCGCGACCGGCAGCGCGAACTTCGGCCGCAGCCGCTCCTTGCGGGCCGCCTCCGCCGCCGCCTTCTGCTTCTGGGCGGCCTGCTGGGCCTTCAAGTCGATACGTTCCTGCGTACGGCTCGCACGGTCGGCGAAGTCGTCCGCGTCCGCGGAGAGGTTCTCCAGCTGGGTGTCCAGCTGGTTGTTCGCGGCCGCCGGCTTCACGGCGCTCGCGTCGGGCGCGGCGGCCGTCGTCCGCACGTCGTCGTTGCTGCTGCTTCCGCCGGTCACGGACGCGGCGGCGATTCCGGCCACGCCCATCACACACGCCGAGGGCACGGCGACCGTCAACAGGGCGGAACGCTTCGGCGGGGTGCGGCGGCGGGAGCGGGGCGCGGAACGGCCGGCCGCACGTGACGCGGAGCGGCCGGCCGGGGCGGCGGTGGCGACGGAGGTGGTCTCCTCGACGTCGTCGGAGGGTGCGGGTTCGTCGTGGGTGTGGCTGTGGCCACCGGTACCGGAGTCCGCGTCGGCGTCGTCGGAGGGGGTGAACTCGCCGTCCGCGGTGGCCTGTTCCTCGTACGGGACCTGCTCGAAGGTGGTGGTGGCCTGCTGCTCGTACGACTCGTGCCGGTCGTAGGCCTCGTGGTGGTCGTACGACGTGTGCGGGACGGCCGACGTGTGCTGGTCGGTCGGATACGACTCGTGCTCGGCCTGCGCCTGATGGTGGATCTGGGGCTGGACCTGAGTCTGGTTCTGGTTGTGCTGGTTCTGGTCGCCGCCGTCCGAGTTCCACGCCGTCGCGTCGTACGTGCCGGTCTCGAAGGTCGGCGCGGTCCACTGCTGGGTGGGGTCGACCGGATCGGCCTGGAGCCAGGCGTTCGCGTCCCACTGGCCGCTGGCGTCCGGGCTCCCGGCCTGCGTCGGGATCTCGCCGAGCTGCTGGTAACCGGAGTTCTGCCAGACACCGCTCGTGTCATAGCTGCCGGTCTCGAACGCGGCGTGGTGCTGGGCCGCGTAAGGGTCGTAGTTCAGCGTCTGGTGACTGCCGGTGGCCCACTGGGTGGCGTCGTACGAACCCGTGCCCGCGCCGCTGCCGTCGGTTCCACCGCCGCCGTTGCCGGGGAGGTCACCGAACAGGGGGTCGGTGTCGAAGGTCGTCGTCGCGTAGGCGCCCGTCGTGTCGTAGCTGCCCGTCGCGCCGTACATACCAGAGGCGTTGGCGTCGAAACCGGTGGCGGAGTAGCCGTCGTACGTGGTGAAGTCGCCGTACTGGACGCCCTGTTCGCCATAGGACGCGTAATGCGCCGAGGCGGCCTCGGGAGCCGGAGCCGGGGGAGTTGCGGTCCCCGACGGGTGACGGTCGTTCACCAACTTCTCTTTCGCCTCGACGACAGGGGCTGGCAGAGCAGTGCGGCGACTGTACCCGGCGGTACGAGGGCGCGACAATCTTCGGCGGCTTTCCTCCTCTCAGGAAACGGGCATTCGGCCGTCTTTCGGCGGAGGGCGGGCACAGCTTTGGCCTGGCGTTCGATGAATGTTCGAAGAAACGTCGGTCCTCGGAGCCCGTTGAACGGGTTCGGCGGCGGGTTCCGGTTGTGCCGGTTCCCTTTTGCGCCGCTTGCGCTCCGCCGCTTCCGGTTGGCTCACTCCTCCGGGCGCGCCATCGTCGGTCGGTCACGCCATCGTCAGTCGGTCACGCCACCGTCAGGCCGTCGGCGTGGGCGGCGGCCTGGCGAGCGGCGGCCGGGCGGGCTTGCGTCTCCTCGGCGTCCAGGGCCTGCCGGATGCCGGCCGCGACGGCCGGGTGCACCGGGAGGGCGAGATGCCCGATCCCGCTCACCCGCACGTTCTGGACGAGCAGGTCCGGGTGCTCGATGCACGCGGTCTCCAGCGGGTCCATCAACTGGTCGAGGTCGCTCCAGAAGCTCACGAACCGGGTACGGCAGTGCGGCGCCGGCCGGCACAGCTCGTCGAGCACGCCGGAACCGGGGCGCATCTGGCGGACGATCGGGTGCGCGTTCATCAGCGGGACGACCCGCGTGCCCGAGTGCGGCGTGCCGAGCGTGACGAGGGTCCGGACGCGGACGTCACCGCCCAGGCACTGCACGTAGTACCGCGCTATCAGTCCACCGAGGCTGTGCCCGACGATGTCCACCTCGTGACGGCCGGTGCGCTCGCAGATCTCCTCTATGTGCCGGCCGAGCAGCTCGGCGGCGGTCCGTATGTCACAGGTCAGCGGGGAGTAGTTGAGCGACTCGATCTGCTGCCTGCCGTGCTGGGCCAGTGAGCGGCGCAGCATCACGAAGACGGAGCGGTTGTCGATGAAGCCGTGCAGCAGGACGACCGGGGGCATGGTGAGGGTGGGCAGGCGAGTGGTGTCAGAGGTGTCGCCGGTGCCTGTGTCCGTACGTGTGCCGGTCCCTGTCCCTGTCCCTGCCCCTGGCCCTGTGTCTGTGTCGGTCAGGTCGGTCGGGGTCCCGGGCGGGTTCGGGGCCGGGCGGCGCTCGGGGGTGATGCCGGTGGGGTAGAGGAGGAGGTGGCCCGCGAGGATCGCGATCTCCAGGGCTGTCGCCTTCAGGAGGGCCAGCGAGAGTCCGGCAATTCTGCCGGGGAGCAGGCGCTGGCAGAGCGGAAGAAGGGGCGACACTGCCCTGGTGACCTTCATGGCCGACCTCCCGTCGGCGCACGGGAGGACGACTCCGTCCCCCGTGTGCCCTAGTGAGAAGCCGGTGACGAGGAAGGCGAGGTGCACGTGCGGCGTGTGTGACGCCGGTGGAGCGACGGGCATGCCCGTCGTCGTGCGATCGCCGATGCGCCGCACCACCGTGCCGCGCGGCTGACGGCGCGGCGGTGCGGCGACCTCGTAGCGGCTCCCCTTGCGCCCGGTTCGGCTGCGGTCCATCGACCGCGGGCTGCGGCCCATGTGCCGCGTGATGCGGGACCGGTGCGCGGCGAACTTGTCCCACCGTGTGATTTCCCCCTCGGTCCACACCGCGAAACTGCCGGTTGCGGGATGGTGGCCATAACGTTCGTTCACTTTCCCGGGCCGTGTCGCGCGGGGCAGCTGTGCCACCGGGGCATATCTGACGGTGAGGGCGGTGGCGGCGAGTCGCCGTCTCGGCCCTCGGGTGCTATCAGTCGGTACAGGTCCGATTGGATCTCCGCGGGCACCTGCGGGCACCCGCGGAGATCCGTGTGTCCCCGCGGACTGTGCGGGGTCGGTAGATCGGTAGATCGGTGATCGGACATCGGTGCAGTCGGTTCATGGAGGCAGTGATGGGTGTGGCAGCCGGTCCGATCCGCGTGGTGGTGGCCAAGCCGGGGCTCGACGGCCACGACCGCGGGGCGAAGGTGATCGCGCGGGCGCTGCGGGACGCGGGTATGGAGGTCATCTACACCGGCCTCCACCAGACGCCCGACCAGATCGTGGACACGGCGATCCAGGAGGACGCCGACGCGATCGGGCTTTCGATCCTGTCCGGCGCGCACAACACGTTGTTCGCCGCGGTGATCGGGCTCCTGAAGGAGCGGGACGCGGAGGACATCAAGGTGTTCGGTGGCGGGATCATTCCGGAAGCTGACATCGCGCCGTTGAAGGAGCTGGGTGTGGCGGAGATCTTCACGCCCGGGGCGACGACGGCATCGATCGTGGAATGGGTGCGCGCGAACGTGCGGTAGGGCTCCGCCGGGTGGGCCGGGGGTTGGGGGCTTGAGGTGTGTTGTGGGTGCGGGTTGGTGGGGGTGGAGTGCGCAGTTCCCCGCGCCCCTTGAGGGTGGGAGGGGTGAGGGCGTTACGAGGTGCTGTGAGTCTCTGCCCTGGTTCCGGCTACGCCTCGGCGCTTACTCCTCCTCGAGTTCTCTCTGCATCGCCGCTCGTAGGCGCAAGGTCGTGACCAGGCGTTGGAAGGACTCCGCCCAGTAGCCGCCGGCGCCGGGCGCCGCGTTCTCCGGTTCGTCGGGGATGGCGGTGAGGGTTTCGAGGTGGGGGGCCTCCGACGGGTCCAGGCAGCGCTCGGCCAGGCCCATGACTCCGCTGAAACTCCATGGATAACTGCCGGCGTCGCGCGCGATGTTGAGGGCGTCGACCACGGCCCGCCCCAAGGGCCCCGACCAGGGCACCGTGCATACTCCGAGCAGCTGGAACGCCTCGGACAGTCCGTGCACGGCTATGAATCCGGCCACCCAGTCGGCCCGCTCCGCGGCCCGCAGCATGCCGAGCAGCTTGGCCCGCTCGGCCAGCGACACCGCACCCGGTCCGCCCGCCTCCGGTGCGGCGGGAACTCCGAGCAGCGCCCTGGACCAGGAAGGGTCGCGCTGGCGCACCGCGGCCCGGCACCACGCGGCATGCAGCTCGCCCTGCCAGTCGTCCGCAACGGGCAACGCCACGATCTCCTCCGGCGTACGTCCCCCGAGCCGCCGTGACCACGTACCGAGCGGTGCCGCCTCGACCAACTGGCCCAGCCACCAGGACCGTTCACCGCGCCCTGCCGGAGCCTTGGGGACGACTCCGTCCCGCTCCATGCCCGGATCGCACTCGTGCGGCGCCTCGACCGCTATCGTCGGCGTGCTCTGCGTGTGGTCGACGGCCACGCAGGACACCGCGCGCTCCGCCATCCGCCCGGCGAGCGCCGAACCGGGCAGTGCGGACAGCAACTCCGCCGCCGTGGCCCGCACATTGCGGCTCCGGTCGGCCAACGCCCGTTCCAGGAACGGCTCGTCCGCCGCGCACAGCCCCGTCCGCAACGAGTCGAGGAACATCAGCCGGTCCTCGGCCCGCTCCGTCGCCCACGTGGTGGCCAGCAGGTCCCGCGCGGCCGCCGCGTCCCGGGCCCGTATCCCCGAGAGGAGCGCGACCCGCTCGGCGAACAGCCCCTCCTCCCACAACTCCCGTATGCGATCGGGCTCCTCGGGCCCGGGTAGAGCTGCCCCGCCGCCCGGCGTCGAGCGCAGCGCGAACCGCCAGTCCGCGTTCAGCCGGGCCAGCCACAGCGCGCGCGGCCCCGCGAACGCCAGCACCGCCGGCCGCAGATCCGTACGCCCCCGGGCCGCGTCCAGCAGCGCGGGCAGTGCCTCCGGGCGGGGCGCGAACCCACGCCGGTTCGCCGTGGCGAGCCACTGCGGCAGCAGCTCCATGAGATCGGGAGCCGACCCTCTGCGGCCGCCACTGCCGCCGCCCGTCCCGGGCCGGTCGGCGAGCAGCATCGCGAGTCTGCGCGCGGCCGCGGGCGGCAACGGCGGACGAGGGTCCGCCGCCGCGGGCTCCACCCGGGCCGCAGCCCGCCCCGGCCGCATACCGGCCCGCCGCCGCACGGTTTCCACGGCCGCCGCGTCCAGCAGAGCCGTCGGCGCCTCCCGGCCGGCCGGGATCCCCGACGGCGTACGCCGCGCGGTCCCCAGGAGCGCCGCGGTCACGAGCTCCTCCCAGCGGCTCCGGCCGGACGCGTCCGCGGGGGCCGTGTCTGAGGCCGTGTCGGTGGGAGCGGGGGTCCTGCTCATGTGAGTCCCTTCCATGGATCCACCAGGTCCGTCACGTCGATCACGTCGATCACGTCGGTTACGTCGGTCACGTCGGTTACGTCGGTCAACTCGGCCGGGTCGGTCAGGTCCGTGGGCCGCGCAGGGCCGGGAGCGGTGTCGGGTGCCGTCGTCAGCACAGGGGCACCGCCTCGCCCGGGCCCTCCGGCCATGCCGTGAGGGGCGTGAAGCCGCGGTGGCCGCACTCTCCGAAGACCGTGACCGGTGTGCCGCCGGAGAGGGCGACCAGGCGCCACAGGCCCGAGCCGGACCGGGCCGCCGGGGTGAGCGGCAGCGCCAGTTCGCTGTCGGCGTCGGCCAGTTGCCAGGTGTCGCCGTCGGGGGTGGGTATGACGCGGCCGAGCGTCACCGGGTGGGAGTCCAGCCACGGGTCGTCCCTGAGCGCCTCGCCGTAACGGGCCGCCGCCTGCGCCACGCTCACCCCCGGCGGGCGGATCGTCGTGGGAGCCGGAGGTGTGAACTGCTCGCCGAGCGCGGCCCGCAGCTGTCCCGCGCCCGGATACGCGGACACTTCGGCGTCCAGCGCGAGGCCGACCGGCAGGGCCAGTTCGGGTGTGCGGCCGGCCGCCCCGTACGACAGGAGCAGGACCGGGCGCGCCGATTCCGTCCCGTGCAGCCAGATGCGACGGGTGGTGAGGCGGCTGTCCGACGTGTCGTACTGGGCCAGGACCAGCCAGTGGTCGCGGACCGGTGGGCCGTCCGCCGAGCCGGTCAGCCCGATCCGTGAACGGACCGTCGCGGCAAGGCCGTCAGGCAGTCGCTCGCGGCGCAGCCAGCCCTGGTCGAGGAGGTGGAGCAGCGCGCACTCCTCCAGCAACCGAACCGGCCAGCCGGGGCCCGACGACGGTATCGACCCCAACTCCCTCACGCGCGCAGCGAGTACGGACGCCTGCGCGTCGACCATCCGGGCCGCCGTCTCCTCCCACAGCCCGTACCCCGCCTGCTCCGCCGTGGCCAGACCGCCCCGGAGCAGATCGGCCAGTCGCTGCTCCAACTCCGCGGCCCCCGCGGTGATGTGCTCGGCCCGCCGCTCCGCCCTGCGCCGCGCGGCCTCCGGATCACCCGGGGCCGGGGAACCCGCCGCACTCGCCGCCCGTTTGTCGTCCGCGCGCTTCCTCCTCGCCTCCGTCCACTCCTCCGCCCAGTCCGGCACCTGTCCCCGCGGCACCGTGCCGTCCTCGCCCGCCCAGAGCAGCAGCAGCCCCAGCGCGTGCTTGCACGGGAACTTGCGGCTCGGGCAACTGCACTTGTACGCGGGCCCAGTGGAGTCCGCGATGTCGATCACCGTCCGATACGGCCTGCTGCCGCTTCCCCTGCACAGTCCCCACACCGTCCCCTCGTCAGAACTGCCCGCCTCCGACCACGGCCCGGCCGCGCCGAGCTTGCTGCCCGCCTTGCGTGACGCGGCGTCAGGCGCCAGTGCCAGCACCTGATCCGCAGTCCAGCGCACCCCCTGCTGAGTCATGTCATCGAAGGTAGGTCCCACCACTGACAATCGACCGCGGCGAGCGAGTTTTCGCAGGTCAGAGCCGATTGTCAGTGGCGTAGGGCACGGTGGAACCAGATCCGAACCGGCCGAGCCGCAAGGGGGACCGCTCCATGTCCGTGTCCGTCGACCCGACGTCCGTCGAACCGAGCCAGCACCACTCCGCGCACACACGGGAAGCAGCGGAGGGTGAGGCGCTGCGGCCGCACGCCGAGGACGCGTTCGCCGCCGAGCTCGCGGCGCTGGCCGCGCAGGACGACCGCCCGCGCCCGGTCCGCTGGCGGATGTCGCCGTGGGCCGTCGCGACCTACCTGCTCGGCGGCACGCTGCCGGACGGCACGGTGATCACGCCGAAGTACGTCGGCCCGCGCCGCATCGTCGAGGTCGCCGTCACCACACTCGCCACCGACCGGGCCCTGCTCCTGCTCGGCGTCCCCGGTACGGCCAAGACATGGGTCTCCGAGCACCTCGCCGCGGCGGTCAGCGGTGACTCCACCCTCCTCGTGCAGGGCACGGCCGGCACACCGGAGGAGGCGATCCGCTACGGCTGGAACTACGCGCAACTGCTCGCGAACGGCCCGAGCCGGGACGCGCTGGTGCCCAGCCCGGTCATGCGGGCCATGGCGGAGGGGATGACGGCCCGGGTCGAGGAGCTGACCCGCATCCCCGCCGACGTACAGGACTCGCTCATCACGATCCTGTCGGAAAAGACCCTGCCGATACCGGAATTGGGCTCGGAGGTACAGGCGGTCCGGGGCTTCAACCTGATCGCCACGGCCAACGACCGCGACCGCGGGGTGAACGACCTGTCGAGCGCCCTGCGCCGCCGCTTCAACACGGTGGTCCTGCCGCTGCCCGAGAGCGCCGACGCCGAGGTCGACATCGTCTCGCGCCGTGTCGACCAGATCGGCCGCTCCCTCGACCTGCCCTCGGTGCCCGACGGTGTCGACGAGATCCGCCGCGTCGTCACGGTCTTCCGCGAGCTGCGCGACGGCATCACCGCCGACGGCCGTACGAAGCTGAAGTCGCCCAGCGGCACGCTGTCCACCGCGGAGGCGATCTCCGTCGTCACGAACGGGCTGGCCCTCGCCGCTCACTTCGGAGACGGCGTCCTGCGCGCCGGCGACGTCGCCGCGGGCATCCTCGGCGCCGTCGTCCGCGACCCGGCGGCCGACCGCGTCATCTGGCAGGAGTACCTGGAAGCGGTCGTCCGCGAGCGCGACGGCTGGAAGGACTTCTACCGCGCCTGCCGGGAGGTGAGCGCGTGAGCGACCGCGACGGGGGGACCGGGCCCCTGCTGCTGGGGGTGCGCCACCACGGGCCCGGCTCGGCCCGGGCCGTACGGGCCGCGCTTGAGGCGGCGGTCCCGCGCACCGTACTCATCGAAGGGCCGCCGGAGGCCGACGCGTTGATCGCGCTGGCCGCCGACGAGGACATGCGGCCGCCCGTCGCCCTTCTCGCGCATGTCGTGGACGAGCCGGGGCGGTCGGCCTTCTGGCCGCTCGCCGAGTTCTCGCCGGAGTGGGTGGCCATCCGCTGGGCCCTGGAGCACGGGGTGCCGGCCCGCTTCATCGACCTCCCGGCCACGCACACGCTGGCATGGGGACGAGAGGACAAGGAGGACAAGGAGGACAAGGAGGCATCGGAGGAGGGATCCTCGGAGAGGAGGGAGCAACAGGGGGAGGGGGAGCCGGGCGGACTTCCGTCCGGGCCCGAGGAGGCCGTGCGGATCGACCCGCTCGCCGTCCTCGCCGAGACCGCCGGATACGACGACGCCGAGCGGTGGTGGGAGGACGTGATCGAGCACCGGGGGGCGAGCGACGGGGACTCGTTCGCGCCCTTCGAGGTGCTCGGCGAGGCGATGGGGGCGCTGCGGGAGGCGTTCGGGACCGGGGGGCACGAGCGGGACCTCGTTCGGGAGGCGTACATGCGGCTCCAGGTGCGGGCGGCTCAGCGGGAGTTCGGGGACGACGTGGCCGTGGTGTGCGGTGCCTGGCACGTGCCCGCACTGCGGCAGAGGACCGCCGTCGCAGCCGACCGGGCACTGCTGAAGGGGCTGCCCAAGGCCAAGGCCGACATGACCTGGGTGCCCTGGACCCACCGGCGGCTGTCGCGGATGAGCGGCTATGGCGCGGGGATCGACTCACCGGGCTGGTACGGGCACTTGTTCGGCGCCGCCGACCGCCCGATCGAGCGCTGGATGACGAAGGTGGCCCGGCTCCTGCGTGACGAGGACCGGCTCGTCTCGTCCGCGCACGTCATCGAGGCGGTGCGGCTCGCCGACACGCTCGCCGCGATGCGGGGCCGCCCCCTGCCGGGCCTGACCGAGACCACCGACGCCGTACGGGCCGTGATGTGCGAGGGCTCGGACGTGCCGCTCGCGCTCGTGCACGACCGGCTCGTCGTCGGTGACGTCCTGGGCGAGGTGCCCGCGGCGGCGCCCGCCGTGCCGCTGCAGCGCGACCTCGACCGGCTCCAGCGGCGGCTGCGGCTCAAACCGGAGGCGCAGGAGCGGGAGTTGGAGCTCGACCTGCGCAAGGAGAACGACGCCGGGCGCAGCAGGCTGCTCCACCGGCTGCGGCTCCTCGGCATCGAGTGGGGCGAGCCGGCCGCGTCGCGCGGCAGCACCGGTACGTTCCGGGAGACCTGGCGGCTGCGCTGGGAGCCGGAGCTGGCGGTGCGGGTCGCAGAGGCCGGCGTGTGGGGCACGACCGTGCTCGCCGCCGCGACCGCGAAGGCCGAGACGGACGCCGTCGGCGCCCGGTCCCTCGCCGACGTCACGGGCCTCGCCGAGCGCTGCCTCCTCGCCGAACTCCCGGACGCGCTCCCGGTGGTGATGCGGATCCTCGCCGACCGCGCCGCCCTGGACGCCGACGTCGGGCACCTCGCCCAGGCGCTTCCCGCCCTGGTCCGCTCACTCCGCTACGGCGACGTGCGCGGCACGGGTACGCAGGCCCTGGCCGAGGTCGCCGCGGGGCTCGCCGAGCGTGTCTTCGTGGGGCTGCCCCCGGCCTGCGCCGCACTCGACGCGGAGGCCGCGGAGGAGATGCGCGGGCATGTGGACGCGGTGCACGGGGCGGTGGGGTTGCTGGGGGAGGGAGAGGGGGACGAGGACGACTCCGCGCGGGGCGAGGACGACTCCGCGCGGGGCGAGGACGACTCCGCGCGGGGCGAGGTGGGCTCCGCGCGAGGCGAGGTGGGCTCCGCGCGAGGCCAGCAGGGCTCCGAGGGGCCAGAAGGGCCAGAAGGGCCAGAGGAAGTCGATGGGTCGAAGGGAGGCGTGTCGAGAGGCTCGGCCGGACCCCGTCCCGGATCCCATCCAGGCCCCCGTGGCGGCATACGTGGCCGTTGGCACGGTGTTCTGCGCACGCTCTCCAGGCGCGACACGGTTCCCGGGATCATCCGGGGGCGGGCCGTGCGGTTGCTGCTGGACGACGGGGAGTTGGGGCAGGAGGAGGCGGCGCGGCTCATGGGGCTCGTGCTGTCACCGGGGACGGAACCGGCGGACGCGGCGGCGTGGATCGAGGGCTTCGTCGGCGGGGGCTCCGGGAGCGGGATGCTGCTCGTGCACGACGAGCGGCTGCTCGGGCTCGTCGACACCTGGCTGACCGGGGTGCCGGGGGACGCGTTCACCGACGTGCTGCCGTTGCTGAGGCGCACCTTCTCGGCGTACGAGCCCGGAGTGCGCCGCACCCTCGGCGAACTGGTCCGGCGCGGACCGGGCACCCGCGGCAGCGCCACGGCCACCGCCTCCGGCATACCCGGATTCGCCCCCGACCTCGACGCCGCACGAGCCGACGCGGTGCTGCCGGTGCTGCGCCTGCTGCTGGGTCCGGACGAAACCGCGGACGCCGCCGGCGACGCCAGCAGCACCAACGGCACCGGCACCAACGCCGCCGGCACCAACGGCACCGGCACCAACGGCACCGGCACCAACGGCACCCGCGCCGATGACAACGGCGCCGATGACAACGACCTTGTGGGGGTGGGCCGATGAGCGTGGGAGCGGTGAACACGGGAGCGACCGACCGAGCCGAGGAGCCCGAGCCGGGTGGCGTGCGCGATCCGGGCAGCGCGCCCGATCCGGCCGGCGGCGAACGGCTCCGCCGCTGGCGGCTCGTGCTCGGCGGGGAGGACGCGGACGGCACCGGGTGCTCGCTCACCGGGCAGGACGCCGCGATGGACGGGGCGCTCGGCGCGCTGTACGGAAACGGCAAGGGGGGCAGGGCGCGGGCGGGGAGGGAGCGTTCGGCGGGGCTCGGGGCGTCCGCGCCGTCCGTCGCCCGATGGCTGGGGGACATCCGGACGTACTTCCCGTCCTCCGTCGTCCAGGTCATGCAGCGGGACGCCATCGACCGGCTAGGCCTGTCCACCCTGCTCCTGGAGCCGGAGATGCTGGAGGCGGTGGAGGCGGACGTCCACCTGGTCGGCACGCTGCTCTCGCTCAACAAGGCCATGCCGGAGACGACCAAGGAGACGGCACGGGCGGTCGTGCGCAAGGTGGTCGAGGATCTGGAGAAGCGGCTCGCGACCCGCACCCGAGCCACGCTCACCGGAGCCCTGGACCGCAGCGCCCGTATCAACCGGCCCCGCCACCACGACATCGACTGGAACCGCACGATCTCGGCCAACCTCAAGCACTACCTGCCCGAGTACCGAACGATCGTGCCCGAGCGGCTCATCGGGTACGGGCGGGCCTCGCAGTCCGTGAAGAAGGAGGTCGTCCTCTGCATCGACCAGTCGGGTTCGATGGCGGCGTCGGTCGTGTACGCGTCGGTGTTCGGCGCGGTCCTCGCCTCCATGCGGTCCATCAACACCCGGCTCGTGGTCTTCGACACGGCCGTCGTCGACCTCACCGACCAGCTCGACGACCCGGTCGACGTGCTCTTCGGTACGCAGCTCGGCGGCGGTACGGACATCAACAGGGCGCTGGCGTACTGCCAGTCGCAGATCACGCGCCCCGCCGACACGGTGGTCGTCCTCATCAGCGACCTCTACGAAGGCGGCATCCGGAACGAGATGCTGAAGCGGGTCGCGGCGATGAAGGCGTCGGGGGTGCAGTTCGTGACGCTGCTCGCGCTGTCCGACGAGGGTGCTCCCGCGTACGACCGTGAGCACGCGGCGGCGCTCGCGGCGCTGGGCGCACCGGCGTTCGCCTGTACGCCCGACCTCTTCCCGGAGGTGATGGCGGCGGCGATCGAGAAGCGCCCGTTGCCGATACCGGACACCGGGAGCCCGGGGCAGTAGAGGCGGGAGCGAGGACCGACGCGGGGCGGACATGGGGCGGACGCGGGGGAGCCGAAAGGCGACGGAAAAAGCGGACATGAGTATCCATCGGTAACAGGGGACTTGCGCGACCTCGGGAGTCTCGTGCAAGGATCGGCGGGTCTTCGGGGGGCGCGCAGCCTCGTAGCCGCGCCCCAATCTGCCCCAATCCGCCCCGCCTCGCCCGCCCAGCCCCCTCTCGCTTCACCTCGTCCCCTCTCGCTTCACCTCGTCCCTCCGCACGGGAGGCTCTTCCCGCCTTGGCCCTGTCAGCCGTACTGCCCGATGCCGCTCTGCGCGTGACGCGCACGGTGGCGGGGCGGCGTGCGCTGCAACTGGCGCTGCTGGTGGGCGGGTTGTTCGTGCTGGGATTCCTCTGCGGGGAGCAGGCGCGCGCGGCGGACGGTGTCGTGCCGGCCTCGAAGCCACCAGAGGTTGTGCGGGCGGTGGCGAGTTCGGCCGAGCAGACGCAGACGCAGTTGCGGCTCCAGCCGGCGAAGGGCACGGAGCAGCCGCGGATCGGAGAGCGGTCCCCGGACTCGAACTCCCGGCCCGCGACCGCCTCGTCGGCTGCCTCGCCATCGCCGACCGCCCCGCTGCCGACCGCTTCCACCGCGGCCACCGGCCCGGGCTCCGGCTCCGGCTCCGGCTCCGGCTCCGAACAGCCTGGGCTCCCCGAGGCGATCACGCCCGTGACCGACGAAGCCCAGCGAGCCGTAAGGCCGGTGGCCGAGCCTGTCGTGCGGCCGGTGACCGACCGCGTCGTAAGGCCGGTCACCGAGCAGGTGGTACGCCCGGTCACCGAGGATGTCGTACGGCCCATCGGTGATCTGGTGGATCAGGTCACGGGCGGGGTGACCGGCGGGATGGGCGAGCGGCCGGCCCCGCCGCAGTGGTGGCCGTCGCTGCCTCAACTGCCCACGCTGCCGGGCCTTCCCGGGCTGCCGGAGTTGCCGCTGCCGGCGGTTCCCGGTCAGACCCTGCCGGCCGGTACGGCGCCGCAGCAGTCCGGCGGGGCGACGGACAACCACCGGGCGGCCGAGAAGCAGTCGCGCGATGCCCGCGATGACAGTGCGGCGACGGCGTACGGGCCGCAGTTCGCCGGTGGCCCAGCGGTGGCCGGTGACGACGTGCGCCACCACGCGGACACCCGGGACACGCGGGCCGTGCAGGCACCCGTGCACCAGGTTCCCGACGGCGACCCCACGGGTGCGTTGGGGCGTCATTCCGCGGTCGACAACGGTTCGCCCCGGCACGGCGACGCGCAGGCCGCCGCGTTGAACGAGAGGGCCCGGCCGACGCTGGTGCCCGGCGCGGCCGCGGACGTCACCGCGGCCGGGACCCGGGACAGGCACCGGGACATTCCGGCGTTCCCCGGCTAGGGCCGGCCTTCCCCCGCTGAGACCTGCCGCGCGGGGGCGGAACAGGTCTGCCCGTGCCCGTCCGGACATCCGACATCCCTCCGATGTCTCCGGACGCGATCGGCCGGACACACCCCGGACGCGGGCCGCTGCCAAGGCCGTCGGTGCTCGACCCCCCTCACCGGCGCGGCGCATCGGCCCCTCCGGACGTCCGGCCCCTCCCCACACAACGTCCCGAACTCCCGGTCTTCCAAAGGACTGACGCACGCATGCACAAGAACATTCGCCGTTCCATCGTCATAGCCGCCGGTGTCACCGGCGCCTGGGCGCTCGGCTCAGCCGTCGCCAGCGCGGACGAACTCCCCGCCACGTCCGCCTCCGTACCCGACGCGTCCCTCTCCGTGGACGACGTGAACGACGTGGTCGGCACGGTCACCGACACGACCGCGGACACCCTCGCCGACGTCGCCGACGTCACCAGCGGTACGACCGTCAAGGCGCAGGACACCGTGGCCGACACCACTGCCAAGGCGAAGCCGACCGTCGACGCGAAGACGAAGGCGGCCGACCAGGCCCGTCGGTACGTCGAGGCCGAACTGCCGGCGCAGCAGGTCGCGCGCACCGAGTCCGTCGCCCACGGCGCCCGGACCACCCCCGTCGCCGAGACCGTGCGGACGGCCACCCCTAACCTGACCCCCACCCCGACCTCCGAAGTGACCGCCACGGCCGCCGACACGCCGACCGACGCCACTGGCTCCCGCCCCCGCCCCCATGGCGAGGTCGACTACCTCTTCGGCCCTCTCTCCGCGTTCGCGCCGGAGCTGGAGCAGGCCCTCGCCGCCACGCAGACGAAGCTCGGGGCCGCCCGGCGCACCGCCACCGGCGTCCCCTCCGGCGTCCGTGCCGAGGTCCGCCAGACCGTCGCCACCGCAGGTCGGACCGGTGCCACCGTCGGCCGGACCGTCCCCGGCGCCCGCGACACCGCGAACGGCGTGCCCGCCCAGCTCCAGGGCACCCTCGACACCACTCCCGCCCACCTCCAGAACACGGTCACCGGGGCCAGGACCCAGGTCCACGGCACCACCACCGAAGTCCACGGCACCGTCGCCACGCTCGGCGGCCGGGCCCAGGCCACCGTGACCTCCGTGAAGTCCGACGCGGCCGCCACCGTCACCGCCCTCCCCTCCACCGTCCGCGGTATCCAGGGAGGCATCCAGGGGACCGTCACCCCGGTCGTCGACGAGACGGCCGCCACCGTGCTGCCGCCCGTCGCCGCCACGGCCGTGCACGGCGTCACCCCGATCGCCGGCCGGGCCGTCGCCGGTGTCACCCCCGTCGCAGACCAGGCCGTGACCGGAGTCACCGGGGTCGCCACCGGCGCCGTGAACGGAGTGGTCCCGGTCGCCGGTCAGGCCGTGGGCAACGCGACCGGCCTCGCCGACGAGGTCGTGGCCGACGTCCGCACGTACACCGACGGAGTCACCGGCGACGTGACCCCGTACGCGACGGGCGTGGTCGGGAACGTCGGCCCGTACGCGACCGGCGTCGTCGGCGATGTCGCCCCGTACGCCACCGGCGTGGTCGCGGACGTCGCCCCGTACGCCACCGCCGTGGTCACCCAGGTCGCCGACGAGACCGTCGACTCCGTCCTGCCGCCCGTCGCCGCCACGGCGGTGGACGGTGTGGTGCCCGTCGCCGGGCGGGCGGTCGGTGACGCGACCGTGCTCGCCGACGGCGTCGTCGGCGACGTGCGGCCCTTCGTGGGCGGCGTGGTCGGAGAGGTGCCGCCGCTCGCGTACGGCGTGGTCGGCGAGGTCGACCCGTTCGCGCAGGGTGTCGTCGGCCAGGTGCCGCCCTTCGCCGAGGGCGTCACCGACGCCGTGCGGCCGGTCGTGGACACGGTCGTCCAGTACGTCCGGCCCGTCGTGGACGGGGTCGGCGGCAGTGCCACGACGCTGGCGTACGGCGTCACGGGCGACGTACGCCCCTTCGCGGACGGAGTCGTCGGCGAGGTCGCCCCGTTCGCGGCCGACGTGACCGGACAGGTCGGGCCCTTCGCGCGGAACGTGACCGGAACCGTCGGGTCGGCCGCCGGCCCGCTGGCCGGAAACGCCGTCGGCGGAGTCGAGGACGTCGCCGAGTCCGTCACTCCGAGCTACCTGCCGACCGCCCAGTACGCGGCCAACCCGAACCACGCGCCGACCGCTCAGCACGGGCTCACCGGGAGCCACGCGCCGACCGCCCAGTCCGGGCAGTACGGGCAGCACGGCTCCCCCTACGGCGTCTGACGGACGCCCCCGCCGTACGACCGTGCCCGGCGGCCGGTCGTACGGCATCCACCCGACCCCGCAGGGCGACGGCCACGTACGGCCGAAATCCGTCGGTCCGTGCGACCGGAACCCTGCGGTCAGGGCCGGGCGGTCCTCATTGGGGTGGGGACCGGCCGCCCTACGCCCCTTAGGTCACTGTTAGGGGCTGTTCGAGGGGCCTCACCAGGCAAACCCCAGCCTGGTGAGGCCCTTTAAACTGGCAATCTGTGACCGTAATCACCGCCCAGGTGTGATCTGCGATTTACGACCCCACCACGAGCGGGGATAACCTGCGAGGCGGACATGCCGCGTGCCGGCCACCGTGCCCACGCCTTCCTTGTGACCGCGCAGTCACGTTGCCCTTCGCGGCACGCCCACGCAGACAACGAACCGCGAGATACCTGATAGGGACGGACGCGCGTGGACCTGTTCGAGTACCAGGCGAGGGACCTCTTCGCCAAGCACGGTGTACCGGTGCTGGCCGGTGAAGTGATCGACACGCCTGAGGCAGCCCGCGAGGCGACCGAGCGGCTTGGCGGCAAGTCCGTCGTCAAGGCCCAGGTGAAGGTCGGTGGCCGAGGGAAGGCCGGCGGCGTCAAGCTCGCCGCCAACCCCGACGAGGCGGTCGCCCGTGCGACCGACATCCTCGGCATGGACATCAAGGGCCACACGGTCCACAAGGTGATGATCGCCGAGCTGTCCCCGGAGATCGAGGCGGAGTACTACGTCTCGTACCTCCTCGACCGCACCAACCGCACCTTCCTCGCCATGGCGTCCGTACAGGGCGGCATGGACATCGAGGAGGTCGCGGAGAAGACTCCCGAGGCCCTCGCGAAGGTCCCGGTCAACGCCGTCGATGGCGTGAACATCGAGAAGGCCCGCGAGATCGTGGCCCAGGCGAAGTTCCCGGCCGAGGTGGCCGAGGGTGTCGCCGAGGCCATGGTGACCCTGTGGGACACCTTCGTCGCCGAGGACGCGCTCCTCGTCGAGGTCAACCCGCTGGTGAAGACCAAGGACGGCCGCATCCTGGCGCTGGACGGCAAGGTCTCGCTCGACGAGAACGCCGACTTCCGCCAGCCCGGGCACGAGGCGCTCGAGGACAAGGAAGCGGCCAACCCGCTGGAGGCCGCCGCCAAGGCGAAGAACCTCAACTACGTCAAGCTCGACGGCGAGGTCGGCATCATCGGCAACGGCGCGGGTCTCGTCATGAGCACCCTCGACGTCGTCGCGTACGCCGGTGAGAACCACGGTGGGGTCAAGCCCGCCAACTTCCTCGACATCGGCGGCGGCGCGTCCGCGGCCGTGATGGCGAACGGCCTGGAGATCATCCTCGGCGACCCGGACGTCAAGTCCGTGTTCGTCAACGTCTTCGGTGGCATCACCGCCTGTGACGAGGTCGCCAACGGCATCGTCCAGGCGCTGCAGCTGCTCGCCGACAAGGGCGAGGAAGTCACCAAGCCGCTGGTCGTCCGTCTCGACGGCAACAACGCGGAGCTGGGTCGCAAGATCCTGTCCGACGCCAACCACCCGCTGGTGCAGCGCGTGGACACCATGGACGGCGCGGCCGACAAGGCCGCCGAGCTGGCCGCGGCCAAGTAAGGGACGAGGGAAAACCACAGCCATGGCTATCTTCCTCAACAAGGACAGCAAGGTCATCGTCCAGGGCATGACCGGCTCCACGGGCATGAAGCACACCAAGCTCATGCTGGCCGACGGCACGAACATCGTCGGCGGTGTGAACCCGCGCAAGGCCGGCACGTCGGTCGACGTCGACGGCACCGAGATCCCGGTCTTCGGCACGGTCGCCGAGGCGATCGAGAAGACGGGCGCCAACGTGTCCGTCCTCTTCGTGCCGCCGGCCTTCTCCAAGGCCGCCGTGGTCGAGGCCATCGACGCCGAGATCCCCCTCGCGGTCGTCATCACCGAGGGCATCGCCGTCCACGACTCCGCCGCCTTCTGGGCGTACGCGAAGTCGAAGGGCAACAAGACCCGCATCATCGGCCCGAACTGCCCCGGCCTCATCACGCCGGGCCAGTCCAACGCCGGCATCATCCCGGGCGACATCACGAAGCCGGGCCGCATCGGCCTGGTCTCGAAGTCCGGCACGCTGACGTACCAGATGATGTACGAGCTCCGTGACATCGGCTTCTCGTCGGCCGTCGGCATCGGTGGCGACCCGGTCATCGGTACGACGCACATCGACGCGCTCGCCGCGTTCGAGGCCGACCCCGACACCGACCTGATCGTCATGATCGGTGAGATCGGCGGCGACGCCGAGGAGCGCGCGGCCGACTTCATCAAGGCCAACGTCACCAAGCCGGTCGTCGGCTACGTCGCGGGCTTCACCGCGCCCGAGGGCAAGACCATGGGCCACGCCGGCGCCATCGTCTCCGGCTCCTCCGGCACGGCCGCCGCGAAGAAGGAGGCCCTGGAGGCCGCCGGAGTCAAGGTCGGCAAGACCCCGACCGAGACGGCCAAGCTGGCCCGCGCCATCCTCGCCGGCTGAGCACGGCACCTGGCACGGCTTCCGGCACAGCACCCGGCACGGTTCCCGGGCAGCTGATTCGCAGCCTGTACGCGGACGGGCCCGCACCCCTTCTCCAGGGGTGCGGGCCCGTCCGCGTCGCCGTATGCCAGGAGGTTCTCGTGCCCACGCTCCTCAGCGGGGTTCCGGCCGGAGCCTCTCCGGACCGTTCTGGAACGTCGAGCGGAGCTTGGCGCGGACCTGCTGCTCCTCCGCGGACAGCGGACCGGAGCCCGACCGCGGCGGAACCCCGCTGATCGTCGCGGCGGGCGCCTGCGGGGCCTCGTAGTGGTCGGGAGCCGTGCGGAGCGTGAACGCGGTGGACCCGATGAGCAGGACCGTGAAGGCGATGGCCGCGCGGGTCCAGCGCCGGGCGCGGCGCTCACTTCCCGACCGCACCACGACGGGTTTCGCGGCGGTCCGCAGCGACTCCTTGCTCCCGAGCTCCGTCAGCCTGAGCCGCAGCTCCTCGGGATCCGCCAGCTCGGGCACACGTGCGGCGACGACCTCACGCGCGTGCAGCAGCCGGCCCGCCGCCGCGGCCGTGCTCGCCTCCGACTCCGCCGCGGTCTCCGGCAGCCCGATGCCCAGGCCGTCGTGGAGGAGCACCGTGCGGCGGTACGCGGGCGGCAGGCTGAGCAGTACGGAGAGCAGCCGGCGGTCGTCCAGGGCGGCGGGCGGTGGCTCCGGAATCCGGTGCCGAAGACGCAGCCGGTGCCAGGGAGACATCGCGTACTCGTACGCCGCCGCCCGCACCCAGCCCGCCGGATCCCGGTCGACCGCCACCTCCGGCCAGCGCTGCCACGCCAGTTGGAAGGCCCGCTCCACGGACTCGCGCGCCAACTCGCGCCGCCCGGTCAGCAGATAGGCCTGTCGTACGAGGGCGGGGGCCGCGAACGCGTAGAGGGCGTCGAACGCCTGACCTGGCGTCAGGGCGGGAGCGGGGGGCGCGAGTTCGAAGTCGGCCTCTGCTTCGGTCCCGTCCGGGTGCTCCGCCTGCTTCTCTGCCCGGTCTTCCGCCTGGTCTTCCGCCGTGTTTTCCGCCTGGTTCTCTGCTTGGTTCTCTGCCTCGGTCTTCACCTCGGTCCCGTCCTCGTCCTCGGCCTCCGGAAGCGGCGGCGGGCAGGCAGGAGTCTGCGTCACCGGGCGCCCCTTCGCACGTAAAAGTACATAAAACGTATATTGAGCGACACATCCGGGGTTCGCCTGTTACGAGGAGAAAGCGCGTGTCGTTGGGAGCATGGCGGCGTGACCCAGACGACCGACCGCAGTCCGGACCGCAGCCCGTCCCCGCCGACCCTGCCGACCAAGCCGGCCCTGCTGGCCCGATGGCGGGGGAGGTCGCCCGGACTGGCCGCGAGCCTGGTCGGCGGCGCGCTCGCGGCGGGGCTCGGACTGGCGGCGTTCACCGTACTCGTGACGGTCCTTTGGATCAGTTCGCCCTATCCGGACAGCGGTCCTGACGGGGCGTTGCATGTCGCCGCCGGGCTGTGGCTCCTCGCGCACGGCTGCGAACTCGTCCGCACGGACACGCTGTCCGGCGTACCCGCGCCCGTCGGCGTGACCCCGCTGCTCCTGGTCGTGCTGCCCGCGTGGCTGCTGCACCGTGCGGGGCGCGACGCGGCGGACGGCGACGAGGAGTCGGCGCCGCCCGCCGTCCGCACGGCGTGGGGCGGTGTCGTCGCGGGCTATCTGACGGTCGGCACGGCCGCGGCCCTGTACGCCTCGGGCGGTGCGCTGAGTCCGTCCTGGGCGTCGGTCGCCGTATGGCTGCCGCTGCTCGCGGTGACTGCGGCGGGGGTGGGCGCGTGGACGGCGTACGGGCGTCCCCGGGGGCCTCTGCCGCCGCCCGTGCGCCGGTCTCTTCGCGCCCTCCCCTTCGCCTCCTTCGTCTCCTCCGTCTCCTCCGTCCCCGGGGTCCGGCTCCCGGCCGCCGTGCGCGCTGCGAGTGCGGGTGCGGCGGTGCTGGTGGGGGGCGGGGCCGTGCTGGTCGGCGCCTCACTGGTGTGGCACGGAGGTCTGGCCCGCGAGTCGTTCCTGCATCTCACGGAGAGCTGGTCGGGACGGTTCGCGGTACTGCTGCTGGCACTGGTCCTCGTGCCGAACGCGGCGGTGTGGGGGGCCGCGTACGCCCTCGGACCCGGCTTCGTACTCGGCGCGGGGCACGCGGCCGATCCCCTGATGTCGTCGCCGGGTCCGCTGCTGCCGCCCTTTCCCCTGCTGGCGGCGGTTCCGGGCGCGGGCCCCGGCACTCCGCTGAACTGGGCGGCGGGGGCAGTGCCGTTGGTGGCGGGCGTGGTGGTGGCCTGGTTCACGGTGAGGGCGGGGGTGCCGGGCCGGAAGGACGCGGGGGAGGGCGGGACAGGGGACGGGGGAAGTGGGAAGGGGAGGGTCCGGGTTCCGGTGGCGGCCCACGGCGGTGAGGCCTGGTCACCCGGCCGGACCGCCGGGAACGCGACCCTCGCGGCCCTCCTCTGCGGACTGGCCCTCACGGTGCTCGCCGCCCTGTCCGGCGGCCCCCTCGGCACGGGTGCCCTCGCCGACTTCGGTCCCGTCTGGTGGCAGACGGGGCCCGCGGCAGCCGGGTGGACCGCGGTGGTGGGCGTCCCGGTGGCCCTGGTCCTGCGCACCTGGCGGCTGCGACAGCCGCGGGTACGGGTGCCGAGGGCGCCCCGCGTACGGGCCGCGCGTGGGGGTGGGCGCTGGGGGTGGGCTTCCTGGGCGCGGAGGCCTTGGACGCGGCAGAGGGGAGTCCAGGAACCGCTGGTCCAGGAACACGGGGTTCAGGAGAACGGGGTTCAGGAACATGTGGGCCAGACACAGGCGGGCCTGAAGCCTTCGGCCCATGAGCCTGAGCACGGGGTGGCTCCGGTGCATGAGCCTGTGGGCGGGGAGCCGTCGGCCAATGAGCCGCAGGCACACCTTCCGGACTTCGAGCGGTCAGGAGCCGTGCTCCCGGCCGACGGGCCCTCCGAGCAGGCCCAGCAGCCGGACTCTTCTGAGTTCTCCGAGCAGGCCCCTCGCCCCGCAGCCGGGCCCCCCGAGCAGACCCTTCACTCTGAGTCCATCGCCCCCGAGTCCCTCGCCCACCAGCCCCTCGCCCCCGAGCCCGCATCCCCCCTCCACCTCCGGATGTCCCCCGAACTCCCCACGCAACCCCCGCCGCCCCCGCGCACCCAGGACACTCAGCGCACCCCGAGAAACAGCTGGTTCTCGCGCGTACGGCGTCGGCGGCGCCCGGAGACGCCGCCCGCCGCGCCCGTCACCCCCGTCGAGCGTCGCCGCGCCACCCCGGACCCCGACTTCGAGCCGTACGACTTCCTGCCCCCCTCCGACTCCTTCGGCTCGCTCTGGCACGACGATGTCTCGCGTGAGGCGCGCTGGGCCGCTCTCAAGCAGGCGTCCGGGCCGACCGATCCCCCGGACCGGGGGGACCGGAGGGGCTGACGGGGGTCAGTGGGCCGCGTCCAGGCGGGCCCGCTGGTCCGCCGTCAGTTCCAGGTCGACCGCTGCCAGGTTCTCGTTCAGCTGGGCCACCGAGGAGCAGCCGACGAGGGGGATCGCCGGGACCTCGCCGTCGATCAGCCACGACAGGACGACCTGGTTGACCGTCGCACCGGTCTCCTCGGCGACCGAGCGGAGGGCGGCCAGCCGGGCCGGGGTGCCCGCGTGGTCGAACTCCGGGCCGAGCGGCTTGTCCTCGCGGACGTAACGGCCGGACAGGAGCGGGGTGTAGGCGACGAGCGTGAGGGACGGGTCGGCGCGCAGATAGCTGAGCAGGTCGCCGCCGGTCACGCCCTGGTCGCCGTCGGGCGAGAGCTGTCCGGGCAGGTCGGCGCGCTTGCGCAGATAGCTGTGCTGGTACTGGAGGACCTCGTAACCCGGCAGGCCGGCCGCCGCCGCGAGGCTCCGGGCCCGCTCCAGGCGCCAGGTCCAGTGGTTGCTCGCGCCGAGCAGCCCGACCGTGCCCTCGGCGACGAGTTCGGCGAAGCCCTCGACGGTCTCCCGCAGGGGCACGGTCGTGTCCTCGATGTGGGCGTACAGCAGGTCCAGCTTCGGGACGCCGAGCCGCTCGCGGCTGCCCTCCACCGCTTCCCGGATGGCCTTGGCGGACAGCCCCTCCGGGTTGTTGGTGTAGCTCGTGCCCGGCGCGAGCGGCCGTGCGCCCAGCTTCGTGGCGATGACGATCTCGTCGCCGATGCCACGGCTGCGCCGCCAGCGGCCGAGCAGGGCCTCGCTCTCGCCGCCCTGCGTGCCGTCGACCCAGAACGCGTAGTTGTCGGACGTGTCGACGAACGTGCCGCCCGCCTCGACGAACCGGTCGAGGATCGCGAACGAGGTCGCCTCGTCCGTGACCGTCCCGAACAGCATCGCGCCGAGGCTCAGGACGCTCACCTCACGGCGGGTCCCGGGGGCCGTTCCGATCGTGCGGTAGCGCATGCGGGTGTCCTCCCCTTGCGGCCCGCCGAGCGGCGGGCGTCGAGAGGAGCATGGATTTTGAAGCGCACTCCAAGTCAACCCACGGCCGCACCACGTAAGGCCCAACTACCGCAGCACGTACGGCGCGGGTCCGTCAGCCCTGCGTCCCCAGCAGCCCCCGCAGCTCCTCCGGCAGGAGCTTGTCGCAGGACTTCTTCGCCGTGTTCGTGAGCGAGTCGTTCACGCACGTGTAGTAGTCGCGGTACACGAACTGTGCCGTGAAGGTGGCCGCGACCATGGCGAGGGCCAGGGACGCGGTGACCAGGCCGCTGATCGCCGCCGTGGTCTGGGGCCTGGCGCCCGAGGACGGCGGCGCCGGGGTGTTCGGATCCGGTGCGCGCGGCGGCTTGCTGCGCAGGGCGCTGATCGCCCAGTACATGGCCAGCGCGCCGAGCAGGAGCGCCACGTACGGCCAGCTGAAGAGGGCGAAGAAGAACGCCCACATGCCGGAGAGCAGCGCGAACCGGGCGCGGCGCTGGGCGGGGTCCGTCGGGTCCCAGCGCATTCCGGTGCCTGGGCCGCCGGGCCCTTCCGGACCGTTCTGGCCACCGCCGGAGCCGCCGGAGCCGCCGTTGGGACCGGGCCGGTCACCGAACCGGCCGCCCTGCGCGGGCCCCGGCTGGCGGTCGCTCCACTGGCTGCCCCAGGGGGAGCCGTCGCCCTCGCCCCGGCCGTCCTGGCCCTCGCCCTGTCCGCCCGCGGGCCGCCGCGGCTGCCAGGGCCGGTCGGGCGTGCCCTCGGGCGGCGGGGCGAAGGGGTTGTCGTCGGCGGGAGGCTGCGGCGGCTCGGGCCGTCGGCCGGAATCGGGCGCGCCGGAGCCGCCCGCGCCACCGGAGCCGCCCCGGCCGTCCGAGGAGCCCTGCCCACCTGCGGAACCCTGGCCGCCCGCTGAGCCCTGCCCGCCCTCGGGCACGTCGTCGCTCTCCCGCGGCGGAGTGGGAGAAGGGCGCCGCTCGCGCAGCAGGAGTGGAGGGAGTCGGAGACTGCGGTCCGGCATCAGGTGTGCGTCTTCCCCTTGATGGTCTCTGGCGGCAACGTGTCCACAGAGCTGGTTACGTGTCCGGGGCTCGCGCCCAAGCGTTCGTACCCGTCCCTGGTCAACGTCCCGTGCGCAAAAGGCGTTCCCCAGTGCGCACCGTGTTCCCCGGGCGGATCCTCCCCAGACGCTACCTTCCGGCCACGCCCCCGTCCCGTGGGGGCCGCCCGGTGTGCCGGTATCGTTGCTGACGGTCGGCCGCTTCGTAGACTTCCCCGTATCCGGGGGCTCGATGCATTCGTACGACCGTACAAACGCCGACCGCGGACGCACTCTCCCCGAGAACCGCCTCCCAAGAACCCCCCGAGAACCACAAGAACCCCGAGAACCCCCGAGAAAGGGCCCCGCCGTGGCCAAGGCCAAGCGCCTCGTCGTGCTGGTCTCCGGATCAGGTACGAATCTGCAGGCTCTCCTCGACGCGATCGCGTCGGAGGGGACGGCCGCCTACGGAGCCGAGATCGTCGCGGTCGGCGCGGACCGCGACAACATCGCCGGCCTGGAGCGCGCCGAGCGCGCCGGGCTTCCCACCTTCGTGTGCCGGGTCAAGGACCACGCCACGCGCGACGAGTGGGACAGGGCACTGGCCGAGGCCACCGGCGCGTACGAGCCGGATCTCGTCGTCTCGGCCGGGTTCATGAAGATCGTGGGCAAGGAGTTCCTGGCCCGCTTCGGCGGCCGGATCGTGAACACCCATCCCGCGCTGCTGCCGAGTTTCCCGGGGGCGCACGGCGTTCGCGAAGCCCTCGCGTACGGCGTGAGGGTCACCGGGTGCACCGTCCACTTCGTCGACGACGGCGTCGACACCGGCCCGATCATCGCTCAGGGCGTGGTCGAGGTCCGGGACGAGGACGACGAGAGCGCTCTGCACGAGCGCATCAAGGAAGTCGAGCGAAGCCTGCTCGTCGATGTCGTGGGGCGGCTCGCCCGCAACGGCTATCGCATTGAGGGACGAAAGGTAGTTATCCCGTGACCGCCGAAGGTACGCAGGGTACGCAGGACACCAAGCGGGTCATCCGCCGCGCGCTCATCAGCGTCTACGACAAGACCGGTCTTGAAGAGCTCGCCCGCGGCCTGCACGCTGCCGGTGTCGAGCTGGTCTCCACCGGCTCCACCGCCGGGAGGATCGCCGCCGCCGGAGTCCCGGTGACCAAGGTCGAGGAGCTCACCGGCTTCCCCGAGTGCCTGGACGGCCGGGTCAAGACGCTGCACCCGCGCGTGCACGCGGGCATCCTCGCCGACCTGCGGCTGGAGTCTCACCGGCAGCAGCTCGGCGAGCTGGGTGTGGAGCCGTTCCAGCTGGTCGTCGTGAACCTCTACCCGTTCCGCGAGACCGTCGCCTCGGGCGCCACGCCCGACGAGTGCGTCGAGCAGATCGACATCGGCGGCCCCTCGATGGTCCGCGCCGCCGCCAAGAACCACCCGTCCGTGGCCGTGGTCACCAGCCCCGAGCGGTACGCGGACGTGCTGTCCGCCGCCCGTGACGGCGGTTTCGACCTGCACGCCCGCAAGCGGCTCGCCGCGGAGGCGTTCCAGCACACAGCCGCGTACGACGTCGCCGTCGCCTCCTGGTTCGCGAGCTCGTACGCGCCCGCCGACGAGTCGGACTTCCCCGACTTCATCGGCGCGACCTTCGAGAAGCGCAGCACCCTGCGGTACGGCGAGAACCCGCACCAGGGCGCCGCGCTCTACGTGGACGGCACGGGCGGTCTCGCGGACGCCGAGCAGCTGCACGGCAAGGAGATGTCGTACAACAACTACACGGACACGGACGCCGCGCGCCGTGCCGCGTACGACCACGACGAGCCCTGTGTCGCGATCATCAAGCACGCCAACCCGTGCGGCATCGCGATCGGCGCGAACGTCGCGGAGGCGCACCGCAAGGCGCACGCCTGCGACCCGCTGTCCGCGTTCGGCGGTGTGATCGCCGTCAACCGTCCCGTCTCGAAGGAGATGGCGGAGCAGGTCGCCGAGATCTTCACCGAGGTCATCGTCGCGCCCGAGTACGAGGACGGCGCGCTGGAGGCCCTCACCAAGAAGAAGAACATCCGCGTGCTCCGCGCCCACCAGGGCCCGGCCGCCTCCGTCGAGGTCAAGCAGATCGACGGCGGCCGGCTCCTCCAGGCCGCCGACCGCCTCCAGGCCGACGGCGACAACCCCGCCTCCTGGACCCTGGCGACCGGTGACGCCCTGTCGCCCGGCGAGCTGGAGGAACTGGCCTTCGCCTGGCGGGCCTGTCGCGCGGTGAAGTCCAACGCGATCCTCCTCGCCAAGGACGGCGCCTCCGTCGGCGTCGGCATGGGCCAGGTCAACCGCGTCGACTCCGCCAAGCTCGCCGTCGAGCGCGCGGGCACCGAGCGGGCCCGGGGCTCCTTCGCCGCCTCGGACGCCTTCTTCCCGTTCCCCGACGGCCTGGAGATCCTCACCGAAGCCGGCGTCAAGGCTGTGGTCCAGCCCGGCGGTTCGGTCCGCGACGAACTGGTCGTCGAGGCCGCGAAGAAGGCGGGCGTGACGATGTACTTCACGGGGACGCGGCACTTCTTCCACTGAGACCGCTGAGCCGCACGCGTAAGGCGGCCCGCCGGCAGTACACCCAGTACACCGGCGGGCCGTTGTCGTCGTGTCGCGATGTCACGTCGAACCGCGCAGCGCGGCCCAGGTGTTCGGGCCGACCTGGCCGTCGACTTCCAGCCCCTTGTCGCTCTGGAAGGCCTTGACCGCCGCCGCGGTGTCCTTGCCGAACTGGCCGTCCACGCCCGCGCCGCCGACGCCGTAGCCGCGCTTGTCCAGCATGCACTGCACCTGTACGACGCGCTGGCCCCTGTCGCCGGACTGCGTGAGCTGGGTGCCGGAGTAATACGTGCACTGGGAGATCCAGGGGGGTGTGGCCGGTTCGGCCGTGGTCCTGGTCGGAGTGGGCTCGCTTCCGCTGCCGCCACCGCCGGATCCGCCTCCGCCGTTGCCGTCGGCCCCGGTGGTCTCCGCCCGGGTGGGCTCGACCTGCCCGCTGTCCTGACCGCCGTCGCCCCCGCCTCCCGCTCCGGAGGCGTCGCCCTTGCCTCCGCCGTCCTTGTCGTCGGTCTTCTCCTTCTCCTCGCGGGACGGGGAAGGGAACGCAGAGCCGGAGGAGTCGGGCGACGGCGAGTTCTTCCGCTCCTCGGAGGCGGTGGGTTCGGCGGTCGGCGCGGGGGAGGCGGTGCCGGTGGTGTCCGGGCGGGTGAGCAGGAAGGCGCTCACGGCGACGGCGCACACGGCCAGCACCGCGGCGACGACGAAGTACGGCTTCCTGCGGCGCGTGGCGACCGTGCCTCGGGTGGTGTCCGGTGCGGGGCCGGGTGGAGCGCCGGGGACCGGGCTGCCTGCCGACGGGCCGTCTGCCGACGGGCTTCCGGCCGTGGCCATGGCCGGGCCGAACCCGGGAGGTGGGGCCGGCACGGGCGTGGACGCGGCGTACGGGCTGACAGGAGTCGCAGGCGGAGGCCCGAAGGCCGGAACGGGGACGGCGCCGGGGGCCGCCGGGCCCTGTGCGGGCGCGCGGAAGTGGCCCGTCTGCTGAGCGGTGGCGTGCCCCAGCACTTCGTGGGCCGCACGCCGGGCCAGCAGTAATGAGTCGAGGGGTTCCTGCCACGCGGATTCACGGGGCTCAAGCGGCTCGCACGCCGTACGGGGATGCGCCGGGGCAGCGTCGATCAGTTGCTGTGGCGTGGGCCGTCCGTCCGGGTCCTTGGACAGACAGGCGAGGAGCAGCGCGGCCAGCGGGGGATCGGCCTCCGACAGCTCGTCCATGATCTCGGACCTGGGCTCCTCGAAGGCGACGCGGTGCATGACGTCCACACCGGTGCCGTCGCCGAACGGGGCGCGAGCCGTGGCCGCGTAGACGAGGGTGCCCGCGAGCGAGAACACGTCGGAGGCGGTGTCGCAGCGGCCTTCCCTGAGGTATTCGGGGGACATGAAGGCGGGGGTGCCGACCCGGCTCCCGGTGGTGGTGATCGCGCTGCTGTCGGCGGCCTGCGAGATGCCGAAGTCGATCACGTGCGCGCCCCACGTGGAAAGGATCACGTTCGACGGCTTGAGGTCCCGGTGCACGATCCCGGCGGTGGCCAGCGCGGAGAGGGCCTGCCCGAGTTCGCCGACCAGCCGCCACACGCCCGCCGGTTCGAGCCCGCCGCACTCACGGGTGGCCTCCGCCAGGTTGAGGCCGGGCACGTACTGCGTGGCCATCCACAGCAGCTCGTCCTGGAACCCTGTGCCCAGCAATCGCGGCGCGTGCGGGGTACGAACCCGACCGTGTACGGCGGCCTCGCGCTCGAACCGCCGCCGGAAGTCGGCGTCCTCGGCGTACTCGGGCCGGATCACCTTCACCGCGGCGAGCCCCGGGCTGTCGTCGGCGGGCCGAGCCAGATAGACCCGCCCCATCCCGCCCTTGCCGAGCAGCCCGAGCGACACGTACGGTCCGATGCGTGCCGGGTCCTTCGGCTGTAAAGGGCTCGCCCCCGCCTGCGCCAGCGCGGCGTCACCGGACGCCGGAGAGTACGGCGGCGTGGGCCGCTGGTCTGGCATGGGTCCCCCGATGCGCTGTTCTTTCGCAGCCGTTCCTTCGCAGAGGTCTGCTGCGTCCCCTCGGTTGCCATGAGGCTATCGCGGTGTCCTGCGTCCCGCTGCCTTGAAGCGTATGGAGTGAAATCGCTTTGGACAGCGAGGTGTTGCAGTAATCCGCGAAGGCGGCGGCAGGTGTGGTTTCCCTGTCGTGGCGCCGGACGACCGGAGCGTGCTCGTCGGAGTGGCGGACGAGGTGTCTCAGAGTCGTACACACCTGAAGGAGCCGCCCCGCGTGTACTCCCACTTCAGGCTCTTGCGGGACTGTGCGCCGTAGCCGCCGTCCGCGCTGATGTTCTCCTTGCCCTGTGCGTACATGAGTGCGTTCTTGGTGTTGGTTCCGAAGATGCCGTCGACGTCCAGGCTGCGGCCGTAACACACGTTCAGCGACCGCTGGAGCATGGCGACGGAGTGGCTGTCCGCGCCTGGGTTCATGTAGCAGTCAGCATTGCCGTTGTAGCCCGGGAGGTATGCCGTGTAGGTGACGCTGGAGATCGTCTTGGTGTTGCTCGCGTAGCCGTCGTTGCACCAGCCGGCGTACGCGGCGGCCGGGGTGGCCGTGGTGATGCCGAGCCCGAGCCCGGACAACAGCATGAGGCCGGTGACGGCTCCCGCCTTGGCGCGCAGCCCTTGGAGCTTTCGCATGGTCCCCCCTCTTTCTTTTCTGCACCGGACGGTCCGGCGCGTGTGCTTGAGCAGAGCCGGGCCGCGGCGCAAGCACGCGGCCCGGATTACTGTCCCTGCGGGCCAGTACAGCTGTGGGGCAGGGCCGGCTGTGCCGAAGCTGCCCCACAGCGCGCTACCAATTGGTGATGTCGAAGCAGGACCAGCGGCCGTTGCCGCTGTACTGGAAGGCCCACTCGATGTTTGTGCGCGTCTGGGTGCCGTAGCCGCCGTCCGCGCTGATGTTCTCCACGTCCTGGGCGTGCATCAGAGCGTTCTTGGTGGCGTTGCCGAAGATGCCGTCGACGTCCAGGCTGCGGCCGTAACACTTGTTCAGCGTTGTCTGCAGCGCCGAGACGGCCTTGCTCTGCGCACCCTTGTTCATGTAGCAGTCGACGTTGCCGTTGTAGGCCGGAATCTTCGCGTGGAAGCCGGAGTTGGAGATCGTCTTGTCGATCTGCCCGTTGCAGTAGCCCGCGTAGGCGGCGGCGGGAGTCGCGGTGGCCAGGCCGAGCCCGGCGCCGGACAGTAGAACGGCTGCGGCGGAGATGCCGACCTTGGCTCGCACACGAGTATGTTGCACGTTTTAGTCCCCCATTCGTTCTCGTTCTGCTGCCTGACGTACCTGCGGGGTGTTACGGAAGGGTCCCGCAGACGCCGTCGCTGGCCCGCCACCTCAGCTTGTCGCGGGTCTTCGGGCCATACACACCGTCGTCATCGAGGCCCAGAGCGCGCTGCACGATCTTCAGCTGCGTTTCGGTGATCTCCCCGAAGTGGCCGTCGACGGCCACACTGCTCCGCCCGTGGCAGTAACGCAGCGAGCGCTGGATCGCCTTCACATGAGAACCGGATGCTCCCCGGGCGGTGATGCAGTCCCGATTCGCGTTGTAGGCGGGGATCTGGGCCAGGCTGTGGTCGCCGCCGCTGACGAAGTCGCCCTGTGTGGTGTTGCACCAACTCGCCGCCGCGGCCGGAGTCGCCGTGCCGACCACACCCAGCCCGGACAGCAGCATGAATCCCGCTACTACGCTCGCCTTGGCGCGTCTCGTGCGAATCCTCTTCATACGTCACTCTCCCCGTTGGCTGTGAATGGATTTGGGCCGGAGGGCCCGGCGCTCATGCAAGAGCGCGGGGCGGTGCTCAGAACGCCCCACAGCCCTGATAGCTGCCGTCCAGCTTCTTGTATCGCGGCCACTTCAACGCGTCGCGGGTGTTGGGACCGTAGATCCCGTCCTGCTTGGTGCCGGCCTTTCCCTGCGCGGCCCACAGGGCCGAGTAGGTCTTCGGGCCGAAGATCCCGTCGACGTCCTTCTCCGATTCCAGACCCACGTCGTAGCAGTCCTTCAACGCCCGCTGCAGCGCCTTGACATGGTTGCCGCCGGCACCCTGGGCCATGGTGCAGCTGGTGCTGGTGCCGTTGGCCGGAACGAAGATGTGGTTGGAGCTGCCCTTCATGATCGACTTGCCGGTGTCGCAGTAGCCGGCAGCCGCCGCCGGAGAGGCCGTAGCGGCAACGCCCAGCCCGGCGACCAGCATGAGCCCAGCCGTGACCCCCGCCTTGGCACGCAGCGGATGAACCTTCTTCATGCGTTGCTCCCCCTTGTTCGCGGTGGGGCGTGGGTGTTTCAGCCGCACCTGCCAGCACGAGTCTCGGGGGCAGCCGCGCCGCGGCATACCTCAAAAGTTTCAGGGTCGGCCCCGAAGTCGCTTGTGGCACAGCGAAATTCGCACCACACCGTCTTGCCGCGGTGGCTCTGTTCCACGCCCCAGCGCACCGCGATCGCGTCGAGCAGGACGAGGCCACGGCCGGTCTCGTCGTCGGCGTCGGCCCGGCGGAGGATGAGCCAGGCGTGAGGGCTCGAGTCGGTGACTTCCAAACGGGTACGGCCGCCCTCGTGGGAGAGCCGCACGGAGACGGGCGTTTCCTCACCGACGTGGACGATCACGTTCGTCAGTAACTCGCTTACACAGAGCTGCACTTCGGGGCAGGGGACACCGAGGTGTTCACGTACGGCCCGGCGGACCTCCGGCACGGCCTTGGGCACCGCGAGCAGGTCGAGGGTGAGCGGTTTCAACGGTCTGCCGCCTTGTGGAGGGCGGCGGCCAGGGCGTGGGCGGTGGCCAGGTTGCAGTTGCCGAGAGCGACGAGATGCGGAGCGGCGTACGCGGCGGCGAAGGACATCGACTCGACACCGAGGGACGGCAGAGTGATTCCGTTCGCTACCAGTGCGGTGCGGAGTTGTTCTACGCAGACGTGCACGTCGTCGGGGGCGGAGTCGGCCATGGGGAACGCCTTCCTGTGCTTTGCGTGACGAACTCGTCACACTCTGGCGTCGGTCGGCGTACCGTAGAAGGGTTTTGGGGTCCACGGCACCGGGTGTGGAAGCAGGTGGTCAACGGTGGCTGCGCGCAAGGACATCGACGGTTCGGCGAGCGTGCCGGAGTTCTACGGCAAGGAGTTGCGGTGGAAGCGGGAGGAGGTTGGGCTCACGTTGGAGGGGGCGGTGGAGGGCTCGTTCTACGCGCCGACCTATCTGAGCGAGATCGAGCGCGGGCAGCGGCGCATGCCGGAGGACTTGGCGCATCACGTCGACCGGGTGCTGAAGACCGACGGGTTCTTCGGGCGACGGTGCGAGGACGTGCGGAAGGCGAAGAGGAAGGGGCACGCCGGGTACTTTGAGCGGATTCTGGAGGCGGAGAAGCACGCGGAGGCCATCGAGGAATGGTGCCCCGCCGTTCTCCCCGGCTTGCTGCAGACGCCCACGTACGCGCGGACGCTGGTGCAGGCGGCGCACCCGAGCGCGTCGGACGAGGAGGTGGAGGAGAAGGTCAACGCCCGGATGGCGCGGGCGCGGCTCTTCGAGGACGATCACAAGCTCCCCGAGTACTGGGCGATCCTGCACGAGTCGATCCTGCGCCACCCCATCCTCCCGCCCGAGGAGATGGCCGAACAGCTCGACCGCATCGCCGCGTTGGCGCGGCGTCGGCGGATCCTTCCACAGGTCCTGCCGTGGAACAGCGGGGCGTATCCGCTCATGCTCGGCGGCGCCAAGGTCATGACCTTCCCGGACGCACCGCCGCTGGTGTACACCGAGTCCTCCTACAGCGGCGACACCATCGACGATCCGGCCCTCGTGAAGCAGTACCGCAAGTCGTACGATCTGCTCAGGGCCGCCGCACTGCCGCCTGAGGCGTCCCTCGCCATGATCGAGGATGCGGCAGAGGACTATCGAAATGGCAAGCAGGCAGATTGACTTGGGTGCCGCCGTCTGGCGCAAGAGCAGTTACAGCAACGGTGACGGCGGGGACTGCGTCGAGGTTGCCGAGGGCTTCGTCGGCGCAGCCCGCTGGCGCAAGAGCAGCTACAGCAACGGTGACGGCGGCAACTGCGTCGAAGTCCGCGACGACCTCCCCGGTGTCGTCCCCGTACGGGACTCCAAGACCCCCGCCGGCCCCGCCCTCGTCTTCCCCGCGAGCGCCTGGGCCCCCTTCGTCGGGGCGCTCAAGGGTGCTGGCGCGCCGACGAGTTAGCCGGCACCCGAGCATCAGCACCGCGCGATCCACCTGTGGGACAGCGGGGCGTATGTGCCTGCCAGGTTTCCCTGGTTTCGTTGGGACGTGCAGCCCGTGCGGTTGCGGGCGTTCTTCCGGGTGACGTCCGCGCCGACCGGGGTGAAGTCGCGGCCACGGAAGTACGCCACCGCGCCGAGGCCGTTCTCGTCGTCGCTGCTGTTGTTGAAGATGGACTTCACCGGTTGGTTGCCGGTCCACTCGCAGGTGTCCGGGCCCGACAGCCAGTCCGTGTCGTCCTCGTCCCAACTGCACATCTCGCCCGAGCCGTTGGGCTCGCTGAAGAAGCAGACGGAGTCGGCCGGGCAGCGGTGGTAGCCGTACGGCAGACCCTGGTCGTCCTCCCGCGTCGCGTACACCAGCGCCGTCGTCGCCACGATCAGCGCCGCCGCCGCGAGGGTTCCCACCAGCGCCGGGCGCCACCGGCGTCGGGGCCGCAGTCGCGGCAGGCGGGCCGAGCGGGAGGTGCCCGCGGCCCGCTCCACCCGGCGCAGCAGCGAGCCGGTGTCGTGGGCGGCACGCGCCTCGTGCGTACGGGCCAGGCAGTCGGTGACGATCTCCCGCCAGGCGGCGGGCAGTTCGGGGGACAGGCGCAGTTCCTCGGTGCCGCGCGCGTACCGCACCGCCGCGTCGCAGCGGGCCTCCGTGGTGCCGCCGGGCAGCGGGAACGTACCGGTCAGGACGAGGTGGGCCAGTACGCCGAAGGACCAGACGTCGGCGGTCGGGCGGATCTGCGTGCCGCGTTCGCTGACCTCGGACCAGAGGAGTTCCGGTGCGGTGTAGTCGGGGGTGGCGAAGGCGGGCGCGTACGCGTGGGTGCCCTCCATCTCCGCCGCCATGTTGAAGTCGCCGAGGCGGGCCGAACCGTCCTTCATCAGCAGGACGTTGGCGGGCTTGAGGTCGCCGTGCACCCAGCCCGCGTGGTGCAGCTGGTGCAGGCCCCCGCAGACCTGGGCCAGCAGGGCGGGGCCGTGCGGCGGGCGTGGGGAGCGGTCCAGCAGGGTGGCCATGGAGCCCTCGGCCCGTTCCAGTACGAGGACGGTGGCGCCGTCGAGTTCGGGGTGGTCCGGGTCGTCGACGGTGAGGGCGTCGTACATCCGGATCAGCCGCGGCGAGCGCAGACGGCTCAGCAACTCCTGCTCACGGTGGGCCAGTTCCCGCAGGTGGTGGAGTTGACGCGGGGTACGGGTGCCGGTGGGCAGGAACTTCAGCGCCGCGTGGCGGGGGAGTGGACCGGTGCCTTGGTCGGCGGCGGTCTCCTCGGCGGGCCGCCTTGCCCCGGCTTCGCCGGACCTCGCCCCAGTCTCGCCGGGCCTCGCCCCGGCCTTGGGGGAGCTGTCCCCGGCCTCGGCGGGCCTCTCGCCGGCCTCGGGGGGCCGATCCCCGGCCTCGGGGGGCCTTCCCCCGGCCCCGGGGGACGTCTCGCCGGGCTCGGGGGACCTTTCCCCGGTCCCGGCAGGCCCCTCCCGGGCCCCGGCGGTCCGGTCCGCCGCCTCGCCGCCCTCACCCGCGAGCCTGGCCGCGTACACACTGCCGAACGCGCCGGACGCCAGGAGCTCCCGTACCTCCCAGGGCCCCACCCGGTAGCCCTTCGGAACGGGGACGGTGGGGCCTCCGTTCACTGCGCCACCTCGCTCGGGGCCGCCGCGAGAACGACCAGATCGTCCTCCCGCACCAGGTTGAAACGCAGGGCCAGGGAGACCAGCGACTCCTTCTTGCCGTAGAGGCGCGGGCCGGGCTCCGCCGCGTCCGGGCCGGGCCGCAGCCGGAGTTTGACCGCCAGGTAGTCGATGTTCCAGTAGACGGAGGAGCGGTTCGCCGCGGGCCAGCCGGGGCGCAGGCGTTCCACGAGCTGGTCGACGGTGGGCAGCGGGGCGTGCGGTTCGCCGCGCAGCCGGGGCTCGCACAGGGCCGTGAGCACGGCGAAGTACCGCTTCGTACGGTCGAGGGTGAACGCCGGTGCCGTGGCGGTGCCGGAGAGCCCGGAGCGGGCCGCGGCGCCGTAGCTGTGGCGCGGCGCCCACACGTCGAAGCTGAGCAGCTCGCCCGCCGCGGGCAGGACGACACGGGAGAACTCGAACGACACGGGCGCGTCCAGGCGGCCCGGCGCGACCTTGATGTGCTCGCCGGCGCCCTCCGGGTTCTCGACCACGTAGGTCTGGTCCTCGCTGAGGTTGCTCAGGATCCAGAAGGCCCGGTGCGCGGTGATCTCACCGGCGACCCTGGACACCCCTTCGTGGGCGATGCACAGTCCGCCGTCCCGCGCGGTTCTGCCGAAGGCGAGCCTCTCACCCGACGCGAGCCTGATCTGGCCGTCGCATCCGTCGGCGGATCCGTCGACGGATCCGCCACTCCGCGGTGGCACCACGATGACGCTGTACATGGAGTCGTCCCCCTCCTCCTGCCTCAACGGAGGCCAGAGTAGGGCGAGTTACCGGGGACATGTCACGGCGGCGCGACGGGGGAGGGCGCGGCGACGGCGGCCTCCGGCCCTCCCCCGAGGGAGCCGGAGACCGCCGCGTTCACATGGACCGGTTACCGCCCACCCTGCGGGCGGGCGCCCGCGAGCGGTACCTCGGAAGTCTCAGGGTCACTTCTTCTCCGCGGGCGTGTACTCCTTGAGGTAGTGAGCGACGCGGGCGGCGTAGTCGCGGTACTTCGGGGGAACACCGGCCGCGTCGTTCACCTTCTCGTACGACGTCCGGTAGGCGGCCGCGATCAGCACGCGGTGGTCGCCGTCGAGCTCGGGATCGAGCCGTGGCGCGATCCAGCACAGGTATCTGCTCATGGCGGGGATGGACTCGGCGGGGGAGAAGGGTGGCTCGGGGATCGTCTTGGCGGTGACGCCGTCGGACCTGATCCACCAGCGCAGCACCCGCGGGGTCCAACGGGCGATGCCGTACTCGTCGTTGGCGGGATCGGACAGGTCCGGGTCGAAGTCGCTCTCCGCCTTCAGCATGGCGGCCAGGAGCGCCGGGGTGACCTCCTCCTGCACACAGTCGTGCGCGGAGTCGATGATCAGCGGCCGGTACACGGCCGGTACGCCCTTGTCGGTACGGAGTTCGCCGGCGCCGTACGACGCCTGGACGACCTTCTCGTTCGCGGGAGCGCTGCCCCCGCTCCCCTCGGTGCCGCTCGCGTCGTCGCCCGCCCAGGTCGTGATGCCGTACGCGAGCCCCGAGACGGCGACCGTGGCCGCCGCGGCGGCGAGGACCAGCGTCGAGCGGCGTCCGCGCCGGGCGCGCAGCCTCGGCAGACGGGGGGACGGGCCGGCGCCGGCCGCCGCCTCCACCCGCCGCAGCAGCGTCTCCGAGGAGATCCGTTCCGTGTGCGTACGGGCCAGACAGTCCCGCACGATCTCCCGCCAGCCGTCCGGGAGTTGCGGGGACAGGCGCAGCTCGTCGGTGCCGCGGGCATACCGGACCGCGGCGTCCCGGCGGGCCGAGGGGGTGCCGCCCGGCAGCGGGAACGTGTCGGTGAGGACGAGATGGGCGAGGACACCGAAGGCCCAGACGTCGGCCGAGGGCCGGATCTGGCGGCCGCGTTCGCCGATCTCCGACCAGAGGAGTTCGGGCGGGGTGTAGTCGGGGGTGGCGAAGGCGGGGGTGTAGGCGTGGGTGCCCTCCAGCTCGGCGGCCATGTTGAAGTCGGCGAGCCGGGCCGAACCGTCCTTCATCAGCAGGACGTTGGCGGGCTTGAGGTCGCCGTGGACCCAGCCGGCGCTGTGCAGCTGGGCAAGTCCCTCACAGGTCTGCGCGAGCAGCGCGGGGCCCTGCGGCGGGTGCGGTGAGCGGTCCAGCAGGGTGGCCATGGAGCCCTCGGCCCGTTCCAGTACGAGGACGGTGGCGCCGTCGAGTTCGGGGTGGCCCGGGTCGTCGACGGTGAGGGTCTCGTACATCCGGATGAGCCGCGGGCGTGTGAGTCTTCGGTGCAACTCGACCTCGCGCTCGGCGAGTTCACGCAGATGCGTCAGCTGACGGGGCGTACCCGTGCCGGTGGGCAGGAACTTCAGCGCGGCCGACTTCGGCAGGCCCTCGCGCGGGTGGGCGCACCGGGCCTCGTAGACGCTGCCGAACGCGCCCGTGGCGATCGGGTCCCGCACCTCCCAGGACCCCACCCGGTACCCCTTGGGCACCGAGACCGCGTACCCCTCCGTCACCGCGCCGCCCGGCTCGCCGGCTCCGTCAGGACGAGCAGGTCGTCCTCCCGTACGAGATCGAAACGCAGGGCCAGGGAGACCAGGGACTCCTTCTTGCCGTTGAGGCGCGGGCCCGTGTCCGCCGTGTCGGGGCCCGGCTTGAGCCGCAGTTTCACGGCGAGGTAGTCGATGTTCCACTGGACCGAGGTGCGGGACGCGGCGGGCCAGTGGGGGCGCAGCCGCTCCACGACCTGGTCGACGGTGGGCAGCGGGGCGTGCGGTTCGCCGCGCAGCCGGGGCTCGCAGAGGGCGGCCAGGACCGCGAAGTACCGCTTGGTGCGGTCGACGGAGAACGCGGGCGTGGTCGTCGCCCCGTCCAGGCCCTCCGGTGAGCGCAGATAGTCGTGGCGGGGTGCCCACACCTCGATGGGCAGCAGGTCGCCCGCCGCCGGGAGCACGATTCGCGAGAACTCGAAGGGGACCGGCGCGTCCAGCCTGCCGGGTCCGACCTTGATGTGCTCGCCCGCGCCCTCCGGGTTCTCCACCACGTACGTCTGATGGGCCGAGAGGTTGCTCAGTACCCAGAAGGCGCCCTGCGCGGTGATCTCCCCGGCGTTCCGGGAGACGCCTTCGTGTGCGATTGCAAGCCCGTTGCCGGTCGTGGAACGGCCGAAGGCCAGCCGCTCGCCGGGCGCGAGCCGGATCTGGGGGCTGGTGCGCTCCGCCGTGCATGCGCCGCCGTACTCGTCGCCGCTCGTCCTGCCGCTTGTGCCGCCGTACGTGCCGTTGTGTCCGTCCTCCGTGGTCGGCGGAGGTACCACGATGATGCTGTACAAGGCCGTTCTCCCCGTCCCGCTCCCCGTTCCCAGTCCCGCACGCGGTTACCGGATCAGGGTAGGGCGACGCGGCAGGGCCGTGTCCCCCCTCAGCGGGGTGAAACACGGCCCTTGGCGTGAATGGCGTGAACGTGCCGTTCCGGAGTCGGAGCCCGGGGGCTCCGGGGCGGGTGCCGCGGGGGCTCCGAGGTCAGTACCGCGGGCGGTTGAACCATGCCGAGGCGGCGCTGTTCACCATCGAGGCGAGGATGATGCCGGCGATGGCGAGGGAGATGAGCCCGCCGAAGGTGCCGGAACCTCCCCCGCCCTGCACGGTGTTGGCGAGGCCGCCGAGGATCATCAGCGACGCGTACACGATCGTCGTGACGCGGATCCCGCTGCCGCCGTTCTTGAACTTGACGCCGAGGAAGATCGACAGGGCGCCCAGGCCCACCAGGAACGCCGCGAGCACGAAGCCCAGTCCGGCGAGGGTGTCGGTGCTGTCACCGCTGCCGATACCGTTCGACACGTCCTGCGCGGCGCCGACGGCGATGCCCGCGATGATGCCGAACAGGATCTGGAATCCCGCCAGGATGAACAGCAGGACGCGCGCGGTCTTCATCAGACCGGGCATCTCCACGGGCATCTGGTTGCCGCCCGGGTAACCGGGATAGCCCGGCTGCTGCGGGTAGCCGTAGCCGGGCTGCTGCTGCGGGGCGCCCTGCGGATAGCCGTAACCGGGCTGGCCCTGCGGAGGATAGCCGGGCTGGCCCTGGGGAGGCTGGGGCGGGTATCCGGGCTGCTGGCCCTGCGGCGGACCATATGGGTTGTTCGGGTCGCCAAAACTCATGGCGTCTTTCCTCCGTTGCGTAAGTGCGGGGACGACGCGGCACATTTCGGAGGAAAGTTCTACAGATGCGGTTCGTCCCCCCGGTACTGTCCGCGGCACTGTGCCGCTCATCGTCCTTAACGCGTCGCTTATTTGTCCAGCCGGATACCGCGTGTGTTGTGCAAGTGCAACATCGCCGATCATGGCCGCGGGCCGGACGGTGACCGGACGGCGACCGGACGGAGTGAGCCGGGGAGGTGCGCCGGGGAGGCCGGAAGCGGCCGTGGAGGGCCGGATTGGAACCAGGGCCCCGTCATCCGCGAGGATGGGTCCATGACCGCCCAGATTCTCGATGGCAAGGCCACCGCAGCCGCGATCAAGTCCGATCTGACCGTCCGCGTGGCGGCCCTGAGGGAGAAGGGCATCACGCCCGGCCTCGGAACCGTCCTGGTGGGCGACGACCCCGGCAGCCAGAAGTACGTCGCGGGCAAGCACCGCGACTGCGCCCAGGTCGGTATCGCCTCCATCCAGCGGGAACTGCCCGCGACCGCCACGCAGGAGGAGATCGAGGCGGTCGTCCGCGAGCTCAACGAGGACCCGGACTGCACCGGTTACATCGTCCAGCTGCCGCTCCCCAAGGGCATCGACGAGAACCGCATCCTGGAACTGATGGACCCGGACAAGGACGCGGACGGGCTCCATCCGATGAACCTCGGCCGCCTCGTCCTGAACGAGCCGGCCCCGCTGCCCTGCACCCCCAACGGCGTTCTGACCCTCCTGCGCCGGTACGGCGTGGAGATCAAGGGCGCCGAGGTCGTGGTCGTCGGCCGTGGCGTGACGATCGGCCGCCCGATGCCGCTGCTGCTCACGCGCCGCTCCGAGAACGCGACGGTGACGCAGTGCCACACCGGCACCCGCGACCTCGCCTCGCATCTGCGCCGGGCCGACATCATCGTCGCCGCGGCGGGCTCCGCGCACCTGATCCGCCCCGAGGACGTGAAGCCTGGGGCGGCCGTCCTCGACGTCGGCGTCTCCCGCAGCGCCGAGGGCAAGATCGTGGGCGACGTCCACCCCGGTGTCGCCGAGGTCGCCGCCTGGATCTCCCCGAACCCCGGCGGGGTGGGCCCGATGACCCGCGCCCAGCTCCTCGTCAACGTGGTCGAGGCGGCGGAACGCAGTGCCGGCTGACCGGGCCGCCACGGGGCGGGACAGCGAGGCCGCCACGTCGGCGAAGGCTGATGTCTCCGCGAAGGCGGACGCCTCGACGAAGGCGGACGCCTCCGTGAAGGCGGACACGTCTGCGAAGGCTGATGCCTCCGCGAACGCGGACACCTCGGCGAAGGCGGATGCCTTGACGAAGGCCGACGCGGTGATGCGGGCCGAGGCGGCGACCCGGGCCGAGGCGGCGACCCGGGCCGAGGCTTCGACGACTGCCGACGCCGCGACACGCATCGAGGCTGCGGACCAGAGCGAGGGTGAACGCCGGGAGGGCGGCCGGGCTCGGAGCGACGCCGCGGGCCAGGGTGCCGAGGAAGCCCCGGCCGGCCAGGACGCCGAGTCGCACGGGATGTCCGCCGCCGGGGCATCCGTACCGGAACAGGAGCCGACCGGCACCGAGCCGGAGGTCGGACGGGCGCCGGACGCGAAGCCGACCGGCACCGAGCCGAGTGGCGCAGAGCCGGAGGCTGGACAGAGGTCGGCCGCGGAGCCGCACGGCATCGAGTCGCACGGCACTGAGCCGAGTGGCGCGGAGCCGCACGGCGCCGAGCCGGAGGTCGGACGGGCGCCGGACGCGAAGCCGACCGGCACCGAGCCGTCCGCCGCTGAGTCATCCGGCCCCGAGCCGACCGGCACCGAGTCGCACCCGGCGCGCGCCGACGAGGGGGACTCCGGCGGTAGCCCGGCCGAGGGCGCCGAACCCGGTGCCGGCGCGGTCCACGAGGGCGAACCCACCGCCCGGGACGCGGTCAGCGCGCCCGGCCCCGATGGCCAGCCCCAGCGGACCACGCGCCGGTTCCCGCTGTTCACGCGGGACACCGCGCGGCCCGAGGGCGGTGGCAGGGCGGCTCCGCGCGACGCGCCCGCTCCCGCGCGTCAGTGGCCGATCCTCGCGGTCATCGGCACCGTCGGACTCGGTCTGCTGCTGACCGCACTCGACGTCTTCAGGTTCGGCACCCTGCTGATCGGTGTCGCGCTGCTCGCGGGCGGCGTCATGCGCTGGATGCTGCCCGACGTGGGCATGCTCGCCGTCCGCTCCAGGTTCACCGACCTCGTCACGTACGGCGTCCTGGGCGTGACGATCGTGCTGCTCGCGATGATGGCGCAGCCCAACCCGTTGCTGGAGATCCCGTTCCTCGACGACACGCTGCACTTCACGATCAGGACCTAACGACCGCGGTGCCCGTACGACGAAAGCCCGTCCCCTCTTGCCGAGGAGGCGGGCTTCTTCGTGGACGGGAGCGGCGCCTGTCCACTCCCCCGAGCGAGGACGGGCGCCGCCTGGACTCAAGAGTCATGGACGTGCCAACGGCGGTTCAATGCCTGTCAGTCCCCTGTGGCACGGAGGTGACGGTTCCGGTACGTCCCACTCGTCAGGGCGCCGTCGGGCGGCCGTCGTCTGGCGTCGGAGGCCGTTGTGCGGCGTCGAGGGGCCGTCGTGTGGCGTGCGTCCGGCGACGCCTCCGGAGGGAACCAAACCGCCGTCGGTGCCGTCACCCGGTCATAGCGGGGGATGTACGAGGAGACGGTGAGGGGGCGAGGAGAGGGATGAGCGCCTGGCAGCCACTGCCTGCGGATCTTCCGCCGGAGGTGGGGCATTTCGTGGAGCAGCTGCGGCTGCTCAAGGACCGTACGGGGCTCAGCCTGGTCGCCCTGGGCGAGCGCACCGCGTACAGCAAGTCCTCCTGGCACCGCTATCTGAACGCGACGCAGCCCCCGCCCCGGCAGGCGGTCGTCGCCCTGTGCCGGGTCGCGGGGGCGGACGCCGAGCGCTTCGGCGTGCGCTGGGAACTGGCGGTGCGGGCGTGGCCGCGAACGATGGCCCCGGCCCCGGCCGCGGCTTCGGCGGCGACGCAGGCGGGCATGACCGGGGGCGTGGGCGCGGGCGTGAGCGTCGGTGCGAACGGGGCGGCGGACCAGGGCGGGTACGAGGGCGGGTACGAGGACGACCCCACGGTTCCTTGGTGGGACCTGCTCGCCGAGACGCCGGAACCGGATTCCGTCCCCGCCCCGGCCTCATGGGCCGCCTCGCACCGCCTGCTGCTCTACGCCCTGGTGCTCGTCCTCGTCCTGCTGCTGACCGCGGTGATCGGTGCCGTCACCCTGGCGTGATCACACGTCGGAGTGGCAGTCCGAGGGCTCGGGGCACACCGGCCCGGCCGTGCCCGTTGCACGCCGCGACCTTCCCCTGCGTACCGATCTTGACGTAGTACTTCCCGCTCAGCCGCGCGAACATGACGTCCCGCCGGTAGCCGCTGTACGTAACCTTGCCGCCCCGTTACGGGCCGTCGAGGAAGTCGTCTGCGTGGCCGAAAGTCTCCTTTCCGACGATGCCGTCGACGTCCTCCGGCTCCTCGCGGGCCTGTCACCACTTCGTGGCCGAATTCGTCCGCCGACCGACGATGCCGTTGATGTCGTACTTCGTGAGGGGGTGTTTCACGCCGTTGCCGCCCCTCACTCGGCGCCGTGACCCAGTTGTTGTACGGGCCGTCGGTGCCGTCGATGACCTGCGGAGAGGCGGCGGACCCGCACGCGGTCGAAGCGGGCGGGCCCTCGCGCCGAGCGTGGGTTCCGCGGTCGCTGTCACGGTCACGGCGGTGGGAGGTCGACGATTCGATCTGCCCATGGTGTGCGTGTGATCCCCCTGACGTCGCGAGTGACGCAGGAGGCCGCGCATGTGTTCCCCACGTGTCGATGTGTTGACAAGTTCGAGGATTTACGCTGATCACCCCCGACACCAGGGATAACGTGGGCAATCGGGACGCTCCGGGACGTCCCGTGCGCTGACCAGGCGATCCCGTCGGCCGAGAGGGAAGTCGGTGGGACACTGGACCGCAGACCAACGGGCGTGCAACGGTGCATGCCCACAGGCCCGAATGCTCCCGTGCGCCCCCATCCCGGGAACTGAGATCCTTACTGTGCGCATCCCTGTGGGTAGCCAGAACGAGGACTCGGCAGAGGGCTTCACGCGCGGGAAAAGCCAGCATGTACGGGGGGAAAGAGGGGGGTAGCAATGCCTCGTTGGAGGGCCTTGCCGGATGAACTCGATCCGCAGGTCAGGGAGTTCGCCAGCCAGCTGCGCCGGTTGGTCGACCGCGGCGGACTGAGTGTCGCCGCCGTGGCCGACCGCACCGGGTACAGCAAGACGTCCTGGGAGCGGTATCTGAACGGCCGACTGCTCGCGCCGAAGGGCGCGATCGTGGCTTTGGCCGAGGTGACCGGGACCAATCCCGTCCATCTGACGACGATGTGGGAGCTTGCCGAGAGGGCCTGGAGTCGCTCGGAGATGCGCCACGACATGACCATGGAAGCGATCCGGATCTCCCAGGCGCGTGCCGCGCTCGGGGAGTTCGGGTCGACTCCGGCCAAGGGGGGACGGAACGGGAAGCAGGCGCGCGCCGGGGGTAGTGCGACTGGGGCGCCCACGCCGGGTATTGCGGGACCTGCGGGGGTGGCGCCGACGGTGCCGCCGGGGACTCCGGTGCAGGGGGAGGAGCGGCGGACGCCGCACGGCGCCGGTGCCGGCAACGCCTCCGGCGGGGCCTCGGGTTCGCGCGGTGGCGGCTGGGGAGTCGTCGCCACGCCTTCGGGGGCGTCCGGGTCGGCCGGAGGGTACGGATATCCGGGGGGTCTGGGTGCGTCGTCGAGTGTCGGCGCGTCCGGCTCCGCCGGTGTGTCCGGTGGTTCCGGTGCGTCTGGTTCCGGCGGTTCCGGTGCGTCGGGCCTCGGTCCGTCGGGTTCCTTCGGGCCGCCCGGGATGGCCGGTCCCGCGGGGGCTGCCGGTTCGGCCGGTTCGGCCGGAGGGCCGCCTCAGGACGCGCGTCCGGGTTCGGGCGGTTCGCCCGACGGGAAGCGGGGGAAGCGGCGGCTCACGATGTTCCTCGCGGGGGTCGTGGGTGCGCTCGTGGTGATAGCCGCGGCCGTGTTCCTCACGGACGGCGGGGGCGACGACAAGGCCGGGAGCGACACCACGCCGACGCCGACACCGACCGTCAGCAAGGAGCTGCCGGCGGGTGTCGAGTGCTTCGGCGCAGACTGCGCGGGCAAGGACCCGGAGAACATGGGCTGCGGCGGCACGCTTGCGACGACGGTCGAGAAGGCCGTCGTCGGCACCGCCCAGGTCGAGGTCCGTTACAGCGAGACGTGCGGGGCCGCGTGGGCCCGCATCACCGCGGCGGGGCCCGGCGACGAGGTCCGGATCACGGCGGGCAAGGCGGCTGCCCAGACCGCCGAGGTCGACACGGACACCGACGCCTACACCCCGATGGTCGCCGTGAAGAACGCCACCGAGGCCAAGGCCTGCGCCACCCTGCAGACCTCGGGCGAGGAGGGCTGCACGAAGTAGCACACAGAGGCTCACGCTGAACGAGCTTCGACCAGGTGCCCGCCTCACGAGGCGGGCACCTGTTTTTCGGGTCGCGGGCACCCGCCTCTTCTGGGCGGCGGGCACCCGCCTTCTCGTGGCGCGGACACCAGCTCTCCGGGCGGCGGGTACCTGCTTACTTGGCCGCCGGGGGACTGTCTTTTTTAGGGGCGCGGGGAACTGCGCGACCAGCGCATCACGACCTGTACGTATTCACCGGCCCGGGCCCACCCGCTTCTCCACGGCCGAGGGCATCTCTCCTCCGGGCCGCCGGCAACTGCCTTTAGGGGCGCGGGGAACTGCGCGACCAGCGCATCACGTCCCGTACGTATTCACCGGCCCGGGCCCACCCACACGATCCGGGGCGCCCTCGCAACTATTCGCCGCACAACAGGAATGCCCTCCCCCTGCCGGGGCAGGCGAACCGTACCCCCACGGGAGTCCGGCGCCGCCCGGGAGGTTCCCCCCCTCCCGGCCAACCGGCACCCCCACCAAGGCGGCCGTCGTCCTTCTCTCCCGGAACGACGGCCGCCTTCCCGTGCCCCCACGTCCGTCCCCTCCCACACCCCGCCCCGTGCCCCGTGACCCGGCGGAGCGCCCGGCGGAGCGCCCTGTGGGGTGGGCCACATCGGCCCCGGCCGTCCGGGATCCCGGATGCGCGATAGCCTGACCGCTGGATCTCTCTTGACGCCAAGAGATCGATCATCGACACCGGTGATCGATCATCCCGGCGGCAGGGCAGGGGATCCCGTACCCCGGGGCAGGGACGCCCCACCGTCGTCAGCTGTCATACGGAGAACGCCATGACCCGCACTCCCGTGAACGTCACCGTCACCGGCGCGGCCGGCCAGATCGGTTACGCCCTGCTCTTCCGCATCGCCTCCGGCCAGCTGCTCGGCGCGGACGTGCCGGTCAAGCTGCGTCTCCTGGAGATCACGCCGGCGCTGAAGGCCGCCGAGGGCACCGCCATGGAGCTCGACGACTGCGCCTTCCCGCTCCTTCAGGGCATCGACATCACGGACGACCCGAACGTCGCCTTCGACGGCACGAACGTCGGTCTCCTCGTCGGCGCCCGCCCCCGCACCAAGGGCATGGAGCGCGGTGACCTCCTGGAGGCCAACGGCGGCATCTTCAAGCCCCAGGGCAAGGCCATCAACGACAACGCCGCGGACGACGTCAAGATCCTCGTCGTCGGCAACCCGGCCAACACCAACGCCCTCATCGCCCAGGCCGCCGCCCCGGACGTACCGGCGGAGCGCTTCACCGCGATGACCCGCCTGGACCACAACCGCGCGCTCACGCAGCTCGCGAAGAAGACGGGCTCGACGGTCGCGGACATCAAGCGCCTCACCATCTGGGGCAACCACTCCGCCACCCAGTACCCCGACATCTTCCAGGCCACGATCGCCGGCAAGAACGCCGCCGAGACCGTGAACGACGAGAAGTGGCTGGCCGAGGAGTTCATCCCGACCGTCGCCAAGCGCGGTGCCGCCATCATCGAGGCCCGCGGCGCCTCCTCGGCCGCCTCGGCCGCGAACGCCGCCATCGACCACGTCCACACGTGGGTCAACGGCACGGCGGACGGCGACTGGACCTCGATGGGCATCCCGTCCGACGGTTCGTACGGCGTTCCGGAGGGCCTCATCTCCTCCTTCCCCGTCACCACGAAGGACGGCTCGTACGAGATCGTCCAGGGCCTCGACATCAACGAGTTCTCCCGTGCCCGCATCGACGCGTCGGTGAAGGAGCTGGAGGAGGAGCGCGAGGCGGTCCGCGGACTCGGCCTCATCTGAGCCGCCCGCCGAGCCGAAGCCTGAAGGCCGAAGCCCGAGCCTGAAGCACAGGCCTGAAGCTCAAGCCTGAAGCCGCCCCCGGGAGTTCCCGGGGGCGGCTTTTCGCGCACCGCGCATCACCGCGCATCACCGCGCATCACCGCGCATCACCGCGCACCGCGCAGCGCTCACCGCGCCGCCCTCCGGGACCTGCTCTCCCCTGTGCAGCAGGTCCCGGACAGCGGGCGCGTACGAGCCCGGCTCAGGCGGTGTCGATCCAGTGGTTCGTGATGGTGGGGCCGCCGGAACAGCGCAGGCTGGTCGGCGTGGTGACCCTCTTCCAGGCGGACCACTTGTAGTCACCGTCGGAGCACCGGATGCCGAGCCGCCAACTGCCGCCGCCCGCCATGCTGTTGCAGGCGCCCCGGGCGAAGGTCGGGCTGGTCTGTTCGCTCCAGCAGGCGCTGGGCGCGGCGCTCGCCGGTCCGCTCATGACACTCAGGGCGAGCGCGGTTCCGAGGCCGGCACTCGCAAGGGCATGACGAAGACGCATGGATCACTCCTCAGGGATTCCTCAGGGACGGTGCCCGAGCAGTGGACCTGCCGGGCAGGAAAGAGCTTGCTGGGGCGGGTCGGACGGGGACAACAGCGTCGGGCCGTCCCGGACAGTCCCGCGCTGTCCGGGCTGGTCAGCCGGCTGTCCGGGTTTCCGCGGGCGCTCGTACGGCCGGTGCGAGGGGGCCGGAAACGGCCTTTGCCGTGTGACGTGCCTCCGACAAGGATGTCTGGCATGGGCGACCACGGGCACGCAGCGCCGCAGCAGCCGTCACAGCGGACGCCTCCGGACATGCCTCCTGACACGCCTCGGCCGACGCCTCAGGACACGCGGAACGCCGCTGAGTTCGCCGCCCGGCTGCGACGGCTCAAGGACCGGTCGGGGCTCTCCTACCGGCAGTTGGAGGAGCGGGCCGCCGAGCAGGGCGAGGTACTGCCGCGCAGCACCCTGGCCGACGTACTGCGCCATGACGCCCTGCCGCGCCCGGAGATGCTGACGGCGTTCCTCAACGCCTGCGGGGCGGGGCACGAGGCGGAGGCGTGGCTGGCGGCGCGGAACCGGATCGCCGATACGGAGCCGCCCGGGACCCGCCCGGAACAGGAGCAGGACGAGGACCGCGGCGAGCACCAGGACCGGCAACAGGAAGAGGCACAGGAACAGTCACACGAGCAGGCACACGAGCAGGCACACGAATACGAGCAGGAGCCCGCCCACGCCCATGCCCACGCCCATGCCCACGTGCAGGCGCCGGGAGGAGGCCCGACCGGTCCCCAGGACGCGTCGGCCCCCGCCGCAGGGGCGGCCGGCCAACCACCTCGCCACCGCCCGCTGCGGGGCCTGACCGGCTCGCGCCGGCGATTATCCGGTGCCGTGCTGACCCTGCTGGTCCTGGTCGGCGGCGGCTACCTCGCGTCGACGGCGGGCAAGGACGCGGACGACGACGGCCGCAAGCGGGGCCGGCCGAACGCGACGAGTGCCGGCGACGCGGCGAGTGAGGACACGACGGGGAGCGACGGAGCTTCGCCCGTCCCGGGCACCTACCGCATCCGCTCCCTCAGCTCCTCCCTCTGCCTGTCCGAGCGGGACGGCGAAGAGACGGGCAGCGTCTACCAGTTCGACTGCGGCCGCGGCCTCCTGACCTACGCCCTGGAGGACCAGGGGGACGGGGTCTACCGCATCCGCTCGATCCACCCGGTCTTCGGCTACGGCTGCCTGGGTGTCACCGGCGGCAGCACCCGGGGCGGCGCACGTATGGCGGACGACTACTGCGGCCACCGCGGCAACGCCGAACGCTTCCGCCTGAAGCCGGTCGGAACGGACGGGTCACGCGGGCCGCGCGGGTATCGCATCATGCCCCTGCACACCGACTCCTGCGTCTCGGTGCCCGGCGCTTCCAAGAAGAGCTGGACGCCGGTGCTCCAACTGCCCTGCGGACAGGGCGAGTCGGGCCAGACGTTCCGCTTCGACCCGGTCCCCTCGCCGAGCGCGGTGCCCTCGATCAGCAGCAAGGACGGCTGACGAGCGACAGACGACAGGCGACGAACGACGGACGACAAGTGAGGGACGACGAGCGACGGACGACAGGTGACGGACGACGGACGGCGGAGGAAGGGGCCGTACGTCAGCCGGGCAGGACCAGGACCTTCTCGAACCAGTAACTGGCGTGCGCGTTCGCGTCGTACGCCGGGATCTCGACGTACCCGCTCGTGCGGTACATCGCGGCGGCCTCCTTGAGAACCTCGTGCGTGTCGAGGCGTACGACGTGATGCCCGCGCCGGGCGGCCGCACGCTCCAGTTCGGTCAACAGCCGCCGCCCGAGGCCGAGTCCGCGGGCGTCCGGGTGCACCCAGAGATGCCGGATCTCGGCCGTGCCGGCGTCGAGCGCGCACAGCGCCCCGCAGCCGACGGCACGCTCCTCCTCGTACGCGACGAGGAGGACCGCGATTTGCTCCGGCGGTACGAGATCCGCGGGGGCGTATCCCTCGGGGAACCGCTCGTCGAGCTCGGCGGCGAAACCGGCCAGACAGGCGCGCGCGTCGGCCGACCGGGCGTCGACGGCCCTGACACCGACCCCGGCCAGCCGCAGCAGCCGCTCGGCCACGGTGACGGCCTCCGTCAGCCGACCCCGCTGCTCCTCGCTCAGCCCGTCGAGCAGCCCTTCGGCGAGACCGTCGGCCCGCCGGTTCTGCTCCGCCAGCTCCGCCCGCCCGGTCTCCGTGAGCTCCGCGAGCCGCAGCCGGCTGTCCGTCGGGTGCACGCTGACCCGGACGAGGCCCTGGCCCTCCAGCGCGCGCACCATCCGGCTCAAGTACCCGGCGTCCAGGCCGAGTCGGGTCCTCAGCTCCTTCAGCGACGTGCCGGTCCCGATCTCGAACAGCAGGCGCGCCTCGCCGAGCGGGCGGTCCTGCCCGAGGTAGTGATCGTCGAGCACACCGATCCGGCGGGTGAAGTACCGGTTGAAGCGGCGCAGGGTGGTCACGTGCTCCGCGGACACTGACGCTTTCACTGGCTCCATATTTCTTTGACTTTAGTCAAAGGACGGTCGAGTGTCCATGGGGGTCGGCCGGGTGTCCATGGGTCGAGCAGTCATGCGTTTCGCACCTTCTGCCCTTCTTTCCGATGATTTTTCAGTGACCCCGCGCACTATCCGTCACTGGTTGTGCATGCAAACCAGGTCCCGGGGCAGGTGCACTCGGCCCGCGAGAGTGACACGCGTGTGACACAGGGGCACGGAACAGGAACGGAAGGCAACACCGATCATGTCGGTACACCAGGCGCAGCAGACGATTCACGTGGGCGGAGAGTGGCGTGCGGCCGCCTCAGGGGCCACTCGCGACATTCTCGACCCGGCGGACGCCAAGACGTTCGCCGTGGTCGCCGAAGGCGGCGTACCGGACACGGACGCCGCCGTCGAGGCCGCCCGGCGCGCCTTCGACCACGGAGAGTGGCCGCACACGCCCGTCACCGAGCGGGCCGCGCTTCTGCGCCGCGTCGCCGACCTCCTCGTACGCGACCGCGAACGGCTCGGGCTCCTGGAGAGCCGGGACGCGGGCAAGACCCTGGAGGAGGGGCGCGTCGACATCGACTGTGTCGCCGACGCCTTCCGGTACTTCGCCGACCTCGTCGTCGGAGAGGGCGGCGGCCGGGTCGTCGACGCCGGGTCGGACGACGTCCACAGCGTCGTCGTGCACGAACCCGTCGGCGTCTGCGCGATGATCACGCCCTGGAACTACCCCCTGCTGCAGGCGAGTTGGAAGATCGCCCCCGCCCTCGCCGCCGGGAACACCTTCGTCGTCAAGCCGAGCGAGATCACTCCGCTGACCACGGTCGCCCTCATCGAGTTGCTGGTCGAGGCCGGTCTTCCCGAGGGTGTCGCCAACATCGTCACCGGGCCCGGCCACAGCGTCGGGGCCCGGCTCGCCGAGCATCCGGACGTCGACCTCGTGTCGTTCACCGGCGGACTCGTCAGCGGCACGAAGGTCGCGCAGGCCGCCGCCGTCACCGTCAAGAAGGTCGCCCTCGAACTCGGCGGCAAGAACCCCAACGTCGTCTTCGCCGACGCCTGCGCCACGGAGGAGGGGTTCGACACCGCCGTCGACCAGGCCCTCAACGCCGCCTTCATCCACAGCGGGCAGGTCTGCTCCGCCGGTTCCCGGCTCATCATCGAGGAGTCCGTGCGAGAGCGCTTCGTCGCCGAACTGGCGCGGCGGGCCGAGCGGATCCGCCTCGGCCGCGGCACCGAGGACGGCGTCGAGTGCGGACCGCTGGTCTCCGCCGAACAGCGCGAGAAGACCGAGTCGTACGTTGCCTCCGCGCTCGCCGAGGGCGCGGTGCTGCGAGCCGGCGGCGCCCGCCCCGAGCCGTCCGCCGAGCGGCCCGCCACCGGCTACTTCTACGAGCCGACCGTCCTCGACCAGTGCCACCGCGACATGCGGGTCGTCCGGGAAGAGGTGTTCGGCCCGGTCCTGACTGTCGAGACCTTCCGCACGGAGGACGAGGCCGTCGCGCTCGCCAACGACACGGAGTACGGGCTCGCGGGCGGCGTCTGGACCGCCGACGCGGGGCGCGCCCGGCGCGTCGCCGGCCGGCTGCGGCACGGCACCGTCTGGATCAACGACTTCCACCCCTACCTCCCGCAGGCGGAGTGGGGCGGCTTCGGCAAGAGCGGTGTGGGGCGCGAGCTCGGGCCCGCTGGGCTCGCCGAGTACCGCGAGACCAAGCACGTCTACCAGAACCTCGCGCCGAAGCCCGTCCGGTGGTTCACGGGCTGACCCCCGCCCCGACCACCGTCGACTCCCCGGACTCCCCACCGCACAAGGCACCTTGGAGCGCCACGCCATGCCTGAACACGCCACGCCTGAACACGCCATGCCCGAGCACGCCGTGCCCGAAGAACAGAACACAGCCGTGTCCGAAGAACAGAACACGTACGACTACGTCGTCATAGGCGGCGGCACCGCGGGATCGGTCATCGCCTCCCGGCTCACCGAGAACCCGGACGTCACCGTCGCCGTCATCGAGGGCGGCCCGAGCGACGTCGGCCGCGACGACGTCCTGACCCTGCGGCGCTGGATGGGCCTGCTCGGCGGGGAGCTGGACTACGACTACCCGACGACCGAGCAGCCGCGCGGCAACTCGCACATCCGGCACAGCCGCGCCCGGGTCCTCGGCGGATGCTCCTCGCACAACACGCTCATCGCGTTCAAGCCGCTGCCGTCCGACTGGGACGAGTGGGAGGCGGCGGGCGCCAAGGGCTGGGGCGCGGTGCCGATGGAGGCGTACTTCCCGCGGCTGCGCAACAACATCGTGCCGGTCGACGAGAAGGACCGGAACGCCATCGCCCGCGACTTCGTCGACGCCGCGCAGTCGACGCTCGAAGTGCCGCGCGTGGAGGGCTTCAACAAGCAGCCGTTCACCGAGGGCGTCGGCTTCTTCGACCTCGCGTACCACCCGGAGAACAACAAGCGGTCGAGCGCGTCGGTCGCCTACCTGCATCCGTTCATGGACGAACGGCCCAACCTCCACATCCTCCTGGAGACCTGGGCGTACCGGCTGGAGCTCGACGGGACGCGCGCCCGCGGTGTGCACGTACGCACCAAGGACGGCGAGGAAGTCCTCGTCCGGGCGCGGAACGAAGTGCTGCTGTGCGCCGGTGCCGTCGACTCGCCACGGCTGCTCATGCACTCCGGCATCGGGCCGCGCCAGGACCTCGAAGCGCTCGGTATCCCCGTCGTCCACGACCTGCCGGGCGTCGGCGAGAACCTGCTCGACCACCCCGAGTCGGTCATCGTCTGGGAGACGGACGGGCCGATCCCCGAGAACTCCGCGATGGACTCCGACGCGGGCCTGTTCGTGCGGCGCGACCCCGAACACGCCGGTCCGGACCTGATGTTCCACTTCTACCAGGTCCCCTTCACGGACAACCCGGAGCGCATCGGCTACGAACGCCCCGCGCACGGCGTCTCGATGACCCCCAACATCCCCAAGCCGCGCAGCCGAGGCCGCCTGTACCTGACGAGCGCCGACCCGGCCGAGAAGCCCGCCCTCGACTTCCGCTACTTCACGGACGAGGACGACTACGACGGCCGCACCCTCGTCGACGGCATCAGGATCGCCCGCGAGATCGCCAGGTCCGAGCCGCTCGCGCACTGGCTCAAGCGCGAGGTGTGCCCCGGACCGGACATCACGGGGGACGAGGAACTCAGCGTGTACGCCCGGTCGGTGGCGCACACCGTGTACCACCCGGCGGGCACCTGCCGGATGGGCGCCTCCGACGACCAACTGGCCGTCGTGGACCCCGAGTTGCGTATCCGTGGTCTCGAAGGCATCCGGATCGCCGACGCGTCGGTCTTCCCGACGATGCCCGCCGTGAACCCGATGATCGGGGTGCTCATGGTCGGCGAGAAGTGCGTGGACCTGCTGGGAGGCGGTGCGTGATGAGCAGTACGTCAACCGATGTTCAGGATGCCGCTTTCGAGCGCACGGATGCCGAGCGCGCGGGCACTGCCCCCGTCTTCGCCGTCGAGGGGCTCTGGAAGGTCTTCGGCCCCAAGGCCGACCGCGTCCCCGCCGACCCCGAGCTCGCGGCCCTCACCCCGGCCGAACTCCGGTCCCGTACCAGCTGCACGGCCGCCGTCCGGGACGTGAGCTTCGACGTGCGCAAGGGCGAGGTCTTCGTCGTCATGGGCCTGTCCGGCTCGGGCAAGTCCACGCTCGTACGCTGTCTGACCCGGCTCATCGAGCCGACGGCCGGTTCGATCGTCATCGACGGCGAGGACGTCCGCGCCATGGACAAGGCGCGGCTGCGCGAACTGCGCCGCCACCGCGCCGCGATGGTCTTCCAGCACTTCGGCCTCCTGCCGCACCGGACCGTGCTCGACAACGTCGCGTACGGGCTCGAAGTCCAGGGTGTCGGCAGGCGCGAGCGTCGCGAGAAGGCCCAGGAGGTCGTCACCAAGGTCGGCCTCGAAGGCATGGAGCATCGGCGGCCCGGCCAGCTCTCCGGCGGTCAGCAGCAGCGCGTCGGACTGGCGCGGGCGCTCGCCGTGGACCCCGAGGTCCTGCTGTTCGACGAGCCGTTCAGCGCGCTCGACCCGCTGATCCGGCGCGACATGCAGGAGGAGGTCGTCCGGCTCCACCACGAGGAGGGCCGCACGATGGTCTTCATCACCCACGACCTGAACGAGGCCCTGCGCCTGGGCGACCGCATCGCCCTCATGCGCGACGGCCGCGTCGTCCAGCTCGGCACGCCCGAGGAGATCGTGGGCTCGCCCGCCGACGACTACGTACGCGAGTTCGTACGGGACGTGCCGCGCGAGCAGGTCATGACGGTACGGCGGGCCATGCGGGCCGCGTCCGCGCAGGAGGCGGGCGAGGGTCCCGCCCTCACGCCCCAGGCCACGGTCTCCGAGGCCATCGAGGCGGTCGCGCGCACTGGCCAGACCGCCCGCGTGGTGGACCGGGGGCGCTGCCTCGGGGTCGTCGACTCGGACGCGCTGCTGGGGGTGGTGGCGGGGACCGGCGGGCGGTTCGACGACGCGGACACCGGTTCGGCCACCGATGCGACTGGTGGTTCGCGCGTCGGTTCGTCCACTGCGGCCACCGGTTCGGGGTCGGGTGCCGGTTCGGAGTCGGGTGCCGGTTCGGCCGAGTCCGCTTCCGACAAGGGTGACGGAACGGCCGAGCACGCTCGCGAGGGGGTGGCCTGATGGCCACGATCACCGCGGCCGCTCCCCGGAGCGGTCTCCCCGGCTTCCTCAAGCGCCCCGCCGCCGGCAAGCTCCTGCTGCTCGCCGTCGCGGCGGCGGTCCTCGTCCCGCTGGCCGACGCCCGTTGGGCGAGCGGCAGTTGGCCGCACGCCCTCACCGTCGACCTCACCGAACCCCTCGGCAGGGCCAGCGACTGGGTCATCGACAACCGCGACAGCCACCCGCTGTTCCTCTACTTCTTCGGGTACGTCTCCAACGCGGTCGTCCTCTCCGTACGCGCCGTCTACCTCGTCCTGCTCGCCGCCGGCTGGGCGGGAGTCACGGCCGCGGCGGCACTGGTCGCCTGGCGGGTCGCGGGGGTACGGCTGGCGCTCGGCACGGGCGCCGCGTTCCTGGCCTGCGGGCTGCTCGGCATGTGGATCCCCACCATGCAGACGCTCGCGCTGATGGTGGTCGCGGTCCTCGCGTCCGTCGTGCTCGGCGTGCTCCTCGGCCTCGCGGCCGGGCTCTCCGACCGTACGTACCGCGCGCTGCGCCCCGTACTCGACACCATGCAGGTGTTCCCGGCCTACGCGTACCTGCTGCCGGTCGTCCTCGTCTTCGGCATGGGTGTGCCGGCCGCGGTACTCGCCACCGTCGTGTACGCAGCCCCGCCCATGGCCCGCCTCACCGCGCTCGGCCTGCGCGGCGCCGACGCCGGGGTGATGGAGGCCGTCGAGTCCCTGGGCACCACGGCTCGGCAGCGGCTCCTCACGGCCCGCCTCCCGCTCGCCCGCAAGGAACTCCTCCTCGGCCTCAACCAGACGATCATGATGGCCCTGTCCATGGCCGTCATCGCGTCCGTCATCGGCGCGGCCGGCCTCGGCGACCGCGTCTACCAGGCGCTCGCCTCGGTCGACGTGGGCGCGGCGCTCGCCGCCGGCATCCCGATCGTGCTGCTCGCGGTCGTCCTCGACCGGGTGACGGGCGCGGCGGGAGCGGTGGGCACGGGGGGCGGGTTCGGAGAGCCCAAGTCGCGCTGGACCGGCTGGGCCTACGCGGCCGTCGTGGCCCTCGCCGTCGCGGTCGCCGGACGCCTCACCGACCGTCTCGACTGGCCCGAGGCCTGGCTCGTGAACATCGCCGAGCCCGTCAACAGGGCCGTCGACTGGATGACGGACCACCTCTACTCCGGCGTCCCCTACGTGGGCGGCACCGCCGACTGGGCGGGCCACTTCACCACCTGGGTCCTGGACCCGGTGCGGGACGGCCTGCAGTGGCTGCCCTGGTGGTCGGTCCTGCTGATCGTCGCCGCGCTCGCCTGGCTGATCGGCACCTGGCGCACCGCGCTCACCGCCGTCCTCGCGATGGCCGCCATCGGCGTGCTCGGCGTGTGGGGGCCGTCCCTCGACACGCTGTCGCAGGTCCTCGCGGCCGTGGCGGTCACCCTGGTCCTGGGCTTCGCGACCGGCATCGCGGCGGCCAGGAGCGAGCGCTGCGAACGCGTGCTGCGCCCCTTCCTGGACGTCTTCCAGACGATGCCTCAGTTCGTCTACCTCATCCCCGTCGTCGCGCTCTTCGGCGTGGGCCGCGCCCCGGCGGTCGCCGCCGCGGTCGTCTACGCCCTGCCCGCCGTCGTCCGCATCACCACACAGGGCCTGCGCCAGGTCGACCCGGCGGCCATGGAGTCCTCGCGCTCGATGGGCGCCACGGGCTGGCAGCAACTGCGCCAGGTCCAGCTGCCGTTGGCCCGTCCGGCACTGCTGCTCGCGCTCAACCAGGGTGTCGTCCTGGTCCTCGCCGTCGTCATCATCGGCGGCCTGGTGGGCGGTGGCGCACTCGGCTACGACGTCGTGTTCGGGCTCGCCCAGGGCGACCTCGCCACGGGCCTGGTGGCCGGCGCGGCGATCGTCTGCCTCGGCCTGATGCTCGACCGCGTGACCCAGCCGACGGACCGCCGCACGAAGAAGGGAGCCTGAGATGCGTACGCGTTCGAGTCGTACAGGTCGTATGGGTCCGGGTCGTATGAGTCGTGCGACCGGTCGTACGCGCATGACGGGCGCTCTGGCCGTCGGCTGCTCCCTGCTGGTGCTGACGACGGCCGGCTGCGGAGCCGCCGACATGACCAAGCAGGCCTCGCCCTTCGCCAACGCGCAGGGGGCGAAGACCGTGACCCTGTCGGTGCAGTCGTGGGTCGGCGCACAGGCCAACGTGGCCGTCGCGCAGTACCTGTTGGAGCACGAACTGGGCTACCGCGTCGACACCGTCCAGGTCGACGAGGTCCCCGCGTGGGACGCGCTCAGCCAGGGCCGGGTCGACGCGATCCTGGAGGACTGGGGCCACCCCGAGCAGGAACAGCGGTACGTCAAGGACAAGAAGACGATCGTGAACGGCGGCGGCCTCGGCGTCACCGGGCACATCGGCTGGTTCGTACCGACGTACTTCGCGAAGCAGCACCCGGACGTGACCGACTGGAAGAACCTGAACAAGTACGCCGACCAGCTACGCACCCCTGAGAGCGGCGGCAAGGGGCAACTGCTCGACGGCTCGCCCTCCTACGTCACGAACGACAAGGCGCTGGTGAAGAACCTGGACCTCGACCTCCAGGTGGTGTTCGCCGGTTCGGAGGCGGCCCAGATCACCCAGATGCGCCAGTTCGCCAAGGAGAAGAAGCCGTTCCTCACGTACTGGTACTCACCCCAGTGGCTCTTCAAGAAGGTCCCGATGACGGAGGTGAAGCTGCCCGCCTACAAGGAGGGCTGCGACGCCGACCCGGAGAAGGTCGCCTGCGCCTATCCGCACACCCCGCTGCAGAAGTACCTGAACACGGACTTCGCGAAGAGCGGCGGCAAGGCGGCGGCCTTCCTGAAGAAGTTCAAGTGGACGACCGAGGACCAGAACGAGGTCTCCCTGATGATCGCCGACCAGAAGCTGACGCCCGAGGAGGCGGCGCGGAAGTGGGCCGAGGGCCATGAGTCCACGTGGAAGGCGTGGCTGCGCAAGTAGGTCACTGCCAGTAGGTCACTGCCGTGCGGGCCGTCTGCCGTACGGGCCGTCCAAGTGGCCATCCCTGTACGGGTGCCGGGTGTCTCCCTGACGAGGGCACCCGGCACTCCCGCATACTGTGCCGCTGCTTGTACTGCCACAAGTGCCGCTACTCGTACTGCCGCTCGTTGGTACTGCTACTTGTACTGCCCGGGCGTGTAGTGGCCGGCCACGAGACGGCAGGTCACGCCGAAGCGGTTCCAGGCGTTGATCACCGTGATGGCGGCGATCAGCTGGGTCAGCTCGGCCTCGTCGAAGTGGCGGGCGGCGGTCTCGTACACCTCGTCCGGTACGAAGCCGTCCGTCAGGACCGTCACGGCCTCGGTGAGCGCGAGGGCGGCGAGCTCCTTCTCCGTGTAGAAGTGCCGTGACTCCTCCCACGCGCTGAGCTGGACGACCCGCTCGACGCTCTCGCCCGCCGCGAACGCGTCCTTCGTGTGCATGTCGAGGCAGAACGCGCAGTGGTTGAGCTGCGACGCGCGGATCTTCACCAGCTCAAGGAGCACCGGGTCGACGCCCTTCCGGGCAGCCGCGTCCAGCCTGACCATGGCCTTGTAGACCTCGGGGGCGAACTCGGTCCACTGGAGGCGGGGGGCGTGCTCGCGGGCGAGCGGGGTGTCCTGCTGGATGTCGGTGGGGGTGGTGTTCGTCGTCATGATCATGAGCCTACGTTCGGAGTAGCCCAGGAGTATGGTCCATTTCCATGGTGAAATCCTGGGCCACTTTTGGCGTGGATCTGCATGTCGACGTGTCGCGCACCGGCTCCGGCCTGCGCAAAGGCCTGACGGACGCGCTGCGGGCCGCCGTGCGCGGCGGACGGCTCGCACCCGGGACCCGTCTGCCGTCGTCCCGCTCCCTCGCCGCCGATCTGGGCATCGCGCGCAACACCGTCGCCGATGCGTACGCCGACCTCGTGGCCGAGGGCTGGCTCACCGCCCGCCAGGGCTCCGGCACGCGGGTGGCGGAACGCGCGGTGGTGGCACCGGCCTCCGCCCCGCCCCGGCCGCGTGCGCCCGGCGGCCCGGCGTACGACCTCGTCCCCGGCACCCCCGACCTCGCCTCCTTCCCGCGCGCCGAGTGGCTCAAGGCATCCCGCCGGGCCCTCGCTGCGGCCCCGTACGACGCTCTCGGATACGGGGACCCGCGCGGCCGCGTCGAACTGCGCACCGCGCTCGCGGGCTACCTCGCCCGGGCCCGCGGCGTACGCGCCGACCCCGAACGCATCCTCATCTGCTCCGGGTTCGCACACGGCCTGATGCTGCTCGGCGCGGTGCTGCGACAGCGGGGCGCGGGGGCGCTGGCGATGGAGTCGTACGGGCTCGACGTGCACTGGAATCTGGTGGAACGGGCGGGACTGCGCTCGGTGACCCTGCCGTTCGACGAACTGGGCACGCGCACGGAGGAGTTGACCGGGGGAGGGCTTGGTCGGAGCGGCGGCGGAAGGGGCAGTGGCGGCGGGCAGGGGAGCCGGGGTGGGCGTGGGGGCGGAAGTGGCGGGCACGGATCCCGGGACGGGAGCGGGAATGGGAGCAAGAGTGGGCCCGGCGGTGTGCGGGCGGTGCTGCTGACCCCAGCCCATCAGTTCCCCATGGGCGTGCCCCTGCATCCCGACCGCCGGGCCGCCGTGGTCGACTGGGCGCGGCGGACGGGCGGGCTGATCCTGGAGGACGACTACGACGGGGAGTTCCGCTACGACCGGCAGCCCGTGGGCGCGCTCCAGGGCCTCGACCCGGACCACGTCGTGTACCTCGGCACCGCCAGCAAGTCCCTGGCCCCCGGCCTGCGCCTCGGCTGGCTGGTCCTGCCGCCGGACCTGGCGGCCGAGGTCACGGCGGCGAAGGGCGGCGCGGACTGGTCGTGCGGCGTCCTGGACCAGCTGACCCTGGCGGAGTTCATCACGTCGGGCGCGTACGACCGCCATGTGCGCGCCTCACGCCTCCGTTACCGCCGTCGCCGCGACCACCTCGTCTCGGCCCTGGCCGCCCACGCGCCCTCGGTCACGGCCACCGGTATCGCGGCCGGCCTCCACGCGGTGCTCCAACTCCCGCCCGGCACCGAGCAGTCGGTCGTCCGCGCGGCGGTCTGGCAGGGCCTGGCGGTCCACGGCCTGACCCGCTACCGCCACCCGTCCGCCACGGCCCCGCCCCTGGACGCACTGGTCGTGGGGTACGGGACACCTACGGACAGCGCATGGCCGGGAGCACTGGAGGCACTGGTCAGGGCGTTGCCCTAGAGCGGCCGGGCGATGCGCCGGCGACATACGGCCCCGAGAGGCGCGGCCCTGCGAGGCGCGGCCCCGCGAGGCGCGGCCCCGAGAGGCGCGGCCCTGCGAGACACGGGCGCACCGCCCGGCCGGGCACGGAACGGAAACCGCGCGGAACGGTGACCGCGCGGAACGGAAACCACACGGAACGGGGCCCCGACCCGTGGAGCCCTATGGCGCGACCGATTCCGACTCGTCCACCTCCACCGGCGCCTCCCCGAAGCGGGCCAGCGCCAGCGCCCCGGCCACCGCAACGGCGAAGCCGAGCACGGCCAGCCAGGCCAGCTCCTCCCGCGTACGGTCGCCCAGCCACACCACGCCCACCACCGCGGGCCCGATGGTCTCGCCGATGACCAGCCCCGCCGTGGCCGTCGTCACCGAGCCCCGCTGGAGCGCGGAGGTGAGTAGCAGGAACGCCGCGCCTCCGCCCAGCAGCAGGGCGTACGTCGCCGGGTTGGTGAGGAGCGCCGAGGGAGTGAGGCCGTCGATGAGCCGGACCGACACCTCGACCACCCCGAACCCGAACCCGGCACCCAGCCCGAGCGCGAGCGCCCGCCCCCGATCGGGCAGTCGCCCGGCCAACGCGCCGAGGAGCAGCACGACCACGGCGGTGCCGAGCATCGCGTACTTGAGCGCGGTGGAACCGGCCCGGTCCCCCTCCTCTCCCGACGCGAGCCCGAGCATCGCGAGCCCCGCGCACACCACCCCGACCGCGCCCCATTCGAGCCCGCTCAGCCGCACATGGAGCAGCCATGCCGCGACCACGGCCGTCACCGCGAGGCTCGCGGCGAGCGCCGCCCCTACCGTGTAGATCGGGAGCGACCGCAGGGCCACGATCTGCAGGACGAACCCGGCCCCGTCGAGCGCGAGCCCGGCGATGTACCGCCACTCGCGCAGCGCCCGCAACAACAGGGCGGCGTCCACACCAGAAGTCCCGCCGGTCGATCCACCGGTCGATCCGTCGGGCGAGTCACCCGGGGAGCCGGAGCTCTCCGGTCCCCGCGCGGCCGCCCGCGCCGCGATCGCCTGCAACACCGTCGCCGTGCCGAAGCACACCGCCGCACCAAGGGCGCACACCATTCCAAAGAGCACAAAGCGACTGTAGGGGAGCGAGAGTTCGGGAGAGCCGTTTGTACAACCCGCTCACCTGATCTTTAACCTGTCCGGGGCCGGACAAGCGAGCCGGTCATGGACGAGCCCGCCGAACGGGCCCAACGGGGGAGACCCGCCACCCGGACGACTCCCTGCGCCCGTACTGGGACGAGTCCGCGTACTACGTCTTCCCGCTCCCCGAGGTCGAGGGGCTGGAGGAGGTCGTCGAGGAACTCCACACGATGTGCCTGGCGGCGGCCGAGCACATCGTCACCGAGAACCGCTTCGCCGACCTGGGCATCACCGACCCCCGAGTGGTGGAATCGGTCACCGAGGCCTGGCACCGCCGCGCCGAACTCCCGTCCCTGTACGGCCGTTTCGACCTCCGCCACGACGGCACGGGCCCGGCCAAGCTCCTGGAGTACAACGCCGACACCCGACCTCACTCGTCGAGGCCGCCAGCCCCCAGTGGTTCTGGATGGAGGAACGCTTCCCCGGCGCCGACCAGTGGAACTCCCTCCACGAACGCCTCGTCGATGCCTGGAAGAAACAGTCCGCCCTCCTCCCGCCCGGCAACCCCCTCTACTTCGCACACTCCGCCGCCGACGAACTCGGCGAGGACCTGATGACCGTCGCCTATCTGAAGGAGACCGCGGAACAGGCCGGCCTCGACACCGCCTGGATCGCGATGGAGGAGATCGGCTGGGACCGCCTGTCCGGCCGCTTCGTCGACAAGCAACTCCGCTTCATCCGCAGCTGCTTCAAGCTCTACCCCTGGATGGGGGTCCCTCCCGGTCGAGCGAAGCCGAGACTGGGGGAGGCTCACCACCGACCGCTTCGCCCCGCACGTCCTCGCCACCCTCGACAACGGCGGCGGCACGGGAATCACGATGTGGATCGAACCGGCCTGGAAGATGCTGCTCAGCAACAAGGCCCTCCTCGCGATCCTCTGGGAGCTGTACCCGGACCACCCCCACCTCCTCCCCACCTTCCTCGACGGCCCACGCGAACTGGCCGCCACCCGCGGATTCGTGGCCAAACCCCTGCTCGGCCGCGAGGGCGCCGGAGTCACGGTCCACGAACCGGGCTCCGCTCCCGTACTCCGCGAAGAACCCCGCTGCTACCAGGAGTTGGCACCCCTCCCGTCCTTCGACGGCAACCGCGTCGTCCTCGGAGCCTGGGTCGTCGAGAACGAGTCGGCAGGCCTCGGCATCCGCGAATCCTCCGGCCTGATCACGGACGAGTACGCCCGCTTCCTGCCGCACGTGATCCTGTAACCCACCTCCACGGCACCGTGGTCGGGGGGCCTCGGCCCCGGCGAGGCGCAAGAGGTCGGCGAGGTCGGCGAGGCCGGTCACACACCCAGCACGCCCCGCAACTGCGCGAGCCCCCAGTCCAGGTCCTCCTTACTGATCACCAGTGGCGGCGCGATCCGGACCGTGGACCCATGGGTGTCCTTGACCAGCACGCCCCGGTCCATCAGCTTCTCGGAGATCTCCCGGCCCGTGCCGTACGCCGGGTCGATGTCGATCCCCGCCCAGAGCCCGCGCCCCCGCACCTGGGTGATCCGGCCCGAGCCGGCCAACTGCCCCAGCTCCCGGTGCAGATGCTCGCCCAACTCGGTGGCCCGCCGCTGGTACTCGCCCGACCGCAGCATCGCGATCACCTCCAGCGCCACCGCACAGGCCAGCGGATTCCCGCCGAACGTCGACCCGTGCTCACCCGGCCGGAACACCCCGAGCACCTCGCTCGACGACACCACCGCCGACACCGGCACCACCCCGCCCCCGAGCGCCTTGCCCAGCACATACATGTCCGGCACGACCCCCTCGTGCTCACACGCGAAGGTCCGCCCCGTCCGCCCGAGACCCGACTGGATCTCGTCCGCCACGAACAGCACGTTCCGCTCGCGCGTCAGCTCCCGTACGCCCGCGAGGTAACCGGCCGGCGGCACCAGCACGCCCGCCTCGCCCTGGATGGGCTCCAGCAGCACGGCCACGGTGTTCTCCGTGACCGCCGCGCGCATCGCCGTGAGATCCCCGTACGGCACGATCTCGAAGCCCGGCGTGTACGGACCGAAGTCCGCCCGCGCCTCGGTATCCGTGGAGAAGCTGATGATCGTCGTCGTACGCCCGTGGAAGTTGTTGCCCGCCACGACGACCTTCGCCCTCCCCTCGGGCACGCCCTTGACCCGGTACCCCCACTTTCGGGCGGTTTTCACGGCCGACTCGACCGCCTCCGCGCCCGTGTTCATCGGCAGCACCATCTCCATGCCGCACAACTCGGCCAGCCGCGTGCAGAACTCGGCGAACCGGTCGTGGTGGAACGCCCGCGACGTCAACGTCACCCGCTCCAGCTGTGCCTTCGCCGCCTCGATGAGCCGAGTGTTGCCGTGACCGAAATTCAGCGCCGAATACCCGGCCAGCAGATCCAGATAGCGGCGCCCCTCGACATCCGTCATCCAGGCCCCGTCCGCCGTCGCCACGACGACCGGCAGCGGGTGGTAGGTGGGCGCGCTGTGGGCTTCGGCCGAGGCGATCAGTTCTTCGGTGGTGCTCACGGGGTCTCCGTTTCCGGCCACACGAGGGCTCGTGACCTGCTTCTTTTCCCGCTTCTGTGCCAGAGCTCCGGCCCGGCTCCCTTCCGGCCGTCCGACTGCATATGGCCCCTTTCCTATCGTCGCTCGCATGGTGGACGGCGGACCCCGACGGTCCGGCGCGCCCGGTACGCTGATCCACGGGCCGTGACTGGCGCGCTGGGATGGGAACGACCATCGGGGAGCGGCCCAAGAAACTGTGTGCCGTGCGCCTGGGCCGAACCGTGAACGCCGAACGCCACGTCCGGAGGCCGTCATGCCAGAGCCCCTCTCCAACGAATCCACCGCCTTCCGCAGCGCCCTCGAAGTGATCCGCGCCGTCGAGCCCCGCGTCGCCGACGCCATCGGGCAGGAAGTCGCCGACCAGCGCGAGATGCTCAAGCTGATCGCCTCCGAGAACTACGCCTCCCCGGCCACCCTCCTCGCGATGGGCAACTGGTTCAGCGACAAGTACGCCGAAGGCACCGTCGGCCGCCGCTTCTACGCCGGCTGCCGCAACGTGGACACCGTCGAGGCCCTCGCCGCCGAGCACGCCCGCGAGCTCTTCGGCGCCGAGCACGCCTACGCCCAGCCGCACTCCGGCATCGACGCCAACCTCGTCGCCTTCTGGGCCGTCCTCGCCGCCCGCGTCGAAGCCCCCGCCCTTCAGAAGGCCGGCGTCCGCAACGTCAACGACCTCTCCGATGCTGACTGGGCCGAACTGCGCCAGGCCTTCGGCAACCAGCGCATGCTCGGCATGTCCCTGGACGCCGGCGGCCACCTCACCCACGGCTTCCGCCCGAACATCTCCGGCAAGATGTTCGACCAGCGCTCCTACGGCACCGACCCCGCCACCGGCCTCATCGACTACGAGGCCCTGCGCACCTCCGCCCGTGAGTTCAAGCCCCTGATCATCGTCGCCGGCTACTCCGCCTACCCCCGTCTCGTGAACTTCCGGATCATGCGGGAGATCGCCGACGAGGTCGGCGCGACCCTCATGGTCGACATGGCGCACTTCGCCGGCCTCGTCGCCGGCAAGGTCCTCACCGGTGACTTCGACCCGGTCCCGCACGCCCAGATCGTCACCACGACCACCCACAAGTCGCTGCGCGGCCCGCGCGGCGGCATGGTCCTGTGCGACTCCTCCCTCACCGACCAGGTCGACCGCGGCTGCCCGATGGTCCTCGGTGGCCCCCTCCCGCACGTCATGGCCGCCAAGGCGGTCGCACTCGCCGAGGCCCGCCGCCCCGAGTTCCGCGACTACGCCCAGGCCGTCGTCGACAACGCCCGCGCTCTCGCCGAGGGCCTGATGCGACGCGGCGCCACGCTGGTCACCGGCGGCACGGACAACCACCTCAACCTCATCGACGTCGCCTCCTCCTACGGCCTCACCGGCCGCCAGGCCGAGACCGCCCTGCTCGACTCGGGCATCGTCACCAACCGCAACGCCATCCCCGCCGACCCCAACGGCGCCTGGTACACCTCCGGCATCCGCATCGGCACCCCGGCGCTCACCACCCGTGGCCTCGGCGCCACCGAGATGGACGAGATCGCCGGCCTCATCGACCGCGTCCTCGCCACCACGGAGCCCGGCACCACCGCCAAGGGCGCCCCTTCCAAGGCCCAGCACGTCCTGGACCCGAAGATCGCCGACGAGATCTCCCACCGGGCGACCGACCTCCTGGCCGGCTTCCCGCTCTACCCGGAGATCGACCTCGGCTGACACCGCGACCGAGGCCTCGGCCGAGACTGCGGACGAGGGCGCGGGCGCCGCGACCGAGAACCGACACCCGGTCTCGGCCGGAGCCGCCCCACCGGCCGAACCAGCGGATTCGTAGGCCGACTCACAAGCCGGCTCACAAGTCGATCAACTCCTGTCGTTACTCCCGCGGCGGCCCAGGCTCACGCCCGGCCGCCGCGCGGCGTATCAGCAGGGTGCCGCCGGAGCCGAACGCCGGGCTTGCCGCGGGCCCGGCTGTCGACCACCCCGGGTCGCCCGCGGGATCGGCCGCACCGCCGCCCGTCACGCGCCCGGACCGAACAACTCCTACGCCCATCTCAGACATCCCTCAGCTCCTGTCGAGGACCCGCTTCCCGAACCCGTCGACGGCCCAACTGCCGTACTCCCGGCAGCCGCCCGGCGAACGGCCGCAGCCCCAGGGCCAGCACAGCCCCGGTCGCCAGCCCAGGTATCGCCCACCACCAGTCGGTGTCGTCGTTGCCCGCCGCGGCGGCCGCAGCCGTGCCGGACCGCTCCGTGGGCTCGGGGGCGGGTGCGGGCGCGGCGGCGTCCTCCGTCGACTCCCAAGGCGCCGGATAGATGGCCCCGGCGCCGTCGCCGGACGATTCGCCCAGCACGCCGAGCTTCTTCAACAGCGCGCGCACCGCGTCCGGTTGCTCGGCCTTGTGCCAGTAGCCGTTCATGGACTTCGGAACGTTGGCCGCCGTATGTATCCAGACGTCCTTGGTGCGCGGTGTCTCCGGATAGACGCGGTCGACCCGCCAGGGCGACACGTCATGGATCATCCAGGTGACGTTGATCTGCCGACCGCTGCCCACGCCCAGCCCGGGCGGTTCCTCTCGGGTGCCGCTGCCCGGCGATCCCAGGAGACGCTGCAACTCCTCGTACTCCTCCTTCGAGTTGTAGAGCGCTGCGCTCTGGCCGCTCTCCGGCGAGACCACCAGCACACTCGTCGGACCGCCGGCCGCCGCGGTGGGCGCGCACATCACGACCAGACCGAGCGCCATCGCCCACCCCGAGATCGCCACCCATCCCCGGCTCCCCGTCACCCGTGCACGAACCCTGCGCATCCCGACACCCCCAATCGGTCCCGGTGCGGTCCGCCCGCACTCGCGTGTCACTTCTGGTACACCGCTCGACCCACCGGGGTTCCCACTCGACGCCGACCAAAATTTCGAGGAATCCGCGCCGCCCCGGCCTCGTCCGCCCCGCCAGGCCCGTCGCGGCCCGTCGCGGCCCGTCCCGGCTCGCTCCGGCCCGACTTGGCCCGTCCCGGTCAACAGGCCCACTAATCCAGCGACTTCGCGATCTCCACCGCCCGCGACCGCGACGCCACACCCTCCAGCCGGAGCGTCATGTCGCCCCCGTGCATCCACAGCAGCGTCGGTCCGGCGGTCCGCTTGGAGCGGGTGAACTCCCCGTCCCCGTCCATCAGCCAGAGGCGCAGGAGATGAGGGTCGGGGAACCACAGTGCCGTACGCTCGGCGAAGTCCGCGTCCTTGCCCAGCGGCACATACTCCGGCTGCTCCCGCACGAACTTGGTGAAGCCGGGACTCAGCAGCGCCGGATACTCGTCCAGCCGGACCGTGCGCCCCTGCTCGCGCCAGCACAGGGTGATCAGGAACCGCCCCTTCGGCTCGCGGGTCACCGTCACTGCCTCCGGGGTCCCCAGGGCAGGGGGCGCGAGGGGCGCGAAGCCCGCCCTCCGCTCGGCCTCGGCGAGAGTGAGGGACGGGCCGCCGCAGCCGGGCACCTCGGCCCCCGGCGAAGGCGTCGCCGACGGGTCGTACCGCACCTCCACCCCGCCGAAGTCGAACCACTCCACGACCGCGGCGCGCACCGGAGGCGTGAGCACGAGGACCGTCAGCAGACCGCACAGCCCTGCGGCCAGCGCACGCTGACGCGCCCGGGCCCAGCGGCGCACCGCCCTCAGCCGCTCCGCGAGGCCCGGTGGCTCGGCCACCGGGACCGGCACGTGCTCGGCCAGTATCTGCTCCAGCACCCGCTCGACCATCGACTCACCGCCCACCGCCCCGGGCCGGTCCAGCGACCGCCCGAGCGCCCGCAACTCCTCGGGCAACCGGGAAACACCCTGCCCGTGCCCATCCCCCTGCCCCGGCCGGGGCACATGCCCATGTCCGTGTCCGTCCCCGTCCCCGTTCCGGCCCCCGCCCAGGCCCTCACCACGGCCCCGGCCACCGGAGGACCCCGTACCCCTCTCCTCGTACTCCTCGTACTCCTGCGACTCGTACGAGTCACCCATGCTCATCACCTCCTCCCCGCGCTCTCCGACCTCTCGGGCCGCCCAGGCCTTCCGCATCCGCCGCACCCGCGGCGTCCCCCGCATCCCCCGACCCCTCCCGCGGCTCGAAGTCCGGCAGCAGTCTGCCGAGCTTCCGCAGGGCGCGGTTGAGCCGGGATTTCACCGTCCCCCGCGGCCAGCCCAGGGCCTGGGCGGTCTCCGACTCGTCCATCTCCAGCAGATAGCGGTAGGTGACGACCAGGCGGTGGTCCTCGCCCAGTCCTTCCAGAGCGGCCAGCAGTGCCGTCCGGCGCTCGACCTCCAGGGCCGCGGCAGCCGGATCCGCCGATTCCGGTATCAGCGGCTCGGCCTCCACGAGGGCGGCCTCACGGCCGGCCAGCGTCCGCTGGCGCACCGCCGTCCGCACTGTGTTCCTCGTCTCATTGGCGACGATCGAGAGCAGCCACGGCTTGAACGCCGCGCCGTCCCGAAAGCGCCCCAAGGAGCAGTAGGCCTTGAAGAAGGCCTGCTGCACCACGTCCTCCGCGTCCGCACCCGCCCCCAGTGCCGCGGCCGCCCTGAGCGCGAGGCCCGTATGGGCACGCACCAGCTCCGCATACGCCTCCGGCTCTCCGGCGCGCACGCGTGCGATCACCGCGGCCTCATCGACGATGCGGCCCCCCTCCCGCGTCCTCACGCTCTTGTTACACCGCCCGAGGCAGATCGGTTCCCACCCGTGGCACTTCTGTTTCCGACCAGTTCCGGAACGGCCCCCGACACCTGAGAGAATGGTGAGTATGGCTTCAGACCGTCCTCGTGTGCTCTCTGGAATCCAGCCCACCGCAGGCTCGTTCCACCTCGGCAATTACCTCGGCGCCGTCCGTCAGTGGGTGGCCCTGCAGGAGTCCCACGACGCGTTCTACATGGTCGTCGACCTGCACGCGATCACCCTTCCGCAGGACCCCGCGGACCTCCGCGCCAACACCCGGCTCGCCGCGGCCCAGCTGCTGGCCGCCGGTCTCGACCCGGAGCGCTGCACGCTCTTCGTCCAGAGCCATGTCCCCGAGCACGCGCAGCTCGCCTGGGTCATGAACTGCCTCACCGGCTTCGGCGAGGCGTCCCGCATGACCCAGTTCAAGGACAAGTCCGCCAGGCAGGGCGCCGACCGCGCCTCGGTCGGCCTCTTCACGTACCCGATCCTGCAGGTCGCGGACATCCTGCTGTACCAGGCCAACGAGGTCCCGGTGGGTGAGGACCAGCGCCAGCACATCGAGCTGACGCGCGACCTCGCCGAGCGCTTCAACGGCCGCTTCGGTCAGACGTTCACCGTCCCGAAGCCGTACATCCTCAAGGAGACCGCGAAGATCTTCGATCTCCAGGACCCGACGATCAAGATGAGCAAGTCGGCGTCGACTCCGAAGGGCCTCATCAACCTTCTCGACGAGCCCAAGGTCACCGCCAAGAAGGTCAAGAGCGCGGTCACCGACACGGACACGGTGATCAGGTACGACACCGAGAACAAGCCGGGCGTCAGCAACCTGCTGACCATCTACTCCACCCTCACCGGGACCGGTATCGCGGAACTGGAGCAGAAATACGTCGGCAAGGGCTACGGTGCGCTGAAGACCGACCTCGCCGAGGCCATGGTCGACTTCGTGACGCCGTTCCGGGAGCGTACCCAGCAGTATCTGGACGACCCGGAGACGCTCGACTCGATCCTGGCCAAGGGGGCCGAGAAGGCCCGCGCCGTCGCTGCGGAGACCCTCTCCCAGACGTACGACAGAGTGGGTTTCCTGCCGGCGAAGCACTGACTGCCGGGACGACGGCCAGTACGAGACCAGGACAACACCGGTACGACAACCGGAACGGGGCCGTACGGCCGTACAGTCGATAGCCGAACCGGCAGCAACCCCTGCCCGAGAAGTACACCAACACGACGGAACATCAACACAACGACAGGAGACGACGTGGGGACCGTAACGATCGGTGTGTCGATCGCGGTCCCGGAGCCACACGGCAGCCTGCTCCAGGAGCGGCGCGCGGGCTTCGGCGACCCCGCGGCTTCCGGCATCCCCACGCACGTCACACTGCTGCCGCCGACCGAGGTCGACGACTCGGCGCTGCCTGCGATCGAGGCGCATCTCGTCGAGGTCGCAGCCGCTGGCCGGCCCTTCCTGATGCGCCTGTCGGGCACGGGAACCTTCCGTCCGCTGTCGCCCGTCGTGTTCGTGCAGGTCGTCGAGGGAGCCGAGGCCTGCACCTGGCTGCAGAAGCAGGTCAGGGACGCGTCCGGGCCGGTGGCGCGCGAGCTGCAGTTCCCGTACCACCCGCATGTGACGGTGGCGCACGGCATCGACGACGAGGCGATGGACCGGGCGTTCGAGGAGCTTGCGGAGTACGGGGCCGAGTGGCCGTGCACCGGCTTCGCGCTCTACGAGCAGGGGGCCGACGGCGTGTGGCGCAGGCTGCGTGACTACGTCTTCGGTGGCGCGGTCGTACCGCCGCAGGCCGCCCGCGCGGAGCGGGGCCCGCTCCCGGCCCGCTGAGCGGACAACCGCCGACCGGACCGCCCACGGACCGGGCAGGCGGGGATCGGACGAGCAGGGGGATCATGCGCAGGATCGTGACGGGGCTCGCCGTGCTGGGCCTCGCGCTGGCCGGATGCGGTACGGAGGCCGACGGCGACGACGGCAAGTCGAAGGCGGCACCCTCGTCGTCCTCACCGGCCGCCGGTGGGACGTCCGGGCCGAGCTGGACGTACGACGAGATCCTCGACGACGAGAGCAAGCTGTCGGACGTGATCGCGACGGCCGACGACGACGTCTGGGTCGCGGGCGCCGTCACGAACAGCGCGAATCCGTCGCGCGACGACGGTTTCCTGCTCCGCTACGACGGCACGCGCTGGCAGCGGCAGCCGATGCCGGCCGCGCTGGGCTCCACCGTCCACGAGGCCCGTTTCGACTCCCTGGGCCCGGACGGATTCCTGTTGACCGCCTCCCTGCCGACCTTGGCAGGGCCACGGACGGTCCGCTGGGACGGCACGCGCTGGACCGCGCTCCCGGAGCTGCCGGGCGGCGACGGCCGGCTCGTCGACATGAAGGCCTTCGCGGCCGACGACGTCTGGGCCCTGAGCGGCGAGTCGCGGATCCATCACTGGGACGGCACCCGGTGGAGCACCTCGACCCTGCCCGCGACCGTCGTCTCGCTCGACGGCGTCGCGGCCGACGACCTGTGGGCCGTCGGCTACCGCGAAACGGGTGACGGCAGTGACGGCGGAGAGTTCACGCAGCCCGCGGCCGTGCACTGGGACGGCTCCTCCTGGCAGCTGACGGAGACCCCCGCCTACCGCTTCCCCGAGCCGGTGCCGCCCGAGCCCGGCGCCTCGATCGACCACGTCCTCGCTCTCGCGGCCGACGACATCCGCGCGTACGGCATGCACAGCTTCAACCACGGCGAGGTCGAGGACGAACCCCAGGAGGAGGCCGTACGGCTGCGCTGGGACGGCTCCGACTGGGCCAAGGCGTCCGACGCCGCGGGGGACTGCGCCCGGCGCGTCCCCATGGCGGTCGACGGTACGCGTGGGCTCTTCCTGGACGGCAACCGGTACGTCGGCACGGATGGTGCCTGTACGAAGATCAAGCGGCCGCGGTTGCCCAGCGAGGGTGGGGTGCGGGCGGGTTCCCGGCAGTCGTTGTGGCTGTCGGCCGTGGAGGTTGTGCCGGGCACCGACGGGGTTCTCGGTGTGGGACACGTCCAGGTCAACCAGAGTGGCAATCCGATGAGCAAGTCCGTGATCGTGTCGCTCAAGCGGTAGCGCTCCGCGCGGGGCGGTACCCGGAGTGCGGCGCGGTGGGGGCTTGCCGCGACCGCGCGGCGGAGCCGCACAGCCCCGCGCCCCTTACGGGGCGCCCCGAACCCAGTCCCCTAGATCGGGAGCCGGCGGAACACCGCCCGCGGCACATGCCTCAGCGCCGACATGACCACCCGCAGCGCCCCCGGTACCCACACCGTCTCGGAGCGTCGGCGCAGGCCCGTCTCGATGGCTGTGGCGACCGCCTCGGGGGTCGTCGCGAGGGGGGCCTCCGGCAGGCCCGTCGTCATCCTGGTGCGGACGAAGCCGGGGCGTACGACCATCACGTGGACGCCCGTGCCGTGCAGGGCGTCGCCCAGGCCCTGGGCGAAGGCGTCGAGGCCCGCCTTGCTGGAGCCGTAGATGAAGTTGGCGCGGCGGGCGCGCTCGCCGGCCACCGAGGAGAGCACGACCAGCGAGCCGTGCCCCTGGGCCTGGAGGGCCCGCGCGCACACCAGTCCCGACGACACCGCGCCCGTGTAGTTGGTCTGCGCGACCCGGACCGCCGAGCCGGGCTCGTTCTCGTCGCGCGACTGGTCGCCCAGGACACCGAACGCGAGCAGTACGAGATCGACGTCGCCCTCGGCGAAGACCTTGCCGAGCGCGGTCTCGTGGGCGTCGGGGTCGAGCGCGTCGAACGCGACCGTACGGACGTCCGCGCCGAGCACGCGCAGGTCGGCGGCGGCCGTCTCCAGCGCGGGTGAGGGGCGGCCGGCGAGCCACACCGTGCGGGTCCGGCGGGCGATCAGCCGCCGCGCGGTGGCCAGCGCGATCTCGGACGTGCCGCCGAGGACGAGCATGGACTGGGGGGCACCGAAGGCGTCCTTCATGAAACCGAACTCCTATAGAGAGATTCAGAGAGAGTGGGAAAACCGAACTCACCGAGCGGCTCGCCTCAGAGGCCGAGGCGACGGGACAGGTCCGAGGTGAAGACGGAACGCGGGTCCAACTCCTCGCGCAGCGCCCGGAAGTCACCCAGGCGCGGATACATCGCCGAGAGCAGCTCGGGCCGCAGCCGGGAGTCCTTGGCGAGGTAGACACGCCCGGCTGCCGTGGTCACCTCCTCGTCCAGCTCGTCCAGGAAGCCGTCGAGCCCCGGCAGGTTCGCGGGGATGTCCAGGGCGAGGGTCCAGCCGGGCATCGGGAAGGACAGCCAGCCCGGGTCGCCCTCCCCGAAGCGCTTCAGGACGGCGAGGAAGGAGGGGCAGCGGCGCTGCGAGATGCGGTGCACGATCCGGCGCAGGGCGTCCTCCTGGCCGTATCCGACGACGAACTGGTACTGCACGAAACCGCCGCGACCGTAGACGCGGTTCCAGTGCGGCACGCCGTCGAGCGGGTGGAAGAAGGTGGAGATCCGCTGCAGTTCACCGCTGCGCGCGCGGGGCGCCTTGCGGTACCAGAGCTCGTTGAAGAGGCCGACCGTCGTCCGGCCGAGCAGTCCCTCGGGCATCCAGGCGGGGGCGGCGGGAAGGCGGCCGGGACGGAACTCCAGGGGGGCTCTACGCGCGCGCGTGCGGTCCGCCAGTGCCTCCAGGGGAGCGTGATCGCCCCGGGTCAGCACCGAGCGCCCCATCGACGCGCCGCGCGCCAGCAGATCGATCCAGGCGACCGAGTAGCGGTAGCGGTGGTCGGTGGCCGTGAGGCGGGCCATCAAGTCGTCCAGGTCCGTGGCGCGTTCCGTGTCGACCGACATCAACGAGGTCGCGACGGGCTGCAGCCGGACGGTGGCCGTGAGGATGACACCGGTCAGGCCCATACCGCCCGCCGTGGCGTCGAAGAGGGGCGTGCCACGGCTCACCGTACGGATCTCGCCGTCCGCGGTCAGCAGTTCGAAGGAGAGCACATGGCGGGCGAACGAGCCGGACACATGGTGGTTCTTGCCGTGGATGTCCGCGCCGATCGCCCCGCCGACCGTCACATAGCGCGTCCCGGGCGTCACCGGCACGAACCAGCCCAGTGGCAGCAGGACTTCCATGAGGCGGTGCAACGAGACGCCCGCGTCGCACAGCACGGTCCCGCCGTCGGCGTCGATCGCGTGGACGCGGTCCAGGCCCGTCATGTCGAACACGGCCCCGCCCGCGTTCTGCGCAGCGTCCCCGTACGCCCGCCCCAGGCCCCGTGGGATGCCCCCGCGGGCCCCGCACCCCCGGACGGCCGCCGCGGCCTCCTCGTACGAACGAGGGCGGATCAGAAGGGCGGTGGTGGGTGCGGTGCGGCCCCACCCCGTGACGGAAACCGTGTCGGCAGGCATGCACGCGACCGTATCGCCCGAAAGTGACCGTTAGTTCCCTAACATCCATGCTCTCCCCGAAATGGGTGATTAATGGGATGTCGCTCAATATTGCCGGAGTTCCAGCCGTGTTGACGTGAACAGTGAGTCCACATGGACCACCACGACGACGTGCCCGACCTGGACCACCGGATCCTCACGGCCATCCACGCCCACGGCGCCGCCCCGCGCGTCGCCGCCGCCGCGCGGGCCCTGTCCCTGGCCGGCGAGCACGGCGCGCTGTGGCTCGCGGCGGGCCTCGCCGGAGCTGCCGTCGACCGGGAGCGGCGCGGCGCCTGGCTGCGCGGCACGGCCCTGACCGCGGGCGCGCACCTGGCCAGCATGGGCGTGAAACGGCTCGTACGCCGCCCGCGCCCAGGACACGTCGAACCCCTGGTCCGCACCGCGGGCCGGCACTCGTTCCCCAGCTCGCACGCCACCTCCGCGGCGGCCGCGGCCGTGGCCTTCGGAGCGCTCGGTGCACACGCGGTGCCCCCGCTGGCCGCCGCGATGTGCCTCTCGCGGCTGGTCGTCGGCGTCCACTACCCCTCCGACGTGGCCGCGGGCGCGGCACTCGGCGCGATGACGGCCCGGCTCGGGGCCCGCTGGATGACCGGAGGCCGGGACCATGGCTGACACGGCCCTTCTGGAGAGCACGCGCAAGAAGCACGAGAAACAGCCCGCCCGGGAGAAAAGTGGCCTCCTAAGAGGGCTGATCAGGACCGCCCGGCCGAAACAGTGGGTCAAAAACGTCCTCGTGGTCGCCGCCCCGGCCGCGGCCGGGGAGCTCTTCTCACGCCACGCGCTCACCCAGATCGCGCTCGTCTTCGTGCTGTTCACGGCCTGCGCCGCCGGCGTCTACCTGGTCAACGACGCCCGGGACGCCGACGCCGACCGCGCCCACCCGGTCAAGCGCCACCGGCCGGTCGCCGCCGGACAGGTGCCCGTACCGGTCGCCTACTTCGTGGGGATCGCGCTCGCCGTCGTCGCCCCAACGGTGGCCGCGTTCCTTTGCTCCCCGCTCACCTCGGCCCTGCTGACCGCCTACCTGGGCATGCAGTTCGCGTACTGCATCAGCCTCAAGCACGTCCTCGTGATCGACCTCGTCGTGGTGACCACCGGGTTCCTGATGCGGGCCATGATCGGAGGCATCGCGCTCGGGATCCCGCTGTCGCGCTGGTTCCTGATCACGACCGGCTTCGGCGCGCTGTTCATGGTCTCCGCGAAGCGCTACTCCGAAGCCGTGCAGATGGCCGGGAAAGCGGGCGCCACGCGCGCGTTGCTCACCGAATACACCACCGGCTACCTGCGCTTCGTCTGGCAGCTCGCGGCCTCGGTCGCCGTCCTCGGCTACTGCCTGTGGGCTCTGGAGGAGGGCGGTGTACCCCACACCAGCGTCCTGCCCTGGCGGCAGCTGTCGATGGTCGCCTTCATCCTCGCGGTCCTGAGATACGCGGTGTTCGCCGACCGCGGCACCGCCGGCGAACCCGAGGACGTCGTCCTGCGCGACCGCGCACTCGCCCTCATCGGCGTGGTGTGGATCGCGATGTACGGCCTGGCGGTGGCCAACTGGTGAGCCACGCACAGCGGCTGAAGGCCCCCGGGCCCCAGCCTCACCCACGGCCGAGGTCGCGGGCCCGACGCCCCGGAGCCCAGGAACTGCTCGGCTTCGCCGCCGCCGGGCTCCTCGCGTACGCCACCGATCTCGCCTTCTTCGTCTGGCTGCGCGGCCCCGTCGGGCTGGACCCGCTCACCGCCAAGGCCCTGTCGTTCGTGGCGGGCTGCTCGGTCGCGTACGCGGGCAACGCGCTCGGCACCTACCGCCACACGACGACGGGAGGCCTGCGCCGGTACGCGGTCTTCTTCGCGGTGAACGTCGCCGGCGCCCTCGTCCAGCTGCTGTGCATCCTCATCAGCCACTACGGCCTCGGTTTCACCTCCCCGCGCGCGGACACGGTGTCGGGTTCGGGAATCGGCATGGCGTTCGCCACTGTCCTGCGGTTCTGGGGTACCCGAACATTGGTTTTCCGAGGCGAGGGCAGAGTCGGATCATGGACTGGCTGAAAAAGCTCCCCGGCGTGGGCCCGTTGGTCACACGTCTGATGGCCACGCACGCGTGGCGCTCGTACGAACGGCTGGACCGGGTGAAGTGGACGCGGCTCGCCGCCGCGATGACCTTCATCAGCTTCGTCGCGCTGTTCCCGCTGATCACCGTCGCCGCCGCGATCGCCGCCGCGACGCTCGACAAGGACGGGCAGGAGAAGCTGCAGGAGAAGATCGCCGAGCAGGTGCCGGGCATCTCCGACCAGCTCGACATCGGCGGCCTCGTCGACAACGCCGGCACGGTCGGACTCATCGCGGGCGCGCTGCTGCTGTTCACGGGCATCGGCTGGGTCGGTTCGATGCGCGAGTGCCTGCGCGCGGTCTGGGAGCTGCCGGACGAGGAGGAGAACCCCTTCCTGAGCAAGCTCAAGGACGGCGGCGTACTCGTCGGCCTCGGCGGCGCCGTGCTCGTCACGCTCGCCGCCTCCACCGTCGCGTCGAGCGCGGTGGGCTGGACGGCCCGGCTGTTCGGCATCGACGAGGACGGCTGGGGCGGGGTGCTGCTGCAGACCGCCGCGTTCGCCGTGGCCGTCCTCGCCGACTTCCTGCTGCTCCTGTACGTCCTGACGCTGCTGCCCGGGGTCCAGCCCGCGCGGCGTCGGCTCGTGGTCGCCGCGCTCATCGGCGCGGCCGGGTTCGAACTGCTGAAACTGCTGCTCAGCGGCTATATGCAGGGCGTCGCGTCGAAGAGCATGTACGGGGCGTTCGGGGTGCCCATCGCACTGCTCCTGTGGATCAACTTCACCTCGAAGCTGCTGTTGTACTGCGCTGCCTGGACGGCGACGCAGCACGAGGAGCCGGCCGGGTCCGAGGAGCCGGCCGAGCCCGACGAGTCCACCTCGGAGGGCGGACCGGCCGGGTCCGGCGGCTCCACCGGGTCCGGCACGGTCGCCGGCTCCGGCGGTTCCGCCGGTATCGGTGGATCCACCGGCATCGGCAAGTCCGCCGGCATCGGCAAGTCCGCCGGTGTCAGCGGCGGCGGCGCATCAGGTCGGGCAGCGGCCAGCGGCGGTTGATCACGAAGACACCGGCCGCGAGGAGCACGAGGACGCCGCCCGTGATCGCCAGCGCGATGCCCACACCGCTCGAACCCTCCGTCTCCGCCGAGGCCGCGACGGGCTTCGAGGAGGCCTCGCCGTCGCCCGAACCGCCCGCCTCGCCGGAGGCGTTCGCGCCCGGCTGCGCGTCCGTGTCCGCGCTCTTCGGCGGCACCAGTTCGCCCACCGGGTCGACCTTGCCGGACGCCTGGAAGCCCCAGTCGAGGAGCTTCGCGGTCTCCTTGTAGACCTGGTCGTGCTCCTCCTTCTCGGGGTTCATGACCGTGACGAGCAGCACCTTGCCGTCGCGCTCGGCGACACCCGTGAAGGTCGAACCGGCGTTCGTGGTGTTGCCGTTCTTCACACCTGCGATGCCTTTGTAGGCGTCGAGACCGTAGTCACCGGTGAGCAGCCGGTTGGTGTTCTGGATCTCGAAGGACTCGCGGGTCGTCTTGCCCTTCTTGTTCTTCTTGGTCTCGCCGGGGAACTTCGCGCGGACCGTCGAGCAGTACTCCCGGAAGTCCTTCTTCTGCAGGCCGGACCGGGCGAACAGGGTCAGGTCGTACGCAGACGACACCTGCCCCTTCTCGTCGTACCCGTCCGGGCTGACCACGGTCGTGTCGAGGGCCTGGAGCTCCTCCGCGTGCGCGTTCATGTCCTTGACGGTCTGGTCGACGCCCTTGTTCATCGCGGACAGGACGTGGACCGCGTCGTTGCCGGAGCGAAGGAAGACGCCGAGCCACAGGTCGTGGACCGTGTACGTCTCGTCCTCCTTTATGCCCACCATGCTGGAGCCCGAGCCGATGCCCGCAAGGTCGGAGGGCACGACCTTGTGCTTCTCCGTCTTCGGGAACTTCGGCAGCAGGGTGTCCGCGAACAGCATCTTCAGCGTGCTCGCCGGGGGCAGCCGCCAGTGCGCGTTGTGCGAGGCGAGGACATCGCCCGACTCGGCGTCCGCGACGATCCAGGAACGGGCGCTCAGGTCCTTCGGGAGGACCGGGGCGCCGGTGCCGAGGTTCGCCTGCGTGCCGGACCGGCCGAGCTGGGCGCCGCCCACGGTCGACATGTTCGCCGGGGGCGTGGCCGACGGGCTGGCCGACGACTTGCCGGACGGCGAGGTCGACGTCGACGGAGTCGCCGATGGTGTCGAGGAGGGCTTGTCGTCCGCGAGGGCCGGCGCGGTGGCGGTCGCGGTGAGCGCGAGCGAGAACGACAACAGGGTGGCGGAGGTGACCAGCAAGGAGGACTTGGCGGTCTTTTTCATGGCGGGCACGGTCGAGAACGTACAGGGCGAGGGGCGGGAAGTCGCGCGGCCCTGCCCACCGTGGCTCGTACCGCCGCGGTCGTTCCCGCTGTGGCCCTCCCCACCCCGGACGCCGGTGCCGTTCGACGGCGGCGATACTGAACCCATGAAGCTCAGCCGCCCCGTCTCCTGGTTCCTGCTCGCCTTCGGAGTGTGGAGCTGGGTCATCTGGATCACTTTCGTCAAGAACCTGTGGAAGGACGGGAGTGGGCTCGCGTTCGACGACGCGGGCGATCCGACCGGGTACTTCTGGGTGCACCTGACGCTCGCCGTTGTCTCCTTTGTCTTGGGGACGGTCGTCGGGGGCATCGGGTTGCGCGGTGTTCGAGCCTTGCGTCACACGTCATAACGGGGAGTCTCCGCGTGATCATCGTGTTCGTGGTCCTGGTCCTGGCCGTGTTCGGCGGACTGCACTGGTACGTGTGGCGTCGGATGGTGCGCGACACGACGGCGCGTCCGGGAGTCGCCCGTCGGGTGGGCACTGCCCTGGTCGTCGGCGGACCACTGCTCATGTTCGCGGCGATCGCGTCCGAGCGGGGCGGGGCACCCTTCTGGCTGCAGCAGGTGCTGGCCTGGCCGGGGTTCCTGTGGATGGCCTTCTCGCTCTATCTCCTGCTGGCGTTGCTGGTGGGGGAGGTCGTGCGGCCGTTGCTCCGGCGGGTGCTGGAGCGGCGTTCGACGCCCACGGTGGAGCCGGTGGGCGTACGCGAGGTCGCACCCGTACCCGCACGAGTTCCCGACCGGGAAGCCGAGTTCGCTTCCCGAGCCGAGCTCTCCTCTGAGCCCTCCTCCGGGGCCGAGGCCGAGGCCGGGCCTGATCGCGCCGAGAAGCCGGAGCCCGCGGCCACCGGCCCCTCGCGTCGCCTCTTCGTCTCGCGCGTTGTCGGTGGGGCCGCAGCCGCCGCGGCCGTGGGGACCGTCGGATACGGGACGTACGGCGTCCTGCGCGGGCCCAAGGTGAAGCGGGTGACCGTGCCCCTCGCCAAACTCCCCAGATCGGCTCACGGATACCGGATCGCCGTCGTCAGTGATGTGCACCTCGGGCCCGTACTGGGGCGTGGGTTCGCGCAGAAGGTGGTCGACACGATCAACTCGACGCAGCCCGACCTCATCGCGGTCGTGGGGGACCTCGTCGACGGCAGTGTGAAGGATCTCGGGCCCGCGGCCGCGCCCCTCGCCCAGTTGAAGGCACGGCACGGGTCGTTCTTCGTCACGGGCAATCACGAGTACTTCTCCGGGGCCGAGGAGTGGGTCGCGCGCGTACGGGAGTTGGGGCTCCGCCCGCTGGAGAACACCCGTACGGAACTGGCCGATTTCGATCTCGCCGGTGTCAACGACGTGGCCGGCGAGGACGAGGGACAGGGACCCGACTTCGTCAAGGCGCTCGGCGACCGGGACCGGTCGCGGGCATGTGTGTTGCTGGCACACCAGCCGGTGCAGATCCATGACGCCGTGGACCATGGCGTGGATCTTCAGCTCTCGGGGCACACGCACGGCGGCCAGCTGTGGCCCGGCAGCCTCATAGCGGATCAGGCCAATCCGACCCTCGCCGGTCTGGAGCGGTACGGGGACACGCAGTTGTACGTGTCGCGGGGCGCCGGTGCCTGGGGGCCGCCCACGCGGGTGGGCGCGCCGTCCGACATCACCGTCGTGGAGCTGGCTTCCCGGCAGGCCTGAGGCGCACGCGTCACGCCGGGGAGCGAGCTGTGAAAGCGGCCGGAAACCATCGCTTGGTCAGCTTTCTCCCAACACTCCCCATAAGCCTTCCCTCGCTCGAAACCCCTTTGATGTACTCGCTGATCCCCGCCGGCATCACCGGGCACACGGCCTCCTTCTTCGGCGCCTACCCGAAGCCCGATCCCGCGCGGGCGAAGTCACTGTTCGCAGCCGCAGGGGTGAAGGCGCCCGTGTGCTTCACCTACGGCTACGCGAAGGGGAGGGACGCGGCAGGCGCGGAGGCCGCCGAGCTCAAACGGCAGCTGGAGCGGAGCGGACTGTTCCGGGTGACGCTCAAGGGCTACGAGTGGACCGACTTCCAGAAGCGGTACGCGGACGGCGAGCTGGACGCGTACGCCGTCGGGTGGGTCGCCGACTTCCCCGACCCGGACAACTTCACCGCCCCGCTGGTCGGCACCGGTGTCTTCCGGCTGTGGAGCCTCGACCGGATCTGACGTGTTCGCGCGGGGTTGACGATTGCGTCAGTGACGCGATGGGCTCACCCCACGCAGCACCTTGTGACGAAGGTGTGCGTGGGGTGAGGAGCAAACGTGTTGAGACGCAACTCCTTCCGACTGCCCCGGCATCCGGCTTCGGTCGGGCTCGCCCGGCGCCGGGTGCGTGACCATCTGTCGAACTGGGGGCACAGCAAGGGGGAGCAGGCGTTCGAGGACGTCGTGCTGCTCGTCTCCGAGCTGGCGACGAACGCGGTGCGCCACGGGCCGCTGCTGGAGCGGGAGTTCGAGGTCGCGGTCACCGTACTCGCGGACGGTTCCTGTCTCATAGAGGTCTCCGACGAGAGCCCCGTCCAGCCCCGCCTGCGGGTGGTCGGGGAGTACGACGAGGAGTCCGGCCGGGGCCTGACGCTGGTGGAACACCTCACGACTGCCTGGGGAGTATGGAGCCGCGGAAGATACGGCAAGACGGTATGGGCGCTGGTCCCGGCGGCATAGCGCCTGTGTGGGGGACGAAGGGCAGGGCGCAGCCCTGTCCTTCAGGGGCGCGGGGACCTGCGCGACAAGCCCCCACCGGCCCGCACCTCGCAACACACCACACCCCCCCACGAAAATCACCCCGCACAAGCCTTCGCAGGCAACGTGACCGTCACCGCCAGCCCTTCCCCCGGCGCCGTCCGCACCTCGACCTCACCCCCATGGGCCACGGCCACACCCTGAACGATGGCCATGCCGAGCCCACTGCCCGCACCCCCACCCGCCCGGAAGAACCGGTCGAAGATGCGCGAGGCATCATCCTCGTCAAGGCCGGGCCCCTCGTCAGTGACACAGAGCCGGACGACCCCGTCGACCCGCTCAAGACCGAGGGTGACCGCGACATCCGCGGGCGTGTGCGTCCGTACGTTCGCCACGAGGTTGCCCAGGATCTGGCGCAGGCCCGACTCGTCGGCGTGTATCAGCAGGGCCCCGTCGGCGCCCACGGACACCGGCCGCTCGGGCTGCTGGGCCCGCAGATCCTCGGCCGCGTCACGCACGAGACGGCTCAGGTCGACGTTCTTGAAGCGCAGTTCGGGCTGCTGGTCGAGGCGGGCCAGGGTGAGCAACTCGTCGACCAGGCGGGCCATGCGGTCGGCCTCACCGGTCATCCGGTCCCAGGCACGCTTGCGTTCGCCCGGCTCGCGCAGCATGCCCTTGTCGTACAGCTGGAGGTAGCCGCGGATCGCCGACAGCGGTGTGCGCAGTTCGTGGGAGGCGTCCGCGACGAAGCGGCGCAGCTGCGTGGCGCTCCGCTCGCGGGTGCGGTACGCCGACTCGACCTGGTGGAGCATCGAGTTGAGGGCGAGCCGCAGCTGCTCGACCTCCTGGGTCGGGTGATGGCTGGAGGGCACGCGCCGGGCCAGATCCCCCTCGGCGATCGCCGACGATGTCTCGACCATGTCCTCCAGGGGCCGCAGCCGGCGGCTCACGCTGAGCATGGTCAGTATGGCGAGGAGCGCCAACAGCAGGGCACCGAAGGTCAGGTCGAGCTTGAGGGCCTTGGCCATGCCCTTGTGCAGGGCGTCCGTCGAGGTGGCCAGCAGGATGGTCGTGCCGTCCGTGAGGGAGACGCCTATGACCCGGAACGGGGTGCCGTCCACGCTCACGTCCCGCGGCTCGGTGTCGCCGGTGAGGGACCGGGGGTCGTCCACGGCCGCGGCCAGCGCCCGCTGGTTGTCCGTCGGTTCGAAGTCGCCGATCGTGAGGGTGTGTCCCGTCCTGTCGACCATGACGAAGAGGGAGTCCGAGTTCGGCGGTCCCTGCGATTCCGGGATCTTCCCGTCGCGGACGAAGGCCAGCGCGCTCATCGAGTCGATCTGCCGCGCCGTGAGCTGAGTACTCCCCAGTGAGTCCCGGGTCTTGAGCAGCTCCGAGTCGACCTGGTCCAGCAGGTAGTACCGCATGCCCATCAGGCTGACCGCCGTCGCCACGATGATGCCGAGCGCCAGCAGCGCCACGTTGGCCAGCGTCAGCTTGCCGCGCAGCGAGTGGATGCCACGGCTGTGGTGGTGGCGGAAGATCATGCGAGCCCGTATCCGACGCCCCGGCGTGTCGTGATCACCGGGGCGCCGAGGGCGTCGAGTTTGCGCCGCAGATAGCTGATGTACGTCTCGACGACGGTCGACTCGGCCGAGTGCTCGTACTGCCAGACGTGGCGCAGGAGCTGCTCCTTGGGGACGATCCGGCCGCCGTTGCGCACGAGGAAGCGCAGGAGCGCGTACTCCGTGGGCGTGAGCTCGACCGAGCGGCCGGCGCGGTGCACCGAGTACGTCGTCTCGTCCAGCTCCAGGTCTCCGTAGCGCAGGGGTGGGCGCTCGGGGAGGACGTCGGCCGGGCGGGTGCGGCGCAGGACCGCGGTGATGCGGGCGATCACCTCGTCGATGTTGAACGGCTTGGTGATGTAGTCGTCGCCGAAGGCCAGCGCGCCGACGATCTCGGCAGGCGCGTCCCGCGCGGTCAGGAACACCAGGGCCAGGTCGGGCTGTTTCGCGCGCAGTTCGCGGCCCAGTGCCCGGCCGTCGCCGTCCGGGAGCATCACGTCGAGGAGCGCGGCGTCCGGGCGGGTGCGCTCGGCCAGCGTCAGTGCCTGGCGCACGGTCCCCGCCGTCATCACCTCGAAGCGGTGGTAGCGCAGAGCGATGGCCAGGACGTCCGCGATGCTCGGTTCGTCCTCGACGACCAGGACGGTCGCCCCCTCGTGAGCGGTCATGTCCCCAGTATCGGCGCGGGCACTGACAACGGGGCCGGGTCGTGCTTTGGAGTTCCTTGTGAGTCATGGCCGAGTCGTGTCCACGGATGCGCGCCACCCCGATGCTGAGCCGCAGGACCTGGGGGACCGACCGACGACCGACTAAGGAGCGTTGAGGCGTGACGACATTGGCACGGTGGTGCTATCGGCACCGGCTGGTGGTCCTGTTGTTGTGGGTGGGGGCGTTGTTGGGGCTGGGCTTCGCGGGATCCGCCGCGGGCACGAACTACGCGGACACCTTCACCCTTCCGAACACGGACTCCACGCGCGCGTACGACCTGATGGAGAAGGCCTTCCCGGAGAGGTCGGGCGACACCGACACGGTGGTGTGGAAGGTCGACGACGGATCCGTACGGGACGCCTCCGTACGCTCCCGGATCGAGCCCGCCCTGGAGGAGATCGGGCGCATGAAGGGCGTCGGCGACGTCAGCAGCCCGTACGCCCCCCAGGGGGCCACCCAGATCAGCGAGAGCGGGCGGATCGCCTACGCCCAGGTGACCTTCACCGAGCAGGCGAACGGCGTCCCCAAGGAGCTGGTCCAGGACGTCGTCGACACGGCGCAGGACGCCGAACGCGCCGGCCTCCAGGTGGAGCTGGGCGGCCAGGCGATCACCCGGATCCAGGAACCGCCCACCGGTATCGCCGAGATGGTCGGCATCATGGCCGCGGCGGTCGTCCTCTTCCTCGCCTTCGGCTCGCTCTTCGCGATGCTGCTGCCGCTCGTCGTCGCGATCGCGGCCCTCGGCACCGGCCTGATGGCGACCTCACTGCTCAGCCATGTCACCGACGTACCCGAAGTGGCCCCGCTGCTCGGCTCGTTGATCGGTCTCGGCGTGGGCATCGACTACGCGCTGTTCATCGTGACGCGGCACCGCCGGGGCATCCTGCGCGGCATGAAGCCCGAGGAGTCCGCCGTCACGGCCCTCAACACCTCGGGCCGCGCCGTGCTGTTCGCGGGCGGCACGGTGTGCATCGCGCTCGCCGGAATGCTCGTGATGAACATGCGCTTCCTGGACGGCGTGGTCGTCGCGACCTCGCTGACCGTCGTGCTCAGCGTCCTCGCCGCGACCACCCTGCTGCCCGCGCTCCTCGGCCTGCTCGGCATGCGCGTCCTCAGCCGCAAGCAGCGCCGCAGGCTCGCCGAGACGGGACCGGAGCCGGCCGAGGCGAGCGGCCTCGCGGCACGCTGGTCCTCGTACGTGCAGAAGCGGCCGCGCTCGATCGCCGCCGGGGCACTGGTCGTGATGGTGATCCTCGCGCTGCCCGTCCTGTCGATCCGGCTCGGCGCCACCGACCAGGGCAACCACAAGGACTCGACGACGACACGCCAGGCCTACGACCTGCTTGCCGAGGGATTCGGGCCCGGCTTCAACGGCCCGCTCCAGGTGGTCGTGGACGGCGGCGACACGGACGCGCTCGTGTCGACGATCCGCTCGACCGAGGGCGTCGCCCAGGTCGCCGCCGCGCCGCCCTCCCAGGGCGTCACCGTGATCCAGGTCGTGCCCACCACGTCACCGCAGTCCGAGAAGACGGACCAGCTGATCGACCGGCTGCGGGACGACGTGATCCCGGAGTCCGGAACCGAGGCCCACGTGGGCGGAGTGACCGCCGTCTTCAAGGACTTCGCGGCCGTCACGGGGGACCGGCTGCCGTACTTCGTCGCGGCGATCATCACGCTCGGCTTCCTGCTGCTGATGGTGGCCTTCCGCTCCCTGGTGGTGCCGCTGACGGCAGCCCTGATGAACCTGATCGCGGCGGCCGCGTCCTTCGGAGTGCTCGTCGCGATCTTCCAGTGGGGCTGGGGCACGGAACTGCTCGGCATCGGCAAGGAGGGGCCGATCACCGCCTTCCTGCCGGTCATCATGCTGTCGCTGCTCTTCGGGCTCTCGATGGACTACCAGGTGTTCCTGGTGAGCCGCATGCACGAGGAATGGGTGCACACCAAGGACAACGCGCGGGCGGTCCGGGTCGGCCTCGCCGAGACCAGCCGGGTCATCAACTGCGCGGCCCTGATCATGATCTGCGTCTTCTCCGCGTTCGTCCTCAGCGGAGACATGGAGGGCGCGATGGCCGGCATCGGGCTCGCGGCGGCGGTCGCACTGGACGCGTTCATCCTGCGTACGGCGCTGGTGCCGGCCGCGATGCACCTCCTGGGGAACTCCAACTGGTGGCTGCCCGCCGGTCTGGAGAAGCGGCTGCCGCATCTGGCGGTCGAGCCCCGCGATGAGGAGGTATCCGAGCCTCACGCGCGCGTGCCCGACGACGCCGACGGAGGTTCGACCGTGATCCACGGTTTCGTCCGCACCCCGGACGGCGCACCCGTCGAGGGCGCCGCGCTGACCCTGCTCTCCAAGGGCGGCCGTCAGCTCGACCGGGTGACGTCGCTGGCCGACGGCTCGTACATCGTCTCGGTGCCCTCCGCGGGCTCGTACCTGCTGGCCGTGACGGCCGCCGAGCACCCCTCCCGCGCCCGGCACGTGATGGTCGGCGCCGAACCGCTGGTGTACGACGTGGAACTGGCGGAGGACGAGGTGGACGCCGTGAACTGACCGCGCGGGGGCGCTATTTCGCGGACTTCTTGGCGGGGTCGGGCAGTGCGTTCGTCATCCCCGGCAGGAAGTCCGTGAACAGCCCGTGCACCTCGCGGACCAGGGGCCGCAGCACCCGGAAGCGGGCCAGTGAGACGCCGAGCGAGGTGAGCCGGGCACCTCGTTCGGCGAGGCGGTAACTGCGCTCGCGACCCTCCGTGCGGTCGAAGACCCAGTACAGGACGAGACCCATCTGGGAGAGCCACAGCAACTCGGGGAGCACCTCCCGCAGTTCCTCGGGGATCTTCGCCTTGGAGCCCGCCAGCACCTCGCGGCAGACCGCGATGGCCTCCACGCGCGCGTGCTCCGACTCGGCGGAGAACGGGCTGAGCGGGCTGTCCGGATCGGCGGCGTTCTTGAAGAACTGCACCGCGAACTCGTGGTACGGCGTCGCCACGTCCAGCCACGCCTTCAGCACCCCGGCGATCCGCGCCTCCAGGTCCATCTCCTGGTCCAGGACTTCGCGGACCGCCACCCTGTGCTCGGCGGCGAGCCGGTCGTAGAACCCCTGGATCAGGTGCTCCTTGCCGGCGAAGTAGTAGTAGGCGTTGCCTACGGAGACCCCTGCCTCCTTGGCGATGGCCCGCATCGTCGTCTTCTCGTAGCCCCGCTCCTGGAACAGGCGCATCGCCGTCTCCAGGATCAGGGCCCGGGTCTGCTCGCTCTTGGCCGGCGTACGGGACGGCCGGGCGGGGCCCTCCGGCTCCGCGGGGCCGTCCGGACGACTGGCGCTGTCTTTCGCTGCTGGCACGGGACAGAGCCTAACGAGGCGCGCAGGCGTCGCTGTCGCAGGCGGGTGCGTTGTAGGTCCAGCCCGTGGCCGGGGAGTACTCCCATCCGTTGGCCCCGTAGTACGCACCCTTGCCCCAGGCACCGTGCCTGCGCGCCCACTGGCCCTCGCGCCACTTGGCGGCGGCGAGGACCGCGCCGCGCGCGAGCCGTGCCCCGGCCGGGGTGCTGAACCGGTGGGCCGTCGGGCGGTGCTCGGCCAGCGCCCACAGGGTGACGATCCAGGCGGCGGTGCCCCGGTAGACCTGGCCCGAATCGCCGATCACGGTGATCTCGTCGAGCGTCGCCGCGTGGTCGAGCCCCGGGAAGCGCAGCATGGCGGCCTCCGAGCCGGCGGGCACCAGCTCAAGGGGCACCAACTGGCGCTGCCGTACGAGCCAGTCGCGGACATAGGCGCAGAGCGAGCACTGCGCGTCGTACAGGACGGTGAGCCCGAGGACCGGGACGCGCGCGGCGTCCCGGTCCGTGGTGGCGGCGGTGGCCATCGCGGTCACGCCCCGACCGCCGGGGCGACCCAGTCCTGCGGCGGCACGGGCGGCTGCTGCTCGCGCTCCATGAGGCCCCGGCGCCGGATCTTGTTGAGGACATACACATTGCCCAGGTGCATGGCGCCGAGCACCAGGAGCACCACGCCGAGCTTCGTCGAGAGGGCCTCGAACACCCCGCGGGCGTCGGCGATCTCCTCGTCCTGGCTCAGATAGAGGGCCACGAAGCCCAGGTTCACCAGGTAGAAGCCCACCACCAGCAGGTGGTTGACGGCGTCCGCGAGCTTCTCGTTCCCGTGCAGCACATCTGCCAGAAAGATCCGCCCGTTCTGGCTGAGCGTCCGTGCCACCCAGATCGTCAGCGCCACGCTGACCAGCAGGTATATGACATAAGCGACGACCGTGAGGTCCATGTCCCCACCCCTTCCCGACTTCTTGAACGCGTTCAAAACGCGCTGTCGAGGAAGAATGTAGACCTGTTTTTGAACGTGTTCAAGTCAGTTGCGGGGCATGCGTGTGTGACGTGCGGCTCAGGCCGCGAGGGGGTGGAGGAGGGCCCTGGGGGCAGGGTGCCGGCGTACTGCCGTACTGGGGCGTGCTCGGTCGGTGTCGCGGCAGGTGCTCAGCCGGTGCGCGCCAGCTCCGGCCGCTTGCCGTAGTCCGTGAAGCCGATGACGTTGCCCCAGGGGTCGGCGATCTCGACGGTCCAGCCGGTGGCCACCGGGAAGGGCTCGTCCAGGGGCTGGATCCCGGCCGCGGTCAGCGCCCGCGCCGTCACCCGGGCGTCCCGCACCTCCAGCCACACGCGGCACGCCGGCCAGGACGGCGGCCGCTGTCCGAGCTCCTCGTCCACGCGCAGCAGCACGCCCGGAGTCTCGTTCCCGACCTTCAGCAGGGCGATCCCGGCCTCGTCCAGGCGGAAGGCCACCGGAAACCCGGCCCGCCCGTAGAAGCCCAGCGCCTCGTCGAGGTTCCCGACGGGCAGCAGCACGTTGTCGAAACCGAGCAGTTCGTACGACTCGTCATCTGACATACCGTCAGAATAGGTCGCCGTCCGCTCAGGGCGACGGAACCGGCTGCGGCGTCGCGCGCGTGGCGAGCAGCCGCAGCGCACTGTCCGTCGCGGAGCCGGTCTCCGCCGTGAACGTGACCAGGGTCTGGCCGGGATCGGAGGGCAGCGGCAGCGACTCGTAGTGCAGCCACAGCTCGCCCGCCACCGGGTGGGTGATGTGCTTCACGCCGTAGCACAGGCCCCGTACGTGCTGCTGGTCCCAGCAGCGGCGGAACTGCGCGCTGTGCTCCAGCAGGTCGGCGATCAGTGCGCCGAGGGCGGGGTCGCCGGGGTGCCGGCCCACGTCGGCGCGGAGCGTCGCCGCCATGTACTCGCCGCCCGCCTCCCACTCCGGATACAGCGACCTGGACTGCTCCTCGTCCAGGAAGTACAGCCGGGCCAGATTCCGCTCACGCGGCTCCAGCGCGGCGAAGTCGTAGGAGATCCGCCCGCCGAGCGTGTTCCAGGCCAGGACGTCCATGGCCGCGCTGCACACGTACGCGGGTACGTCCTCCATGGCGTCCATCAGCAGCCGGATGCCCTGCCGAACCTGCTGCGACCCCGTCGTCCCTGTCGCCCCCGTCGTCGGCGTCCTGCGTCCGGGAAGGGTGAGGTCCCGCAGATAGGCGTACTCGGAGTCGGTCAGCCGCAGCGCGCGGGCGACGGCGTCCAGGACGGAGTCCGAGATGTTGGGCGTACGGCCCTGCTCGATGCGCGTGTAGTAGTCCACGCTGATCCCCGCCAGCTGGGCGGCCTCCTCGCGCCGCAGGCCCGGTACCCGTCTGCGGTTGACCCCCGCCGGGAGCCCCAGCTCGGCCGGGTCGAGAGCGGCCCGGCGGGCCTTGAGGAACGCGCTGATGTCGGGTTCGGGACGCGTGACCATGCTCCGAGTATCGCCCAGCCGGGTCCATGGCCGCGGACCGCTTCTCCACCGCCGCTTCCTGGTACTGCCAGACCCAGGCTGGACCGGGCCTGGTCCGGATGTGCGGCGGGAGGGAGGGTCGAAAGGTATCCACACAGCCACGTGAAGCAAGCCCACAGCCATGTGAAGCCCACAGCCACGTGAAGCCCTAGGAGGCTGGACAACTCATGCAGCGCAGGATTCTGGGCGGCACCGGCATCTCGGTCAGCGAGTACGCGCTCGGCGCGATGATGTTCGGGGAGATCGGCAACCCCGACCACGACGATTCCGTACGGATCATCCACGCGGCCCTGGAAGCGGGCATCAACTTCGTGGACACCGCCGACATCTACAGCACCGGCGAGTCCGAGGAGATCGTCGGCAAGGCCCTCAAGGGGCGCCGCGAGGAGGTCGTCCTCGCCACCAAGTTCCGGCTCCCCATGGGCGACGAGCCCAACCTGGCGGGAGGCTCGCGCCGCTACATCGTGCGCGCGGTCGAGGACAGCCTGCGGCGTCTGGACACCGACTACATCGACCTCTACCAGATGCACCGCCCCGACCCGCTCACGGACATCGACGAGACCCTGTCCGCCCTGTCCGACCTCGTACGGTCCGGAAAGGTACGGGTCGTGGGCTCCTCCTCCTTCCCGGCCGACCAGATCGTGGAGGCCCAGTGGACGGCCGAGCGGCGCGGCCACGTCCGGTTCCGTACCGAGCAGCCGCCCTACTCGATCCTGGCCCGCGGGGCGGAGGGCAGCATCCTTCCGGCGGCCCAGCGCTACGGCATGGGCACGCTGACCTGGGGCCCGCTCAGCGCCGGCTGGCTCTCCGGCCGTGACCTCGCGGCCAGCGGGCGCGCCAAGCTGGAGGGCTTCAAGTTCGACCCGGCCCTGCCCGGCAACGCGGCCAAGCTCGCCGCGGTCGCCGACCTCAAGAAGGTCGCCGCCGACGCCGGTCTCCCGCTCCCGCACCTGGCCCTGGCCTTCGTACGCGCCCACCCGGGCGTCACCTCGGCCATCATCGGCCCGCGCACGATGGACCAGCTCACCGACCTGCTGGCGGGCGCCGACGTCACCCTCGACGACGCGATCCTGGACCGCATCGACGAGATCGTTCCGCCCGGCACGGACCTGAACCGCGCCGACAACTACTTCGTCGAGCAGCCGGCGTTGACGGACCCGTCGCTGCGCCGCCGCACGTAGCGCGGACGGTACGGCCCACAGCGGACGGTACGGTCCGCAGTGTGCGGCGGGGCCCTGAAACCGGGGCCCCGCCGCCAGCTTTCCCCCGCGGTGACTGATTGTCAGTGGTGCCTCGTACTGTCGACGGCATGGGAATGGTGACGTTCGTCGACGAGACGACAAGTGGGGACCGCGCTGCGGGCTGGGGGCTGGAGATCGCCGAGGAGCGGCTCGCACTGCGCGAGTTGATCCGGCGGCGGGTCTTCCAGGAGGTCGCCGAGTTCAACGCGCGTACGCCGGAGGTGTTCCAGGGGCTGGTGCAGCCCGAGGACACCGAGCGCGTGCTGAACGGATACGCGTTGCGGACACCCCGCCGGATAGACCCCGAGGCCCAGACGGATTTGGCGCTCAAGGCCTTCGCGGGGAACGGGTTCCTGGTGCTGGTGGGGGACCGGCAGCTCACCGACCTCGACGAGGAGATCGAGCTGGCGCTCGGCACCGAGGTCACGTTCCTGAAGCTCGTCGCGCTGGTGGGTGGCTGATGACGTCGATGCGATCGCACAAGCAGAAGATCCGCAACCAGATCGCCGCGGGGAACATGGGCAGACTCGCCGACGAGGCGCTGAAGGCCGCTGTCGCCAACCACGGCTTCTGGGGTGACGACTGGGGCGAGATCTTCGACGCCCTGCGCAGCCTGCCCATGGAGGAGCGTCGTCGGCTCGCCCACGCCCTCATCGAGCGCTTCCACTCGCTCGGCACCGAGCCGGAGACCCGGCAGAAGGTGCTGACGCTGCTCGGCATCATCGCCCGTGACCTGCCCGACGACTTCTTCCTGCCCACCGAGCGGCTGGCGGAGCTGGAAGCGCTCGGCGCCCGGCACTCCTTCTGGCACGCCACGCGCCTCGACCTCCTGGCGGAGGCGGAGCTCGCGACCGGGAGACAGCTCGCACCCTCCGTCGTGGCCGTCCTCCGTCGTACGGCCCTGGTCGCCTACCGCGCGGAGCACCTCGTGGAGTTGGTCAGGAAGCTCACCACCCCTGTCCTCAACGTCGGCGAGGCGTGGGCCGATCACGCCATGGAGCAGCTCACCGGCTCGGACGACGACCCCTGGCACGCCCTGCTCGTCCACGCGCTCACGGCCACCGCCTCCAAGCCCAGCGCCAAGTGGGACAAGCAGGCCCAGGCCCTCATCGACACCATCGGAGCGGACCGGGTCGGGCAGACCGTGCTGTCCTGGCTCGCCCTCGTCGGCCGCCCGCGCACCATCCCGCTGGAACGCCAGAGCTACGAGCCGGACATCAACAACGCCTACGACCCCTACAACGCCAACGCCCTGCGCGGACTCACCTGGCTGCTGTCCCTCCTGCCGCCGCACCCCGACACGGCCCGGGCGCTGGGCGCGCTCGTCGAGACCTCCCTCAAGAAGGTCGCCGGAATGGGCCCGCGCAACCCGAAGGTCGCCAACGCGGGCGTCATCGCGCTCTCCCGCGTCGACAGCGAGGCCGCCCTCGCCGAACTGGCCCGCCTGGCCACCCGGGTGACGTACAAGAACACGGCGAAGCTGCTCGACGTGGCGCTGGAGGCCCGCGCCACCGCGCTCGGCCTGAGCAGGGAGGAGATCGAGGAGCTAGCCGTCCCGGCGTACGGGCTCACCGAGGTGGGGCGTGCCCGGCACCAACTCGGGGACGTCACCGCCCTCATCGAGGTCCACGGCACCAAGTCCGTGCTCGGCTGGCGCAACGCGGCAGGCAAGGAGGTCAAGAGCGTGCCCGCCGCCGTCAAGCGGGACCACGCCGACGAGCTCACGGAGCTCAAGGCCGCCGCCAAGGACATCGACAGGATGCTCTCGGCGCAGGCGGAGCGGCTCGACCGCCAGTTCCTGGCCCGGCGCACCTGGGCGTACGACGCCTGGCGCGAGCGCTACATCGACCACCCGCTGGTCGGCACCCTCGCCCGGCGCCTCCTGTGGACGGTCGACGGCAGACCGGTCGGGTTCGCCGACGGCGAGCTGCGCACACTCACCGACGACCCGGTGACCACGGGTTCGGAGGTCGAGCTCTGGCACCCGGTGGGACACGAACCCGCCGAGGTCGTCGCCTGGCGCGACTGGCTGGAACGGCACGAGATCACCCAGCCGTTCAAGCAGGCCCACCGCGAGGTGTACCTGCTCACCGACGCCGAGCGCGCCACGGGCACCTACTCGAACCGTTTCGCGGCACATGTGCTTCGGCAGCACCAGTTCAACTCGCTGGCCGCGATCAGGGGTTGGCGCAACAAGCTCCGGCTGTGCGTCGACGACTCGGCTCCGCCGGCCGGCCGGGAGCTGCCCCAGTGGGGCCTGCGCGCCGAGTACTGGATCGAGGGCGACGGCGAGGAGTACGGCGAGGACACCACGGAGTCCGGCAGCTACCTGCGGCTGCGCACCGACCAGGTCCGCTTCTACCCGATCGACGCCCCGGAGAACTCGGCGCACTGCTACGGCGGCGAGTACAGCATGTGGCTGAGGGACGGGCAGGACCCGGTCGAGCCCCTGCCCCTCACCGAGATCCCACCCCTCGTCCTCTCCGAAGTCCTGCGCGACGTCGACCTGTTCGTGGGTGTCGCGAGCGTCGGCAACGACCCGACCTGGCAGGACGGCGGCCCCGGCGGCCGCTTCCAGGAGTACTGGTCGGGGTACAGCTTCGGCGAGCTGAACCAGAGCGCCGAGACCCGCCGGGCCCTCCTCGACCGCCTGATCCCACGGCTCGCGATAGCCGACCGCTGCACCCTGGAGGGCCGCTTCCTGCACGTGAAGGGCGAGCGCCACACGTACAAGATCCACCTCGGCTCAGGCAACATCCTCATGACCCCGAACGACCAGTACCTGTGCATCGTCCCGAAGTCCGCGACGACTCCCCAGACCGGCTACCTGCCGTACGAGGGAGACCGCACCCTCGCCGTCATCCTCAGCAAGGCGATGATGCTGGCCAAGGACACGGAGATCACGGACCCGACGATCCTCAGCCAGCTGTAGCCGGTACCGGGACGTCGAACGCGGCCCCCGCCATCCGCAGGACGTACGGCAGTTCCGGGGCCCGGTCCGTCGGGTTGAGGGCGTAGACGAGGAGGCGACGGAGATCGCGGGTGGCGAAGGCGCCGCTCGTGTAGCCGGGGACGTGCCCGCTCTTGCCCCAGACGACCGTGCCGTCGGCGAACTCGGTGCGCTGGAGCCCGCCGTAGCTGAACTGCTTGTCGCCGGATGCCACGGCGGGCATCCGGAACAGGTCCTTCTGCTGGGCCGGCGGGAGGAGACGGCCGCGGTACAGGGCCGTGAAGAAGCGTGCCAGATCGGGGGCGTTGGAGATCATGCCGCCCTCCGCCCAGCCGTACGGGTTCTGGACGCTCACGTCCTTGAGCTCGCCGGAGTCGGGGACCACGACAAGGCCGCGTGTGTAGGGCGCCGGGATCGACCGGTCGTCGAGGGCCGGGACGTACGTGTCGCGCAGACGGAGGGGTTCCAGGATGCGGGTGCGGACCTCGGAGCCGTACGCGTGCCCGGTCACCTGCTCGATGATCAGACCCGCGATGAAGTAGTTGATGCCGTTGTACCGCGTGGCCTTGCCCGGTTCCGTCGGCTCTCCGCAGGCCAGGGAGGCGTCCACGGCCTCGCGCGGTGACATGTTCTCCGTGGCGCAGGTCATGATCTGCAGGCCGCTGGTGTGGCTGAGCAACTGGCCCACGGTGACGGGGTAGTAGCCGGCCGGCAGAAGGCCAGGCATCAACTCCTGCACCGTGTCGTCCAGCGTCAGCCGTCCCTCGGCGGCCAGTTGGAGCAGGACGGTCGACGTGAAGATCTTCGTGACACTGCCGATCCTGAAGTGCGCGTCGGCGGCCGGCACGGACGGACCGGCCGTACCCGCCCAGCGACCGTCCGTCCCGGACATCCGGATCAGCCCGCCCATCACGTTCTCATCGGGCAGCCCGGCGAGCGCCGCCCGCAACGCCTCCTTGTCGAGCCCCCGGTCACTCTTGTCGAGCCCTCGGTCACCACGGACCACCCCGTGCCCGGGACCCGCGGCCATCGCCGGCACGGTCCCCGCCACCATCACGGCCGCCACCGCCCCGGCGGCGGCCGCCGTCCTCCAACGCCTCTTGTGTCCACGTAAGTTCGCCATGCCCACCAGCCTCGCGCCGCACATCCCTCCCTTCCATCGGGAAGATCCCGGACACGACCCTGACCTCACCCTGAGCCTGTCCCTGCCCGGCACGGGACCTGTTATGGAGGCTTCCATACCCTTCAGGCTGATTGCGGGAGGGGGAGCCGGTGGGGCCGTCGAGGCGGATGACGGAGTGGAAGTGGACCAGGCCGCTCTGCTGGTACTCGGCGAGTGAGGGTAGGGGTGCGGATGCGGGTGTAACCGGGGCGGCCCTGTATCGCCATCACCGTGACCCCGATATAGGCGGGGTCCTTCGAGGTCACCGGGTTGGCATCGGGCTAGGTGCAGATGCCTCACCCAGCGCGACTACCGCGGCCCCCACCCTCTTCTGCGCGAAGGACAGCCCGATGGGGCACACATCACGGATGGAGGTGGGGATGGCGTCGCCGGTGGTCTTCCGGCTGATCGGGATCACCAGGATGCCGACGTTGCGGCCAGGCTTGACCAGGCCCTCCACCAGCCTGGCGTCCTCCGCCGTCAGCGTGGCCGGCCGCCTGGTGCTGACGTCGCTGCCCTTTGCACTCGCGGAAGAAAGTGTGCGCCTCGTCGATGATCAGGACCGTAAGCGGCCACTGTGGTGACGGGCGGACGTGCCACATGTTCTTCACGCCCCGCACGTCACGGTCGGTGCCAGAGTGCCACCTGTAACCGGATTCCCACGAACCAGCGGGCCCGGAGCCGCCGAGTCTCCTCGACTCAGTCCCGCTTCGGCTGCCCGGCAGCGAGGATCTCCGCCACGTCGAGCGTGACCTTGGCGCCGATCGAGTCGGGCAGGGTGACCTGCTGCCCGGGAGCGTGGACCCGGTGTTCGTCGTACCCGTTGGAGATCGGCTCGGTGAGGACGTGCAGGCGGTTGTGCTTGCGGTCGACGATCACGTACACGGGCACCTTGGCATTGGCGTACGCCGTGACCTTGGTGCGCAGATCCGTCTGGTAGTTGCTGGAGGTGACTTCCAGGACGAGACGGAAGGGGAGCGGTTCGTAGCAGTTGTTCTCAATGTAGTGCTCTTCGAAGTCGGCGTCGACCACGGCGAGGTCCGGGACCGAGTAGTCCTCGGGGCCGTCGGGAAGCCATAGGCCCACACCTTGGACCACCTCTGTCTCGCCGCCGTCGAGACCGGCCGTCATGAAGGGACTCATGAGCTTGGTCAAGGCGCGGGCGTGAGCTCCGTCCGGGGGTGGCGTCACGAGGATCTGGCCTCCGATGATCTCGACGCGGTAGCCCGGATTGCGGTCCATGAGCCGGTTGGCCTCCGCGGTGAGCGGCCGGTCGCCGTGCGGCCCCTCGACAGGTGCTGCGGACATCACGTGCCTCCTGTGGGCTGGTGTCGAGAGCATCATCGTAGGCCGAGTGCGCGCCAGGTGTCCGGTACCGAGTGGCGTCACCCGAACGTGTGGTCGGCGCTTCGAGATCCTGAGGCCGTCGGCGCGGGGGTGGCGGGATCACGCCACGACAGAACGGGGCCTTGCCTCCGCCGATGCGGAGGCAAGGCCCCGTCGTGGTGTCGAAAGACGTCAGAAGCGGCGCGTGATCAGCGCCCTCTTCACTTCCTGGATCGCCTTGGTGACCTCGATGCCTCGGGGGCAGGCGTCCGTGCAGTTGAACGTGGTGCGGCAGCGCCAGACGCCGTCCTTGTCGTTCAGGATCTCCAGGCGCTGCTCGCCCGCCTCGTCACGCGAGTCGAAGATGAAACGGTGCGCGTTGACGATCGCGGCCGGGCCGAAGTACTGGCCGTCGTTCCAGAAGACCGGGCAGGAGGAGGTGCAGGCCGCGCAGAGGATGCACTTCGTGGTGTCGTCGAAGCGCTCGCGGTCCTCCGCCGTCTGGAGGCGTTCCCGGGTCGGCTCGTTCGTGTCCTTCGTGATGAGGAAGGGCATGACGTCGCGGTACGCCTGGAAGAACGGCTCCATGTCCACGACCAGGTCCTTCAGGACCGTCAGGCCCTTTATGGGCTCGACCGTGATGGGCTTCTCGGGGTTGAGGTCCTTGATCAGCGTCTTGCAGGCGAGGCGGTTCCTGCCGTTGATCCGCATGGCGTCCGAGCCGCAGATGCCGTGCGCGCAGGACCGGCGGAAGGTGAGGGTGCCGTCCAGGTCCCACTTGATCTTGTGCAGCGCGTCCAGGACGCGCTCCTTCGGGTCGATCTCCAGCTGGAAGTCTTCCCAGACCGCCTCCGCCGAGAGCTCGGAGTTGAAGCGGCGGATGCGGAAGGTGGCCGTGATGTACGGGGAGTCGGCGAAACCGGGCTCGGGGGTGCCGGCCGCGTCCGCCTTGTCCAGGGTAGGGGTAGCCATCAGTACTTACGCTCCATCGGCTGGTAGCGGGTCTGGACGACCGGCTTGTAGTCGAGACGGATGGACTCGGTGCCGTCGTCGCCGACCTCGCGGTACGCCATGGTGTGGCGCATGAAGTTGACGTCGTCGCGGTTCGGGTAGTCCTCGCGGTAGTGACCGCCGCGGGACTCCTTGCGGGCGAGGGCGGAGACCGCCATGACCTCGGCCAGGTCCAGGAGGTTGCCGAGCTCGACGGCCTCCAGCAGGTCGGTGTTGAACCGCTTGCCCTTGTCCTGGATCGAGACGTTCCGGTAGCGCTCGCGCAGCTCCGCGATCTTCTCCACGGCCGTCTTGATCGTCTGCTCGGTGCGGAACACCATGACGTTGGCGTCCATGCACTCCTGCAGCTCGCGGCGGATGTCCGCCACGCGCTCGTTGCCCGTGGACGACCGCAGCCGCTCGATCTGCTCGACGACCAGGGACTGGGGCTCCTCCGGCAGCTCGACGTGCGCGGCCGTCTTCGCCGAGTACTCCGCCGCCGCGATACCCGCGCGACGCCCGAACACGTTGATGTCCAGGAGGGAGTTCGTGCCCAGGCGGTTCGCGCCGTGGACGGACACGCAGGCGACCTCGCCGGCCGCGTACAGGCCCGGGACGACCGTGGTGTTGTCCGACAGGACCTCACCCTCGACGTTCGTCGGGATGCCGCCCATCGCGTAGTGCGCGGTGGGCTGGATCGGGATCGGGTCCGTGTACGGCTCGATGCCCAGGTAGGTGCGGGCGAACTCGGTGATGTCCGGGAGCTTGGCGTCCAGCTGCTCCGGCGGGAGGTGCGTGAGGTCGAGGTAGACGTGGTCCGCCTCGGGACCGCAGCCGCGGCCCTCGCGGATCTCCGTGTAGATGGACCTCGACACCACGTCTCGCGACGCCAGGTCCTTCATCACCGGCGCGTACTTCTCCATGAAGCGCTCGCCGTCCTTGTTGCGGAGGATGCCGCCCTCGCCGCGGGCGCCCTCCGTCAGCAGGATGCCCATGCGCCAGATGCCGGTCGGGTGGAACTGGAAGAACTCCATGTCCTCCAGCGGCAGGCCGCGACGGTAGACCGCCGCCTGTCCGTCACCCGTCAGCGTGTGCGCGTTCGACGTCACCTTGAAGAACTTGCCCGTGCCGCCGGACGCGTAGATCACGGCCTTCGCCTGGAAGACGTGGATCTCACCGGTCGCCAGTTCGTACGCGACGACACCGGCCGAGTGCTTGACGCCGTCGATCTCGGTGATGAGCTGGTCGAGGACGTAGAACTCGTTGAAGAACTCGACGCCCTCCTTCACGCAGTTCTGGTACAGCGTCTGGAGGATCATGTGGCCGGTGCGGTCGGCCGCGTAGCAGGACCGGCGGACCGGGGCCTCGCCGTGGTTGCGGCTGTGACCGCCGAAGCGGCGCTGGTCGATGGTGCCGTCCGGCGTGCGGTTGAACGGCAGGCCCATCTTCTCCAGGTCGAGGACCGCGTCGATGGCCTCCTTCGCCAGGATCTCGGCGGCGTCCTGGTCGACCAGGTAGTCACCGCCCTTGACCGTGTCGAAGGTGTGCCACTCCCAGTTGTCCTCCTCCACGTTGGCCAGCGCGGCGGCCATGCCGCCCTGCGCGGCGCCCGTGTGGGAGCGGGTGGGGTAGAGCTTCGTGAGCACGGCGGTACGGCTGCGCTTCGTCGCTTCGATCGCGGCGCGCATGCCGGCGCCGCCCGCGCCGACGATGACTGTGTCGTACTTGTGGATCTTCATGATTCTCGTAGCCCCGGATCTAGCGGATGTTCGGGTCGAAGGTGAAGATCACCAGCGTGCCCAGCAGGATGGTGAACACCGTGGCCGTGTAGAGCAGGCCCTTGAGCCACAGCCGGGTGTTCGCGCGCTCCGCGTAGTCGTTGATGACCGTGCGCAGGCCGTTGGCGCCGTGCAGCATCGCCAGCCACAGCATCAGCAGGTCCCACGTCTGCCAGAACGGGGACGCCCAGCGGCCCGCCACGAAGGCGAAGCCAATCTTGGAGACGCCTCCGTCGAGGACGAGCTGGATCAGCAGGTGGCCGATGACGAGGACGACGAGGACGATGCCGGACAGACGCATGAAGAGCCATGCGGCCATCTCGAAGTTGCCACGGGTGGACTTCGGGGTCTTCTTCGTCCGCTTGCGCGGGGCCTCGATCAGGGGCGCCGGGTTGTCGACGCTGTAGAGGGACGAGCCCTCGACGGGGCCGATGCCGGAGGCGGCGGTCTTCTCAGTGGTGGACATTGTTGGCGTCAGCTCCCGAAGACTTCACGAGCGGCGTGGCCGAGTACGGGGTACAGGGCCCCGACCATCAGCACGACCCAGATGCCGACCACGGTCCAGAGCATCTGCTTCTGGTAGCGCGGTCCCTTCGACCAGAAGTCGACGGCGATCACACGCAGGCCGTTGAGCGCGTGGAAGAGGATGGCGGCGACGAGGCCGTACTCCAGCAGCGCGACGATCGGCGTCTTGTAGGTGGCTACGACCTTGTCGTAGTCCTCGGGGGAGACACGGACAAGAGCGGTGTCCAGCACGTGTACGAACAGGAAGAAGAAGATGAGGACGCCGGTGACTCGATGAGCCACCCATGACCACATTCCTTCCCGGCCGCGGTACAGCGTTCCAGCCGGCACGGAAGAACCCTCCGGGAGCGGGGATTGGGGCCGCGCCGGCTTCTGTGTCGGACGGGCCCGGCCGGGTACGGTCCACCGGCCCTGGCCATCGTAGCGACGTGTTGTCGGAACGTTTACGGCGGGCCTACCGATGTGATCGAACCGGCAGTCATATGGGACACGGACGGGCTACCCCGTAGGTGAGGCGGGGGCGGCACCCGGGCCTCTAAGAGACCGCGCAGTTGCCTGCGGCCCTGAACGACCTGGTGAGGCGGCCCCTTGCCAGGCGGCGGAGTTCTTCGGCCGTCAGGACTCGTTCCTCGTCCGGATCGTTTGTCAATCGTGATCGGATTCCGGCCAGGACCTGGTCGAGGGCCTCCTCGGGGGCCGTGTCGTCCAGGCAGATGACGAAGACGTGGCCGAAACGGCTCTCGTAGGCGGCGTGGGCGGCGCTCAGGGCGGTGTGGGCCGCGGAGTACGCGCCTTCCGGGAGGAGCGTGAGGGATTCGCAGGCCAGGGCCTCGGCGAGATCGCCGGGGGTCAGGTCGTACGCCGCCTCGTCGGCCGCGGCCAGCAGGGCGTCCAGGTCGGGGTACGGGCGGTGGGCGGCGATCCGGCGGGCCCAGTGGTGGCTGCCGCAGCAGGCGAGGAGGGCGCGCTCGGCCTCGTCGGAGGGCATGCCGTTGAACCGGTCCAGGCCGGTGGGACGGGCTCCGGTGGGATCCGGCGCCGAGCGGGTCTGCCCCGGCAGTTCCGAGGGCCCCGAGGGCCCCGAGGGCCCCGAGCGCTCCGACTGGTCGGTCGCTTCGGTCGCTTCGGACGGTTCCGGAATGGCGACGGCCCGGCCGGGGAGGCGGGAAGGACGGTGCGCGGGCAGCGTGGGTTCCTCGGCGGTTCGGTGACGCTCGGAAGTGCGCCACGCGTGGTTCGGCAGGGGGTCAAGTGAGAGATGTGTCATCACGCTATCGAGGAGTGACGCGACCTGTCCGACGGATGCCCGAATATCACCCGTAAGAGAGAGTTTAAGAACGTGCGGTGGACGGCGGCCCCGGGTGACGGGGCCTAGGTTCACAGTGAAGGTACAGCGTACGAGAGTGATCGCAGGAGGGTGAGTGGTCTGTGGTGAACGGGCGTGGGCGCAGGGCATCGCGGTCCCTGCCGGGCGGCAGGAGGACTCTGCTGGTCGGTGCGGGCGTGGCGGTCGCGGCGGGTGCCGCGCTGACCGTCGGGCTCTGGCCGAGCGGTGACTCCGGCGCGCCCTCGTCCCAGCGGCCCTCCGGCGGGAGAACCGCCCTGGCGCCGACACCGTCCACTTCGCCCACTCCGTCACCCAGTCGGACGTATCCGCTCTCGAAGACTCCTCGGACCATCCCGGCCGTACGGGAGCACATCCCGGCGCGCGGGCCCGGCTGGCGTCCCGCGAAGGGCGGGCGGGTCGTCGTGGGCGACGACGCGCTCGCGGACGAGGGGCGGCTGCTAGCCGGCGAGCTGGGCCTGGCCTACGCGGGCTCCGGCGGAGCGCGGGCCGGGGACGTGGAGCTGGGCCTCACCGACGAGGACGCGAACGCCGAGTCGTACACGCTGGCCGTGAAGGACGGGCGGGTGCGGATCAGCGGGACGGCCGAGGCGGGTGTCTTCTACGGCACGCGCACGCTCAAGCAGGAGGTGCGCGCGGGCGGCACGGCGCCCGAGGGAGTCGTACGGGACTCGCCGGCCAAGCCGCAGCGCGGGTTCATGCTGGACATCGCGCGCAAGCACTTCACGGCCGGGTGGATCGAGGACCGGATCCGTGAGCTGGGGGACCTGAAGTACAACCAGCTCGGGCTGCACTTCTCCGACGACCAGGGCTTCCGGATCGCCTCCGACTCGCATCCCGAGGTCGTGTCGAAGCAGCATCTGTCGAAGGCGGAGGTGCGGCGCATCCTCGCGCTCGCGGCGAGCCGGCACATCACCGTCGTGCCCGAGATCGACTCGCCCGGCCACCTGGGCGCGGTGCTCGCCGCCCACCCGGACCTCCAGCTCCGCAACGTGCAGGGGGTGGTCTCGCAGGGCTCGCTCGACATCTCCAAGCCCGCCTCCGCGAAGATCGTGGACGACCTGCTGAACGAGTACGCGGACCTCTTCCCCGGGCGGTACTGGCATCTCGGCGCCGACGAGTACCGGGCGCTGACGGTGTCGAACCCGGCCTCCTCGTATCCGCAGCTGGCCGCCGCCGCGAAGGACAAGTACGGCTCGGGCGCCGGCATCGCGGACCTCGCGACCGGGTGGCTCAACGACCGGGCCGGTGTGATGCGCGGGCACGACCGGACCCCGCGGGCCTGGAACGACGGGTTCTTCGCCGGGGGCGCCGTGCAGGCCGACGACGACATCCAGGTCGCGTACTGGACGGGCAAGGAGATCGGCGCGCGGCAGCCGGCCGAGTACCTGCGGGCCGGGCGCGAGCTTGTCAACTACAACGACGAGTACCTGTACTACGTGCTCGGGCAGCCCAACGCCTTCGTCTACCCGACCGGGCAGCGCATCTACGAGCAGTGGACCCCGCTCGTCGTGCGCGGTACGACGCCGGTGCCACGGGAGTACGACGACCAGATCCTCGGCGGCTACTTCGCCGTCTGGTGCGACCTCTCCGGCTCGCAGACGCAGGACCAGGTGGCGGCCGGGATCCGGATGCCGCTGCGAGCGCTGACACAGAAGCTGTGGGATCCGCGGAAGCCGGGGATGCCGTGGGCGGAGTTCAAGGAGCTCGCGGGGAAGCTGGGCTGAGGATACGGACGAGGCGTACGTGACGGTCGTGTCGCGTGGACGTCAACACCCAGGTGGCGGTATGCAGGACGAAAAGGCCTGGCCTGGATCACGCGCCGGTGTGGTGTAGTTGCGGCGGCTTGCCCGTTTCGGTGGCGAACTGCCGTGCGTGTGTGGTGTATTCACGCTGGCCGAACCGATACACCGGGGGAGCGGGATGGGCTACTGGGGATATTTCGTCGTAGGCAGGAGCGAGCAGCCGCTCGCGGAACTGGAGGCGCTGTCGGGCGCGACGGGCCTGACGCTGCACCAGACGGCGGACGACGGCTGGCAGGTGTGGGAGTACCCGAACGCTCCCGACGACCCTGCCAAGGGTGACGTCGGCAACATGAACGACCTGGCCGAGGAGACGGGCGCGCCCGCGCTCTTCGGGTACGTGATGGACAGTGACTGCGTGGTCGTCGAGGCGGCCGCGCCCGAGAGCGGCGCCTGGACGACCTGCCTGGACAGGGACGCGATGGCCGGGTACCTCGGCGGCAACGAGGACGGGCTGGCCGTCGACGACTTCTTCCTCGAACCGCACGACGCCGTCGGACGGGCCGTCGCCTGGGCCGCCGAATCGGGGCGTCCCGTGCCCGAGGAACCCCTGCTCGACGTGCTCACCGCCGACGCCGATCCGTCGGCCGAGATGCTTTTCTTCCGATTTCTGGACCGGCTCGGCGTCGTCCCCATGTAGATTTCGGCCAACTCGCAGTGTGACGTTCCGGCCACAGTGCACGCAGTAAGGGGAAGTGCGGGCTCCGTTACCAGAGGCGGCCCCACCGAGGGAGGCGTGATGAGCCTGGTGGAACTGATCGCTCAGGCCGACGAGCGTGGTCTTGCGGCGAGCGGCCTGGCGTGTCTGGACCGGTGCGTGCCGCTGTTGGGCGGGGACGACGAGATCCTGCGGCCGTTGTGGGCGAGCCTTGCCGAGAGCGAGGCGTGGGGTGAGGACTGGGGGGAGCGGGTCGAGCAGGCGCGCGCCAAGCTCGATGTGCCGGGTTTCCCGGCGGGCGGGGGGTTCGCCGAGGGGGAGGCCGCCGTCCTTGCTCAGCGGATGCTCGGTGCCGTTCCCGTGGACCGGGGCGCCGGGAACCTTCGCGAGTGGGCGGATGCCTGTTCCGTCGCGGCGCTTCAGATCCACCGGCTGCTCGATGCCGCGAGCGACGGGGCGTCCTCTGTGACAGCTCGGCGTGAGGGGCGTACGCAGGACATGTCGCCGCTCGTCGCGGCCGAACTGCGGCGGCAGATCGCCATCCTGGAGCTGCTCTCCGCCCATGGTCCGGCGGGGCTGCGCCAGGCGCTCGACCTGTCGACGGAGGGCCGTCGAGTCCTGCGCGCGGTCGTCTCACGCCGGGCCCGCGGGCGGGTCTGAGGGGTTCCTCGCCCCCGCCGCCCCTACCCGTCCCATCCCTGGGGGCTGCCGCCCCCAGACCCCCGCATCGGCCTGAACGGCCTTGTCCTCAAACGCCGGACGGGCTGAAATCAGCCCCTCCGGCGTTTGAGGAGCGGGGGTTCGGGGGCGGAGCCCCTGAGTCAGGGACGGGAATGGGTAGGGGCGGCGGGGGCGAGAAAAAGCCGGGACCCACACGCGTGGGCCCCGGCTCTCCCGCGTGGGACTACGGGGTCAGGAACTGGCCCAGGCGGCCCGCCGTCGGCGAGGTGAGTTGGGTTACGCCGTAGTAGACCGACTTGGCGACGGAGACGCCCGAGGCCGTCGTCGGGAGGTAGAGGAGCGTGCCGTTGCCCGTGTCCTCGCCCTCCGCGCCGATGAGGAGATGAGCGCGGCCGTGGCCCGAGACGTCCGTCAGGGAGACGGACGAGCCCAGCTTGTCGTCCTTCTCCGTGGAGCCGGCGATGCCCGTCGTGTCCTGGGAGTAGGACAGCGAACCGGTGCCCGTGAGGCCCGAAGAGGCACCCTTGAAGAGCCAGATCGCGCCCGCGTTGGCGCGGTTGGTGGTGCGGGTGATGTCCTCGTTCGGGGCGCCGGCGAGGACGTCCGCGTAACCGTCGGCGTTGAAGTCGCCCACGGAGACCGACGTGCCCAGCGCGTCGCCGGACTCGTTGGCGCCCGCGACCCCCGCGGTGTCCTGGGTGATCTTCGTCATCCCGGTCGTGGTGAAGCCGGTGGACGTGCCCGGAACCATGGTGACCTGGCCGCCGGAGATCGCGCCGGACTCCGTGGCGTACGGCTGCCCGATGACGATGTCGTCGTAGCCGTTGCCGTTCACGTCGCCCGAGGCGATGGAGCGGCCGCCCTTCACGGAGATCGTCGAAACCTTCGACAGGCCCAGCGACTTGGAGCCCTTGAACCAGGTGACCCTGCCGACGCCGGACGCGTCGCGGTAGTTGAGCGCCACGTCCGCGTAGCCGTCCCGGTTGAAGTCACCGCTCGTGGCGTCCGCGTACGAGAGGGCGCCGGAGACGGTGGTGAGGTCGCCCGCGACCTCGTGGCCGTCGTTGAAGCGGGCCGCCCAGTTGCCGCCCGTGCCGGTGGCCGCCGTGAAGACGTCCGCCTTGCCGTCGGCGTTGAAGTCGCCGACCGCGACCGTCGCGCCGAACCGCGCACCGGCCGGCTCGTAGTCGTCGCCCAGCGCCATGGTGTCGGCACCGGTGTCGAACTTCGGGCCGTACAGGATCGTCACCGCACCACGGTCGGCGTGGCCGGTCGTGTCGTCCTCGCCGGGTGCGCCGATCGCGAGGTCCGCGTAGCCGTCGGCGTTGATGTCGCCCCAGGCCGTGGCCGTGCCCCACTGGTCGCCGGACTCGGCGGCACCCGGAACGCCGGCGCTGCCCTGGTTGAGCTTCACCTTCGAGGCGGAGACGGGGCCGTTGACGCCGCCCGGCACGAGCGTGAGCCAGCCGCTGCCGACCTTGGGCGTGGCGGCGACGACGTCGCTGATGCCGTCACGGTTGAAGTCGGCCGTGGGGATCGCGGAGTTCTTGCCGGGGCTGGACGCGTACCGGCGGATCTCGCTCAGCTTCGAGTACAGGTTCTTGCCGGGGCACGCGGTGGCGAAGCCGTCGCGGTGGCCGGAGATGGTGTTCAGCGTGGCCTGCTGGCCCGCCTTCCACACCCCCGTGTCGGCGGCGGCGGTCAGCGTGACCTGGCCGCTCGGGTTGCCCCCGTACTGGCCCAGCTTCCACGCGGCGACGCGCGCCACGGACTCCAGGGCGGCCCGGGAAGGCTTGCCCGCGGCCTTCGCCGGAGTGGTGGAGGTGGCGGCAGCGCCCTCGAAGTCACCGAGGACGGCGATGCCCGCCGAGTCGCCGTTGAAGCCGTACGTGTGCGCGCCGCGCACCGGCAGGTCGATGCCGCCGCCGCGGCCCTCGAAGATCCGGCCGCACTTGTCGACCAGGAAGTTGTAGCCGAGGTCGTTCCACCCCTCGCTCTGCACGTGGTACGCCATGATGCCGCGCACCAGCGCCGGGGACTCGGCGCAGCTGTAGTCGTTCGTGCCGACCGTGTGGTGCACGAAGACCGCGCTGACCTTGTCGATGTACTCCGGCGGGTCCTTGACCATCGACTCGTCGGCGCCCCACTGGGCGCGGGAGACGATCGGCGGCTGCGCCACGTTGGACGGCGGCGGGGACGGCACCGGGTCGGGGGTCGGGGAAGCGGACTCCGACGGGCTCTCCGACGTGCTCTCGGTGGGCGTCGCCGGGGCGCTGGTCGTGGGCTCCGTACCCGTGGACTCCGTCGGTGACGGGGAGTCCGAGGCCGGGTCGGTCGGAGTCGGCGAGTCGGTCGGGTCCTCGGCGACGAAGGCGGCGTTCTCCAGGGAGGTGCCGGTCGTCGTGCCGAGCGCCTTGTTCTTCGCCTCGGCCGAGGTCACACCCGGGTCGACCAGGCTGACCTCAAGGCCCTTGGGCAGCGGGGAACTCGTCGAGCCGTCGGCCGCGACGACCCGTGCCTCGACGCCGTCGCTCGGGCCGACCCACAGCGGGTCGGAGGCGCCGCGGGCCTCCTTGGCGCCCGGCTCGGCCTTGTCGACCGGGTGCGGCTCCAGATCCAGGTTCTGCCAGCCGGTCCACTCACCCGTCGCCAGGTCGCGGGTGCGTACCTGGGCGGTGCCGTCCAGCTCGGTCTTCGCGCCGGTCCAGGTGACGCCGAGCAGCGAGAACTGAGCGGTGCTCGTCCGCTCGACCTCCCGCCGGCCCGTGCCGTCGCTCCGCATCGTGAGATCGTGCACCTTCACGGGCCGCTTACTGCGCGCGGTGTCCACGGCCGGGTCCGAGCTCGGGTTCGCGACGGCGTACGTCACGGCACCCGTCCCGCCCAGCACCACGGCCCCTATCGTCAGCCACGCTCTCCGCTTCAGACTCAGCGGCTTGTACGCATGGGTCGTCCGGCGACTCAATTACCCCACCCCTAGAAAAGCCTCACAAAAAACCCACCCGTCACTGGGGTGGCTTTCTAATTCAGCGGTAAGACGAGGTTAAACATCACCCAACAGGGGTGTGGGGTACGTCACTTCGCTTTCGCGCAGACGTCCGAAGGAGTCGGATGGTTGTACGGGTATCGCCGACTTGTCACGTGACCCTTGTCACTTCGGTGACGTGTGATGTTCCTGGAGCCCGCCCCGCTTGGTCTGCCAGAGGCAGATGCGTGAGCGGCGAGCCAGGGGGGCGGAAGCGGTGGAAAGGACAAGACTGTCAGCCGATCTGCGGATGCGGCGGCACGCGGCGGAGTTCGTACGGGACGTCACGGCCCGCAGCCGGCTGCCGCTGGACTACTCGGTCGCGAGCCTGCGGGTCGTCGACTTCATCGTCGACGGGCTGCGCAAGAGCGGCCGCGACCGCACGGCCGTGGGGCACGTGCTGTTCGGGCTCGGGGTGTACGCCGGTGAGGTGCTCGTCCGCCGGGCCGGTGCCGTGTGGGTCGAATTCGACGAGGAGCAGCGGGAGTTGTTCGGCCGGCCGGTGGGCGTGCGGATGCCGGACGGGCGGCTCTGGAATCCGCTGGGCAAGGTCGTGAAACGGTTCGAGGCGGGGGAGCGGGAGTCCCTTCGGACCTTCTATCTGCAACTGCACGGGCGGGCACGGCCCGGGCTGCCGGGGCTGCCCGCGCAGCCCGGGTCCGCCGAGGCGGGTGGGAGCGGCGGGACCGGTACTCGTGCCGGTCGTGGGACCGGTGCGGCGTTTGACGGGCTGTGACATTTCCGTGCCGTTCGACGCTGATGACCTTGGAGGCGCGCGGGCATGGCGACCCGCGCCCCGCGGTGCGGATTCGGTACGAACTCGGCGTGAACGAGGACACTGTTGGGCCAGGGAGGGGAACCCCGCCGCGGGCGGACGTCCGACGGTGAGCTGGGCGCGGCCGTCGCACGGGCGCAGGACGGGGACGAGGCCGCCTTCGCCGTCGCGTACCGGATCGTGCAGCCCGGACTGCTCGGGTATCTGCGGGGGCTGGTCGGCGACGAGGCGGAGGACGTGGCGTCGGACGCGTGGCTGGAGATCGCCCGGGACCTGGGGCGGTTCCGCGGCGACGGGGCGGGGTTCCGCGGCTGGACCGCGACCATCGCCCGGCACCGGGCCCTCGACCATCTGCGGCGGCTGAAGGTGCGGCCGCGGGCGTCCGCGCTGGAACAGGACATGCTCGACCTGCCCGGCCCGCACAGCACGCAGGACCAGGCACTGGAGTCCCTCTCCACGGAGTACGCGCTCGAACTCGTCTCGAGTCTCCCGCCCGACCAGGCCGAGGCCGTACTGCTGCGCGTCGTCGTCGGCCTCGACGGCCCCGCGGCCGCGCGCGTCCTCGGCAAACGTCCCGGCGCCGTACGCACCGCCGCGCACCGGGGCCTGAAACACCTCGCCCGCCGGCTGGGCGCGGAAGGTGTGACGGATGACGGGCCCAGCACGCTGGGGGAGTCGAGATGAACGGCAAGCAGTCCATGGCCGGCGAGGGTGGATACGGACATGCCTGAACAACACGGCCCCGACGGCCCTCCGAACCCCCCTGCCGCGAACCCGCCCGACCTCGGTGAACTGCTCGCCGCCGCCGTGCGCGGCGGCGCGGTCGACGTCGATGCCGAGAGGCGGGTGCTCGCCGCGTTCCGGGCGGCGCGCGACGAGGGGACGCACCGGGCGGCGGTGCGCAACCGGCGGCGGGACGACTGGCGGCCGGAGCGAGAGCGGCGGGGCGGCCGGCCGGTGCGGGCGACCCTGGTCGCGCTGGTGGCGAGCGTGACGCTCGGCGGGGTGGCGGTCGCGGCCATCGGCACGGGGGGCGGCGGAACGCGGGACGAGGGTGCCGAGCGGGGCGGGCCTCTGCCCACGAGCAGCGCTCCGACCGGCCCGACCGCCGCCGCGCCGGATCCGTCCGTGCCCGCGCAGGCCGACCGCGGTGTCCGCCGTCCGCCGTCCGCCCAGGAGACCGAGGCCCACTGCCGCGCGTACGACTCCGTCAGGAACCGCGGCAAGGCCCTCGACTCGACCGCCTGGCAGCGACTGATACAAGCCGCGGGCGGCGAGGAGAACGTCGAGGCGTACTGCGCCGAGCAGCTGGCCGAGAAGAAGGGGAAGAAGAAAGAGAACGAGAACGCCGGCGTGGGCAGGCCGGGCAAATCACCCAAGGCGTCCACGGCTCCCGGCAGCGGCGCCACGAAGAACCCGAAGAGTACGAAGAGCCCGAAGGGCAAGGCCGACTGACCAGGAGTGGCCGGGGGCGGTCGACAAAGGGTGAAAAGCGGGGCAAAGGCCCGGCCTCATCGTGCCGATGGCAACGGCCGGGGCCGCCACCCCCCACAGGAGAGGCCCCGGCCGTCGCGCGGCACGGGCCGCGCGGCGGCCCGTACTTGCTTCAGCGTCGAAGGTGCGTTTTGTGTCACACCCCACGCCGGAACGCGATAGTTGCACGTTGTACGGACATGGACGGGGAACGGTTTCACGCCGTAACGTGCCTTTCGCGCCGGACTGCGGCCGCGCTGAATCCACGAAGGATCCACGACCGCAACCATCGACTGAGCGACCACGGTGGTGGGCAACCACGTCCGCGAGAGCGGCGCCGGTTCAAGGCGCATGAGGGAGTGCGGTGCTGGGGGACGACGCGGAGCTGACCGCCGCGGTGCTTGCGGCACAGGACGGAGACGAGACCGCGTTCCGGACTGTGTACCGAGCCGTGCATCCACGGCTCCTCGGGTACGTACGGACGCTGGTCGGAGACCCGGACGCGGAGGACGTCACGTCCGAGGCCTGGCTGCAGATCGCCCGCGACCTCGAACGGTTCAGCGGCGACGCCGACCGCTTCCGCGGCTGGGCGGCCCGGATCGCCCGCAACCGAGCCCTCGACCACATACGCATGCGCGGCCGCCGCCCCGCGATAGGCGGCGACGAGACCGAGCTCACCGGCAGGGCGGCCGAGTCCGACACCGCCGGTGAGGCCATCGAGGCCCTCGCCACCGGCAGCACGCTCTCCCTCATAGCCCAGCTCCCGCAGGACCAGGCCGAGGCCGTCGTGCTGCGCGTCGTCGTCGGCCTCGACGCGAAGACCGCCGCCGAGACCCTGGGCAAACGGCCGGGCGCCGTCCGCACGGCCGCGCACCGCGGTCTGAAGCGGCTCGCGGAGCTGATCGGCGCGGATCCGGAATCGGCCGGATCCCTGAGTTCCGTACCCCCACAAAGACCCCCACACGCAGAGCCGCGTACCCGCGCGGTGACGTCCGCCGGTGTGACGCATACGCGTTCGCGGACGCAGAAGGACATGTGATGGCCGACGAGCAGTACAGGTGGCTGGACCGCGACACGGCGGAGCGGCTGCTGCGCGGCGAGCCGCTGGACGCCGTCGACGCCGACATCCGCGACCAGGCCGATCGGCTCACCGAGGCGCTCGAAGCTCTCGACGCGCTGGGCATGCAGGCTGCCGACTCCACGCCGACCGACGCCGAACTCCCGGGCGAGGCCGCCGCGTTGGCCGCCTTCCGCGAAACACGCACCGGCAAGAACGGCGAACAGGCAAGCCTCGGCCCGCGCACGCGTACCCGCTCGGCGGCAGCGGCCGCCGCCGCTTCCTCCGCGGCCTCCCAGATCTCCTCCGACGCGGGCCTGATCCACCTCGGCCGTCCCGCCGCACATCGGCGCGCCCCCTCCCGCTGGGGCCGCCCGGTGCGATACGGACTCGCCGCCGCGCTGGCCGCGGGGATGATCGGCGGGGCCGCCATGGCCGCGACCTCCGGTGTCCTGCCGTTCGGCGCAGAGGAACCGGAACCCGGCTCGTCCGCGACGGTCGACGTCACCCCGGACCGCCCACTCGTCTCGCCGTCCCCCGAGAAGAAGCCGGGCGGCGGCCCCGACAAGCCGCGGCCCGACGGCAGCGCGGGCGGCCCGACCGGCAAGGATTCGGCCCCGGGCGGAGAGGCGCGCGGCGGTACGGACCCGGGCGCACGGCCCGATCCCGGCGACGACCGGCGCGAAGGGCGGCCCGGGCCGGGGTGGCGCTGGCTCGCCTCGGTCTGCCGCGACTTCCGCGACGGCAAGAACCTCGACTCCGAGCGCAGACGCGGCCTGGAGGACGCGGCGAACGGCGCCGAGCAGGTGAAGAAGTACTGCAACGGCATCCTGAAGAGCTGGGAAGACCAGGGCTCCGGTGACAGCCGCAGCGGGAGCGGGTCGGGCAGGGGCGAGTCGGGCCGGGGCGGCTCGGGCTGGAACAACGACCGCGAGGGCAGGGACGGCGGGGGTGGCGACGACGACGGCGATGGGGGCGGCGACGGCTCGCACATAGGCGCGGGCGTGTTCCGGGGCGGCAGCGGCACGGTCCGCCTCGCCACCGGCGCGGCCGAGCCCACGGCCTTCGCCCCCGCCGCCCGGCCCTCGGCGACGCGGCCGCCGACACCCGTACGGACGCTGCTTCAGGCACCGGCCGAGACACCGACCCAGGCGCAGACTCAGTCACAGACCCAGGCACCGATTCGGGCACTGGCCCCCGATGCCGATGCCGATGCCGATGCCGATGTCGACGCACGCGCCGGCGCGCCGACGAGGCCCACGGCCGCCGTCACCTCCGCGCCCTCCGCCCCGGCCCGCTCCACGGGACCCGAGGCATCCGCCCCGCGTGCGCTCCCCGCGCTCTCGTCACGCTCCTGACCCGCCGCCCGGCCTGCGGTTTTCCACCGTGGCCAGGCTGCCGCCCGCCGGGTGTGACGTTTTCAGCCGCCCTGACGCAGTAGTAAGCGAGCCGACTGGTCATCGGCTGTCGCACGAGCCGGGGTTCCCCCCGTACCCACGGCTCTGTGCACAGTGGCGCGGGCGGGACACGTTCCCCCGGTCCCGCCCGCGCCCACGTACTCTTCCCGCCGCCGGTTCCTCACCAGTAGACGACGACCTTGTCGCCGTTCCTCACCTGGGAGAACAGTGCGGCGATCTTCCCTTCGTCCCGTACGTTCACGCAGCCGTGCGAGGCTCCGTAGTAGCCCGTCGCCGCGAAGTCCGAGGAGTAGTGGACGGCCTGGCCGCCGCTGAAGAACATCGCGTACGGCATGGGTGAGTCGTAGATCGTCGACACATGGTGGCGCGACTTGAAGTAGACGTTGAAGACACCTTCCCGGGTCGGCGTGTACTGCGAGCCGAAGCGCACGTCCATCGTCGAGACCGTGCGGCCGTCGATCATCCAGCGCAGGGTGCGGCTCGTCTTGCTGACGCACAGCACCCGGCCCGTCATACAGCGCGGGTCGGGCGTCGCGGCCGGCTGACCGCCCGACGCGTACAGCTCCCACTTGCCGGGCTCGCGTGTCATCCCCAGCAGCCGCTGCCACGTCACGGTGTCCGTCCTCCCGGTCTTCGGCAGGCCCCGCTTGCCCTGGAAGCCCTTCACCGCGGTGACGGTCGAGCCGTCGTACGTCCCGGTCGGCCCCTCGAAGAGCCAGAACACCTGACGCAGCCGGGCCTGCAGTTCCCGTACGTCCCGGCCCCGGTCACCCTTCGACCACAGGGTCCTGGGAGCGGGCGCGGGCGGCGCGGCGGGCTTCGGCTTCGACGGCTTGGCGTCGTCCGGGGAGGCGCCGGGCGTCGGAGGAGACGTACCGGCCGGTGTCCTCCCGGCGGCTGTCTGCCCGCCGGTGGTCCCCTCGGCGGGCGTGCCGACGGCCTGGACGGTGCATCCGCTCACCGCGACGAGCGCCGCCATCGTCGTCGCCACCGCGCCTGTTCGCCACATGACCGGAATACGCATCCGAACCCCCCGTTGCTCACCGACCCCCGGTGGTGCGTCGTGTCCCCTGAGATGTTTCCCGCGCGTGCCCGGTTGCGAACTACGCGGCATTCTTGGGGGCACAGGCCCGTCCCGGTCCAGTGGGAGGCAGACATCATGGCGCGCGAGTCGGAGTCCGGACTGCCCATCGAGCCGGTCTACGGGCCGGAGGCCCTGGAAGGCTGGGACCCGGCGGAGAAACTGGGCGAACCCGGTGCGTATCCCTTCACGCGGGGCGTCTACCCGTCGATGTACACCGGGCAGCCGTGGACCATGCGGCAGTACGCCGGGTTCGGTACGGCCGTCGAGTCCAACGCCCGCTACCAGCAGCTGATCGCGAACGGCACGACGGGCCTGTCGGTGGCCTTCGACCTTCCCACCCAGATGGGCCACGACTCCGACGCCCCGATCGCGCACGGCGAGGTCGGCAAGGTGGGGGTGGCGATCGACTCGGTCGAGGACATGCGGGTGCTGTTCGACGGCATCCCGCTGGACCAGGTGTCGACGTCGATGACGATCAACGCGCCCGCCGCGCTGCTGCTGCTGATGTACCAGCTGGTCGGCGAGGAGCAGGGGGTACCGGCCGACAGGCTCACGGGCACGATCCAGAACGACGTGCTGAAGGAGTACATCGCGCGCGGCACGTACATCTTCCCGCCCAAGCCTTCGCTGCGGCTGATCGCGGACATCTTCAAGTACTGCAGGGCCGAGATCCCGAGGTGGAACACCATCTCGATCTCCGGCTATCACATGGCCGAGGCGGGTGCCTCGCCCGCGCAGGAGATCGCGTTCACCCTCGCCGACGGCATCGAGTACGTCCGTACGGCGGTCGCGGCCGGCATGGACGTGGACGATTTCGCGCCCCGTCTGTCGTTCTTCTTCGTGGCCCGTACGACGCTCCTGGAGGAGGTCGCCAAGTTCCGTGCGGCCCGCCGGATCTGGGCGCGGGTGATGCGCGAGGAGTTCGGGGCGCGGAACCCCAAGTCGCTGATGCTGCGCTTCCACACGCAGACGGCCGGCGTGCAGCTGACCGCGCAGCAGCCGGAGGTGAACCTGGTCCGGGTGGCGGTGCAGGGCCTGGCCGCCGTCCTGGGCGGCACCCAGTCGCTGCACACCAACTCCTTCGACGAGGCGATCGCCCTGCCGACGGACAAGAGCGCACGCCTGGCGCTGCGCACCCAGCAGGTCCTCGCCTACGAGACGGACGTGACCGCGACCGTCGACCCGTTCGCGGGCTCGTACGTGGTCGAGAGGATGACCGACGACGTGGAGGCGGCCGCGGTCGACCTGATGGGCCGGGTCGAGGACCTGGGCGGCGCGGTCGACGCCATCGAGCACGGTTTCCAGAAGGGCGAGATCGAGCGCAGCGCGTACCGCATCGCCCAGGAGACCGACTCCGGCGAGCGGGTCGTGGTCGGCGTCAACCGGTACAAGCTCGACGCGGAGGAGCCGTACGAGCCGCTCCGCGTGGACCCGGCGATCGAGGCCCAGCAGGCCGAACGCCTGGCCGGACTGCGTGCCGAGCGCGACCAGTCGGCGGTGGACCTGGCCCTGGCCGCCCTGAAGAAGGCCGCCGAGGGCGAGGACAACGTCCTGTACCCGATGAAGGACGCGCTGCGGGCCCGGGCGACGGTCGGCGAGGTGTGCAACGCCCTGCGGGAGGTCTGGGGGACCTACGTGCCGTCGGATGCCTTCTGACCTGGGCAATTACTCCGTACGAGTGATCGAGGGCGGAAATCGCCCGCCCCCGGTTACGCTCATGGAGAGTGAGCCCCGAAAAGGAGGATGCCGTGGCTGTACTGCAGCACGAGCTGACGTTGGGCGAAGCCGCCGACCTGCTCTCCCGTGCACTGCCTGGGCACCGCGTGGAGATTCTCCAGGGGAGGCTCACTGTGACACCGCCGCCGGACGGCTCGCATGCTCTGTCGTTGACGAAGCTGGGCAGGGCATTTGACCGGGCAGGGATCGTGGAGGCGGGGCACGAATACGTCCAGGGCATCGGGCTCTGGCTGCCCGCACTGCCCGAGGATTTCGCGATCCCTGACCTCTCCGTAGTCGACGAGGACTTCCGCGATGCCCACGTCACGAAGAACTACTACGCGCCGAACGTCTTCCGCCTGGTCGTGGAAGTGACGTCCTCGAACTGGTCCGACGACCTCTACGTCAAGGTGGAGTGTTACGCCCAGGCCGGCATCCCGGCCTACCTCATCGTGGACCGCAAGCACGATGAGGTGCTCCTCTTCACGGATCCGGTCAACGGCAAATACCCCAGCCCGCAGCACTTCGAGCGCGGCCAGAGCGTGCCCATGCCGGAGTCCGTCGGTGTCCGCGTCGAACTCTCGGTGGACACCCTTCTCGACGGCTGACCCCACGGCGCAAGCGGCTTTCACTCCGGCGCCGCCCAGCCGACGGCGCTCACTCCCACACCCGCCGCGTACTCCGCGAGCCCCTCCGTGGTCCCGCCCGCCCAGCCCACGTAACCGTCGGGCCGGACGAGGAACACCCCGGTTCCGTACGCCTCGTACGCAGGAATCCGGACCGTGCGGGCCGTGAGCTCGGGCAGGTCGGTGTCCGTGCCCATCGCGAGCAGCGTCCAGTGCGGACCCCGGAACGCGTCGAAGAGGCGTACGCCGCCGCGGATGCCGTCCGGGGCGCGGTCGCCCGCGTGAAGGGCGCCCTCGGGCAGGCCCTCCCGGGTCTCCCGCGCGAGTGAGGAGTCCCGGTAGCCGAGGCCGAGCTGCTGCGTGGCCGTGCCGCGCCGGACCTCGCCCCGGTGGACGCGGGTGGAGAGACCGAGCATGTGCGCGGCGATAGGCAGCCGCTCCTCCTCGTACGAGTCGAGGAGGGACTCGGGAGCCTCGCCCCGCAGGACGGCCGCGAGCTTCCAGCCGAGGTTGTAGGCGTCCTGGACGCTGGTGTTCAGGCCCTGTCCGCCCGCCGGCGAGTGGACGTGCGCCGCGTCGCCCGCGAGGAACACCCGCCCCTGCCGGAAACGGTCCGCCATCGCGGCGCGCGGCCGGAAGTCGGAGGCCCAGCGCACCTCGGTCACGTCGTCGGCCGCGAGGTGCGTCCGCGTGGCGACCAGCTTCCGGATGCCGTCGAGGGACAGGTCCGGTTCGGCGGCCGGATCCTCGAAGCCGCCCGCCAGCTGGAAGTCCTCCGTGTGCGGCAGCGGGCAGATCGCCAGGAAGCCCTCGCCGCCGGCGGGCGGGAACACATGCCAGTTGTCGCGGTCGAGTCCGCTGATGCGCAGGTCCGCCACGATCGCCGGACCCGGGTCCACGGTCTCCCCGGTCATGCCGATGCCGAGCGAGCGGCGCACGACCGAGCGGCCGCCGTCCGCGGCGACGGCGTAGCGGGCCCGGACCGGGGCGCCGGAGGCGAAGGCCGCGGTCACGCCGTCCGCGTCCTGGGAGAGGCCGGTCAGCTCGCGGCCGAAGGCAACGCTCCCGCCCAGCTTCGCCAGCCGCGTGAACAGGATCTCCTGCGTGCGCCACTGCGGCACCATCCACGGGATGCCCGCGTAGGGCTCGGCCTCCGTCGCCTCCGTCTCGTCGAACATCCGGTGCTCGCCCTGCCGGGTCCCGTCCTGCCAGATCATCCCGACGGGATACAGACCGCCGCCCGCCCGGATCGCGTCCAGCACGCCGAGGTCGTCGAAGACCTCCATGGTTCGCGGCTGGATCCCCTTGCCGCGCGAGCCGGGGAAGAGCTCACCAGACTGCTCGACGACGAGGGCGCGCACCCCGCGCCGGGCCAGGTCGACCGCGAGGGCGAGCCCGGTGGGGCCCGCGCCGACGATCAGCACGTCTGTGTCTGCTGTGTCCTTGGGGTCATGCGTATGCGTGGTCGTTTGCGTGGCCATCCCGCACTCCTTAACACTGTTAAGTTCGCTGCTCTTCGAGAGTGGCCTTAACGCCGTTAAGCTGTCAAGTGTGAATACGGAACGCCGAGCGCCCCTCGACCGCGAACGCGTCGCGGACACCGCCCTGAGGCTGCTGAACGAGGTGGGCCTGGACGGCCTCAGCCTGCGGGCCATCGCGAAGGAGCTGGACGTCAAGGCGCCCGCTCTGTACTGGCACTTCAAGGACAAGCAGGCGCTGCTCGACGAGATGGCGACCGAGATGTACCGCCGGATGATCGCCGGCACCGCCCTCGACCCGGACGACACCTGGCAGGAGCGGCTGCGCAAGGCCAACCGGGGGCTGCGAGACGCGCTGCTCGGCTACCGGGACGGCGCGAAGGTGTTCAGCGGCTCACGCTTCACCGGCATCGAGCACGCCGGGCAGATGGAGGACAACCTGCGCCTGTTCACGGCCGCCGGTTTCACCCTCGCCCAGGCGGTCCGCGCGATGTCGACGACGTACCTCTACACCCTCGGGTTCGTCACCGAGGAACAGGGCGTCGAGCCACTGCCCGGCGAACGCCGAGAGGGCTACGACGTACACGAACGCGCCCGCCTGATGGCCGACTATCCCTTGTCGACTCAGGCGGGCGCGGAGATCTTCGAGAACTACGACCAACACTTCGAGGAGGGCCTGGACTTGGTGATCACAGGCATCGAGACCCGCTACCGGGCCCCGTGAGGGGCAGCGCCCCGAAAGGGGCGCGGGGAACTGCGCGACAAGCCACAACGATCCCGCAGCCGACACACCACCCCCAAAGCGCGCGAAGCGCCTAGCCGCGCTCCGCGCGCTTGGCGGCACGACTGCGCCGCACGGCCCGCGTGACGACCGGCGGCAGCAGGTCAAGGGCGAGACGGCGGGTACGGGACCGCCCGGCACCCCGGGCCGGGGGCCGCGCCGCGGCCGGGGCAGGCTGCCGCACAGGCTCCGGAACGGCGGCGGCGGGCTCCACAAAATGGCGCGAACGCGGAAACGGCGGCGGTTTCATGCCCTGGGACCTGGTCCGGATCAGCCGGTGCCCCGCGGCCATCTGCACACTCAGACCGAAGTCGTCCCGCTCCTTGATCATGGCGAGCAGCTTCTCCTGGAGCGGCTCGGGGTCGCCCCAGGTCCCGTACAGCTTCTGGGTGCTGAGGCAGATGGGCCGCAGACCGCGGTTGAGCACGGCCTCCCACGCGGCGACCGAGACCCCGGGGGTGTGCTCGGAGCGGAAGTCGTCGAGGACCACGATGCCGCCGGGCAGCAGGATGTCGTGGGCCGCGCCGATGTCGCCGTGGACGTGCTCGTACAGGTGCGAGGCGTCGATGTGGACGAAGCGACAGGTCGTGGCGGAGACCTCCTTGGAGATCACGGAGCTCGGGCCCTGGATGACCGTCGGCAGCGTGTCGTGGAAGGAGAGGTAGTTCCGCTCGAAGATCTGCCTCGTCAGTGACGCGTACGACTTCGTCGCCTCGGCCCGGTTGGACTCGTCCGGTGCGTCCCCCTCGAACAGGTCGCACACCGTGAACTTCTCGTCGTCCCTCAGATGGTGGCCGAGGAGGATCGCGCTCTTGCCCATGTAGACGCCGAGTTCCAGCAGATCGCCTTGTATCCCCTCCGTCTCCTGCTGTTCGAGCAGCCAGGTGAAGAGCACCTGGTCCAGCGGCGGGAACCAGCCCGGGACGTCCTTGAGCTCGCCGGGGTGGCTGGGGGTCTGCTGTGAGTTGGCCATGTGATGAGTCTTCTCCCTCGGTACGTGGCGAACTTTCGAGAACCTGAATGTCCGGTGAACAGAGCGCGCGTCGTCGCTGGAGGATCCGGCGTCAGCGCGGCTTGGAGAGCATCTTGCGCATGCGGGGTGTCAGCGGGTCCTCGACGAACCGGTTGAGGAGCCAGGCCAGGGCGAGCATCGTCAGAATCGTCAGGGGCAGGGTCGCGTACGCCGGGATGTCGAGCTTCTGGTGGTACGCCTCGATGGTGACCCAGCCCAGGTGCTCGTGCACCAGGTAGAAGGGGTACGTCAGGGCGCCCGCGACCGTCAGCCAGCGCCAGTTCGCCCAGTTCAGCCACCCCAGGGCGATCACGGCGACCGCGACGAAGCCGAACGTGACGACGAGGACGATTCCGAACGAGGTGCGGTAGGAGAAGAAGTCCGGGTTCGGCGCGTGCCACAGCCCGCGCACCGCCTGGTGCTGGCCGATCAGCCAGCTCACGATGACGATGCCCCAGGCGTACGCGTCGTGCCGGTCGCGGTGGACCAGGTAGAGGCCGATGCCGCCGATGAAGAACGGCGCGTACTCGGGCATCAGGACCAGGTCGAGCAGCGGCTCGTTCGCGGCCTGGGTGAGGACCGCGGCCAGGGTCCAGACCGCGCAGAACATGATCACGCGCTGCCGGGTCGCGCCCGGCATGACGACGCACAGCGCGAACAGCGCGTAGAAGCGGACCTCCGCCCAGAGCGTCCAGCAGACCCCGAGCACCCGGTCCGCGCCGAGCGGCTGCTGCATCATGGTCAGGTTCACCAGCGTGTCGCTCGGCGAGACCGTCCTGTACGCCACCACGGGTAGCGCGAACACCACCGTCACGATGACGATCGCCGCCCAGTAGGACGGCAGCAGCCGGGACGCCCTGGAGGCGAAGAACGAGCGCAGCGGCCTTCCCCAGCCGCTCATGCAGATCACGAAGCCGCTGATGACGAAGAAGACCTGCACACCCAGACAGCCGTACGCGAACCACGAGTGCAGCGTCGGGAACTGGGCCTTCGCCGAGGTCCCCCAGGCCTGTGTGACCTCGCCGCCACGACCGCCGTAGTGGTACGCCGCCACCATCAGCGCGGCGATCAGCCGCAGCCCGTCCAGGGCCCGCAGCCGGTTCTCCCGAGGCCTTTTCACCTGTGGAGGGCTGGGCCTGTCGGCAGCCGGGAGGACGGCACGGACCACCGTGCCCACGGACGTCGTACGTGTGTCCTCGGGAATGTCGGTCACGGGTCCCCTCAACGGCCGTTCTGTGAAGTCATGCGTACTGCGGGCCGTGGATTCTGTGACCCGGGGCCTCCGAGGGCCTCAGTTAATTCACAGCACACTAGTCCGACTCACAGGTGGGGCCCGGTTGAAGAACTGATCATTCTCCGACCGGACCCCATGAATTCACCGTCTGTTTGTTCTTATTTCCCGGAGGAACTCAGCGGCCTACTGCCTTCTTCAGGGAGCGGGCGCGGCGGGCCACCCGGCGCACGGTCGCGTTGCGCGGAAGGAACGCCAGCTGCGCCGGGACCGCGCCCGGCAGCGCCAGCGAGGTGAGGCGCTTGCGCTTGAAGTACCGCCAGGTGTGCGTGTTCAGATGCTTCGTCAGATAGGCCTCGGCGGCCGGGCGCAGGTCCGGGTAGATCTTCGGCTGCATCGCGTAGCCGACGGCCCGCACGAGGTCGGTCAGGCCCTGCTCGTCCGTGCCCCGGCGCTGCTCGGTGACCGCCTTGCGGTCGGTCAGGTCCGGCAGCAGCGCGTCGACGACCGTCACCGGGACGCGGTTGCTGTTCTCGTACGGCGTCAGCCGCTCCAGCAGGGCGGCGGTGCCGACGCGGGCGACCGGCAGGCCGTACAGCGCGTAGGCCGTGAGCAGTGCCGTGGAGAAGCATCCGACGACCAGGGCGGGACGCATCCGCTGGTAGAGGACCTCTGCGAGGACCGGGGTGTCGAGCACCGTCAGGTCGGCGCCCAGCTTCTCGGCCTCCTTCTCCAGGCCGCGGGTCCAGCGGGCCGGCGCGGAGGGGTGCGGCTTGAACACCACACGGGTGTGGCCGAGTTCGACGGCGCCCTTCAGCATCCGCACATGGAGGTCCTCCTCCTGCTCGGGCGTGAGGATGCCGAGCGCGGAGAGGTACTGGCCAAGGAGCAGGGCCGGTTCGTCGACCACCGGCAACGAGTCGCCCGTGTCGACCAGTTCGGCGAGCACCTTCACGAAGGCGTCCGTCGGCACGATCTCCGAGTCCACACCGAACTCGGTGAGCAGGAGGGGCCGCAGGCCCGGGACCAGGTCGAGGTGGAGCAGCCGGTCCACGCGGGTGCCGACCAGCGGGTCGATCTTGTTGCGGGTGGGGCCGTAGCTCATCAGGCCGTCGGCGTACACGGTGACGGGTGCGCCGGTGAAGATCTGCGTGACGCCGAGCGCCGGATTGACCTGGATCGACTCGACGGCGAGTTCCACGGGATCGTCGCCCAGCCCCCACGCGAGCCGCAGGTGCCGCTCCCAGATCGGGACGTCGTCGAGCCGGGGAGCCCAGCCGCCCGGGTGGAACGGGGAGATGGTCTCGTTCCACGAGACCACGTCGTCGAACCGCTCGCGCAGCCGCTCGAACCCGGGCATCTCGTCGACACCGGGCGTCGTCTCGGGCGTCGCCGTGTTGTTGCAGACGAGCAGGATGCGGCGGTCCGCCGGCGCGAAACAGTCGGAGTCGAGGGCGGCGGCCAGCGTGGCCGTGCCGTACAGCGTCGACGCCAGGAAGATCTGCGTGGTCACGCGGCGACCCCCGCGGCGGCCGGGCGGCGGCGCAGCCTGCGCAGCCGGGTGGCGCGCTGGACGTCCATGGAGTCGAGGGCCTCGTCGAGGACGTTCTGCGGCATACGGCGCAGTGCCGCGGCACTCATCGACTTCAGTTTCCGTGCCACCTGTGGCTCGAACCTTTCGATTGATCCCAGATGATGGGAAATAATCGCGCAATATGTGCGCACGGCCTTGGGAAGCAGTTTGTCCGCGTCCGGGTCCTGCGCGGTTTCCACGACGACCTGGTCGAACGCGCGAATGAAATCGAGCTGGCGCACATCGCCGATCTGGGTCAGCGAGGACGCGACGCCACGCCGGTAGAACACACCGAGCAGCCCCACCGTGGCGAACGACTCGGCCTCCCGGTGGAGCTTCCAGATCCACGGCCGGTCCTCGGCCGTGCGCAGCCCGTCGGTGAAGTGCAGCAGGCCACGGTCGACCAGCCGGCGGTGGTAGATGCCCGCCCACGCGTAGGCGTAGTCGACGGAGGTGGACCGGTCGGCGGGCAGGATCGCCTCGCGCGGATTCAGTACGACACCGCGCCTGCCGTGCGGCACCCGGTGGATGGCGCGGGCCCGCGCGGTGCACTGGACATGGTCGGTACGGACGAAGTCGCACCCCAAGTCCTCGATGGCGCCCAGGAGTTGTTCGTAGTAGCCGGGGGCCAGCCAGTCGTCCCCGTCGAGGAACGTGAGATATTCGCCGCGTGCCGCGTCGATTCCCGTGTTGCGCGCGGTGGCCAGCCCTCCGTTCTGCTCGTGTCTGACATGCACCGCGCCCGGGAGCTCGCGCTCCGCGCGCGCGAGAATGTCCGGGGTCTCGTCGCGCGAACAGTCGTCGACGAGAATGAATTCGAAGTCCTCGCGTGCGTTCGCACGCAGACTCCTCAGGGTGTCGGGTGCGTATTGCTGCACGTTGTAGAACGGCACGATGACGGAGAGCTTGACCACCCGTGTGACGTTAGGCGGCGGCCCGGCATTCGTCTTGACCGCCGGTGAGATGCAAGGTGAACGACGCGTGGCGGATTGGTGAATCAGGCCTTTTCCGCTGCCGATCCGGGGCTGATTCGCCATTCGGCGATGTGCTGTTAACCCTTTGTTGCATTCTGGTTGGGCCGCACATCGGAATCGCTTCCTAGCGTCTTGGATGTGCCAGCAAGTACCTCGAAGTCCCTGCGAGTCGCCGTCCTCGCCGATTCCGACACCCGGTGGAAATGGGGCGCGCTCACCGCGAACCGTATCGCACCGGCCGATTCGGACATCAGGCTCGACGGCTTCCTCCTGCGAGGCCGTGCGACCCCCACCGCCCGACAGCTCGAAGAGGTCGGCGTGCGCGCGGACTCCCTCCGGGAGGTCACCGCCGTGGAGTTCCTGCGGGAGATGTCCCGCGCCTCCGAGGGGGCTGAGGGGACTGAGGGGGCGCCCGCGTACGACCTCGTCGTGCTCTCGCTCGTCGGCGGCGCCGTCCAGGCGATGCTGCACGGACTCTCGTACCAGTGGCGGGAGCGCTTCGGACCGGGGCGCGTGAAGCGGCCCGTCGTCGTCACCGGCTATGTCGGGGTCGTCTACGAGAAGCTCGCCGACGGTCTGCTGCTGCGGCACGGCGCGGACCTCGTCCTCGCCAACTCCCGCCAGGACGCGGACCGTTTCACCGCCGTGTACGAGGGAGTGGGCGCCGACGCCTCCTCGGTGACCGAGGTCGCGCTGCCCTTCCTCGGCGGCGCCGCCTACGAGAAGCACGACCCGTACACGGTCGTCTTCGCCGCGCAGCCCTCCGTCCCGGAGAGCCGCAAGGACCGTACGTACCTGCTGAACCGGCTGGTGAAGCACGCCCGGCTGCACCCGGACCGCGAGGTTCTGCTGAAGCTGCGCTCCAAGCCGGGCGAGCACACCACGCACATCGAGGAGCAGCCCTACCAGCGCCTCGCGGAGCGGATCCCGGGGGGCCTGCCCGCCAACTTCCGCCTCGTGTACGGGCACATGGGCGAGGTCCTCGACCGTACGGACCTGCTGGTCACCGTCAGCTCCACGGCGGCCCTGGAGTCCCTGCATCGCCGCATCCCCACCGTCGTCCTCACCGACCTCGGTGTGCGCGAGTCGCTCGGCAACCACCACTTCGTGGGCTCCGGGTGCCTCGCCTCCTGGGACGAACTCGACGCCGGGCACGAGCCGTCGCCCGACGAGCAGTGGGTGAGCCGGCAGGGTGTGGCGGCCGACGGCTCGTACGAGACGGCCTTCGACGCGGCCCGTGAGCGCATCGCGAAGCTGCTCGGGCAGGGCGGACTCACCGCCCTTGCCCCCTACTACACCCCCGCCACCGCGCCCGGCTATCTGCCCGGCATCCTCGCCCGCCACCACCTCGGCCCGGACGGCAGCCCGCTGCCCGGTGCCCCCGACGCCGACAAGGAACCGGGCCCGGTCCGGCAGATCGTGCGCCGGGCGGCGCGCGGCGCCTACCGGCACGGCGTGCAGCGTGTGGCGCCCGTCATCCGGCGCATGGGCGAGCTGTGACCGCCCTCCCGACGGATCCGCGAGCCGCGGGCGTCCAGAACCCTCCTCAAGGAGTACAGCCAATGACCAACTCGCAAGCGGGCCAGGCGACAACGGGCCGCGTGAAGCCGGTGCGCCGGGTGCTCGCGGTGATCCCCGCGCGGGGCGGCTCCAAGGGCGTCCCCGCCAAGAACCTCCTCCCCGTCGGAGGCGTGCCGCTGGTCGCCCGTGCGGTGCGCGAGTGTGTCGCGGCCCGGCTCGTGACGGACGTCGTGGTCTCCACCGACGACCAGGCGATCGCCGCCGCCGCCCGCGAGGCCGGCGCTGAGGTCGTGCTCCGCCCCGCCGCCATCGCCGGCGACACCGCCACCTCCGAGGCCGCCGTCCTGCACGCCATGGACGCCCACGAGGCGCTGCACGGCTCCGTCGTCGACGCCGTGCTCCTCGTGCAGTGCACCAGCCCCTTCATCATCCGCGAGGACATCGACGGGGTCGCCGGCGCGGTCGTCGAGAACGGCGCGGACACCGCGCTGACCGTGGCGCCCTTCCACGGCTTCATCTGGCGGGACGCGGACGACGACCCGACCGCCGTCGACACCGAGCGCACCCGGGCGCTAGGCGGTGGCACGACCGTCGCCAACACCACGGCCACGGACGGCGGTTACGGCGTCAACCACGACAAGTCCTTTCGCCCGCGCCGCCAGGACCGCCCCCAGGACCTCCTGGAGACCGGCGCCGCCTACGCCATGAACGCGGCGGGGCTGCGCGAGCACAAGCACCGCTTCTTCGGCCGTACGGAACTCGTCCGCACCGACCCCGCCCGGGTCCTGGAGATCGACGACCCGCACGACCTCGCCCGTGCCCGGGCCCTCGCGCCGCTCTTCGACGCGAACCGCCCCGGCACCCTCCCGACCGCCGAAGACATCGACGCGGTCGTCCTCGACTTCGACGGCACCCAGACCGACGACAGGGTGCTGATCGACTCCGACGGACGGGAGTTCGTCTCCGTGCACCGCGGGGACGGACTCGGTATCGCGGCCCTCCGCAAGAGCGGCCTCACGATGCTGATCCTGTCCACGGAGCAGAACCCGGTCGTCGCCGCCCGAGCCCGGAAGCTGCAGATCCCGGTGCTCCACGGCATCGACCGGAAAGACCTCGCACTGAAGCAGTGGTGCGAGGAACAGGGCATCGCGCCCGAGCGCGTGCTCTACGTCGGCAACGACGTCAACGACCTCCCGTGCTTCGCCCTCGTGGGCTGGCCCGTGGCGGTCGCGAGCGCCCACGACGTCGTACGCGGCGCCGCGCGCGCGGTCACCACCGTTCCCGGCGGCGACGGCGCGATCCGAGAGATCGCCAGCTGGATCCTCGGCCCTTCTCTCGACTCCCTCGACAAGTAAGGAACTTCTCCACCATGAGCACCAACTCCCGTCTGCGCCAGTTCGGTTCGAAGACCGCCGGCCCGGGTCACCCCGTCTACGTCGTCGGCGAGATCGGCATCAACCACAACGGCGACCTCGAGAACGCCTTCAAGCTGATCGACGCCGCCGCCGAGGCCGGCTGCGACGCCGTGAAGTTCCAGAAGCGCACCCCGGAGATCTGCACCCCGCGCGACCAGTGGGACATCGAGCGCGACACCCCCTGGGGCCGCATGACCTACATCGACTACCGCCACCGCGTGGAGTTCGGCGAGGACGAGTACCGCCAGATCGACGAGTACTCCAAGTCGAAGAACATCGCCTGGTTCGCCTCCCCGTGGGACACCGAGGCCGTCGCCTTCCTGGAGAAGTTCGACGTCCCGGCCCACAAGGTGGCCTCCGCCTCCCTCACGGACGACGAGCTGCTGCGCGCCCTGCGCGGAACCGGCCGCACGGTCATCCTCTCCACCGGCATGTCGACGCCGAAGCAGATCCGCCACGCGGTCGAGGTCCTCGGTAGCGACAACATCCTGATGTGCCACGCCACGTCGACCTACCCGGCGCAGGCCGAGGAGCTCAACCTCCGCGTCATCAACACCCTCCAGGCCGAGTTCCCGAACGTCCCGATCGGCTACTCCGGCCACGAGACGGGCCTGCAGACCACCCTCGCCGCGGTCGCGCTGGGCGCCACCTTCGTCGAGCGTCACATCACCCTCGACCGCGCGATGTGGGGCTCCGACCAGGCCGCCTCCGTCGAGCCGCAGGGCCTGACCCGCCTCGTCCGCGACATCCGCACCATCGAGGCCTCCCTCGGCGACGGCGTCAAGAAGGTCTACGAGTCCGAGCTCGGCCCGATGAAGAAGCTGCGCCGCGTCCCGGGCGTCGTCGCCGAGGCCGAGATCGCGGCGGCGGCGGGCGAGCCCGTCGCGGTCTGAGTCACCTCCGAATCCCGATCAGGATCAAGGGAAAGCGACGGTCGTACGTCGATGAGTCCCCGCGCCGGGTCCACCGGCCCCCAGTCACCCGCACCCGCCACACTGGCTTTCGTGGAGAGCCCGGTGCAGCTCCTGAACGTCCTGGAGTGGGCGCACGCACATGCCCTCAGGGCGGCTGCCCTCAGGATCACGGGCGAGCCCTCCGGACCCCCGGGCCCGGAACTGGGAGCCGGCAGGCCCGGCGGGACCGGCAGGTTCGGCCGGTCGGGCCGGCCCGGCGGTGTCGGCAAGGCCGGTAGGGCCGGTGGGGTCAGCAGGCCCGACGGGGCCGGGGCGGGGCTCACCCTCGTCGTCCTCTCGCCGACCGACCCGATGACCCGCGGGCAGCTCAGGCGCATGGCAGAGCTGGCCCGGGACGAGGGGTACGAGGTGCGGTGGGAGGAGGCACGGGGCGGTGCGACCGCGCCCTTCCACACGGTCGGCGGGCTCGCGCCACTGCTGCGGCGCGCGCGGCGCATCGTGATGGGCGACCCCTTCTCGCGGTACGTGCAGCTGCTGCTGTCCATCACCCGCGCCCGCGATCTCGTCGTCGTCGACGACGGGACCGCGACGATGGAGTTCGTCTCCCAGCTTGCCAAGGGTGAGCGGCTGGTGCGCTGGCACCGCCGCGGCGGTCGTCCCGGGGCCCGGGACCTGGTTTTCGCACCGGTCTCGGCCCGGGCCCGCCGTCGGCTCACGCCGGGGAACGGGCGGCGGGTGGAGGTCTTCTCCTCCATGCCGATCACCGAGACGCCCGAGGGCGTCACCATCACGGCCAACGACTTCTCCTGGACCCGGTCCCGGTTCGGCCCGCCCCGGATCACGAAGGGCGCCGACCTGGTCGGAACGTCCCTGGTGGAGACGGGAGTCGTGGACCCCGACCGCTATCTGGAGGCGGTGAAGGGGCTCGCCACGACCTATGGCGCGACCCGGTACTTCGCCCACCGCCGGGAGAGCCCGGACAAGCTGCACCGGCTCGCGGTCGAGACCGGCCTGGAGATCGTCCGCCCGGACCTCCCCCTGGAACTGATCGCCCGCCGCGGCCCCATCGGCCGTACGATCCTCAGCTTCCCGTCGACCGTGGTGCACACGCTGCCGCTCGCTCTGGTCGGCACGGAGGTCAAGGTCGCGGTGTGCGACATCGACCCGGCCTGGCTCACGGAGAGCGCCTCCCCCCGGGCCCAGGGCTTCCTCTCGGGCGTCACCGGCACGGCCCGGGACGTCCACCGACTGTCGGCCGTCTCGACGGCGACCTGATCCGGTACCCCGAGGGGCAACCGGTCGCACGCGGGGTGCGGACCGCCTGTGGCCGATCGCGCGGTTCCCCGCGTCCCCGACGGGGCGCGGCTCCGTGCTGTCCGCCAGGTGAACAGAACCGGCCAGGGCCACGTATGCGTGGTATGCGTAGAGAGCCTGTCCCCGGAGACCCGGGAATGGGCATCGCCGCCCGGAGGTTCTCCCATGAGGAGACCTGGATCACGATCCATTCGGCCACCCAAGATCCACACGGCCGAAAAGCCGGGCGAGTGTACCCAACCCAGTCAATATCTATGCGCCACGCGGCCAGGTTTTCTTCCCCGTACGGGTTGAAGTTTTGTTGATCGTGGGTCAGTTGGCCGTCGCGTCGCCCTACCCTTCAGAGGGTGAACCAACTGATGTCCCGAGATTCCGAGGCCGACCAGCCCGGGGAAGCCACGCTTCCGGGCGCGCTCGCAGGCGCCCTGCCCGGCGCACTCCCCGGCACGCTGCCCGAGGCGCTGCGCGCCGAACTCGTAGCCTTCCGCCGCGACCTGCACATGCACCCGGAGCTCGGCAACCAGGAGTTCCGCACCACCGCCGCCATCAAGGCGCGACTGGAGCGGGCAGGCCTTCACCCCCGCGTGCTCGCCATCGGAACCGGACTCATCTGTGACATCGGCGACCCGGACCCCGCGCGTCCGATGCTCGCCCTGCGTGCCGACATCGACGCCCTGCCCATCCCGGACACGAAGACGGAGTGCGGATACCGCTCAACCGTGCCCGACCGGGCCCACGCCTGCGGCCACGACATCCACACCACCGTCGTCCTGGGGGCCGGACTCGTCCTCGCCCAGCTGCACGAGCAGGGCCTGCTCAACAGGGCCGTGCGCCTGATCTTCCAGCCCGCCGAGGAAGTACTGCCCGGCGGCGCCCCGGACGTCATCGAGTGCGGGGCGCTGGACGGCGTCGGCCGGATCGTCGCGGTGCACTGCGACCCGAAGGTCGACGCGGGCCGGATCGGGCTGCGGCACGGCCCCATCACCTCCGCCTGCGACCGTCTTGAGGTGTCGCTGGACGGGGCCGGCGGGCACACCGCACGGCCCCACCTCACCACCGACCTCGTGACCGCCGCCGCCCGCGTCGTCACGGACGTGCCCGCCCTGGTCGCCCGGCGGGTCGACGCACGGTCCGGCCTCGCCGTGACCTGGGGCCGCATCGAGTCGGGCCACGCCTGCAACGTCATCCCGCAGCACGCCGAGCTCTCCGGGACCGTACGGTGTCTGGATCTCGCCTCCTGGCGGGCCGCGCCCGATCTGGTGCACGCGGCCATCGACGAGATCGCGAACCTGTACCGGGCCAAGTCGGAGATCAACTACATCCGCGGGGTGCCGCCGGTCGTCAACGACCCGGACACCACCGACCTGCTGCGGGACGCCATGGTCGCCCGGCGCGGGCTCCACTCCGTGGAGGACACCGAGCAGAGCCTCGGCGGCGAGGACTTCTCCTGGTACCTGGAGCTGGTGCCCGGGGCCATGGCCAGGCTCGGAGTGCGCACACCGGGGGAGCGGACCGTACGGGATCTGCACCAGGGCGACTTCGACGCGGACGAGTCGGCGATCACCGCGGGAGTGGAGCTCTTCACCGCGGCCGCCCTCCTCGACGCCGGGGCCTGAGCGGTCGGCGCGACCGGTCCTTCCGGTCGCGCCGCGTACCCCCGCGCAGTAGCGTGGTCCACTGTCAACAACCACTCGTGTCGTCACGCGGACTCCACCGTCCCTGTGCGGAGCGTGACTGCCGTGGTGGGTGCTGTGTGCCCATGTGCACCTTTCGATCCCGGGGTTCACAAGGACGTAACCGGCCATCGGCACGAATGGATAACGGCCAAGCGCTATCCCGTTCCCTCAAGGGTCTACGCGCGTTAATGTGCGCCGAACTCAGCACCCACTGCGGGGCTTGGAGAATGGGGAACTTCAGATGCGTCGGATATCCAGCCTGACCCGCGTCGCGGTGGGGGTCGCGTCGCTGGCACTGGCGGCGACCGCCTGTGGCGGCACCAGCAGCGACAGCAGCAGTAGTGACAGCAGCGAGAGCAAGGGCGGCAAGGGCCTTGCCATCGCCTACGACGTCGGCGGCAAGGGCGACCAGTCCTTCAACGACGCCGCGTACGCCGGTCTGGAGAAGGCGAAGAAGGAGTTCGGCTACCAGACCGCCGACATCGAGCCCACCGACGGTGAGACGGACGCCGACAAGGAGCAGCGCCTCGTCTCGCTCGCCAAGCAGGGCTACAACCCGGTCGTCGGTGTCGGCTTCGCCTACGGCCCCGCGCTGGAGGCCGCCGCGAAGAAGTACCCGAAGACCAGCTTCGGCATCGTGGACTCCGTGGTCGAGGGCGACAACGTCGCGTCGCTCGTCTTCGCCGAGCAGGAGGCCTCGTACCTCGCCGGTGTCGCGGCCGCCAAGGCCACCAAGACCAACACGGTCGGCTTCGTCGGCGGTGTGGACATCCCGCTGATCCACAAGTTCGAGGCCGGTTACACGCAGGGCGTCAAGGACACCAAGCCCAGCGTGAAGGTCCTCTCCCAGTACCTGACGCAGACCGCCGAGGAGGGCGGCTTCTCCAGCCCCGACAAGGGCAAGGCCGCCGCCGAGGGCCAGCTGGAGAAGAAGGCGGACGTCATCTACCAGGCCGCCGGCCTGTCCGGCCAGGGTGTCATCGAGGCCGCGGCCAAGAAGAAGGTCTGGGCGATCGGTGTCGACTCCGACCAGTACGAGCAGGAGGCGCTGGCCGCGTACAAGGACTACATCCTGACGTCGGCGCTCAAGGACGTCGGCGGCGCGGTGTACTCCCTCGCCAAGTCGGTCGAGGACGGCAAGCCGCTCACCGGTGTCCAGACCTTCGACCTGAAGGTGGACGGCGTCGGCCTGGCCGACAGCAACCCGAAGATGGGCGAGATCGCCGGTCTCACCGACGCGGTGGCCAAGGCCAAGGCGGGCATCATCGACGGCACCATCAAGGTGAAGACCGAGTAGTGGCCCGATGGCGGGCCTCCGGGCCCGTCACCGCCCGAACGGGCGAAGCGCCACAAGTCGAACAAAGCGGTTGAAGTGATACGGAGCGGGCGGACATCCACGATGTCCGCCCGCTCCGGCGTTCCCCTCGCAGGTCATCCGCCATGGACGGACCTTTGCGGTCGGCAAGCCCGCACCCGGTCCGCGGGAGCCCTCGGGCACAGCCGCATAACAAGGTGGACAGAGGGGGTTCTCTCGCGGGTCTACGCGCGTTAATCTGCGGCGAAGCCAGCGCCGAAGGTGTTCCGCCCGGCGCTTGTACGAGCTTGTACGACAGGAGCACAACACATGCGCCGGGTTCCCCGCATCGCGCTCGCAGGCGCAGCGGCCGCCTCTTTCGCCCTCGTCCTCTCCGCCTGTGGCGGTACCTCGACCTCCTCCGGTTCGGCGGACTCGAAGGGCGACAAGGGCCTCGCCATCGCGTACGACGTCGGCGGCAGGGGTGACCAGTCCTTCAACGACGCCGCGTACGAGGGCCTGAAGAAGGCGAAGAGCGAGTTCGGCTACGAGACCGCCGACATCGAGCCCACCGACGGTGAGACCGACGCCGACAAGGAGCAGCGGCTCGTCTCGCTGGCCAAGCAGGGCCACAACCCGGTCATCGGTATCGGCTACGCCTACGCGCCGGCCGTCAAGGCGGCCGCCGAGAAGTACCCCGACACCACCTTCGGCATCGTCGACGACTCCACCATCGAGGCGGAGAACGTCGCGGACCTGGTCTTCTCCGAGCAGGAGGCCTCCTACCTCGCCGGTGTCGCGGCCGCCAAGGCCACCAAGAGCAACACCGTCGGCTTCGTCGGCGGTGTGGACATCCCGCTGATCCACAAGTTCGGGGCGGGCTTCGCGCAGGGCGTCAAGGACACCAAGCCCGGCGTGAAGGTCCTCTCGCAGTACCTGACGCAGACCGCCGAGGAGGGCGGCTTCTCCAGCCCCGACAAGGGCAAGACGGCCGCCGAGGGCCAGATCGAGAAGAAGGCCGACGTCGTCTACGCGGCGGCCGGTCTGTCGGGCCAGGGTGTCATCGAGGCCGCCTCCGCCAACAAGGTGTGGGCCATCGGTGTCGACTCCGACCAGTACAAGCAGGAAGCTCTGGGCAAGTACAAGGACGCCATCCTCACCTCCGCGACGAAGGACGTCGCCAAGGCGGTGTACAACCTCGCGAAGTCGGTCGAGGACGGCAAGCCCGAGACCGGTATCGTCAGGGGCGACTTGAAGTCCGGTGAGGTCGGCCTCGCGGACTCCAACCCGAAGTTCAAGAGCGACACCGCGATCCAGGAAGCCGTTCAGGCGGCCAAGGAGAAGATCATCGGCGGCGAGATCAAGGTCAAGTCCAGCTGACAGCAGTACCTCAGGAGCAGCTCGGCGCTCCGGGGAAGTTCCGATACCGATCTTCCCCGGAGTCGCTCGTAACCGCGGGGTTACGTCCGCTCAACGGGGTACGGGGAGCCTGGCTCCCCGTACCCCGTTCTCGCGGCGCGTCGGCCCCTCATGTTGCCGTAGGGGCGCTACGCGCGTAGACGACCCCCTTTCCCTTCAGGAGAGTGCGCCATCAACGCGTCCAGCAGTCCTCCGGCCGGCGCGGTCAACGGATCGGTGACCGCAGTCGAACTCGCCGGGATCACCAAGCGGTTCCCGGGCGTCGTGGCCAACCACGACATCCACCTCAGCGTCCGCAAGGGCACGGTCCACGCCCTCGTCGGCGAGAACGGCGCCGGCAAGTCGACGCTGATGAAGATCCTCTACGGCATGCAGAAGCCGGACGAGGGGACCATCGCCGTCGACGGGAACCAGGTCACCTTCTCGTCGCCCGCCGACGCCATCGCCCGCGGCATCGGCATGGTCCACCAGCACTTCATGCTCGCCGACAACCTCACCGTCCTGGAGAACGTCGTCCTGGGCAGCGAGAAGTCGTACGGCATCGGCGCCAGGGCCCGTCGCCGGATCGTGGAGCTCTCCGAGCGCTACGGCCTCGGCGCGCGCCCCGACGCCCTCGTCGAGGAGCTCGGTGTCGCCGACCGCCAGCGCGTGGAGATCCTCAAGGTCCTCTACCGCGGTGCCCGGATCCTCATCCTCGACGAGCCCACCGCGGTCCTCGTGCCGCAGGAGGTCGACGCGCTCTTCGCCAACCTGCGCGAGCTCAGGTCCGAGGGCCTGTCGGTCATCTTCATCTCGCACAAGCTGGGCGAGGTCCTGTCGGTCGCCGACGACATCACGGTGATCCGCCGGGGCACGACGGTCGGCACGGCCGTCCCCTCCGAGACCACTCCGCGCCAGCTCGCCGAGCTGATGGTCGGCAGCGAGCTGCCCACCCCGGAGACCGCCGAGTCCACGGTCACCGACCGGCCGGTGCTCGCCGTCGAGGACCTGCGCCTGGTCGCCCCGGGCGGCAAGGCCCTGCTCGACGACATCAGCTTCACCATCCACGAGGGCGAGATCCTCGGCATCGCAGGTGTCGAGGGCAACGGCCAGACCGAGCTGATCGAGGCCCTCATCGGCCTCAAGGGGGCCGACTCCGGCACCATCACGCTGGCCGCCGAGGAGATCACCTCCTGGGCCACCCGCAGGCGCCGCGAACAGGGCATCGGCTACATCCCCGAGGACCGCCACCGCCACGGCCTGCTCCTGGAGGCCCCGCTCTGGGAGAACCGCATCCTCGGCCACGTCACCGAGAAGCCCAACACGCGCGGTGGTCGGGGTGTCTGGCTCGACATCAAGGGCGCCCAGGACGACACGCGCCGCATCGTCGAGGCGTACGACGTCCGCACGCCCGGCATCGACGTCACCGCCGCCTCACTGTCCGGCGGCAACCAGCAGAAGCTGATCGTCGGACGCGAGATGACCCACAAGCCGCGCTTCCTGATCGCCGCCCACCCCACCCGGGGTGTGGACGTCGGCGCGCAGGCCGCGATCTGGGACCACATCCGCGAGGCCCGCCGCGAGGGCCTGGCCGTCCTGCTGATCTCCGCCGACCTGGACGAGCTGATCGGTCTGTCCGACACCCTCCGGGTGATCTACAACGGCAAGCTGGTCGCGGACGCCGATCCGGCGACCATCACCCCGGAGGAGCTCGGCTCGGCCATGACCGGCGCCGCCTCCGGACACCTGGAGAACGAAGAGCTCGTGGAACAGCTCGAAGAAGAGCAGGCAGAGCTCGAAGAGCATGCCGAGACGCCGGCGGACGGCCCGGCAGACGCCCCGGAAGACGAGGCCCGCTGATGAAGAAGTTCGACAAGGAGCGACTGCTCCTCGCGGTGGCCGGGCCGGTCATCGCGCTCGTCGTGGCCGTGGCGCTGACCTCGGTCGTGCTGATCGCCTCGGGGAAGAACCCGTTCGAGCCGTACTCGATCATGTTCGAGCAGGCGACGTTCTCCGACATCCAGGTCCTGATCATCAACCAGGCCTCGCTGTACTACATCGCGGCGCTCGCGGTGGCCATCGGCTTCCGGATGAACCTGTTCAACATCGGTGTGGACGGCCAGTACCAGCTCGCCGCCATGATGGCCGCGGTGGTCGGAGCCCACGCCAGCCTGCCGGCGGTCCTGCAGGTCCCGCTGCTCCTCCTCACCGCGGTCCTCACCGGCGCGTTCTGGTCCGGCATCGCCGGTGTCCTCAAGGTCACCCGAGGGGTCAGCGAGGTCGTCGCGACGATCATGCTGAACGCGATCGCGACCTCCCTCATCGCCTACTTCTGGCTGCCCAACGTCTTCGGCGTCAAGGTCGGCAACAACAACACCACCGGCGAGATGCACGAGTCCGGCTGGATCCCCGGCTTCGACATGGGCGACGCCGGCGAGATCTACGGCCTCGTCGTCCTCGCGGCCCTGCTCGGCATCGGCTACTGGGTCGTCCTCAACCGCACCCGCTTCGGCTTCGACCTGCGCGCCTCCGGCGCCTCGGAGACCGCCGCCGCGGCCAGCGGTGTGAACCCCAAGCGCATGGTGCTCACCGCCATGCTGATCTCCGGCGGCCTGGCCGGTCTCGCGGGCCTGCCGATCCTGCTGGGCGACTCGCACACGTACAGCCTGAACTTCCCGACCGGCATCGGCTTCCTCGGTATCGGCATCGCCCTGCTCGGCCGCAACAACCCGACGGGCATCGCCTTCGCGGCCCTCCTGTGGGCCTGGCTGGACAAGGCCTCGCCCGAGCTCGACTTCCACGGGTACGACAAGGAGATCGCGGTCATCATGCAGGGCCTGATCGTCATCGCGGTCGTCGTCTCGTACGAGGCCGTGCGCGAGTGGGGTCTGCGCCGCCAGCAGCGCCGCGTCGGCGCCGAACTCGCGGCGGGCCACGTGCTCGGCGCCACCTCCGACAACTCGATCCAGAAGGAGGTGGCCGGACGATGACCACCGTGACCGACCTCAACCAGCCCTCGCTGCAGCCCACGGCGCCCAAGGGCCGCCGGCTGACGCTCCCCGTCCTCCTGCTGGTCATCGCGGGCGGCCTCGCGCTGACCTCGATCGTGCGCATCATCACCGGCGCCGACGGCATCACCAACGTCAGCCAGATGTCGACCGCGCTCGAACTGGCCGTCCCGATCGGCCTGGCCGGTCTCGGCGGTCTGTGGGCCGAGCGCGCGGGCGTCGTCAACATCGGCCTCGAAGGCATGATGATCCTCGGCACCTGGTTCGGCGCCTGGGCCGGCTACCAGTGGGGCCCGTGGAACGGCATCCTCATCGGCATCATCGGCGGCTGCATCGGCGGTCTGCTGCACGCGATCGTCACGGTCACCTTCAACGTCAACCACATCGTCTCCGGTGTGGCCATCAACATCCTGGCCCTCGGTGCCACCCGCTACCTCGCCCCGCTCGCCTTCGAGGGCGTCCAGGGCGGCTCGGCCAAGCAGTCCCCGCCGGTCGAGTCGATCGGCAACTTCACGGTGCCGGGACTGTCCGACGCGCTCGTCGACCTCAACGACAAGGGCTGGTTCTTCATCTCGGACCTCGCGGGTCTGCTCGGCGGTCTGGTCACCAACGTCTCCTGGCTGACCCTGATCGCGATCGCGCTGATCCCGGCCACCTGGTGGATCCTGTGGCGCACCGCCTTCGGCCTGCGCCTGCGGTCCTGCGGCGAGAACCCGGTCGCGGCCGAGTCCCTCGGCGTCAACGTCTACAAGTACAAGTACCTGGCCGTGATCATCTCCGGCGGTCTGGCGGGCCTTGGCGGTGTCTTCCTCTCCATCGTCGCCAACCCCTTCTACCTGGAGGGCCAGACCAGCGGCCGCGGCTACATCGGTCTCGCGGCGATGATCTTCGGCAACTGGATGCCGGGCGGACTCGCCCTCGGCGCGGGCCTGTTCGGCTACACCGACAGCCTCAACCTCCGCGGCGGCGCCGAGAACGTCCACGCGCTGCTGCTGCTCGGCGCCATACTGCTGGCCATCGGCGCCATCTGGCTGCTGATCAGGAAGAAGTACGTGCCCGGCGTGATCACCCTGGCCGTCGGCGTGCTGGTGTTCACCTGGTACTCGCTCACCGACGAGGTGCCGAACCAGGTCGTGTCCGCCACGCCGTACGTCATCACACTGCTCGTCCTCTCCCTGTCCGCACAGCGGCTGCGGATGCCGAAGGCGGACGGCATGCCGTACCGGCGGGGGCAAGGGAAGTGACGTCCGCCGGAACCGGATCCGCGGCCGCGGTCGACTGGGAGGCCCTGCGGGAGGCGGCCCGCGAGGCCATGTCCCGTGCGTACGCCCCGTACTCGGGCTTCCCGGTCGGTGTCGCGGCCCTCGTCGACGACGGCCGGGTGATCTCCGGCTGCAACGTCGAGAACGCCTCGTACGGGCTCGGGCTGTGCGCCGAGTGCGGACTGGTCTCGCAGCTCCACAACACCGGGGGCGGCCGGCTCACGCACTTCACCTGTGTGGACGGCCGCGGCGAGATCCTGGTCCCGTGCGGCCGCTGCCGCCAGCTGCTGTACGAGTTCGGCGGCCCTGATCTGATCATGGAGACGCCGGCCGGGATCCTGCCGCTCTCGGAGATGCTTCCGCAGGCCTTCGGGCCGGGGCACCTCACCAAGTAGTTCACGGTCGGCCCCTCCGCGTCGCGTGCCTCCAGGGCACCGGGAGGGGCCGCTGCACTTCGGAAGGAAAGGCCATGGCTTTGTTGTCGATGGATGCCATCTCCGTCATCCGCACCAAGCGCGACCGCGGCGAGCTGAGCGACGAGCAGATCGACTGGGTCATCGACGCGTACACACGCGGCGAGGTCGCCGACTACCAGATGGCCGCCCTGAACATGGCGATCCTGCTCAACGGCATGAACCGCGGCGAGATCGCCCGCTGGACGGCCGCGATGATCGCCTCCGGCGAGCGCATGGACTTCTCGTCCCTGTCCCGCCCGACCGCCGACAAGCACTCCACGGGCGGAGTCGGCGACAAGATCACCCTCCCGCTGGCCCCGCTGGTCGCGGCCTGCGGCGCGGCCGTCCCGCAGCTCTCGGGCCGGGGCCTCGGCCACACCGGCGGCACCCTCGACAAGCTGGAGTCGATCCCGGGCTGGCGCGCCCTGCTCTCGAACGAGGAGATGCTCTCCGTACTCGATGAGGTCGGCGCGGTCATCTGCGCGGCGGGCGACGGTCTGGCCCCGGCGGACAAGAAGCTGTACGCGCTGCGGGACGTGACGGGAACGGTGGAGGCGATCCCCCTCATCGCCTCCTCGATCATGTCGAAGAAGATCGCCGAGGGCACGGGCTCGCTGGTCCTGGACGTGAAGGTGGGCACGGGCGCCTTCATGAAGACGATCGAGGACGCGCGTGAACTGGCCTCCACGATGGTCGGGTTGGGCACGGACCACGGCGTCAAGACGGTAGCGCTGCTGACGGACATGTCTACGCCACTGGGCCTGACGGCGGGCAACGCCCTGGAGGTCCGCGAGTCGGTCGAGGTCCTGGCGGGCGGCGGCCCGTCGGACGTCGTGGAGCTCACCCTCGCTCTGGCCCGCGAGATGCTCGACGCGGCGGGCGTGAAGGACGCCGACCCCGTGAAGGCGCTGGCCGACGGCTCGGCGATGGACGCCTGGCGCCGCATGATCGCGGCCCAGGGCGGCGACCCGGACGCGCCCCTGCCCACCTCCCGCGAGCAGCACGTCGTCAAGGCTTCGTCCTCGGGCGTACTGACCCGCCTCGACGCCTACGACATCGGCATCGCCGCCTGGCGCCTCGGTGCGGGCCGCGCCCGCAAGGAGGACCCGGTCCAGGCGGCGGCGGGCGTCGAGATGCACGCCAAGCCGGGTGACACGGTGACGGAGGGCCAGCCCCTGCTGACCCTCCACACGGACACCCCCGAGCGCTTCGCGTACGCGCTGGAGGCGGTCGAGGGTTCGTACGACGTGGCGGGCCCGGGGGCGGTCTTCACGGCGGCGCCGGTGGTGCTGGAACGTATCGCCTGACCTGGCCCGCGGCCGGGGGCCGCTGATGTCAGGGGCTCTCGTGCGGGTGAACGGGATCGGTGGACCGACGCCGGTCCCGTTCGGCGTGTTGGATCACGCCATGAGTGCAATCACCGGGGACTACCTGCTGACCGACGACGAGTGGGAAGAACTCGTCTGGGTCTGGAAGCAGACGGACGTACCCAAGGGCTGCCGCACGGAGATCATCGAGGGGCTCATCACGGTGACGCACTATTCGGCAAACGCGCACCACGTCATCGCGAGCCTCGTCCGAAGGGCTCTCTACAGCGTGATCCCCGACAACTGGGGCGTCTACGAACGGCTGGCCATGGCTGATCCGACACACCTCGGGCTCTACGTCCCGGACCTCTGTGTCGTGCCGGAGATGGGTCTGCACGCTGTAGACGAGTACTTCGTCCCCGCTGCGGCGGCCGAGCTCGTAGTGGAGGTCACCTCGAAAGCGACAGCGGGCAACGACCGTGTCAAGAAGACCGCGGGCTATGCGCAGGTCGGCATCCCGTTCTATCTCCTCATCGACGGTCTGGCCCCGGGCGGCCCCACGATCACCCTGTACGGCGAGCCGAAAGGGGGTGCCTACCGCGTCCTTCACGGGGGCAGATTCGGCGACACCGTCCTCTTGCCGCAGCCCTTCGGGCTCAACCTTGACACCAGCGACTTCCCCACCGACTGACCCACCCTCACCCCAACAACGCCGCCACCACCACCAACACCGGCACCGCCAACATCGTCGACAGCAGGATCGATTCCCGGGCCAGGACCTCGCCCACGCGGTAGCGGGACGCGTACGTGAAGAGGTTCTGGGCGGCCGGTAGGGCCGAGGTGACCACCACGTCGAGCAGGGGCGCGCCTCGCAGGCCGAAGACGCCCGCCGCCAACGCCCAGGCGGCCAGGGGCTGGCCCACCGACTTCAGGGCGACCGAGAGCAGGACAGGGGTTCGGTCGGGGCCGCGGCCCGGCATCGTGCTGCCGCAGAGGGAGATGCCGAAGGCCAGGAGGACGGCAGGGACGGACATGTTGCCGATCAGGGTGAGCGGGTCGAGGACCGGGCCCGGGACCGTCAGGCCGGATGCCGAGACGGCCACGCCGGACAGGGAGCCGATGCCGACCGGGTTGCGGATGGGAGTGGTCACCCGCCGCCACAGGGAGGTCTTCTCACCAGGACCGGAGAGGTCGAGGACCGTCAGGGCCACCGGGGTCATCACGATCTGCTGGAAGAGGAGCACCGGGGCCACGAGTGAGGCGTCGCCCAGCACGTACACGGCGATCGGGATGCCGAGATTGCCCGCGTTGACGTAACTGGAGCACAGCGCGCCGATCGTCGTACGGCCCACGCCCCAGCGGCGTACGGCACCGACCGCGACGAACACCCCGGCCACCGCGAACGTACTGATCGCCGTCACCAGCAGCCGGTCGGACAGGATCACCGACAGGTCGGCCTGCGCGAGCGTGGTGAACAGGAGCGCGGGAGTGGCCACATGGAACGCGAGCTTGGTCAGCACCTCCCTGCCGTTGTCCCCGAGATAGCCGCGGCGTCCGATCAGATAGCCGACGCCGATGACGACGGCGATCACCGCGAAGCCGTTCAGCACCCCCTGCACGGCACCTCCCCTAGCTCCCGGGAGTGGCCCGGGGCTGCGTGGAGGTGGTCGCGTATTCGGTCGGGGAGCAGCGCGGGCAGGCGGAGCGGCGCCAATTCGTGGGGCATACACCGAACCCTCTTGGGTAGGCCATGCCCAGGTCAATGTGACCTTGCGCTACCTGAACTTCGTGCTCGGTGAGCACGCAGCGATGAGTTCCGCGCCGCCCGCCGGTCTACCGCACGTGGACGCCATGACACCTGCCGTACTCGTACTGCCCGGCCCCGTCACCCGAGACGAGGTGCCGAGGCTCTGCGAGGACGTGCGCGCACGGCTCGAAAGCAGCAGAGCCGGCGTCCTGGTCTGCGACGTCGCAGGTCTCGGACCACCAGGTCTGACCACCGTCGACGCGCTCGCCAGGATGCAGCTCGCCGCCCGTCGCGCCGGGGGACGGATCAGACTGCGCGACCCGGACCCCGCCCTCCGTGCGCTACTCGGTCTTGTCGGCATCCCCTTCGAGGTCGAGGGGCAGCCCGAACAGCGGGAACCACCGCTTCGTGTCGAGGAAGCAGTGGAACCCGGTGATCCGGCCCTCTGACGTCTCCAGGACCTGCACGGCCCACGCCGTGTAGCCGCCCGTCTCCGGGTCCGGCTTGTACTGGGCGAAGCCCGGCAGGCCGTTCACCGCGACCGGCACCAGGTGTGAGTTCGCACAGGGCGCGCCGAGGGTCGTCATGAAGCCCGTGATGTCCTCGGGGCCGCTCAGCCACAGGTCGAACGGCGGCATCGTCATCACGGCGTCCTCGTGCAGGAGAGCCGTGAGGGCCGTCATGTCGTACCCCTCGAAGGCCGCCACATAGCGGTCCAGGAGCTTTTGCTGCGCCTCGTCGAGCGGGTCGGAGGTGGCGGCCCGGGCCGCGGCGCCGTCGCTCTCGGCGAGCGTCGCACGGGCCCGCTGGAGCGCGCTGTTGACCGAGGCGACCGTCGTGCCGAGCAGCTCGGCGACCTCGCTCGCCTTCCAGGCCAGCACCTCGCGCAGGATGAGCACGGCCCGCTGCTTGGGCGGCAGTTGCTGCAGGGTGGCCATGAAGGCGAGGCGCACCGACTCCTTGGCGACGGCGGCCTCGGCGGGGTCCTCGACCACGGGCAGCACACGCGCGTCGGGCATCGGCTCCAGCCAGGTGTGGTCGGGGCGCGGATTCAGCGCCGCCTGTGTGAGCGGTGTCGAGTCCGTCAGGTCCATCGGGCGGGCCCGCTTGTTCCCCGCCGACAGCATGTCCAGGCACACGTTCGTCGCGATCCGGTACAGCCACGAGCGCATCGAGGAGCGGCCCTCGAACTTGTCGTAGCTTCTCCAGGCGCGCACGAGTGTGTCCTGGACCGCGTCCTCCGCCTCGAAGGACGAGCCGAGCATGCGGTAGCAGTACCCCGTCAGCTCGACCCGGTGCTTCTCAAGGCGGACGTCGAGGTCCTCCACCGTCGCCGTTCCGTCGCTCATGGCCAACCCACCCCTGTGGCATGTTCGTCGTCACCTTCACCGCCTCTTTGCGATGCCGGCACTTCGGAAGCTACCGCAGCCCACTGACAATGGCCCCCCGAGATACAAAAGGTGCAGGTCAGGACAGTTAATGTCCTGACCTGCACCCGTACGTTCGAAAGTCGACCCGCCGTGCCTCAGTGGCGCACGGCCACCAGCCGCCGCTGGGTCCGGGCCGCGTGCGACCCGACCACCGTGATCGTCACGACCCCGAGGACCGCCAGCAGACCGAGCGCCACCGTCCCGGCCCAGCCGCCGGAGTGGAAGGCGACCGCGCCGAGCGTGCCGCCCGCGCTGGAGCCCAGGTAGTAGGCGGACTGGTAGAGCGCGGAGGCCTGCGCGCGGCCCTCCTTGGCGGTGTGGCTGACCGAGGAGGACGCGACCGCGTGCCCCGCGAAGAAGCCCGCGGTGATCAGGACCAGACCGAGCAGGATCAGCGGCAGGGAGTCGGCCAGCGAGACCAGCAGCCCCGCGGTCGTCGTACCGCCCGCCAGATACAGCGCGCCGCGCCGGCCGAGCCGTCCCACCAGCTTCCCGGCGGTCGACGCCGAGACCGTGCCGACCAGGTAGACGAGGAAGATCGAGCCGATGATGCCCTGCGGCAGCGAGAACGGGTCGTCCGTGAGGCGGTAGCCGATCACCGTGTAGACGGCGCCGAACACCGTCATGAACAGCGCGCCGATCGCGTACAGCCTGCACAGCAGGGGGTTCGCGAGGTGACCGCGGACCGTGCGGAGGAGCACCGCGGGCCGCAGCGAACCGGCCTTGAAGTGCCTCGGCGCCGGGAGCAGCAGCCGGAAGGCCACCGCGCAGCCGACCGCGATCAGCCCGATGACCCCGACGGCGACCCGCCAGCCCCACTCCTGTGCGACCCAGCCGGTGATGACCCGGCCGCTCATGCCGCCGACGCTGTTGCCCGCGACGAACAGACCGATCGCGGTGATCAGCGCCTTCGGCCGTACCTCCTCCGCCAGATAGGCCATCGCCGAGACCGGCAGCCCGGCCAGCGCCGCACCCTGAACGGCCCGCAGCGCGACCAGCCAGCCGACCGACGGGGCGAAGGGCACCAGCAGTCCGACGGTCACCGCGATCGCCAGGGACACCGTCATCAACGTACGCCTGCCGAACCGCTCGGAGAGCGCGCTCAGCGGCAGGACGAACAGCGCCAGCGCTCCCGTCGCCGCAGACACCGTCCAGCTCGCCGTGCTCGCCGTGACCCCGAAGTCGCCGGAGATCAGCGGCAGCAGGGCCTGGGTGGAGTAGAGAAGCGCGAAGGTCGCGACACCCGCGAGGAAGAGCGCGAGGCTCATCCGGCGGTAGCCGGGCCCGCCGGGGGCCATACGGGAATCGACGGGAACGGCTTCGGTGGAAGCGACTCGGGCGGGAGCGGTTTCGGTACGAACGGCGGTGGCTGCGGAGGCGCCCACGGTGGTGGACGCCCCGGTACTTGCGGAAGGCATGTTTCGAACCTAAAACCGTCCCGCTCATCCGTCCAATGCATGGAATCGTCATAATCGTTCCCGTGATGCATCAGCAGAGGTCAGAGCCTCACCTGTCACCGTCCAGTGACACAGAAGACATCGTCGCGATCCTCGCCCCACGCCTCGCGTACTTCGCCGGGGTCGCCCGCACCGAGCACGTCACACGCGCCGCGCAGGAGATGCAGGTCCCGCAGTCGACCCTGTCCCGCGCGATGGTCCGCCTCGAACACGACCTGGGCGTGGACCTGTTCGCCCGCAGGGGCCGCACGGTCTCCCTGACGCCGGCGGGCCGCACCTTCCTGGCCTCCGTCGAGCGGGCCCTCGCCGAGATCGAGCGGGCCGCCGACGAGGTGCGCGCCGACGCCGACCCGGCCACCGGCAAGGTCGCCTTCGGCTTCCTGCACACCATGGGCTCCGAGACGGTCCCCGGCCTGATCCGCGCCTTCCGCGTCGACCACCCCCGCGTCCGCTTCAGCCTCGTCCAGAACTACGGCGAGGCCATGATCGAACGCCTGCGCTCCGGCGAGCTCGACCTCTGCCTCACGTCTCCCGTCCCGGACGCCCCCGACCTCGTCGCCCGCCGCCTCGACGAACAGAAACTCCGCCTGGTCGTCCCCGCGGACCACCGCCTGGCCTCCCGCCGCCGCATCCGCCTCGCCGAGGCCGCCGACGAAACCTTCGTCACCCTGGAACCCGGCTACGGCCTCCGCCGCATCACCGACGACCTCTGCCAACAGGCGGGCTTCCGCCCGAGGGTGGCCTTCGAGGGCGAGGAGGCGGAGACATTGCGGGGGCTGGTGGCGGCGGGCTTGGGGGTAGCCCTCCTGCCCCCACCGGCCGTACCACGCCCCGGAGTTGTGGAACTGACGGTCACGGCCCCAAGAGCGGCCCGCGAGATCGGCGTGGCCTGGCTGGACGGCCACCCGGACACACCCCCGGTGGCGGCTTTCAAGAGATTCCTACTGTCAAGGAGAGGCAACCTGCTCCCAAACTGAGAATTCTTGGCGAGTTGGGCTCAGCAGCGGGCTTTTCAGGGGCGCGGGGAACTGCGCGACAAGCCCCCACCGGACCCCCACACCCCCACACCCCCAACCATCAACGGCGAAGGGACCGCCCAAACCCAGAAGCAAGCGGCATCCGCAACCCCAAAGGCGGCGGAGCCGCAAGCGCGTCCTCCACGGGCCGGGCGAAAGCCCGCCCGAACAACGCCCCCATCACAAAATCCTCGGCCAACGCGTGCACCTCATCCCGAAACGCGTGCAACGCATGCCCGTCGGAATGCACCTCGAACCGGCACACATCCCGGTTCGCCTTCTTCGCCCGGGACGCCAGCCGGAACGACAACTCGGGATCGGTCCGCTCGTCGTTCGTGCCGTGCACGATCAGCACCCGCCGCCCCACAAGCTGCTTCACCGGTTCGGGCGGCGCGGCGACATCCTCCTCGGGCAGCCAAGGGGACAACGCCAGCACGGAGTTGACGGCGGTGTGCCCGCCCGAGTGCAGGGCGGCCCGTCCGCCCATGTCCATGCCCGCGAGACACACGGGAACGTCCCCGTACCGCCGTACGACCTCGTCCGCGGCCCACGAGGCGTCCCGGGCCTGGTCCGCCTGTGTGCCGTTCCAGCCCCGGAACCGGTAGTGCACCACGTGCACGACCAGACCGTCGTCCCGTCCCGCGCGGGTCAGCCGGCGCCCCAACGCCCGTACGGACGCGGTCGCCAGCATCGGTGAGGGTCTGCGGGCCGAGGTCTCCTCGCCGCCCGGCAGCAGCAGCACCACGCCGCTCACCGCCGTCGGTTCCGTTCCGAGTGCCCGCCCGAGCCGGGCCGTGCGAACCGGCGTCGCTTGCTGTGCCATGACAGAACAGTGTCAGAAGCGATGGTGTACGCCATCCGTCCGCACGGTCACCGTTACGTATCGACGATTCCGTACAACAGGAGATCTACGCGCGTAGGCGGTAGAGTGCGGAGATGACGAGCCAGACCAAGAACACCCCGAGCTCGGAGCAGATCCGCCGGGCGCCGAAGGTCCTGCTGCACGATCACCTCGACGGGGGCCTGCGCCCCGGGACGATCGTCGACCTGGCCCGCGACACGGGCTACGAAAACCTCCCCGAGACGGACCCCGACAAGCTCGGCATCTGGTTCCGCGAGGCCGCCGACTCCGGTTCCCTGGAGCGGTACTTGGAGACCTTCGCGCACACCTGTGCCGTCATGCAGACCCGCGAGGCGCTCGTCCGCGTGGCCGCCGAGTGCGCCGAGGACCTCGCCGAGGACGGCGTCGTCTACGCCGAGGTGCGGTACGCGCCCGAACAGCACCTCGAAGCCGGGCTCACCCTCGAAGAGGTCGTCGAGGCGGTCAACGAGGGCTTCCGGGAGGGCGAGCGGCTGGCCCGCGAGAACGGCCACCGGATCCGTGTCGGCGCCCTGCTGACCGCCATGCGGCACGCGGCCCGCGCCCTGGAGATCGCCGAACTCGCCAACCGCTACCGCGACCTGGGCGTCGTCGGATTCGACATCGCGGGCGCCGAGGCCGGCTTCCCGCCCACCCGTCATCTGGACGCCTTCGAGTATCTGAAGCGGGAGAACAACCACTTCACGATCCACGCGGGCGAGGCCTTCGGGCTCCCCTCCATCTGGCAGGCCCTCCAGTGGTGCGGCGCCGACCGGCTCGGCCACGGCGTGCGCATCATCGACGACATCCAGGTCCGCGAGGACGGCTCGGTGAAGCTCGGCCGCCTCGCCTCGTACGTACGCGACAAGCGGATCCCCCTGGAGCTGTGCCCCAGTTCCAACCTCCAGACGGGCGCCGCCGACTCGTACGCCGAGCACCCCATCGGGCTGCTGCGGCGGCTGCACTTCCGGGCGACCGTGAACACCGACAACCGTCTGATGTCCGGCACCAGCATGACCCGGGAATTCGAGCACCTTGTCGACGCGTTCGGCTATTCGCTCGACGACATGCAGTGGTTCACAGTCAATGCGATGAAATCAGCATTCATTCCTTTCGATGAACGACTGGCCATGATCAATGACGTCATCAAGCCCGGTTATGCCGAGCTGAAGTCCGAATGGCTGTTCCAGCAAACCGCTTCCACCAGCGGTTCTGTGAGCGAAGAGGGCTGAGGAAGAAGGACGGGAAGCGGCCGGGCGATGACGACTCGGCCGCTTTTCGATGTTTGCGGGGCGAGCTCGCACGTGATTACCGTTTCGGACCGCTCAAATCCCCGTCACAGCATGCAAGGACGAAGATGAAGCAGTCTGCTGCCAAGACCCTCGGTGTCGCCGCTCTCGGTGCCGCCTTCGCCGCCGCCGGCGCGGGTGCTGCCAACGCGGCCCCGGCGGTACCGGACGCCACCTCGGCGCTCTCCACCGCCACCAGCGCGCTGCCGGTGGACGGGGTCACCAAGACCCTGCCCGGCTCGGGCGAGTCGCTCGCCCAGGGTCAGAACGCGCTCGGCAGCGGCCTCGCCGCCGCCCAGCCGGCCGTCGCGAACCTCCTCGCCGAGGGTCCGGCCGCGCCGGTCGCCGGTCTGCTCGGGGGCCTGCCGGTCCAGGGCCTGCCCACGCACGGCCTGCCGGTGAACGGGATTCCGCTGGGCTGAGTCCGGCACCTGAGCACCACCCTTCTCGCGCCGATGGGGCGCACCTGGTTCCGGGTGCGCCCCATCGGTGTTCGTGCTGGTGCGTCACCAGGCCGTACGCGCCGCCTTGCCCTCGGAGGGGAACAGGATCCACAGCGCTATGTAGAGCAGGAACTGCGGTCCCGGCAGCAGACAGGAGACCAGGAAGATCACCCGCATCGTGGTCGCGGAGGTGCCGAAGCGCCGAGCCAGCGCTGCGCACACTCCGCCGATCATCCGGCCGTTGGTGGGGCGGGCAAGGCGGTTCATGAACGGCTCCTTCGTGAGCGTCGGTCCGAGGCCTCCCGTGTGGCTGCCTCATCTGTCGTCAACGCTACGGAGACGAAGGGTGCAAAGCGTCGCTCTAGGGGGCGATCCCGACCCTGGGAATCGTCGGGGTCCGACCCTGAGTCGCCTCCTCGGCCGCCTGCTTCCGGCGGAGGGCGGCGGCGACCCGGCGCCTGCTCTCGGCCCGGCGGCGCAGCAGGGACCGGGCGGCGGGCACCACGGCCACATGGGCCAGCGCCACGCCCACGGTGTTGAGGAGCAGCGAGTCGACGTCCACGACCTGCCCGGGTACCCCGGTCTGCAGGAGCTCGATGCCCAGTGAGAGCAGGGCGCCGGCGGCGACCGTACGCATCAGGGACAGCAGCGGGGAGACGGCGAGCCTGCCGCCCGCCAGCGGCAGCAGCACCCCGAGCGGGGCGAGCAGCAGCAGGCCCTTGCCGATGTTGCGGGCGGCCGCCTCGGGGCCCAGCGCCAGATCGGCCCGGATGCTCGCGAACGGACGCAGATTCGCGGCGCTTACCCACGGCACGTCCAGGGGCCGCAGCGTGACCCAGGCGACAAGCGCGAGATGTGCGACGAGGAGGACACCCCCCGCCGCACGGAAGCGGATCACGGCGCTGCTGCCGTTCGAGCCTTGACGCTGCACGATCCCCAAGACGCGGCCACCGGCAGGATCGGTTCCGTGTGACGGCGGCGCTTGGCCCGCACGGGTGAGGCGTGCGCCACAGACGGGGTCCGGCCGGGGTCCGGCCGGGGTCCGGTCAGGGCCCGCCCGGGAGGGCTCAGGCCCCCTCGGCCTCAGTCTGCGGCGGGGTCTCCGTGCCGGGGCGGGAGCGCACCGCCTCCGTGCACTCGTAGCGGCGCGGGGCGTCCGTGCCGGGCCCGCCGAGCGTCACCGAGTCGCCGTCCGAGGCGGCCGCCGAGTCGCTGAACGTGCAGATGATCTGGGCCAGCGCGTACGGAGTCAGATCCGCGGGCGGTGTGCTCAGGCGCAGCGTGTCGTCCGGTTCGCCGCGGCCCGGGCCGCTCACCGTGAGGCCCTGCGGCACGTCCGTCGTGTAGTTCGCCTGCTTCTCGGCGTCCGACGGGGACTCGGAGAGCTCGTCCAGGAGCGCCTGTGCGGCCCGTACGCGGTCCGTCGCCGCGGGTCCGGCCCCGATGCGCACGGTCCGGTCCACCGGCGCCAGTTGCGAGGAACAGAGCAGGAAGACCTGGACGAGGATCCCACGCGAGGACTGCGTACCGATGTCGGGCTCGTTGAGCGTGCACGGCACCCGGGAGGGCGCGGGACCGAAGTCGGTCGGCACCTCCGTCGCCCGGATCCCGCACCCGGCGAGCGTCACGGCGAGCAACGGCACGGCGAGCGCGAGACGAGCCGCACGCATCCGGCGTACGCCCCCTTCGTAGGCCGCACGCGTCCGGCGTACGCCCCATGCGTGGCGTTCGGACATCACGCGCCCCCCTCGGTGCGGTCGTCGGTGACGGCCGCACCAGGGCCCCCGGAGTTGTCGGGGCTGTCGGGGCTGTCGGTGTCCTCCACCTCCGAGGCGTCTCGCGGCAGGCGCAGGGTGAAGACCGCGCCGCCCTTGGGCGAGTTCGCCGCGGTGATCTCGCCACCGTGGATATGGGCGTTCTCCAGGGCGATGGACAGACCGAGGCCGCTGCCCTCCGAACGCGGCCGGGAGGCGCTCGCCTTGTAGAAGCGGTCGAAGACGTGCGGCAGGACGTCCTCAGGGATGCCGGGGCCGTGGTCCTGGACCTCGATGACCAGGTCGTTGCCCTCGTCGCGCACGCTCACGCGCACCGGGGAGCCACCGTGCTTGAGGGCGTTGCCGATCAGGTTCGCCATGATCACGTCCAGGCGGCGCGGGTCCACCCGTGCCATGAGGCCGCGCTCGGCGTCCAGGTCCACCGCGTCGAGCCAGGCCCGCGCGTCGATGCACGCGGTGATCTGGTCGACGATGTCGACGTTGTCCAGGACGAGCCGGGCCGTGCCCGCGTCGAAGCGGGTGACCTCCATGAGGTTCTCCACCAGGTTGTTCAGCCGCCGGGTCTCGCTGACGACGAGCCGGACGGCGGGCTCGATCATCGGGTCGACGCTGCCGGTCTCCGCGTCGAGCTCCTCCTCCAGCACCTCGGTCACGGCCGTGATCGCGGTCAGCGGCGTCCGCAGCTCGTGCGACATGTCCGCCACGAACCGCCGGGACGCCTGCTCGCGGGCGCTCATGTCCTCGACCCGTTTCTCCAGCGACTCCGCCGTGCGGTTGAACGTCCGTGACAGATCCGCGAGTTCGTCCGTGCCCGACACCCGCAGCCGGGTGTCCAGCTTCCCCTCGCCGAGCCGCCGGGCCGCGGTGCCCAGCCGGTGCACCGGCTTCAGCACGGTCGTCGCGGCGGCCTGCGCGAGCAGCGCCGAGCCGATCAGCGCCAGCCCGGTCGCGATCCCCAGCGACCAGGCCAGGGAGTTGAGGTCCTTGGCCTCGGGCTCCAGCGACTTGAGCATGTATCCGGTGGGCCCGCCGCCGATCACCTTCGCGCCGCCCACGAGATACGGCTTGTCGCCCTGGACTGTCCGCTGCCAGTACAGGTGGTACGTGTACTTGTTGTTCGAGGAGATCTCCTGCTCCTTGTTCACCGCCTTCTGGAGGGACTTCGGTACGTCCTCCAGCGTGAAGGTGTCCAGGTCGGAGTTCCCGCGCACGGTCCTGCCGCTCTCGTCCTCCGCGATCAGCAGCACGCTGAAACGCTGACTGCTGTTCGCCATCTGCCCGGCGGCGCGCTGCAGTTCCCCCTGCGTGGGATGCTGCCGCAGCGCACTGGCGCGGGTCTGCATCGCCTGCTGGAAGTCGCCGAGCACCGCGTCCTGCGTACGGGTGAGCACCGCCTCGCGGTTCAGCCAGTACGCGATCCCGGACGCCGACACGGCGGCGGTGAGCGCGACGAGCCCGAACACCACGACCAGTCGCAGCCGCAGGCTGGTGAAGCGCAGACCCGCCGTTATCGTCTTGCGCGCCGCGGCCCAGCCGCGGAGCTTGTCCTGCGGTTTTGTCACTGAGGACTGTCCAGCCGGTAGCCGACTCCCCGAACGGTACGGATCAGGGTGGGGGAGGACGGCACGTCCTCCACCTTCGCGCGCAGCCGCTGCACACACGCGTCGACGAGCCGTGAGTCGCCGAGGTAGTCGTGCTCCCACACCAGCCGCAGCAACTGCTGGCGGGACAGCGCCTGCCCGGGCCGCCGGCTCAGTTCGAGGAGCAGCCGCAGCTCGGTCGGCGTCAGCTGCAGATCCTCGCCGTTCTTCGTCACGGTCATCGCCGCACGGTCGATGACCAGCGAACCGAAGGTCGCCGCGTCGTTCGCCTCGCGCTCGCCGCGTCGCAGCACGGCCCGGATACGGGCGTCGAGCACACGCCCCTGCACGGGTTTCACCACGTAGTCGTCGGCGCCGGACTCCAGCCCGACCACGACGTCGATGTCGTCACTGCGCGCGGTCAGCAGAATGATCGGCAGCTGGTCCGTACGCCGGATGCGGCGGCACACCTCGAATCCGTCGATGCCCGGCAGCATCACATCGAGGACGATCAGATCGGGCCGTTGCTCGCGCAACAGCTTCAGACCGTCCTCGCCGGTGGCAGCGGTGGCCACCCGGTGTCCCTGGCGCGTCAGAGAGAGCTCCAGGGCCGTCCGGATGGCGTCGTCGTCCTCGATCAGCAACAGGGAAGGCACGGACGTCATTCTGTCCCATGACATGGACGTGTATCGACTGTTGGAGCGCTCCCACACATGTCCCGCGTACGAGTGGGTGGCCGTGTGTCGGATGAGTAGCCGTACGACGCTTCTCTGTGATCGGTCTGTGGGCCGGCTGGGCCGAGCCCCTGTGACAGGTCTGTGACAGTCGGCGGACACCGTCATGAAGTGGCCCCGGCAAGCTTTTGGTCACAGGCAAGGAAGCACCACAGCGAAGTACCGAAGAACCGGAACTCCACGACGGGGGGCGCGAGATGAACACGCTGCACAGCACCAGTACTGGCGCAGTTGTCACGCGGCTCCACGACGTCACGAGGAGCACGGAGAAGTCCGGTGCCGTGAGCGGGCGGGGGTGCGCTCGCGGCACCGGGCGTCAGCACACCGGGTACATGACGGTGGTTGACGCACATGCGGGGGGAAGCAACACGGGGGTTGCCCACGGGGGAACGGGGGCAGCGTACGGGGAGGTCACGGGGGAGCGTCGTTCGGTGTCGGAGGCGGAGTTCACCGCCTACGTCCAGGAGCGCCGCGCCTCCCTGTACGCAACCGCCTACCACCTGACCGGTGACCGCTTCGAGGCCGAGGACCTGCTGCAGAGCGCGCTGTTCTCGACCTACCGGGCGTGGGACCGGATCAGCGACAAGGCCGCGGTCGGGGGCTACCTCCGCCGCACCATGACCAACCTGCACATCAGCGCGTGGCGCCGCCGCAAGCTGAACGAATACCCGACCGAGGAGCTGCCGGAGACGGCCGGCGACACGGACGCGATGCGCGGCACCGAACTGCGCGCCGTCCTGTGGCAGGCGCTCGCCCGGCTGCCCGAACTCCAGCGCACCATGCTGGTCCTCCGTTACTACGAGGGCCGCACGGACCCGGAGATCGCGGAGATCCTCGACATCAGTGTCGGCACGGTGAAGTCCAGCATCTGGCGGTCGCTCCGCCGGCTGCGCGAGGACCAGGTCCTCAGCTTCGGCCGTGACGAGGAAGAGTCCTTCGGGGAGCTTGTCGCCTGAAGGGTGTGGGGGGATGCCCGTCACTCCGGGGGGAGGTAGCGGGCAGGGTGTTCGTCACTCCGGGGGGAGGCGGCGGACAGCACGGGGGAGCAGTACCGGGGGGAACCAACGGGGTCACGGGGGACCACGGGGGAAAACGAGAGTGGGTCCAGGCAGACCGGGGGGTCTGACTGGGCCTCCTTTCGTTTGCGCCCCCTTTTTTTCGCGCTCTTCTTGGCGCCTCGGGCTCTTCCGTGCTTCTCCGCTACTTCTTGTCCTGCTACCTCTCGTCCTGCTTCTTCTCCTTCGCCCTACTTCTTCTCCTTGGCCACGACGGTCTCCGCGCGCTCGATCATGCGCTGCTTGCGGTCGTTCACCGCCGTGAGCGTGGCCTCGTTCTTCTCGATGAGCTGCTTCTGGTGGCCGGACTCGATGGCGTGCCGCTTCGCGACATAGCCGGTCGCGGCCTTGCAGCGGACATCGGCCTCCGCCGTGGCGATCTCCTTGGCGGAGGGCGCGGGGAAGCTCGGGTGCGGGCCGTTCGGGCTGGTCTTCGTGGTGCGCCAGGTCTCGTCGTCGGCCGCCGCGAGCGGGTCCGGATACGTCAGTCCGGCCTTCTGTATACAGGCGCTCCACCGCTTGTCGAGGGCGATGGCCCCGGGGTCCTTCTTCGTGGTGGCGGACGCCTCGAAGAACAGCGTCTGGACCTTCGTCAGATCGTCGGCGGCCCGGTCGGCCAGCGCCGCACGCCGCGCCTGTCCGTGGCAGCCGCCCTCGGGGACGCCGGCCGGGACCTCGGTGGAGGTGCCGCCCTTCTTCTGCGCCTCCTGAGCCGTCCCGGTGTAGACGGCGGCCGCGGCGGGAGTGATCGTCTTGTCCCGCGCCTGTGCTTCCCGCTGCGCCGCCACGGCCTCCTGCCGGGTGACGCCGTCGGGCAGCGGCGGTTTGTAGCCGTACACGCGGACCGAATCCAGGTCCGTGGGCCCGTACTTGCGGGCGTTGAGCGGAATGCCGGCCCCGGACGCCTCGTACGCGGGCCAGCTCACGCCGAACTTCTTCAGACAGGGACCGGCCAGGACGCGGACCGCGTGGTCGACCGTCGAGGTCTCCGCGGCGGTCGGGCGGTAGGCGTCCAGCGGGTAGGCCTTGGGCGCGTTGGCGAACGAGGTGGCGACGACCGGTTCGGTGTCCTTGCCGTTCCGCTCGTCCCGGGCGGTGTCGCCGCTGCCGCCGCAGCCGGTGGCGAGGAGTGCGGTGGCGGCCGCCAGGGGGATCATCGCGCGGGCCCCGGTCACCGGGCTCGTCCTGTTACGCATGTTTCAGATGATCATTCGTGATGCGAACCGGTCAAGGGGCTGAAGGGGCCGGGCGGTTCGAACGTATGTGTTCTGGTCATGATCATCGGCATTTCGGCCATTGTTCGGAGTGATCGTTTGGCGTGTCGGCCCATGTGCCAAGGTCACCTGCGCAATCGCTCCGCAACGAAGGGCAGGAAATGAGAAGAGCACGAGGTCTTCTGGCGGCGTCGGCGATGTCCGTCGCGGCGGTCTTCGCCGCGATCACGCCCGCGCAGGCGGCCAGTTACGACGGCAGCTGCAACGTGGACGAGGCGTGCCTCTACCGCAACCTGGACTACACGGGCGGTGTCTACGACACGCTGAACAGCAAGAAGACCTACAGCGGGATGACCTACTACGGCACCTCGACCGCCACCGACAACTCGGTGAGCTCGGCCAAGAACCGTGACCCCGACAGCAACCTGTGGTTCTACTCGGGCACCAACTGGACCGGCGACTCCTGGGGCCTGCCGGCCGGCGCCAACACGAACTTCTCCGGTTCGTTCGACAACACGCCGTCCTCGCACTGCTGGAGCGGCGCGACCGCGGGCTGTCCCGCGGGCTGACGGCGAGCCGCGCCGCCGGGGGAGGTGCCGCTACGCCGTCGTCGGGCGTGGTGCCGCGCAGTGCCCGGCGGTCGCGGCGGCCAGCCGGTCCAGGGCCTCGCCCTTGTCGCAGGGGTACGCGCCGAGCGCGGTCTGCCGGGCCACGATCGACCGCTCGGCCCGCATCAGCCGCCAGCCGCGACGCAGCAGGAACGGCACCGACTTGCGCCCCTCCCGCAGATCCCGCAGGAACCGCCGCCGGAACGTGGCAACCGCCCCCCGGTTCAGGCACAGCGCGTCGGCGAGCACCCCGGCCTCGCGGCACCGCGCCACGATCTCCGCGGCGAAGATGCCCTCCGCGATGAAGGCGGGCGCCCCCTCGATGTCGACACTCTCCTCGCCCGTACGCGCGCTGAGGGAGATGTCGTACATCGGAACGCCGGCACGCCCGTTGCGGCACAGCTCCGATATCGCCGCGACCGCGGCATCCGCGTCCCAGGACAGCGGGTGGTCCCAGTCGATGTCCGAACTCCCCGCCACCTGCGGCAGCGTCGGGTCGTCGCCCTCTTTGTAGAAGTCGTCGAGCCGCAGTACCGGGAGACCGGAGCGGGCCGCGACCAGGGACTTGCCGGAGCCCGAGGGGCCGCACAGCAGCACGACGCGGGCGGTTGTCGCGGAATTCGGGAGATGTGAACTCACGAGACACCAGTCTGACGCATCGAGCGCCGCCGGCCGACCCCGCGGGTCGCCTTTGGAGCGGGCATCACACCTCAACTACCCTTCGTGTCGACCTGATTACTTTGCGCAGCAGAAGGTGGCAGCAGCCATGGCACGATTCCCGGCCTCCCAGAACCCGACCGCCCGGCGCGCGTTGCTGGCCCTCACGACCGCGGGCATCGCGGTGGGCGTGGGAGCGACCTCGGCGGCCGCGGACACCGAGCCCGTCCTCGACGTCGTCCGCACCCGGCCCACCTCACTGGGCAACGTCAACCCCCAGGCGGGTGTCCAGGCGCTCACCGGGACCGTCGGTTACGTGACCGGTCCGGTCGCGGGTCTCAAGCCCAACCCGCTGGCCGGCACGGGTGTCGACCCCCTCGACAACGGGCTCGCCACCCAGGTCGCCGACTTCCCGCCGCTGGCCACGACCATGCTGACGGCCCCGGTCGCCCAGGCCCAGTCGCTGGGCGCCGTTCCGGTGCTGGGGCCGGCGACGGGTCTGCTGCGCTGAGCCGTACGGCAGAGAGCCGTACAGCAGGGAGTCGTGCAACGGCCGGTCGTGCAACAGCCGGTCGTGTGGCGGCGGGTCGTGCGAAGGGCCAAGAGAGAGCCGCGCCTCCCCCGGACGGTGGGGAAGCGCGGCTCTCCGTCTTCGGCGGCCGTCGGTACGGCGAACGCCGTGGCCGTCGTTACGACGAACGCGGTGGCCGTCAGTACGACGAGCCGGAGGCGCCCAGTGCGCCCGTCGGGTGCCAGACCGTCTTCGTTTCGAGGAAGGCGGTGAGGCGCTCGATGCCCGGATTCGCAAAGTAGTCCGGGTCGTCCACAGCCTGTGGACGGACGACCCGCTTGAGGTTGTCCGCGGCCGCGACCTCCAGTTCCTTCGCCAGTACGTCGTCCGCGCCCGCGAGGTCGATCGCGTTGACGTCCTGGTGCGCGGCCAGCGGGGCCGCGATCTCCGCCGTCTTTCCGGTGAGGATGTTGACGACCCCGCCCGGAACGTCGGAGGTGGCCAGCACCTCGCCCAGCGACAGTGCCGGGAGCGGGGACTTCTCGCTCGCGATCACGATCACCGTGTTGCCGGTCGCGATCACCGGGGCGATCACCGAGACCAGCCCGAGGAACGACGACTCCTGGGGGGCCAGGACCGTCACCACACCCGTCGGTTCGGGGGTGGAGAGGTTGAAGTACGGGCCCGCGACCGGGTTTCCGCCGCCCACGACCTGGGCGATCTTGTCGGTCCAGCCCGCGTACCAGACCCAGCGGTCGATCGCCGCGTCGACGACCGCCGCCGCCTTGGACTTCGAGAGTCCTTCCGAGTCCGCGACCTCTCGTACGAACTGGTCCCTGCGGCCCTCCAGCATCTCCGCGACGCGGTAGAGGACCTGGCCGCGGTTGTACGCCGTCGCGCCGGACCAGCCGCCGAAGGCCTTGCGGGCGGCGACGACCGCGTCACGGGCGTCCTTGCGGGAGGAGAGCGGCGCGTTGGCCAGCCACTTGCCCTTCGTGTCGGTCACCTCGTACACCCGGCCGCTCTCGCTGCGGGGGAACTTGCCCCCGACGTACAGCTTGTAGGTCTTGAAGACGCTCAGGCGCTGCTGCTCCGCCTTCTCGGTGTCCTTGGGCTTCTCGGTGTTCTTGGGCTTCTCAGACATCGAGGTACGCCTCCAGGCCGTGGCGGCCGCCCTCGCGGCCGAAGCCCGACTCCTTGTAACCGCCGAACGGTGACGTGGGGTCGAACTTGTTGAACGTGTTGGACCAGATCACGCCCGCGCGCAGCTTGTTCGCGACGGCCAGGATCCGGGAGCCCTTCTCCGTCCAGATGCCCGCGGAGAGGCCGTACTGGCTGTTGTTGGCCTTGGCGACCGCCTCGTCGGGCGTGCGGAAGGAGAGGACGGACAGGACCGGGCCGAAGATCTCGTCGCGGGCGATGGTGTGCGCCTGGGTGACGTTCGTGAAGAGCGTCGGGGCGAACCAGTAGCCGGAGGAGGGGAGTTCGCAGGCCGGGGACCAGCGCTCGGCGCCCTCGGCCTCGCCCTGCTCGACGAGCGTGGTGATGCGCGAGAGCTGCTCGGCGGAGTTGATCGCGCCGATGTCCGTGTTCTTGTCGAGCGGGTCGCCCAGGCGAAGGGTCGACAGGCGACGCTTCAGGGAGTCCAGCAGCTCGTCCTGGATCGACTCCTGGACCAGCAGCCGGGAGCCCGCGCAGCAGACCTGGCCCTGGTTGAAGAAGATGCCGGAGACGATGCCCTCGACGGCCTGGTCGATGGGAGCGTCGTCGAAGACGATGTTCGCGCCCTTGCCGCCCAGTTCGAGCGTGACCTTCTTCCTGGTGCCCGCCACCTGGCGGGCGATCGCCTTGCCTACGGCCGTGGAGCCGGTGAAGGCCACCTTGTTCACGTCCGGGTGCTCGACGAGGGCCGCGCCCGTGTCGCCGTACCCCGGAAGGATGTTGACGACGCCCTTGGGGAGGCCCGCCTGGCGGCAGATGTCCGCGAAGAAGAGAGCGGAGAGCGGGGTCGTCTCGGCGGGCTTGAGCACGACCGTGTTGCCCGTCGCCAGCGCAGGGGCGATCTTCCACGCGAGCATCAGGAGCGGGAAGTTCCAGGGGATGACCTGGCCCGCGACGCCGAGGGGCCTCGGGTTCGCGCCGAAGCCGGCGTGGTCGAGCTTGTCCGCCCAGCCCGCGTAGTAGAAGAAGTGCGCGGCGACCAGCGGGAGGTCCGCGTCGCGGGTCTCCTTGATGGGCTTGCCGTTGTCGAGGGTTTCGAGGACGGCCAGCTCGCGGGAGCGTTCCTGGATGATCCGGGCGATGCGGAACAGGTACTTGGCGCGCTCGGAGCCGGGGAGCGCGGACCACTTCCCGAAGGCCTTGCGGGCGGCCTTCACCGCGCGGTCGACGTCCGCCTCGCCCGCCTGGGCGATCTCGGAGAGGACCTCTTCGGTGGAGGGGGAGACGGTCTTGAAGACCCTGCCGTCCGCCGCCTCCACGAACTCGCCGTCGATGAACAGGCCGTACGAGGGCGCGATGTCGACGACCGAGCGGGACTCGGGCGCCGGTGCGTACGCGAAAGCGGAGGACCGCTTTTCGGTGTTTTCCGTGGTCATGGTGATCAGTCCACCGTCACGTAGTCGGGGCCGGAGTAGCGGCCGGTGGCCAGCTTCTGCCGCTGCATCAGCAGATCGTTCAGGAGCGAGGAAGCGCCGAAGCGGAACCAGTGGTTGTCCAGCCAGTCCTCGCCCGCGGTCTCGTTGACCACGACCAGGAACTTGATGGCGTCCTTGCTGGTGCGGATGCCGCCGGCGGGCTTCACGCCGACCTGTACGCCGGTCTGCGCGCGGAAGTCGCGGACCGCCTCCAGCATCAGCAGGGTGTTCGAGGGAGTCGCGTTCACCGCCACCTTGCCGGTGGACGTCTTGATGAAGTCCGCCCCCGCCAGCATGCCGAGCCAGCTCGCGCGGCGGATGTTGTCGTACGTCGACAGCTCGCCCGTCTCGAAGATGACCTTGAGGCGGGCCGCCCCTGAGGCCTCCTTCACGGCGACGATCTCCTCGTACACCTTCGCGTAGTTGCCCGCGAGGAACGCTCCGCGGTCGATGACCATGTCGATCTCGTCGGCGCCCGCGGCGACGGCGTCCCGCACGTCGGCCAGCTTCACGTCCAGCGCGGCGCGGCCGGCCGGGAAGGCGGTGGCGACCGAGGCGACCTTCACGCCGGAGCCGGCTACGGCCTCCTTGGCGGTGGCCACCATGTCGGGATAGACGCAGACGGCGGCGGTCGACGGGGCCGTGCGGTCCGTGGGGTCGGGGCGGACCGCCTTGGCGCCGAGCGCCCGGACCTTGCCCGGGGTGTCCGCGCCTTCCAGCGTCGTCAGGTCGACCATCGAGATGGCGAGGTCGATGGCGTACGCCTTCGCGGTGGTCTTGATGGAACGGGTGCCGAGGGAGGCGGCGCGGGCCTCCAGGCCGACCGCGTCCACGCCGGGGAGTCCGTGGAGGAAGCGGCGCAGTGTGCTGTCGGACGTGGTCACGTCTGTGAGTGCGTGTGCTGCGGGTGCAGTGGTGGGCATGGTCACCAGACGAGCATATCTACGCGCGTAGCGGCTGTACAGCCCCGGGGTTGGGTGAGGGGGTGGGTGGGCGGTGCATGGGATTTCGCCCCCGCCGCCCCTACCCATTCCCGTCCCTTACTCAGGGGCTCCGCCCCCGAACCCCCGCTCCTCAAACGCCGGAGGGGCTGGATTTGTCGGGGCTGGAAATCAGCCCCGCGGGGCGTCGGGCAGAATCGGGGGTATGACGACGCCCGACCAGCAGCCGACCGTGCCGGAGACGCCGGATCCTCAGTTCAAGGATCGGGTCTATCGGTCGCCCTCCGGTATCGCGGGTGGGGTGCTGTTGCTCGCGATCGCGGGGTGGCTCGGGATCGATGCGCTGGTCACCGGGGAGGGGCGGGCGCCGTGGGTGGCGCTGGCCGCGCTGATTTTCCTGGTTCCGCTGGTGCTCGCGTTCACCGTGCGTCCGGCCGTGTACGCCAACGAGCGGCGGCTGCGTATCCGTAACCCCTTCCGGGTGATCGTGCTGCCCTGGGGGACGGTCGAGGCGTTCAGGTCGGGCTACTCGAACGAGGTGCTCGACAAGGCCGGCGCCAAGTACCAGGTGTGGGCCGTGCCCGTCTCTCTCCGGGGCCGCAAGCGGGCCGCGCGGCGTGAGGCGCGCGGGGAGGCCCGCGGTGCCGCGGCGGCTGCCCGTGGCGGTCAGCAGCACCATGCCGCGGCGGTGGCCACCGGCCCCGTGCGGGCCGCGGGCGACCAGGTCATGGAGGAGCTGCGCGAGCTGCTGGAGGCCCGGGGCAAGGATCCGCGGGCGCAGGGTGAGGTGTCGGTGCGGTGGGCGTACGAGATCGTGGCGCCCGCGGTGGCCGGTGCCGTGCTGCTGGCGATCCTGCTGGCGGTCGGCTGAGGCCGGCGGGGCCGGTTGACGGCCGGCGTGCCGGTTGACGTCCGCCGGGGCCGGCGAGGCCGCCTGGGGCGAGGCCGTCGGGGACGTGCTCTTGCCTCTTCCGATTTCTTGAGCCTTCTCATGGCTTTACGTGGCCCGACGTCCCCGTGTGTTTGAGGCGATGGGCGCGCCCGGCCGTACGAGAGGGCAGCACCTCGGTGGGGGCGGAGGCGGTCCGGTGGCCCGGGCAGGGGCGTCCGGTCGCTACTGTCACCACCTGTGCCGGCGCCGGTGTCACCACCGGCGTTCCCACGCGATCCAGGAGTGCATGTGTCGTACGACGAGCCGCTGCGACTGCCCGTGGCCGCGATACCCGAGGGCTGCCGGGACTGGACGGCCGGGCGGGCCGGCGGCTGGTCGGCCGCGCTGCCTCCCCGCTGGTCGTTCCTGCGGGTGCGCAGGTCGATCGCGGCAGCCGTGTCCACCTTCGCGCTGTGCGCGGGCGCCTGGGCGGCGATGCTCGGCGGACTGTGGCCGCTCGTCGCCGCCGGATTCGCGGTGTACATCCTCTGGGTGCTCGCACGGCCGGAGCTGGTCTGGGTCGGTGCGCCCGTCCTGCTGCTGGCGCTCGCCGTGGAGGCGCGGTCGCTGCCGTGGGCCCTGACCGCCGTCCTGGCGTTCGCCGTGGTGGTCACCTGGGCCGCCGTCGCCGTACGTCTGCGGGCCCGGAGCGGTCAGCTCGAACGGGCGCTGGAGGCCGCCGGGGACATCGCGGCCCGGACCCCGGACGCGGACGCCGTGCTCCTGCGCGGCCGTTTCCTGCTCCCGCTCGGCCTCACCGTGCTCGGGCTCGGCGTGCTCACCGGTGCCACCGCGGGCCTGTGGGGCACCGCCGACGACGAGCGGGGCTCCTGGGTCATGGCCATCTACCTGGCCGGGCTCGCCGTGACCGCCCTGGCCTCGGCGTGGCTGGGCCGCCGCCGGGCCCTCGCGCTGCGCCGGACCCCCGCGCCCGTACTGCGCGTCCTCGTACGCGACGACGCGCAGGGCACCACGGAGGTGTACGCGGCGGACGACCTCGCCGCGGTGCGCCCGCTCTTCACGGTGGACCTGACGTCGTACGACGGTGAGGAGCCGGACGACGACGAGGACGAGGACGACGAGGACGGCGAAGGAGGCGACGAGGAACTGGAGCGGCTCCTCGACGCGGTGGACGACGACACGCCCGGGCCGGTCCGCGAGGCCGTCCTCTACGGCGCTCCCTTCGACGGTGCCGAAATCGTGGTCGTCAGCGCCGACGAGGACCCGGACCAGCCGCCGCTCACGGAGTGGTCGACGGGACCGGTCCGGCCGCTGTCGCCGAGCGCGGGCATGAGACGGGTCGCCAAGGAGAAGGCCCGCGAGGAGCAGAACCGCCAACTGGAGGAACAGGCACGGGAGCTGGTCGTCGACCGGCCGCCCGTCCCGGTCCGCCGCTGGCGTGCGGGCTGGCTCGACTGGGTGGCCGCGGGGCTCCTCGTGCTCTGGGGTGCCTGGTTCGTCGCGATGTGGTTCTCCGAGTCCGGAGCGCCTCTCTGGAAGCTGGCCCTCCTCGGCGTACTCGGTCTCTACGGAGTCGTACGCGTCCCCCTGAAGCTCGCCTGGCGCATCACCGCCGACCGCTCGGGCCTGTGGGTCACCGGACTGCGCGGCCCCCGGCACGTCCCCTGGGACGACATCCGCTCCGTACGCCGTCAGTCCTTCGAGCTGAAGCTCCGCTGGCGCGGCGACGACTGGTCGGTCGCGGCCCCGCGCTGGGCGTGGTTCGAGCGACGGCAGGGCCTGGTCCATCCCTACGACGCCCTGGCGGCCGAACTCACCGCCATGCGTACGGACCCCGCGCTGCGGCCTACCGGAGAGAGCACCGCACCCGAACGGGGGCGCCCGCTCTGGCCGTTGGTCTTGGTACTGGGACTGGTGTGGGCGGCGGTGCTGGTGGTGTGGGGCTGAGACTGAGGTGAGCGAGCGCGCGCGGCCCACGTCGCTCGTGCCCGACCGGCAACCTCCGCCGGAGTCGGCGGCGACCTGAGGGTGAAATCCCGTCCCCCACCAAGGGAGTTCATCGTGCACAGACACTTGGCGCGGCTGGTCACCGTTCTCGCCGCGCTGGTCGCGCTGGTCGCCTTGCCCCTCACGTCGGTGTCCCCGGCGAAGGCCGCCGACCAGTGGAACCCGCCCGCGAACCTCGTACAGCCGCTGGGCGAGGTGTGGAACCACGTCTCGACGACCTACCCGGACCTCTACGGCTTCCGCAACTACGGCTGGGACCAGGTCATGGCCAACCGGGGAAGCATCAACTACTGCGTCCGCTGGGAGTCCGACGCCCCGGTCAGCACCGATCTGCGTGACCGGATCCACGCGGCCCTGAAGAAGCAGTTCGGCAAGTGGACGGCGGCCATGGTGGACAACGGCGCGGGCCACAACGCCTGGCCGTACACCAGTGTGCCGGTCAACATCGTCGGCTGGGCGGTGAAGAACCGTTCGACCCTCCAGTGGACCGACAACTCCGTCGACATCTACACCGGCCTCGACGGCGGCGGCGCCCCGCAGTGCGCGCCCGACTGCGGCCGCTTCTTCCACCAGGACGGCAACTACTCTCGCTGCCCGGGCGGCGCGGCCCGGCACTACGACCAGTCCCTCTGGCTCACCAAGGGCTTCCAGGGCGGCGCCGGCGGCGACTGGGGCCAGCGCGTCGGCCAGGAGTACTTCACGGGCGCCCTGTCGCAGGAGAACATCCACATCTACCTGCACGAGGTCGGCCACACCTTCGGCCTCGACGACTTCTACGACTGGACCCCGACCGGTCAGTGCTGCTTCCTCATGAAGGCGGGCAGCGCCGCGCAGATCACGGAGTTCGACAAGTGGATGTTCCGGGACTTCTGGCGCCATCTGAAGAGCCGGTACGGGCTGTGACGTCCGGTGGCTGACAGGGGTGCCCGCTGACAGGGATGCCCGCTGAGAGGGGTGTCCGACGGGGCCGCGGTGACACGCCCCCGTCGGGTATCCGTCCGGCCCTCAGATGCCCGCGGCCGCCGACAGGTCCCGCTTGATCGTCGTCAGGAGTTCCGTCGCCTTCGCGCGGGCCGCCGGGAGGTTGTCGTGGGTGCCCACCGGGACCACGACCTCCAGGTAGCACTTCAGCTTCGGCTCCGTACCGCTCGGGCGGACGATGACGCGGGCGCCGTCCAGCGTGTAGCGCAGGCCGTCCGTGGGCGGGAGCGTGTCCGTGCCCTGCGTCAGGTCCTCGGCCTTGGTGACGGCCAGACCCGCGAGGCGCGTGGGCGGCTGCTCGCGCAGACGGCGCATCGCGTCCGAGATGAGGGAGAGGTCGTCCACGCGGACCGAGAGCTGGTCCGTGGCGTGCAGCCCGTGCTCGACCGCGAGATCGTCGAGGAGATCGAGGAGGGTACGGCCCTCGGACTTGAGCTCCGAGGCCAGTTCCGTGATGAGGAGGGCCGCCGTGATGCCGTCCTTGTCCCGTACGCCCTCGGGGTCCACGCAGTAGCCCAGCGCCTCCTCGTAGCCGTACCGCAGGTCCTCCACCCGGGCGATCCACTTGAAGCCCGTCAGCGTCTCCTCGTACGGGAGGCCCGCCTTCTCGGCGATCCGGCCGAGGAGCGAGGACGAGACGATCGACTCCGCGAACGTGCCCCGCGCGCCCCGGCGGACGAGGTGCTCGGCGAGGAGCGCGCCCACCTCGTCGCCGCGCAGCATGCGCCAGTCCCCGCTGCCCCCGCCGTCCTTGACGGCCGCCGCGCAGCGGTCCGCGTCCGGGTCGTTCGCGATGATCAGGTCCGGATCCGTCTCGCGGGCCTTCGCGAAGGCCAGGTCCATCGCGCCGGGCTCTTCCGGGTTGGGGAAGGCGACGGTCGGGAAGTCGGGGTCGGGGTCGGCCTGTTCGGCGACGAGGACCGGCTCGGGGAAGCCGGCCCGGGCGAACGCCGCCAGGAGGGTCTCCTTGCCGACGCCGTGCATCGCCGTGTAGACCGTGCGGGCCGTACGCGGGGACCCGGCGGCCAGCACCGCGTCCGTACGCTCCAGATAGGCGTCCAGGACGCCGTCGTCGAGGGTCTCCCAGCCGCTGTCAGGGCGGGGGACGTCGGCCAGGCTCGCGATCGCGGCGATCTCCGCGGCGATCTCGGTGTCCGCCGGGGGCACGATCTGGGAGCCGTCGCCGAGGTAGACCTTGTAGCCGTTGTCGCGCGGGGGGTTGTGGCTGGCCGTGACCTCCACGCCCGCCACCGCGCCCAGGTGCCTTATGGCGTACGCGAGTACGGGCGTGGGAAGGGGGCGGGGGAGCACGGCGGCGCGCAGGCCCGCGCCCGTCATGACCGCCGCCGTGTCGCGGGCGAAGTCGGCGGACTTGTGGCGGGCGTCGTAGCCGACGACGACGAGGCCGCCCGGCTGTCCCTTGGCCTTGAGATACGCGGCGAGCCCCGCGGCGGCGCGGATGACCACCGAGCGGTTCATGCGCATCGGGCCGGCGCCCAGCTCGCCCCGCAGGCCCGCCGTGCCGAACTGGAGGGTGCCGCTGAAACGTGCGGCGAGCTCCGCCGTGTCCTCGGCGTCGATCAGCTTGGCGAGTTCCTCACGGGTTTCCGCGTCGGGGTCCTCGGCCAGCCATGCCTTGGCCCGTGCGGTGAGTCCGTCCTGCACGTTTGGTCAACCTCTCTCTTTGCCTGTTGTCCTGTGGTGCCGCGTGCCCGTCCTGTTCCTGGGGGCTGCGCCCCCAGACCCCCCTATCGGCCTGAACGGCCTCGTCCTCAAACGCCGGACGGGCTGGATGGGCTCGGAGTATTCAGCCCCTCCGGCGTTTGAGGAGCGGGGGTTCGGGGGCGGAGCCCCCGAGGGGACTACAACCGGTCCAGAACCTGGGTCAGCAGCGCACCCATGTGGGTGGCCGAGTCGCGGCCCGCCTGGAGGACCTCCTCGTGGTTGAGGGGCTCGCCGGTCATCCCGGCGGCGAGGTTGGTGACGAGGGAGATGCCGAGCACCTCCGCACCGGCCTCACGCGCGGCGATGGCCTCAAGTGTGGTGGACATGCCCACCAGATCCGCCCCGATCACCCGCGCCATCCGAATCTCCGCGGGCGTCTCATAGTGCGGGCCGGGGAACTGCGCGTACACCCCCTCTTCGAGGGTCCCGTCGATCTCCTTGCACAGCGCGCGCAGCCGCGGCGAGTACAGATCCGTCAGATCGACGAAGTTCGCGCCGACGATCGGCGACGCCGCCGTCAGGTTGATGTGGTCGCTGATGAGGACCGGTTGCCCGGGCCGCATGCCCTCGCGCAGCCCCCCGCAGCCGTTGGTCAGCACGATCGTCTTGCAGCCGGCGGCCACGGCGGTACGGACGCCGTGCGCGACGGCGGCGACACCGCGGCCCTCGTAGAAGTGGGTGCGGCCCAGGAACACGAGAGCGCGCTTGTCGCCGATCTGGTACGAGCGGACCTTGCCGCCGTGCCCCTCGACCGCCGGCGGCGGGAAACCGGGCAGCTCGGTGACCTGGAACTCGGCCGCTGGGTCGCCGAGGGCGCCCACGGCCGGTGCCCAGCCGGAGCCCATCACGAGAGCGACGTCGTGGGTCTCGGCGCCCGTCAGTTCCCGTACGCGCACGGCGGCGGCGTCGGCGGCGGCGTACGGGTCGCCCTGGATGTCGTCCGGAAGAAGAGATGCGTTCACGCGCACGAGGGTAGCCGGTCCGGGCCTACGCGCGTAGATGGTGATGGTCACGGGATTGCGATCGTTGTCTTGTTGTTTCCGCCGAAGGTCCCGGAGGAGGCCGGGGGAGGGGCGTGCGCGGGGCCGTCCGCGTGACTCCCGTGCGTCAGCAGGGGCGCTTGCGCAGCTCCATCACGTAGTCGTGCGGGGCTCCTGCCGATTCGGCCGCGTCGGCGATCTCGCCGAGGTAGCGGGCCGAGGGGAGCCCTCCCTCGTAGCCGTTGAGGACGTAGACCCATGCGGCCTCCTCGCCCTCCAGCGTGTGGATCCGCACCCGCATCCGCCGGTAGACGTCCAGGCCGACGCCCTCCCAGCGGTCCATGGACTCCTCGTCCGGGGGCGCGATGTCGTACAGGGCGACGAAGACCTGTGAGCGCGGGGCCTCGACGATGGTGGCCAGTGCGCCCTCCCAGCCCATGTGCTCGCCGCCGAACGTCAGCCGCCAGCCGTTCAGCCACCCGGTGGCGCGCAGCGGCGAGTGCGGAGCGCGGCGCGTCATGAGCCGCGGGTCGAGATTGCCGGCGTACGCGGCGTAGAGCGACATGGATCGAGAGTACGGCAGCGAACGCGTCCGCCTCTCCCGTAACCGGAGCACCCGGATTCCGTATCCGGTTCCGTGTCCGGGCCGAGGGGATTCCGTGTCCGGGCCGCCCGGATCCCGTGCCCGCGCCGCCCGGATCCCGTGATCCTCGCCCCGTCGGCGGCCCCCGGGCGGAAGCACCTTGAAGCGTGCGGGACAATGGAGTACGTGACTCGGATCGTGATCATTGGTGGCGGACCCGGCGGATACGAGGCGGCCCTGGTGGCCGCCCAGCTCGGCGCGGAGGTGACCGTCGTCGACTGCGACGGTCTGGGCGGGGCGTCGGTGCTCACCGACTGCGTCCCGTCGAAGACCCTGATCGCGACGGCGGAGGTGATGACCACCTTCGACTCGTCGTACGAGGAGCTGGGGATCATCGTCGCCGATGACACTCCTCACATCGACACGCCCGCGCGCGTCGTCGGTGTCGACCTCGGGAAGGTCAACCGCCGTGTGAAGCGGCTCGCGCTCGCCCAGTCGCACGACATCACCGCCTCCGTGACGCGCGCCGGTGCCCGGGTGCTCCGCGGCCGCGGGCGGCTCGAAGGCATGCAGGCCCTGGACGGCTCGCGCAAGGTCGTCGTACGGGCCGCCGACGGCAGCGAGGAGACGCTCGTCGCCGACGCCGTGCTCATCGCCACCGGCGGGCACCCCCGCGAGCTGCCCGACGCGCAGCCGGACGGGGAGCGGATCCTCAACTGGACGCAGGTCTACGACCTCGACGAGCTGCCCGAGGAGCTCATCGTCGTCGGGTCCGGTGTCACCGGAGCCGAGTTCGCCGGCGCCTACCAGGCCCTCGGCTCGCGCGTCACGCTCGTCTCCAGCCGCGACCGCGTGCTGCCGGGCGAGGACCCGGACGCGGCCGCCGTCCTGGAGGACGTGTTCCGGCGGCGCGGGATGAACGTCATGGCCCGCTCGCGCGCCGCGTCCGCCAAGCGCGTCGGCGACCGCGTCGAGGTGACGCTCGCCGACGGCCGGGTCATCACCGGCTCGCACTGTCTGATGGCCGTCGGCGCCATCCCCAACAGCAGCGGGATGGGCCTCGAAGAGGCCGGGGTCAAGCTCCACGAGTCGGGGCACATCTGGACCGACAAGGTCTCCCGCACCACCGCCCCGGGCGTGTACGCCGCCGGTGACGTGACCGGCGTCTTCGCACTCGCCTCCGTGGCCGCCATGCAGGGGCGCATCGCCATGTACCACTTCCTCGGCGACGCGGTGAACCCGCTGAACCTCAAGACGGTCTCGTCGAACGTCTTCACCGACCCCGAGATCGCCACCGTCGGCTACTCCCAGGCCGACGTCGACGGCGGCGTCATCGACGCCCGGGTCGTCAAGCTGCCCCTGCTGCGCAACCCGCGCGCCAAGATGCAGGGCATCCGCGACGGCTTCGTCAAGATCTTCTGCCGCCCGGGCACCGGGATCGTCGTCGGCGGTGTGGTCGTCTCGCCGCGCGCCTCGGAGCTCATCCACCCGATCTCGCTCGCGGTCGACAACAACCTGACCGTCGAACAGATCGCGAACGCCTTCACCGTGTACCCGTCCCTGTCGGGTTCGATCGCAGAGGTGGCCCGGCAGCTGCACACCCGGAAGACCGAGGGCGAATCCTGACGGTGGTGTAGGACGTTCCCCGCTGGTCACGGGGATCGTCGGCCCTTTGGTGACGGTGAGTCGCCGCCCATTCGTGCGGCATAGGCGCCGCGATTAGGCGCGTATACCACTTCGTGCCCCGCGGTGCGAACAACTTCTGTTATTCGGCGCAAACTGCTGAAAGCAGACGGTCGTTGGGGTTACTGTCAGTTTCGTGTTCGCTGCAGAACGTCGCCAATTGATCCTCGAAATGGTGCGAGCGAATGGGGCCGTGTCGCTCCGTGAGCTCGCCCGCGTCGTCCAGACCTCCGAAGTGACCGTACGGCGGGACGTGCGCGCACTGGAGGCAGAAGGACTCCTCGACCGCCGGCATGGCGGTGCGGTATTGCCGGGCGGGTTCACGCGGGAGTCCGGCTTTCCGCAGAAATCTCATCTCGCGACCGCCGAGAAGACGGCCATCGCCGATCTCGCCGCAAGTCTCGTCGAAGAGGGCGAGGCCATTGTGGTGGGGGCGGGAACCACGACACAGGAGCTGGCCCGCCGGCTCGCGCGGGTCCCCGGTCTGACCGTCGTCACCAACTCGCTGCTGGTGGCCCAGGCGTTGGCCCACGCCAACCGCGTGGAGGTCGTGATGACCGGCGGCACCCTGCGCGGTTCCAACTACGCCCTGGTCGGCAGTGGGGCCGAGCAGTCCCTCCAGGGGCTGCGGGTCTCCCGGGCCTTCCTGTCGGGGAGCGGACTGACCGCCGAGCGCGGCCTGTCCACCTCCAACATGCTGTCGGCGTCCGTCGACCGCGCGCTGGTGCAGGCGGCCGCCGAGGTCGTCGTCCTCGCCGACCACACCAAGCTCGGCACCGACACGATGTTCCAGACCGTGCCGACCGACGTGATCACCCGGCTCGTCACCGACGAGCCGCCCGCCCACGACGACCGCGCGGGCACCGAACTGCAGGCCCTGGCGGACCAGGGCGTACAGATCGCGGTGGCCGGAGCCGGCGGTGCGGGCGGGGATACGGTCCCGGCGGGGCGTCAGCCGCCGCGCCGGGACGTGCCGCTCCCCGGCCCCAGGCGTGGCCAGGTCCCCGGCGGAGGCCCGCAGTTGCGCAGTGCGGCCGCGGTGCTGGGGGAACGGGAACAGCCCCAGAGCGAGCGGGCGCGGGTCGCGGACCTGCGTCGACGCTGACGGGCGGCCGGCCGCCCGGCCCGGATCCTGACGGACGACGGTCCAGTTCGTACGTCGGGAAGCGTGGCCGAGCACGTACGTCGTCCGTGTGTGTGTCGGCAGTGCGAGCGCTCGGTGTGCGGGGCGTCAGGCCTTCAGGCCCCGCAGGGTCAGTGTCAGCAGGCGGTCGGCCAACTCCGGATCGTCCGGGGTCTCTTCGGCCGCCAGCGCGATCGCGTTGGTCAGCTGAAGCAGGTCGCCGATGGAGACGTCGGAGCGCACGGCGCCCGCCCTCTGCGCACGGGCGAGCAGGGCGCTGCCCGCCTCACGCATCGGACCGCTGCACCGGGCGAGTTCCGACGCGTCGTCGTGCGAGGCCGCCATGAGCGCACGCGCCAGACCGCGGTACTCACTCGCATGAGTGATGATGGCGCGCAGCCACGCCACGAGCGCCGTGCACGGCTGCGGGTCGTCCAGTAGTTCGCGCGAGAGGTCGAGAAGATCGCTCACCGCGTCCGAGAAGACCGAGCTCAGCAGCGCGTGGCGGTTCGGGAAGTGCCGGTACAGCGTGCCGATGCCTACCCCGGCCCGTCTGGCCACGTCCTCCAGGGACGCGTCCGCGCCGAACTCGGCGAACGCCGTCCGTGCCTCGGAGACCAGTCGCTCGTGGTTGCGGCGGGCGTCGGCGCGCATACCTGCCGGTGGCTTGGCCATGTGATTCACCTAGCCTCTCCTGCGTGCCGGGGGTGGGATGGTGCCCGATCTCAACTCGTCTGCCCCCTTGTTGTTGTTCGGGGGCCGCGGGTGCGTTGTGGCTGGTCGCGCAGTCCCCCGCGCCCCTGACGGGGCTGCGCCTCCCTGAGGGGCCCGCCCCTGACGGGGCCGGGTGCTGAACCCGAGGCGCCCGACGCACAGGCTAATCCTGTTCGTCGGGCGCCTCGGGACGGTGGGTGCGGATCAGTCCTTGATCTCGCAGATGACGGCGCCGGAGGTGACGGAGGCGCCGACCTCGGCGGACAGGGCCTTGACGGTGCCCGAGCGGTGGGCGTTGAGGGGCTGCTCCATCTTCATGGCCTCAAGGACGACGACGAGGTCGCCCTCCTTGACCTCCTGGCCCTCCTCGACGGCGACCTTGACGATGGTGCCCTGCATGGGGGAAGCGAGGGTGTCGCCGGAGGCGGCAGGGCCCGACTTCTTGGCCGCGCGGCGCTTGGGCTTGGCACCGGCCGCGAGGCCGGTACGGGCCAGCGACATGCCCAGGGAGACCGGCAGGGAGACTTCCAGGCGCTTGCCGCCGACCTCGACGACGACCGTCTCGCGGCCCGGCTCGTCCTCCACCTCGGTGTCCGTGGGAGCCGCGAACGGCTTGATCTCGTTGACGAACTCGGTCTCGATCCAGCGGGTGTGGACCGTGAACGGCTCGGCGGAGCCGCTCAGTTCGGGGGCGAACGCCGGGTCCTTCACCACCGCGCGGTGGAAGGGGATCGCGGTCGCCATGCCCTCGACGTCGAACTCGGCCAGCGCGCGGGCGGCCCGCTGCAGGGCCTGCTCGCGGGTGGCGCCGGTGACGATCAGCTTGGCGAGCAGGGAGTCCCAGGCCGGGCCGATGACCGAGCCGCTCTCCACGCCCGCGTCCAGCCGCACACCCGGACCCGACGGCGGGGCGAACACCGTCACCGTGCCGGGGGCGGGCAGGAAGTTGCGGCCCGGGTCCTCGCCGTTGATGCGGAACTCGAAGGAGTGGCCGCGCAGTTCCGGGTCGCCGTAGCCGAGCTCCTCGCCGTCGGCGATGCGGAACATCTCGCGGACCAGGTCGATGCCGGCGACCTCCTCGGTCACCGGGTGCTCCACCTGCAGGCGGGTGTTGACCTCCAGGAAGGAGATCGTGCCGTCCGTGCCGACCAGGAACTCCACGGTGCCCGCGCCGACGTAACCGGCCTCCTTGAGGATGGCCTTCGAGGACGAGTACAGCTCGGCGACCTGCTCGTCGGACAGGAACGGCGCGGGCGCCTCCTCGACCAGCTTCTGGTGCCGACGCTGCAGCGAGCAGTCGCGCGTCGACACGACGACCACGTTGCCGTGGCTGTCGGCCAGGCACTGGGTCTCCACGTGCCGCGGCTTGTCGAGGTAGCGCTCCACGAAGCACTCGCCGCGGCCGAAGGCGGCCACCGCCTCGCGGACGGCCGAGTCGTACAGCTCGGGGACTTCTTCCAGGGTGCGGGCGACCTTCAGGCCGCGGCCGCCGCCGCCGAAGGCCGCCTTGATGGCGATCGGCAGGCCGTGCTGCTCGGCGAAGGCCACGACCTCGTCGGCGCCGGACACCGGGTCGGGGGTGCCGGCCACCAGTGGGGCGCCGGCGCGCTGGGCGATGTGGCGGGCGGCGACCTTGTCGCCCAGGTCGCGGATGGCCTGCGGGGGCGGGCCGATCCAGATCAGCCCGGCGTCCAGGACCGCCTGCGCGAAGTCGGCGTTCTCGGAAAGGAAGCCGTAGCCGGGGTGGATGGCGTCGGCGCCGGAGTCCTTTGCGGCCTGCAGCACCTTGGTCATGTCGAGGTAGCTGGTCGCGGGGGTGTCACCGCCCAGCGCGAACGCCTCGTCCGCGGCCCGCACATGCAGTGCGTCCCGGTCCGGGTCGGCGTACACCGCCACGCTCGCGATACCGGCGTCTCGGCACGCCCGGGCGACACGAACAGCGATTTCGCCACGGTTGGCGATCAACACCTTGCGCACGTTGGCTCCCTCTCCTTGAAACAAGCCGAGTTTAGGGACTGCCGACACGACGTATCGACCCGTCCCCGGTGGTGAGCTTTCCCACACGGAGCGTGATACAAGGTCCGCTCGTCCGCGAAATCCCTTGTCGCACCGCGGTACGCAGGGGGCTTCCCAAGAACCCTAGCCCTCCGATGTGGCCAAGGTCTCTGTGAGAGCGTGCTGCGCCCCACTCCGTTTCTTTGTGGAGTCCCTACGAATGGCCCAACGAATCTTTGCCCTCCGTAGATCCCTTGTCCCGCGGTTTACCCGTTAGTAGCGTGCAGGCTGTCTCGAACGTACTTGAGGTAACAGCAGCTTTGGTCGAGCGGCAGTCGGAAGTGGGTGGGGACCGGTGGTGCGCAGACCGGTGGCATGGGTGACCGCGATCGTGCTCTTCGCGGAGGCGATGGGTATCGCGTTGGTCAACTGGTTCATGGGGATCGTCGTCGACCGGCAGGACATGTCCCTGGCCGGGCTCGACTCGGACGTGATGTCCACGTCCTCGAAGGTCGCGGGCCTGCTCTTCGGCCTCTACTTCGCGCTCTGCGGTGTCGTCGCCCTGCGCGTGGCCCTGCGCGACCGTGCGCCCGCCGGCGTCGGCCGCATCCTGCTGTTCAGTGCCGCCGTGGTGCACGCCCTGCTGGGCGCGTTCACGGTGGGCCTGGTGGGCTGGGGCGCGTTCGCCTTCATGATGGTGGTGCTCGGACTGATCGTGCTCATCTTCATGACGTACGACCGTCGCGAGGGCACCCTCTCCGACGCCGGGCCGGACGACGCCAAGCCGGACGGTGGTACGACGGGCGGTGGCGCCGCGGGTGGCGGGAGCGGCGGGGCGCCGGTCATCCCGCCTCCGGCACCCTCGACGTCCTGACTCCCTGACCGCCCGTCCCGCCCCGCGCGTCACTTGTCGCGCGGGGTCCACAACTCCGTGATGCCGACACCCAGTTCGGCCAGCAGGCGGCGTACCAACGGCAGCGAGATCCCGATGACGTTGCCGTGGTCGCCGTCGATGCCGTCGATGAACGGGGCCGAGCGGCCGTCGAGCGTGAACGCCCCCGCGACATGGAGGGGCTCGCCCGAGGCGACGTACGCGGCGATCTCCGCGTCGCTCGGCTCGCCGAAGCGGACCACCGTGGAGGCGACCGCCGAGGCGTGCCGCCCGGCCGACGTGTCCCAGACGCAGTGCCCGGTCTGGAGCGTGCCCGCGCGGCCGCGCATGGACTTCCACCGCGCGGTCGCCTCCTCGGCGTCGGCGGGCTTGCCGAGCGCCTCGCCGTCCAGGTCGAGCACCGAGTCGCAGCCGATCACCAGGGCACCCTTGACCTCCGGCCTCGCCGCCACCACGGACGCCTTCGCCTCGGCCAGCGCGAGCGCCAGTTCGGCGGGGGTCGGGGCGGTCACGGCGTCCTCGTCGACCCCGCTGACGATGACCTCGGGGGCGAGTCCGGCCTGGCGCAGCAGCCCGAGCCGGGCGGGGGACTGGGAGGCGAGGACGAGTCGGCGGCGTGGCTGATCAGTCATGCGGCCAGGGTATCGGCGGGGCCGCGGCGGCTCACATCACGCCGAGCACGATCATCGCGAGCACCGCGGCCAGAGCCAGGAGAACGCCCAGCCGCCGCAACATGTCCTGCATGTCGCGCAGTTCCTTGGGCGGCTCGTTCTCGGGGTCGGACCACAGCATGTCAACGATCGTGACTCCGCCGCGGGCGCGGGCGCCTGAGTACGCGTACTCATTTTGAGTAAAGGGGTCTGCTGTTCCATTAGGTCCCGCCTCCCTGCTACCGTTCCGGGTACCACTAAAGGGACTCTGATTCCATTAGGGAGGGAGTCCTGATCCTCTCAGGGAGGGATGTGCCGTGTTCACCACCGCCTGGACCGCCTCGCCCCAGCTGCCCAGCACGGGCTTCACGCCCAACTGGTCGCAGGAGGGCTTCTGGCAGCAGTCCCTGCGTCAGGTCGTCCGCCTCGGCGCGGGCGGCGACCGGGTCCGTATCCGCCTCTCGAACGCCTACGGGACCTCGCCGCTGCGGATCGCGGGCGCGACGGTCGCCCGTACGGCCCGCGGAGCCGCCGTGCGGCCGGACTCGGTCCGGCGGCTCACTTTCGCGGGGTTCACCTCCGCGGAGGTGCCGGCGCGCGGGGAGATCATCGGTGACGCGGCCGAACTCGCCCTGGAATCAGGCGAATCGGTGACGGTCACCCTTCACCTGGACGCCGTCACCGGGCCCGCGACCTTCCACGCGCAGGCCTTCGCCACCAGCTACCGGGGCGCGGGAGACCTCCTGGAGGACACCGGGGGCGAGGCCTTCGACGAGGTCGGCGAGTCGTGGTACTTCCTGTCCGGCGTCGACGTCTCCGCGGGGCGCTCGGACGCCGTCGCCCTCTTCGGCGACTCGATCACCGACGGGTTCGGGTCCACGCCCGGCGCGAACCGGCGCTGGTCCGACGCCCTCGCCGAGCGCACGGGGAGGCCCGTGCTCAACGCCGGCATCGGCGGGAACCTGCTGCTCAACGACTCGGCCTGGTACGGGGAGAAGGGCGTCCGGCGGGTGGAGCGGGACGTGTTCGCGCTCGCGGGCGTCGACACGATCGTCGTTCTGCTGGGGCTCAACGACATCGGGTTCAGCGAGACGGACGAGCAGCCCACGTATCGGCCCGCGCCGCGGGTGGAGGTGGGCGAACTCGTTGCGGGGCACCGGGAGTTGATACGGCTGGCACGGGAGCGGGGGGTTCGGGCCGTGGGGGCGACGCTGCTGCCCTTCGGGGGCTCCGACCACTGGGGGGAGCGGGCGGCGAAGGTGAGTCACGAGCTGAACGAGTGGATTCGTTGCTCGGGGGAGTACGACGCGGTCGTCGATCTTCACCGGGCGCTGGGTGATCCCGACTCGCCTGATGTGCTGCGTGGGGCGTACGACTTCGGCGATCACCTGCACCCGAATGATGCCGGGTACGAGGTGATGGCCGAAGCCGTCGCCGCCGTGCTAACCGGGCCAGAAGGTGCGGGCCCATGCTTGTGGGCCCGGCTGGGGTAGGCGCCTCTGGGCCACCCGGGACGGGTCGGACCAGGCCGGACGGTCCTGGGGTGCGCCGGGCGGGGATGTTGCCGCCGCCGCGGCGCGGGCCTGGACCACCGCCAGTGCGGCGGCCAGCTCCTCGGGGGTCGGATTGCCCCGTACGACCTTGATCATGATCGTTCCCGCTCTCGACTCTTGGCTCTCGGCACTCTCGATCGGCGTCCTACAGGGGGATGTTGCCGTGCTTCTTCGGCGGCAGGGACTCCCGCTTCGTACGCAGCGACCGCAGGCCGCGTACGACGTGGGAGCGGGTGTCGGACGGCAGGATCACACCGTCGATGTACCCGCGCTCGGCGGCCGTGTAGGGGTTGAGGAGCGTGTCCTCGTACTCCTGGATCAGGCGGGCCCGGGTGGCCTCCTGCTCGTCGGCGGGGGCAGCGGCGATGGTGCGGCGGTGCAGGATGTTCACCGCGCCCTGCGCGCCCATCACGGCGATCTGGGCGGTCGGCCAGGCGAGGTTGAGGTCGGCGCCCAGGTGCTTGGAGCCCATGACGTCGTACGCGCCGCCGAAGGCCTTGCGGGTGATCACCGTGATGAGGGGGACCGTTGCCTCCGCGTAGGCGTAGATCAGCTTCGCGCCGCGGCGGATGATGCCGTAGTGCTCCTGGTCGACACCCGGCAGGAAGCCGGGGACGTCCACGAACGTGATGACGGGGACGTTGAAGGCGTCGCAGGTGCGGACGAAGCGGGCCGCCTTCTCGCTCGCGTCGATGTCGAGACAGCCCGCGAACTGCATCGGCTGGTTGGCGACGATGCCCACCGGGTGACCCTCGACGCGGCCGAAGCCGGTGAGGATGTTCGGCGCGAACAGCGGCTGGGTCTCGAAGAACTCGGCGTCGTCCAGGACGTGTTCGATCACCGTGTGCATGTCGTACGGCTGGTTCGCGCTGTCCGGGATCAGCGTGTCGAGCTCGCGGTCCTCGTCGGTCAGGGCCAGGTCCGCCTCCTCCGGGAAGGCGGGCGGCTCGCTGAGGTTGTTCGACGGCAGGTAGGACAGCAGCGACTTGACGTACTCGATCGCGTCCTTCTCGTCGCCCGCCATGTGATGGGCCACGCCCGACACCGCGTTGTGCGTGCGCGCGCCGCCCAGCTCCTCGAAGCCGACGTCCTCGCCGGTGACCGTCTTGATGACGTCCGGTCCTGTGATGAACATGTGCGAGGTCTGGTCGACCATCACCGTGAAGTCGGTGATCGCGGGGGAGTAGACCGCGCCGCCCGCGCACGGGCCGACGACCAGGCTGATCTGCGGGATGACACCCGAGGCGTGGGTGTTGCGGCGGAAGATCTCGCCGTACATGCCGAGCGCCGAGACGCCCTCCTGGATCCGGGCGCCGCCCGAGTCGTTGATGCCGATGACCGGACAGCCGGTCTTCAGCGCGAAGTCCATCACCTTCATGATCTTCTGGCCGTAGACCTCGCCGAGCGCGCCGCCGAAGACCGTGAAGTCCTGGGAGAACACGGCCACCGGTCGTCCGTCCACCGTGCCGTAGCCGGTCACGACCCCGTCGCCGTACGGGCGGTTGTTCTCCAGGCCGAAGTCCGTGGAGCGGTGCTGCGCGAACTCGTCGAACTCCACGAAGGAGCCCTCGTCCAGCAGCAGCTCGATCCGCTCACGAGCCGTCAACTTGCCCTTGGCGTGCTGCTTTTCGACGGCACGTGCCGAGCCGGCGTGCGTCGCCTCGTCGATGCGGCGCCGCAGATCCGCGAGCTTGCCCGCGGTGGTGTGGATGTCGATCTCATGCTGCTGTTCCGGCTCGGACATCGGGATGCGGCTCCCTGCCTGCTCAGTGGGGACGTGAGGGTGAGGTGACACGAGGTGCTTCGGACGTGCTGAACGGTCCTGGGTGGTGCTCAGAAGGGGGGTTGGCTACTCATCCGTAGCGTAGTGGCGTGCCTACCGTTCGGCAGTGCGGCGTTTACCACACCTAGGGTGGGTTGCATGACGCCGCGAGACGACTCAGACGCGAACAGCAATCGGTGGTCCGACCTGGACCGTCCACCGCTCAACGCCGTGGCCCTGCGCCGCGCGCTCGTGCGCAACGGGGGGCACGAGGGCCTCTGGTGCGATGTCGACGTGGTGCAGCGCACCGGCTCCACCAACTCCGACCTCGTCGCCTTCGCCACCGAGGGACAGGCGGAGGAGGGGGCGATCCTCGTCGCCGAGGAGCAGGACGCCGGGCGCGGGCGTCTGGACCGCCGGTGGACGGCACCTCCCCGCTCGGGCCTCTTCTTCTCCGTCCTGCTGAAGCCGACCGGGGTGCCGGTCGAGCGCTGGGGCTGGCTGCCGCTGCTCGCCGGTGTCGCGACCGCCACCGCGCTGTCCCGGGCGGCCGGGGTCGACACGGCACTCAAGTGGCCCAACGACCTGCTGGTCACCGTGGACGGCCAGGAACGCAAGACCGGCGGCATCCTCGCCGAGCGTGCCGGGCCCGACGCGGTCGTCGTCGGCATCGGCATCAACGTCACGCTCCGCGAGGACGAGCTGCCCGTGCCGGGCGCGGGTTCGCTCGCCCTCGCGGGAGCGACGACCACGGACCGTGACACGATCCTGCGGGCCGTGCTCCGGTCCCTCGGCCAGTGGTACGAGAAGTGGCGGAGCGTGGGCGGCGACCCGGCCCGGTCCGGCCTCCAGGACACGTACGCCGCCGGATGCGCCACGCTCGGGCGGGTCGTACGGGCCGAACTGCCCGGTGGCAAGTCGATCACCGGGGAGGCGGTGGCCGTGGACGGCGACGGACGACTGGTCCTGGCCACGGCGGAGGGTGTGCAGCAGCCCGTGGGGGCGGGGGACATCGTGCATCTGCGGCCGGCGGGGGACACGGGAGAGACGGGAGACACGGGGGACCGGTGACGGACATGCCCGCAGGGGTGCGCGGGACACTTCGTGCCTGGTGGTGAGCAAGGAGCGCGTACGAGCCGTACGAGTGGGGGCGGGCCGCCGGACCTACGCGGGAGGAGTGGGCCTCGGGCCGCCCGGCGTCGGCGGTCGGGAGTGAGCCAGAGCACACCTGCCGTAGAGTTGAGGCCGGTCGATACCTGACCGCGGCAGATCGGAAGGGCAGCAGGCGTGACCGTCGACGACACGGGCTCCGGCACGGGTGACACCGCCTCCGACGGTGAGCCGGGGCGTACCACCGGGTCTGTCGCCGACACGGCGGCCGCACGGACCGATCGGGCCGAGGCGCACGCGCGGGTGGAGGAGCAGGACCGAGTGGACGCGCAGGACGGCCGAACGGACCGGGCGGAAACGCCGGACCGGACGGAGACGCCGGACGGGCCGCCGAGTGCGCCCGAGGCGTCGGATCAGGTGGAACAGACGGAACAGACGGATCGGGTGCTTCACACGGACCAGGCGGAGGCGTCGGGCGGGACGTCGGCCGGGGGCCGGGCGGAGGTTGCCGCCTCCGAGGAGGATCCGCTCGCCCTGCGTCTCGAACAGCTCATCCTCGGTGCCGAGCGCCGCTACACCCCCTTCCAGGCCGCCCGCAGCGCGGGCGTCTCCGTGGAGCTGGCCACCCGTTTCTGGCGGGCCATGGGCTTCGCGGACATCGGCCAGGCCAAGGCGCTCACGGAGGCCGACGTACTGGCTCTGCGCCGGCTCTCCGGTCTGGTCGAGGCGGGCCTGCTCAGCGAGGCGATGGCGGTCCAGGTCGCCCGTTCGACCGGCCAGACCACCGCCCGGCTGGCCGAGTGGCAGATCGACTCCTTCCTGGAGGGCCTCACCGAGCCCCCGGAACCGGGCATGACGCGCACCGAGGTCACGTACCCCCTCGTCGAGCTGCTCCTGCCCGAGCTGGAGGAGTTCCTCGTCTATGTCTGGCGGCGCCAGCTCGCCGCCGCGACCGGCCGCGTCGTGCAGGCCGCGGACGACGAGGAGATGGTCGACCGGCGCCTCGCCGTCGGCTTCGCCGACCTCGTCGGCTTCACGCGTCTGACCCGGCGCATGGAGGAGGAGGAACTCGGCGAACTCGTCGAGGCCTTCGAGACCACCGCGGCGGATCTGGTGGCCGCCCACGGCGGGCGCCTGATCAAGACGCTGGGCGACGAGGTGCTGTACGCGGCCGACGACGCGGGCGTCGCCGCCGAGATCGCGCTGCGGCTGATCGAGACCATGGCCGGCGACGAGACGATGCCCGAGCTGCGGGTCGGTATCGCCTTCGGCACGGTGACCACGCGTATGGGCGATGTCTTCGGTACGACCGTCAACCTCGCCTCCCGGCTGACCTCGATAGCTCCGAAGGACGCCGTCCTGGTCGACGGGGCGTTCGCCGAGGAACTCACCCGGACCGGCGACGCGCCCGCCTCCGAGGCCGCTGCCGCCGATGAGGCCGCCGCCGCGGAGAAGGAGGGCGAGGAGCCGCCGTCGTACCGCTTCGTGCTTCAGCCGATGTGGCAGCGGGCGGTGCGGGGGCTGGGAGTGGTCGAGCCGTGGCAGCTCAGGCGGCGCAGTAACTAGCGGTTGTCTGGTCTGTCCTTGCTTGTCGCTACCTGTCCCTGCCTGTCTCTGGCCTGCTGGTCGCTACCCCGCCTGTCGCTACCTGTCGTTGCCGTCGAGACAGAAGCCCACGATGGGCACGCACAGGCCCGTGCCCGGGCGGGCGGGATCCTGCGGTGAGCCAGGGGATGTCGGGGTCGGCGCGGGGGCCGAGGGTGTGGCGGCGGGGGGTCGGGGCGCTGCCGGTTGCCGGTCCGCTCGGGCGGGTGGCGTGGTGGTGATGGGGAGCGCGTCCTGGAGGGCGCCGGAGGGGGTGGGGCCTGCCGGTCCTGGGACTCCGGCTGGTCCTGTGGCTCGGTTCTGCGCGCCCGGGGTGGACGCTTCGTTCAGGCCGTCGGACTCGTTGGGCCTGTTCAGCCCGCCCGGCCCGCCCGGCCCGTTCCGTTCGGAAGTTGACGTGGATCCCGAGGGGCCCGTGGCGGCCGTGGCCGAGGGGGACGCGTCCGTGGTGGGTGGTGCGGCTACGGGTACCGCCCCCGCGTCTTCCTGAGCCGGGCTGTCCGTCGAACTCGCCGCGCTGGGGTCGATGTCCGTGGCCTCCACGCCGGTGCCTCCGCCGGTGGGCTGGGGGGCCATGCGCAGGAGGCTCAGGGCTCCTGCGGCCAGGGCGAGGCCGCCCACCGCGAACAGGATGCGGCGGGGGCGGGGTTTGCGGTGGCGTCCTCGGGGGCGGGCGAGGGCCTGCTCCGGTGGTGTCGTCTCTGGTGTGACCGGTCCTGGCTTCGTCGCCGTGTGTGGCATGCGGTTCCCCTCCCCGATGCGAGGGCGCCCCCCGGCGCGCTGTCGCGGTGCGCAGGTTATGCGCGTGCTGGGGTGGTTGGGGATGAGTCCGGTGCCTCATCACCCGAACGGGGAGTCTCCGACGGTTCGGGAGTGGTTGTGGGCCCACGGGGTTTCTTCCGCCCCCGCCGCCCTTACCCATTCCCGTCACTACTCAGGGGCTCCGCCCCCGAACCCCCGCTCCTCAAGCGCCGGAGGGGCTGAAGTTCAAGTGGGGGTCTGGGGGCGGAGCCCCCAGGGGAAGGGAACGGGTAGGGGCGGCGGGGGCGAGGAACTACTCCCCAGGCCAATCCGGCCGGCGCTTCTCGTTGAAGGCCGCGACGCCCTCCGCCCGGTCGCCCGAGAAGGCGACCGAGCGCCAGGCGGCGTCCTCGATCTCCAGACCGGCGCGGAGATCGAGCCCGTGCCCGAGCCGAAGCGCCCGCTTGGCGGCCCGCAGCCCGACGGGCGAGTTGACGGCGATACGGCCGGCCACGGCCAACCCCTCCGCTCGGTCCTCGCCCACGGCAACCAGGACATCGACCAGCCCCAGCTCCCGCGCCTCCGCCGCCTCCACCCGCCGCGCCGAGAAGATCAGCTCCGCCGCCCGCGCCGCACCCACCCGCCGCGGCAGCAACTGCGTACCCCCGCCCCCGGGAATGACGCCGACGGACACCTCGGGCAGCCCCACCACGGCCGTACCGTCCGCCACGATCAGATCGCAGGCCAGGGCCAGCTCGAAACCGCCGCCCAGCGCGAACCCGTGCACGGCGGCGACGGTGGGCATCGGCAGCTCCAGCACGCCCGTGTACGCCGCCCGCGCGAGGGGACGCTGACGGACCAGTTCGGCGTCCGTGAGGGAGTTGCGCTCCTTGAGGTCGGCGCCGACGCAGAAGGCCCGCTCGTGGGTGGAGGTGAGGACGACCGCCCGGACGTCCCGGTCCGCGGCCAGCGCCTCGCACGCCGCGGCGATCGAGCGGGCCATGTCCGTCGACACGGCGTTCATGGCCTTGGGCCGGTCCAGGACGAGCTCGGCGACGTACGACGACGTATGGCGTCGCACCACGACGTACTCCCCGAACCGCTGCTCCGCGCCTTGCTCGGACATCAGACCCTCCCGGTTCACCGTTCACGTTAACGGCGGTTAACTTCCCTGTGTCCCGATCATTCCAGCCGTCCGCCGCCGGGGAAAGCCCCGCCCCGGACCCCTGTCCGCCGCATCAATGTCCCAAATCATTACAAACATACCTAACCTGGAGTGATGGGCAGTGACGATGTGCGGTTGAGGGCCGTGGTGGCGCTGGCGCAGGGCATGGCCGCCGCGCACGCCCCGCGGGAGTCGTGGCGCGCGGCGGCGGCCGGAGCCTGCCGGGCGCTGGGCGGGAGCTTCGCCGCGCTGTCCGTGTGGGAGCGGGAGCTCGGGCGGCTGCGGGTCCTGGCGAACGTGGGGGACCGGGCCGGGGACGAGGAGGAGTTCCCGGAGGACGAGGCCTACCCCGTGCACCAGTTCCCGGAGATCACGGAGTTCCTGCACGAACGCTGGGTCGGCGGCGGCGGACCCAACGCCTGGGTGGAGACGGCCGACGGACCGGCCGCGGGGGAGGCCGGGTACTGCCATCAGCGCGTCGCCGCCCTGCGCAGACGCGGCCGCGGGTGCTGTGTCGTCGCGCCGATCGTCATGCACGGACGCGCCTGGGGTGAGTTGTACGTCGCCCGCCCGGCCGGAGCCCCCGTCTTCGACCGTGCCGACGCCGACTTCGCGACCGTCCTCGCCTCCGTGGTCGCCGCCGGGATCGCGCAGACCGAACGCCTGGAGGAGGCCCGCCGCCTCGCCTTCACCGACGCGCTCACCGGCCTCGCGAACCGCCGTGCCGTGGACATGCGGCTGGACGAGGCCATCGAACGCCACCGCGCCGAGGGTGTGGTCGTGAGCCTCGTCGTCTGCGACCTCAACGGCCTCAAGCGCGTCAACGACACCCGGGGCCACGCCGTCGGCGACCGGCTCCTGGAGCGCTTCGGGTCCGTCCTCTCGCTGTGCGGCGCGATGCTGCCCGGCACCCTCGCCGCGCGCCTCGGCGGCGACGAGTTCTGCCTGCTGGCCGTGGGCCCGGCCGCCGACGAGGTCGTACGCGTCGCCGACGAACTGTGCCGCCGCGCCGCCGAGTTGGAGCTCGGCGAGGGCGTCGCATGCGGGGTCGCCTCCACCGAGGACCCGCTCGGGCCCGTCCGCTCGGCCCGGCGGCTCTTCCGGCTCGCCGACGCGGCCCAGTACCGCGCCAAGGCCGTACGCTCCGCGAAGCCCGTCGTCGCGGGCCGCGAGGGGCCGGACGACCCTGTCGTACGCCTCGCCGACGCACCCCCGCCCGCGGCGGCCGAACGCCGGAGGTTCCGCGGCCGTCGGTAGGGCGGCCCCCGTCCGGCCATCCCTGCGGGGTCCTGTGTGTAAGGACCCAACCCGCCACCCACTAGTGACACCAAGGCATTCACTGCGTACGCTCCTGAATATGGATATGCACACTGTGGTGGTGGGGACGACGGGTGTCACCGCGTCCGACGTTCTCGCTGTGGCGCGCGGCGGCGCCCGGGTCGAGCTCTCCGACGAGGCGGTCTCGGCGCTCGCCGCGGCCCGCGAGATCGTGGAAGCGCTGGCGGCCAAGCCGGAGCCCGTGTACGGGGTCTCCACCGGCTTCGGAGCCCTCGCGACCCGGCACATCAGCCCGGAACTGCGCGCCCAGCTGCAGCGCAACATCGTGCGGTCGCACGCCGCCGGAATGGGCCCGCACGTCGAGCGCGAGGTCGTCCGCGCCCTGATGTTCCTGCGGCTCAAGACCGTCTGCTCGGGCCATACCGGCGTCCGCCCGTCCGTCGCCCAGACCATGGCCGACATCCTGAACGCCGGCATCACCCCGGTCGTCCACGAGTTCGGCTCCCTCGGCTGCTCCGGCGACCTCGCTCCTCTCTCCCACTGCGCCCTGACGCTCATGGGCGAGGGGGACGCGGAAGGCCCGGACGGAACGATTCGCCCCGCCGGTGAACTCCTCGCCGCGCACGGCATCGAGCCCGTCGAACTGCGCGAGAAGGAGGGCCTGGCCCTCCTCAACGGCACCGACGGGATGCTCGGCATGCTGGTCATGGCCCTCGCCGACCTCGACACCCTCTACAAGTCCGCCGACATCACCGCGGCCCTCTCCCTCGAAGCGCTCCTCGGCACCGACCGGGTCCTCGCCCCCGAACTGCACGCCATCCGCCCCCACCCGGGCCAGGGCGCCAGCGCCGCCAACATGCTGGCCGTGCTGAAGGGTTCGGAGCTGACCGGCCATCACCAGGACGACGCCCCCCGCGTCCAGGACGCCTACTCCGTGCGCTGTGCCCCGCAGGTCGCCGGCGCCGGCCGCGACACCATGACCCACGCCCGCCTGGTCGCCGACCGCGAACTCGCCTCCGCCGTCGACAACCCCGTCGTCCTGCCCGACGGCCGCGTCGAGTCGAACGGCAACTTCCACGGCGCCCCGGTCGCCTACGTCCTGGACTTCCTCGCCATCGCCGCCGCAGACCTCGGCTCGATCACCGAGCGCCGCACCGACCGGCTCCTCGACAAGAACCGCTCGCACGGCCTGCCGCCGTTCCTCGCGGACGACGCCGGTGTCGACTCCGGCCTGATGATCGCCCAGTACACACAGGCCGCCCTGGTCAGCGAGATGAAGCGGCTCGCCGTCCCGGCCTCCGCCGACTCCATCCCGTCCTCCGCCATGCAGGAGGACCACGTCTCGATGGGCTGGTCGGCCGCCCGCAAGCTCCGTACGGCCGTCGACAACCTGACCCGGATCGTCGCCGTCGAGCTGTACGCCGCCACGCGCGCCATCGAGCTGCGCACCGGCCTCACCCCCGCCCCCGCCTCGCAGGCCGCGATCTCCGCCGCCCGCGCCGCCGGTGTCGCGGGCCCGGGCCCCGACCGCTTCCTCTCGCCCGACCTGGCGGCCGCTGACGCGTTCGTGCGCGGCGGCCACCTGGTCGAGGCCGTGGAACCCGTCACGGGCCCGCTGGCATAGGGATTTCCGGGGTTCCTTCGGGTGTACGAGGTGGGGGCGCCGGGGCGTCGCGACGCCCCCACCGAAAACTGTGCTAGGGTTCCTAACGAAACGTTTTTGGTACCCATTAACTTTGTGCGCCTGAAAGGAATCCTCTCTCAGGCGCGTTTTGTTTTTCCGGTCATTTCCGGATGGGAGCCACCTATCTTGGAGAAATGACATGGCTACTGGCACCGTGAAGTGGTTCAACGCGGAAAAGGGCTTCGGCTTCATCGAGCAGGACGGCGGCGGCGCCGACGTCTTCGCCCACTACTCGAACATCGCCACCTCGGGCTTCCGTGAGCTGCAGGAGGGCCAGAAGGTCTCCTTCGACGTCACGCAGGGTCAGAAGGGCCCGCAGGCGGAGAACATCGTCCCCGCCTAATTCCGGGACGCGCATCACGCGAGCCGGGGCCCGCACCTTCGGGTGCGGGCCCCGGCTTGTGCTGTCCGTGTGTCCTTGAACACGGGAAAACCGTGAGGCCCAGGAAGGAATTCCAGATCCAGCATGACTCGATCCGAACGTCCTGAACGACCCGCCGGCAAACGCCCGGCGAATTCCCGGGGTTCCCGTGGCTCTCGTGGCACACGCGGCGGAGCCCCTGCGGCTTCCGCCAACGGCGGCGCAAGGAACGTACGCAAGAAGCCGTCCCAGCAGTCGACGGCGCCGCGGGAGTTCACCCTGCCGCAGACGCTGACGCCCGCGCTGCCCGCCGTCGAGTCCTTCGACGCGCTGGACATGCCGGCCGCGCTGACCAAGACCCTCACCGCCCAGGGGGTCATCGAGCCGTTCCCGATCCAGGGCGCGACGCTCCCCAACTCCCTCGCCGGGCGCGACATCCTCGGCCGGGGCCGCACCGGCTCGGGCAAGACCCTCGCCTTCGGCCTCGCGCTGCTCGCCCGCACGGCCGGCCGACGCGCCGAGCCCAAGGCGCCGCTCGCGCTCGTCCTCGTGCCCACGCGCGAGCTCGCGCAGCAGGTCACCGACGCGCTCACGCCGTACGCCACGGCCGTGAACCTGCGGCTCGCGACCGTCGTCGGCGGGCTGTCCATCGGCAAGCAGTCCGGTCTGCTGAGGCGCGGCGCCGAGGTGCTCGTGGCCACGCCCGGGCGGCTCAAGGACCTGATAGACCGCGGTGACTGCACCCTCGAACGGGTGGGGATCACCGTCCTCGACGAGGCCGACCAGATGGCCGACATGGGCTTCATGCCCCAGGTCACGGCGCTGCTCAACCAGGTCGAGCCGGACGGCCAGCGCATGCTGTTCTCGGCGACCCTGGACAAGAACATCGACAAGCTCGTACGGATGTTCCTCACGGACCCCGTCGTGCACTCCGTCGACCCCTCCGCCGGCGCGGTGACGACGATGGAGCACCACGTGCTGCACGTCGCCGACGAGACCGACAAGAAGGCCGTCGCCATGCGGATCGCCGCGCGCGACGGACGCGTGATCCTCTTCGTCGACACCAAGCGCGCCGCCGACCGCTTCGCCAAGCGGCTGCTCGCCAACGGTGTGAAGGCCTCCGCGCTGCACGGCGGGCGCTCGCAGCCGCAGCGGAACCGGACGCTCGACCAGTTCAAGACCGGTCTTGTGACCGCGCTCGTCGCCACGAACGTCGCCGCTCGTGGGATCCACGTCGACGATCTCGACCTCGTCGTGAACGTCGATCCGCCGGTCGACCACAAGGACTATCTCCACCGGGGCGGGCGTACCGCTCGCGCGGGGGAGTCCGGGAGCGTCGTCACGCTCGTCCTTCCCGAGCAGAAGCGGGAGATGACCCGGCTGATGGCCGACGCCGGGATCAGTCCGCGGACGGCTCGCATCAAGTCGAGCGACGAGGAGCTCGTACGGATCACGGGAGCTCGGGAGCCGTCCGGGGTTCCTGTTGTCATTCCCGTACCGGAGCCGGTTGCCGCGCAGGCTCAGCCGAAGTCGCCGTCGCGGGCTCGGCGGGGTGGTGGCGGGCGTGGGAACGCGGCCGCGCGTCCCGGTGCCGGGGCCGGCACCGGCGGGGGTTCGCGTGGGCGTGGTGGTGCGGGATCGCGTACCCGTGGAGGTCAGGGGGGCGGGCGTCGGTCCGCCTGACAGCTCGGCGGAGCCGCATGACGTCACAGCCCCGTGCCCCTTACGGGGCGCGGCCTACAGGGCGCTGATTGCCACGTCGTTGGTGACGGTGAGGAAGAAGCGGGCCTCTGTCGGAGGGCCTGACCGGGTGGGCACGGTTGTGGTCGGGTGTTTGTCCGTGGCCTTGCGGTCGACGATGTCGCCGAGGATTCGGCCGACGCGTACGGGTTCGTCGGCCGCGGCGGGGCGCACGAAGAGGTCCCACAGCTGCTTGTCGGCGTCTGTGGGGCGGGGCAGGGACGTGATGTCGGCCCGGAAAGTCCGCTCCCCCGTGAGCGTCGCCGGGGTTTCGAAGTCGTGAGGTCTCCCGTCGCGGGAGATTCCGAGCAGTACCGCGCCCTCGCCGAGCACGGCTCCGTGGAGGGTGCCTTCCACGGTCAGGGAACCGGTGTCGGTCCGCAGGGCGGTGGCTTCCGCGTGTGCCGCGCGGCGGAAGGTCCGCAGGGCCAGGTAGCCGTCCTTCGTCGCGTACGGAATCCACCAGGCGAAGGCCCGGCCCGGTGCTGACGGCGTGGGTCTCGCAGTCAGCAGACCGCGCTGCTCGACGAGTCCTGCCTTGAGGCGACGGCGTGCGCCGTCCTCCGCGCGTTCGACATGCAGGTCCCAACGGCCTTCCGCCAGGGCCAGTCGAGGGTGGGTCAGCTCTGCGGTCCAGGGCGACTTCGGGTCGCTCGGGGGATCCAGCGGAACGCGTGCCTCGTCGTCGCCGTGCCGGTGGCGCAGGACCAGGGTGAGGCTCTCGCCGGACACGCCCGACGCGTTCACCGTGATCCGTACGCCGCCGCTGGAGTCGGTCGTGCAGCCGGCCTTCGGGCGCAGGGCGCGCGGTCGGTCGTCCGCGGCCGGCGGGGCGGCGGGCGGGGCCGCCGGAGGCGCTTCCTCGGAGCGGGGGCGCGAGGCGTGCGGGAGCAGCGCCCCGAGCGCGCGGCGCACACGGCGCGTGACCTTTGTCGTCGTCGAGGTCCGGGCCTCGCGCAGTTCGGCGAACAGGCGCTCGTACTGGTCCGCGATCCGGCGGGGGGCGAACCGCTGGACGGTCTCCCTGGCGGCCTCGCCCATGAGCCGGCGCTGGTCCGTGTCCTCGATCAGCTTCAGCAGTCCCGCCGCGAACGCGTCCGCATCTCCCGGCGGTACGAGCAGTCCGTCGGAGCCGTCGGTGATGATTTCGCCGGGGCCGTGCGGACAGTCCGTCGCCACCACCGGGACGCCGGCGTGCATGGCCTCCAGGATCGTCATGCCGAAGGACTCCCAGTCCGAACTCACGGCGGCGACGGAGGCCTTGGGCCACTCGGTCTCCATCGTCGGGTAGGGGCCCATGAGGAACACGTGGTCGTTCAGCCGGTGTGCGTCGACGGCTGCGCGGAGGTTGGCGCGTTCCGGCCCCTGGCCGTAGATCCGCAGCCGCCATTCCGGTCGTACGGCGACGACCCGGGTGAAGGCCTCGATCAGCAGGTCGTAGCGCTTGACCGGCATCAGCCGGCCCGCGGCGATCACCAACGGGGCCTGTACGTCGGAGCGTTCGGCCTTCGGGCGGGGCGCGGCGTTCGGGATGTCGGTGATCCGCGTCCGCAGCCCCGGCAGGTGGGCGCGGTGGTCGGCGGCGTCCTGCGCGGAGACGGTGACGAAGGCGTCCAGGTGCCGGAAGGCCTCGTTCTGCGCGGTGCGTACGTCCGGGACGTGGTTGTCGTACGACAGGTGCTCCTGTCCGACGCGCAGATAGCGGCGCGAGCCGTGCCGGGCCAGGAAGACCACCAGTGCCGGGCGGGTCGCGACGACGACGTCCGCGTCCGTCCCGTCGAGGAATTCGCGCAGCCGCTCGTCGGTGAGTTCGTTGTAGCGGTGGGCGAGGACCTCGGCGGGGGGTACGACCGTGGAGGGGCGCGCCATGAGCGGGTTCCCGCCGTCGTACGTCGGCGCGTCGGGGCGCTCGTCGACGAGCGGGACGAGACGGACCTTGCGGTTCGGCCCGAGCAGGGGTCTGTCCTCGCTGCGGAAGACCGAGACGATCTCCACCTCGTGCCGTGCGGCCAGCGCACCGGCGAGGTTGAGCGTCGAGCGCACCGTGCCGCCGATGGCATAGGCGTTGTGCAGCAGGAAGACGATCTTCACGTGGGCCACTCCCTGTTCACGCGGTACGGAGAAGCGACAGGGAGTGCGTGCGTGAACCCCACGGACTGTAAACGGGTCCGCCCCTCTCTCGCCGGTCTTCCTTCGAGGATGCCGCGAAATGGCTGAAAGGGGGCGGATATCGCAGTGCCGGGAGGTGTGGGCACCCGGGCGGCGGGCGGCCTTCAGTACAAGGTCGTACGTTCCCGGCGTACCGAATACACCACGAAACCGGCGCCCAGGCCGAGGAGCAGGGTGCCGCCGACCACGTACGGCGTCGTGTCGAAGCTTCCCGTGTCGGCCAGTTGTGTGCGGACGGAGGTGGTCCTGGCCGCGCCCTCCGTGCCCTCCGCGTCCTGTGCGTCGGACGTCCCGGTCTTGTCCCCCGCCTTGGTCTGCAGGGTCGTGGTCGTCGCTGTCTGTGTTCTGTGTTCTGCCGTCCCGTCCCCGGTCGCATTGGCGGACGGGACGAACCACAGGGCGCCCAGCAGGGTCCCCGCGGCGGTGGCGGTCAGCAACGATCGACGTGCGGACACGGAATATCGATCCCCTTGTGACGCTGGCGAATTGGCCGTGTGGGGCGATGTTAGTGAAAGGTGCGGGTCACAGGAAAGTCACGGTGGCGATGAGCCGTACTCTCCGACGTATGAGCACACCTGAGACATCACGTTTTGTGCGGTTGCGCGTCGAATTGGTCGTCGAGGTCGACGACGAGAACGCGCTCACCAAGGCTGCGCTGGCGCGCATCGCGGAGGACCCGGAGCTCCCCGGCGACGAGCGGGTGCACGCCGAGAGCGCAGTGACGGAAGACACTGCCGAGGCCCTCGCGTACCTCGTCGACCCGTTCGACCTGGTCAGCGAGGTGGCCGGGGTCGAACTCGCGCAGGCCTCCTGGAGCACCGAGCTGATCGACTACGACCCCGATTCGCCGGACTGGGACCTCGACGAGGATGATGAGGCCGAAGACGAGGAAGAGTTGGTCGGCTGAGGCGGCTTGGGAGAATCGTGACCCCGGGCGGCAACCGCCACCCGGGGTTCTGTCGTCTCAAGGGGCGCAGTGACCGACACCCGCACCAGTCGTAACGGCCGCACTCGGTCGGATCGAGGACGATCCGACGTGGGCCGAAATCGATCGACGTGGTGTGCCCCACACCTGGGAAGGGTGTGGAACGGGACGAACCGGTCGTAGCGTTTACAGGTGTTACGGGGACTCTCGGGGTTTTGGGGATTCGGCAACGATGGAGAAGCGTGTGATGACGGACAGTAAGCGGCGCAAGGGCCTCACGGTCGCGTCCGCACTGCTCGGCGGGGTGCTGGTGCTCTCTGCGTGCAGCGGAGGCGGCAGCGACGACCCCAAGGGCGAAGGAGGTGACAGCACCTCGCAGGCCAAGGTCGACGAGGCGGCGGCCAAGAAGTCCTCCGAGGCCCAGATCAAGATCACGCCCAAGGACGGCTCCGACAACGCCTCCATCAACAGCGCCGCGGCCGTCACTGTGACCAAGGGCACGCTGACCGACGTGACCATGAAGACGGCGGCCGGCGCGGCTGTCGCGGGTGAGATATCCGCGGACAAGAAGAGCTGGAAGCCCAGCGCCCAGCTGGAGCGCGCCACCGCCTACAAGATCGCCGCGACGGCCAAGGACTCCGACGGCCGCGCCGCCCACGAGAACGCGTCGTTCACGACGGTCTCGCCGGCCAACAGCTTCATCGGCAACTTCACGCCCGAGGACGGTTCCACCGTCGGCGTCGGCATGCCGGTCTCGATCAACTTCGACAAGGCCATCACCAACAAGGCCGACGTGCAGAAGGGGATCACCGTCTCCTCCAGCAGCGGCCAGGAGGTCGTCGGCCACTGGTTCAACGCCAACCGGCTCGACTTCCGCCCCGAGGAGTACTGGAAGGGCAACTCGACCGTCACGCTCAAGCTGAACCTGGACGGTGTCGAGGGCGCCGACGGCGTCTACGGCGTGCAGCAGAAGACGGTCACCTTCAAGATCGGCCGCAACCAGGTCTCGATCGTCGACGCCAAGACCAAGACCATGAAGGTCACCCAGGACGGCAAGACGATCAAGACCATCCCGATCTCCGCCGGCTCGCCCGAGAACAAGACGTACCAGGGCAAGATGGTGATGTCGGAGAAGTTCACGGAGACGCGTATGAACGGCGCGACCGTGGGCTTCACGGACGATGACGGCAAGGGCGAGTACGACATCAAGGACGTGCCGCACGCCATCCGCCTGTCGAGCTCCGGCACGTTCATCCACGGCAACTACTGGGGCGCCGATTCCATCTTCGGCAGCGTCAACACCAGCCACGGCTGCGTCGGTCTGAACGACACCAAGGGTGCCGACGACCCGAACACCGAGGGTGCCTGGTTCTACAACAACTCGATCGTCGGTGACGTCGTGGACGTGCGGAACACCGGCGACAAGACCATCGCCCCGGACAACGGCCTCAACGGCTGGAACCTGGACTGGGCGGCGTGGAAGGCCGGTTCGGCCGTCTGACCCGAACGCGTTTCCCGTCCCGAGGGCGGTTGCCCGTACGACTCGTACGGGCAACCGCCCTCGGCGTTCTCACAGGGTTCCGGGGCAGCGCACAGTGTTCTCATCCTTCTCTTATGCGGGCCTTATCCCGCCATCACGCGGTGTCCCTAGCTTTCGGCCATGTTCTTCACCTACCTGAGGCGCGAACTGCGCCGCCGCAGAAAGGCGGCGCTCGTCGTCGCCTCCGGACTCGCCCTGGGCATCGCCCTGGTCATCGTGGTCAGTTCCGTGTCGTCCGGCATGGAGAAGGCGCAGGGCAAGGTCCTCCAGTCGCTGTACGGACTGGGCACGGACATGACGGTCACCAAGGCGGCCCAGGCACAGTCGAGCACGGGCGAGCGCCCGCGCTTCCAGTTCGACGCCCGGGGCAGCGACTCCGACGAAGAACAGAGCAGCGACCGCGTCATGGTGCAGGGCTTCCAGACCCTGGCCACGAGCACGGTCTCCAAGGTCGGCACGCAGAAGGGTGTCTCGGACGTCGTAGGGGGGCTCAGCCTCCAAGTCGTCAAGGTCAGCGGCCAGTTCCGCCAGGGCCAGTTCCAGCAGGACCAGCAGGGCGGCGGCAACCAGCAGGGCGGCCAGCCCGGCGCCCAGCAGTCCCCGGAGGGCCGGGTCGAGGGCGGCGGCGCCGACTTCGACGTCAACAACTACTCCGTCTACGGCACGGACGTCACCAAGCCCGCGCTCGGCCCGCTGACCTCCTCGAAGATCACCAGCGGCCGGACCTTCACGTCCTCCGAGACCAACGCCAAGGTCGTCGTCGCCGACAAGTCGTACGCCAAGGAGAAGAAGCTCGCCCTCGGTGACACGGTCACCATCAAGAGCGTCAAGTACAAGGTCATCGGCATCGCGACCCCCGACAGCGGTGACGCGGCGGCCAACCTCTACATCCCGCTCAAGCAGGCGCAGACGCTCAGCGACTCCAAGAACAAGGTCACCACGATCTACGTCAAGGCGTCCGACTCGCAGCAGATCAGCGCGGTCAAGTCGACCATCCAGAAGAACATCTCGGGTACGACCGTCACGACCTCCGCCGACCTCGCCGACACGGTCTCCGGCTCCCTCTCCACTGCTTCCGATCTCGCCTCCAACGTGGGCAAGTGGCTGTCGATCGCGGTGCTCGTGGCCGCGTTCCTGGTCGCGGGCCTGCTCACCTCCTCGGCCGTCTCCCGCCGCGTAAGGGAGTTCGGCACGCTCAAGGCGCTCGGCTGGAAGTCCGGCCGCGTCACCCGGCAGGTCGTCGGCGAGGCCGTCGTCAACGGTCTGGTCGGCGGCGCCCTCGGTATCGCGCTCGGCCTCGGCGGCGCCTATGTCGTCACCGCGATCAGCCCGACGCTCCAGGCCGAGGTCGGCTCCACGGGCGCGGCGCTCGGCGGCCCCGGCGGCGGTGGCCCGGGCGGCGGTATGGGCGGACCCGCCCGCGAGACGGCGTCCAAGGCCCTCGACGTGGCGCTGACCGCGCCCGTCGCCCTCAGCACGATCGCCCTCGCGGTCGGCCTCGCCGTCACCGGCGGCCTGATCGCGGGCGCCTTCGGCGGCTGGCGCGCCTCCCGGCTGCGACCGGCGGACGCCCTGCGCCGCGTCGAATAGCCGGCCGCCTCGGGCGCCTGCCCGGCCGCGCGTCGCGGCGGGCGCCAACCCCCTTACGTATCCCAGGAGTTGCACCATGTACGAACTCAGAGGCGTCACCAAGCGCTACAAGCGGGGCAAGGAGTCCGTCGACGCGCTCGACGGGGTCGACCTGACCATCGGGGACGGTGACCGACTGGTCATCCAGGGCCCCACCGGCGGCGGCAAGTCCACCCTGCTGCAGATGCTCGGCGGACTCGACCGGCCCACCGCAGGAAGCGTCGAGCTCGACGGTACGGATCTCGCCAGGCTGTCCGAGAGCAAGCTCACCAAGGTGCGCAGCGAGAACATCGGCTTCGTCTTCCAGAGCTTCAACCTCATTCCCACGCTCACCGCCCAGGAGAACGTGGAAACCGCACTCGTACCCCTGAAGCTGAAGGTCAAGGAGCGGCGCGAACGGGCCGCGGCGGCACTGGACTCCGTGGGGCTCGCCGAGCGGCTCGGGCATCTGCCGGCCGAACTGTCCGGCGGTCAGCAGCAGCGCGTCGCGATCGCCCGTGCCCTGGTCAAGCAGCCCAAGGTGCTCCTCGCCGACGAACCGACCGGAAACCTCGACGAGTCCATGCGCGACGAGATCATGGACGTACTCGAAACCATGTGGAAGGAGCACGGGCTCACTTTCATCATGGTCACGCACGATTCGGCGATCGCGAAAAAGGCCCCCCGGCTCGCCACGATCCGCAAGGGGAGGATCACCGTGAAGGAAAACGCGAACTCTTAACAGCCGTCTCACTATTGAGCGCCTGTTCACCCCCCGGCATACTGAGTATTCCGGGGGGTTACGCGCGAGCATGCGTACGGGACGTCCCCCGGCCGGATGAACGGGGATTCATCCCGGACCTGCATCTCCAGGGGGAGACTTGCGCAGACAAGTGAAAAGAGCGTGCGTGGCCACGATCGCCGCGGCGGCAGCCGTGGCCCTGGCGGCGGGCATGACCAGCCCGGCGTCGGCGGAGGCCAGGACCGCGGCCGCCGACTCGGCCGTGCCGACCACGCCCAAGCACCGCATCACCCTGATCACCGGCGACCGTGTGGTCGTCGACGCCAAGGGCCGCGTCGTCGGCCTGGAGCGGGCCAAGGGCCGCGAGGGGATACCCGTCCAGATCCGCACGGCAGGCGGGCACACGCTCGTCGTGCCGGCCGACGCCGCGCGGCTGATCGCCACCGGCAAGCTCGACCAGCGGCTCTTCGACGTCACCGAGCTCAACAAGTCGGCCAACCGCAAGGCCCAGAAGCAGGGCCTCAAGCTGATCGTCGGCTACCGCGGCGCGGCCGCGGCGGCGAAGGCCGACGTCCGTGACGCGGGCGACACGAAGGTCCGCCGGACCCTCAAGTCGCTGAACGCGGACGCGGTGCTGACGCCGAAGGCCGACGCGACCGACCTCTGGGCGGCGGTCACCGACGCGCAGGGCGGCAACGCGCGGACCGCCTCCGGCATCGCCCATGTGTGGCTCGACGGCGTCCGCAAGGCCAGCCTCGACAAGTCCGTCAAGCAGATCGGCGCCGACAAGGCCTGGGCCGCCGGGTTCGACGGCAAGGGCGTCAAGATCGCCGTCCTCGACACGGGTGTCGACACGACCCACCCGGACCTCAAGGACCAGGTCGTCGCCGAGAAGAACTTCTCGGCCGCTCCGGACGCGACCGACAAGTACGGCCACGGCACGCACGTCGCGTCCATCGCGGCCGGTACGGGCGCCAAGTCCGCGGGCAAGTACAAGGGCGTCGCACCGGGAGCCCAGCTGCTCAACGGCAAGGTCCTCGACGACAACGGCTTCGGTGACGACTCCGGCATCCTCGCCGGCATGGACTGGGCGGCCGAGCAGGGCGCCGACGTCGTGAACCTCAGCCTGGGCGGCGGTGACACCCCCGAGGTGGACCCGCTGGAGGCCCAGGTCAACAAGCTGTCCGAGGAGAAGGGCATTCTCTTCGCGATAGCCGCCGGCAACTCCGGCGAGTTCGGCGAGCAGACGGTCGGCTCTCCCGGCAGCGCGGCCGCCGCGCTCACCGTCGGCGCCGTCGACGACAGCGACAAGCTGGCCGAGTTCTCCAGCACCGGACCCGGCCTCGACGGCGCCATCAAGCCCGACGTGACCGCACCCGGTGTGGACACCACCGCTGCCTCGGCCAAGGGCAGCATCATCGCCCAGGAGGTCGGCGAGAAGCCCGCCGGCTACGTCACCATCTCGGGTACGTCGATGGCGACCCCGCATGTCGCGGGCGCCGCGGCGATCCTCAAGCAGCAGCACCCGGACTGGACGTACACCGAGCTCAAGGCCGCGCTGACCGGTTCCACGAAGGGCGGCAAGTACACGCCGTTCCAGCAGGGTTCGGGCCGCATCCAGGTCGACAAGGCCATCAAGCAGACCGTGCTCGCCGACCCGTCGTCCGTGAGCTTCGGCATCCAGCAGTGGCCGCACACCGACGACACCCCGGTCACGAAGAAGATCACGTACAAGAACCTCGGCACGGCCGACGTCACGCTGAGCCTCTCCGCGACCGCCACCAACCCGAAGGGCCAGGCCGCTCCGGCCGGCTTCTTCACGCTCGGCGCCAAGACGCTGACCGTCCCGGCGGGCGGCACGGCCTCCGCCGACCTCACGGTCAACACCAAGCTGGGCGGCACGCTCGACGGCGGCTACTCCGCGTACGTGACCGCGACCGGCGGCGGCCAGAGCGTCCGCACGGCGGCGGCGGTACAGCGGGAGGTGGAGTCGTACGACGTCACGCTCAAGATGATCGACCGTGACGGCAACCCGGCGAAGTACTACGACGCCAGCCTGACCGGTGTCTCCGGGACGGCCGCGGAGAAGTGGTTCTCGCCGTACGACGAGTCCGGCACGGTCAAGGTCCGGGTGCCCAAGGGCGGATTCATCCTCAACTCGGCGTTCTTCGTCGACCCGGAGGACTTCACCAAGGGCGCCGACTGGGTGGCCCAGCCGAAGCTGAGCATCACCAAGAACGTCACGATCACGGTGGACGCGCGGACCGCGAAGCCGGTGGACGTCACCGTGCCCGACGCGGCCGCCAAGTCGGAGTTCGCGTCGCCGGACTACATGGTGGAGGTGGGCAACAACGCCTACGGGTTCGGCTGGTGGCTGGACACGTACGCCAACTTCCGTACCGCGCACGCCGGTCCGGAGATCACCGACGGTTCGCTGTTCCAGCAGTGGGGCGGCCACTGGGCCAAGGACGGTGAGGAGTACAACACCGTCGCGGGCGGCAAGGTGAAGAAGCTCGCCACCGGCTACACCAAGCACTACAAGGCGAGCGAACTGGCCACCCTGAAGGTCGGCCTGGGCGCCTCGACGAGCGGCAAGAAGGGCGCGGTCAACACCATCGGCTGGCTGCCCGGAAGCTTCAGCGCCTCCTCGATCGGGTTCCCGCAGACGCTGCCCAGCACGCGGAAGGTGCATGTCAGCACCGCGAACGGCGTGAAGTGGGAGCAGGACTTCGAGCAGCACGGCGGGATCGACCCCGACGGCTTCCCGATCACCGAGGCCTTCTACACGCTCGGCAGCGCCCAGACCTTCAAGGCGGGCAAGAGCTACGAGAAGATCTACAACACGGCGGTCTTCGGTCCGCGCGTCGGCTCCGGCTTCGGTATCCAGCGCGACGGCAACGAGATCTACGGCTACCTGCCGCTGTTCGCCGACGGCAAGACCCACGCCGGCTCCTCGCTCTTCTCGTCGGTCACCACGACGCTCTACCGCAACGGCACCAAGGTCGGCTCGAACGCGGACCCGCTGTTCGGCGAGGGAGTCTTCAAGGTCCCGGCCGGCGAGGCCTCGTACAAGCTGACCACCTCGGTCAAGCGGAGCGTCAAGGTCGCGGCGGCCTCCACCCGCATCGACGCCAGCTGGACCTTCCGCTCCAAGAAGGTCACCAGCGCCGCGCTGCCCACCTCCTCCGTCCGCTTCAACGCGGCCGTCGGACTGGACAGCAAGGCACCGGCCGGCAAGAAGGTCTCCATCCCGGTGACCGTCCAGGGCTCGGCAGCAGGCAAGAACCTCAAGTCGCTGTCGGTGTACGTGTCCTACGACTACGGCCAGACCTGGAAGAAGGTCACCGTCAAGAACGGCAAGATCGGTGTGACGAACCCGGCCAAGGGCAAGGGCATCTCGTTCCACGCGAAGATCACCGACAAGAAGAACAACAAGTCGACGATCTCGATCTACAACGCGTACTACGGGAAGTGAGCCGGCGGGGCCGGCCCTCAAGGCTGATCCCGTGGTTCGCTGAACGCTGACATACGCGAACGGCCCGACGGAAGTGCAGCTTCCGCGGGCCGTCCGTGTTTGTGTGGGGGCATGACAGCGCACACCGTTGAGTACATCCGGTACCGCATTCCCGAGCAGCAGTCGGCGGAGTTCCTCGCCGCCTACACCCGGGCCGCCGCCCAGCTCGCCGTGGCCCCGCAGTGTGTCGACTACGAACTGGCGCGCTGCGAGGAGGACTTCGAGCACTTCGTGCTCCGCATCACCTGGACCTCCACCGAGGACCACATCGAGGGCTTCCGCAAGTCCGAGCTCTTCGAGGAGTTCCTTGCCGAGATCCGGCCGTACATCAGCTCCATCGAGGAGATGCGGCACTACAAACCGACGACCGTACGGGGTACGGGGGCGTCCGTGCCGACGTTGTACGTCTGGGCGGGGGGTGCCGAGGCCTTCGACCGGCTCACCGAGGTCTTCTACGACAAGGTTCTCAAGGACGACGTCCTGGCGCCCGTCTTCGAGGGCCTCGCTCCCGAGCACGCGTCGCATGTCGCGCTGTGGCTCGGGGAGGTGTTCGGGGGGCCGGCCGGGTACTCCGAGACGCAGGGCGGGCACGGGCACATGGTCGCGAAGCATCTCGGGAAGGGGATCACGGAGGTGCAGCGGCGGAGGTGGGTGAACCTTCTCCAGGATGCGGCGGACGATGCGGGGCTTCCTTCCGACGCCGAGTTCCGCTCCGCGTTCGTGGCGTACGCGGAGTGGGGGACTCGGCTTGCCGTCTACTTCTCGGGCCCGGACGCGGTGCCTCCGGCGGAGCAGCCGGTTCCGAAGTGGACGTGGGGCTCGGCGCCGCCGTACCAGGGCTGACGCCGTCCCGGCCTGACCTTTTTCGCCCCCGCCGCCCCTACCCATTCCCGTCCCTGCCTCGGGGGCTCCGCCCCCGAACCCCCGCTCCTCAAACGCCGGAGGGGCTGAATTTCAGCCTGTCCGGCGTTTGAGGACGAGGCCGTTCAGGCCGATGCGGGGGTCTGGGGGCGGCAGCCCCCAGGGACGGGACGGGTAGGGGCGGCGGGGGCGGAAAAAGCTACGCCTGCGGCGATGCCGTGCCCGCGCGGGTCGCGTCCGTGCCCCAGCTGGCCAGGAGGCGGAGGGCCTCGGCCGAGGGGGAGCCCGGCTCGGCGTGGTACGTGACCATCGACTGCTCGTCGTCGTCGACGAGCTTGAACGACTCGAAGGAGAGGGTCAGTTCACCGACGAGGGGATGGTGCAGCCGCTTGACACCATGGCTCTTCTCCTTGACGTCGTGCGTCGCCCAGAGCCGACGGAACTCCTCGCTCTTCACGGAGAGCTCGCCGACCAGGGCGGAGAGGCGAGGATCGTCAGGATGGCACCCCGCGTCCATCCGCAGAAAACTCACCATGTCGGAAGCCTTCTGCTCCCACTCCACGAACAGCTCGCGATACTCGGGCTTGAGGAAGACCATCCGCGCCCAGTTCCGCTCCTGCGGCGGCACCTCCGACCAGTCCCCGAAGACGGCCGCGGCCATCCGGTTCCAGACGAGAATCTCCGACCGCCGCCCCACGACATACGCGGGCACACCGTCGAACGTGTCGATCAGCTCCCGCAGAGCGACCCGCACCTGCTGCGGCCGGACCGACGCCTTCTTCTTGTGCTGCTTCGGCTTCGCCAGATGCGTGAGATGCGCGTGCTCGGCCCCCGTCAGCCGCAGGGCGCGCGCGATCGAGTCGAGTACCTCCGCGGAGACGTTCCGCCCGTTGCCCTGCTCAAGCCGGGTGTAGTACGCCACGGACACCCCGGCCAGCTGCGCCAGCTCCTCGCGGCGCAGCCCGGGCACCCGGCGATGCCGCCCGAAGTCCGGCAGCCCCACGTCCTCCGGCTTCAGCCGGGCCCGGCGCGTGCGCAGGAACTCGCTGAGCTCGGCACGCCGGTCCAGCGGGCGCCCCGACTCCTGCCCCGCTTGTCCCGCCTGTCCCGACCGCCCTGCGGACTCCTGAGAGGGCTGTTCATCCATACGTCCAGTATTCACGGTCGTACGCATACGAACCTGCCCCTATCAGTAGTAGGACCAGCGAACGTACGCAAAGCCGTGGTCTGGGTGACCGCCGTGATCAGGAGCAGGCTGGAGGCCGTGCCCGGCCGGAAGGCAGGCCGGGCGCAGAACCCCTCCTTAGGAGAACCCCCGGCATGACCACTGTCGCCGCATACGCCGCTCCCGCCGCCAAGGCTCCGCTGGAGCGCACGACCATCGAGCGTCGCCCGGTCGGCGAGCACGACGTTCTGATCGAGATCAAGTTCGCCGGCATCTGTCACTCCGACATCCACCAGGCCCGCGAGGGCTGGGGCGAGGCCATCTTCCCGATGGTTCCCGGCCACGAGATCGCCGGCATCGTCACCGAGGTCGGCCCCGGCGTCACCAAGTTCGCCGCCGGCGACCGCGTGGGCGTGGGCTGCATGGTCGACTCCTGCCGCGAGTGCGAGAACTGCAAGGCGGGCCTTGAGCAGTACTGCACCCAGGGCAACGTCGGCACGTACAACGCCATCGGCAAGGACGGTGAGCCCACCTACGGCGGCTACTCGACCCACATCGTCGTCGACGAGGCCTTCACCGTCCGTATCCCCGAGGGCCTGGCCCTCGACGAGGCCGCGCCGCTGCTGTGCGCCGGCATCACCACGTACTCCCCGCTCAAGCACTGGAACGCCGGTCCCGGCAAGAAGGTCGCAGTCCTCGGCATGGGCGGTCTCGGCCACATGGGCGTCAAGATCGCGCACGCCCTCGGTGCCGAGGTGACCGTTCTCTCGCAGTCCCTGCGCAAGAAGGACGACGGGCTGAAGCTGGGCGCCGACCACTACTACGCGACCAGCGACCCGCAGACCTTCCAGGAGCTGCGCGGTTCCTTCGACCTGATCCTGTCCACCGTGTCCGCCCCGCTGGACCTGGACGTCTTCCTCTCCCTGCTCAAGACGGACGGCGCCTTCGTGAACGTGGGCGCGCCCGAGGAGCCGGTCTCCCTGAACCTCTTCTCGGTGATCGGTGGGCGTAAGACCCTTGCCGGCTCCGGGATCGGTGGCATCCAGGAGACCCAGGAAATGCTGGACTTCTGTGCCGAGCACGGGTTCGGGGCGGAGATCGAGCTGATCAGCGCGGGCGAGATCAACGAAGCGTACGAGCGGGTGCTGAACAGCGACGTGCGGTACCGGTTCGTGATCGACGCCGCGACGATCTAGCGAGTTCGCTCCGCTGGGGTGCGCCGTATTAGGTGCGGGCTCGCTGTAGCTGGGCGCGCAGTTCCCCGCGCCCCTAGGAGATGGGGCTGCGCTGCGCCCCTGTCTCCTAGAGCGCGCGGTTGTGGCCCTGACCGCCGGCCAGCAGCCACAGCAAGTACGGGCCGCCCACCAGCGCCGTGAGTGCCCCCACTGGGATTTCCAGTGGGGGCATCAGCGTGCGGGCCGCCAGGTCGGCCGTGATCAGTACGACCGCTCCCGTCAATGCCGAGGCCGCCAGCGGTAGTTGGGGAGTGCGGGTCAGGCGGCGGGCCAGTTGGGGGGCCGTGAGGGCGACGAAGCCGATCGGGCCCGCCGCTCCCGTGGCCGTCGCCGCGAGGATCACGCCCAGGACGGTCAGGGCGAGCTGGGTCCGGTGCACGCGGACGCCCAGCGCGGCGGCCGTGTCGGGGTCCAGGCCGAGCGGGCGCAGGGCCCGGTTCGCCCACACCAGGGCGGGCAGGGAGAGGAGAAGCACCCAGGCGAGCGGGCCCGCCTGATCCCAGCCGCGGCCGTTGAGGCTGCCGGTCAGCCACAGCTTGACCTGCTCGGCTGCGGCCAGCTCGCTCTCCGTGAGATACAGCTGGACGACCGCGGAGAGCGCCACCCCGATGCCGACCCCGGTCAGCACGAACCGGCTGGGCTGCATGCCGTGCCGCCAGGCCAGTACGTACACGAGCGCCGCGGCCCCGAGCCCGCCCGCGACGGAGACCGCCGGGAGCGCGCCGGGGGAGGCGACCGCGCCCGTGGCGAGGGCCAGGACCGTGGCGGCGGCCGCCCCGTGGCCGACGCCGATGACGTCCGGGCTGGCCAGCGGGTTGCGCGTCACCGTCTGCACGAGCGCCCCGGAGAGCCCGTACGCGGCGCCGACCAGCGCGCCGAGCACGATCCGCGGGACCCGCAGCTCCCCGACGATCAGGTCGTACGGGCCGCCGTGGCCGCGCAGAACCCGCCAGACCTCGCCCGGCGACACGTACGCCTGCCCGACGCACGCCGAGAGCGCCATGACGCCGGCCAGGAGAAGCAGCAGTACGGCGACGACCACCGCCGAGCGGCGGTGCAGGAGCAGCGAGAAGGAGCGGCGGCGGAGTACGGAGAGGCCTGCCGAGTGGGGGTAGGCGGGGTCCGGGGACGGCCTTGGGAGTGTCGCCTGCTCAGACGGGCGCCGGGATGCCGTCGTCACGACGCCGCTCCCTTCCGGCGTACGAGAACGACCAGGACCGGTACGCCCACGAGTGCCGTCATCACCCCGGCCGGTACCTCCGCGGGCGCGCGGACCACCCGTCCCGCGACGTCCGCCGCGAGCAGCAGGGCCGCGCCGAGCAGCGCGGAGAGCGGCAGGGTCCAGCGGTGGCCGCCCGCGACGAGACGGCGTGCCAGGTGCGGTACGGCGAGACCGATGAAGGCGATCGGCCCGGCGGCGGCCACCGCGGCGGCGGTCAGGACGGTCGCGCCGAGTGCCGCGCAGACCCGTACGAGCTGGACGTTGTGGCCCAGCGCACGCGCGGTGTCGTCGCCGAGGGCGAGCGCGTCCAGGCCGCGGGCGCAGCCGAGCACCAGCAGCGCGCCCGCGACGAGGAAGGGCAGCATCTGCCCCACCGTCCCCGCGTCGCGTCCGCTGAGCGCGCCCACCTGCCAGAACCTGAACTGGTCGAGCGTCGCCGAACTCGACGTCAGGACCACGGTGGTGGCCCCGCCGACCATCGCGGACAGCGCGGTTCCGGCGAGCGCGAGTTTGACCGGCGAGGCGCCGCCCCGGCCGCGTGAGGCGACGGCGTACACCAGGCAGGCGGCGACGACCGCGCCCACGAAGGCGAACCAGACGTAGCCGCCGAAGCCGTTCGCCAGCCCGCCCGTGATCGCGAACACCACGCCGGCCGCGGCGCCCTGGCTCAGCCCGAGGATCCCCGGATCGGCCAGCGGATTGCGGGTGACGGCCTGCAACGCCGCCCCCGCGACGCCGAGCGCGGCCCCCGCGGTGAGCCCGACGGCGGTGCGGGGCAGCCGCAGCGACCGTACGACCAGCGCGTCCCGTGAGCCGCCGCCGTGCAGCAGCGCGTCGAGCACGGCGGACAGCGGCACCGGCCGGGTGCCGACGGCGAGGCTGAGGGCCACCGCGACGAGGGTGAGGAGAAGGGCGACCACCAGCCAGGAGGTGCGTACGGAGGCGCGGGAGGTGCGTACGGTCGCGGTGCGCGTGGTCACGTGCTCGCGGACCTACTTGGCGAGTGACTCGGTGAGCTGCTTCACGACCAGGTCGGCAGCCGTGGGGCCCGCGTTGAGGTACCAGGGGTCGTCGTCGACCTTGACGGCGTGTCCGGCCTCGACGGCCTTCATCGACTTCCAGAGCGGCCCGGCGAGGACGCTGCCGGCGTCGGTCTTGTCCTGCGCCCCCTGCACGGAGTAGAAGATCCAGTCGCCGTCCGCGGTATCGATGCTCTCGGCGCCGATGTCCTCCGAAATGGCGTTGAACTGCTGGGACTTGGGCCGTCCCAGCCCCATGTCGACGGCGATCGACCCGGTGAAGGAGGAGACGCCGAACATCCGGGTCCGGTCGGGCGTGAACCGCAGCATGGAGACGGCGGTGTTCTTCCCGTCGACCTTCGTGCCCGCGGCGGCGGCCTCGTCCGCGTGCTCGTCGAGAAGCTTCTGCGCCTGCTCGCCCTTGCCGACGGCGTCGCCGACGAGCAGCAGGTCCCGCTTCCAGTTGATGCCGTTGCCCGCGGTGATCACGGTCGGGGCGATCTTCGACAGCTTGGGGTAGAGGTCGCCGAGCGAGTCGTTGGCGAGGATGAGGTCGGGCTTGGCGGTGGCCAGCGTTTCGAGGTTGGGCGCGGCCCGCGTCCCCGCGTCGGTCATCTTCGCGAGCTGCTTCTTGTACTCGGGGAAGGCGTCGGCGAGGTAGCCGGGTACGAGTCCGGCGTTGTCGGCGCGGGTGGTGGCGGCCGGTACGACCCCGAGGGTGAGTACGTCGTCGAGCTGCCCGGTGCTGAGCACGGCTATCCGCTTCGGCGCCGCCGCGATCTCCGTCCTGCCCTTGAAGTGGCTGACGGTACGGGGGAACTCGCCGTCTGCTGCCTTCGTGCCCATGCCGTCGGCGAGGGCGCTGGGGGCGGCGGAGGGGCCCGCGGAGGCGCCGGCGACGAGGTTGCGGTCGCTCTTGTCGCCGCCGCCCTCGCTGCTCTTGCCGCTCTCCGACGACGCGCATCCGGCCATCAGCCCGCCGACCACGGACACGGCCAGGACGGCTTTCAATCCCGATGTGCGCACGACTCTCTCCGATTTTTCGATCCGTAAGGCAAGGCTTACCTTATCCCGCTTTCCGGAGTGGCCACTTCCGGGGCTGCGCACCTGTCACACGGGCACCTAGCGTGGAAGAGATAGGTGGAAGAGATACGTGAAAAAGGTAGGAAAAGGCCGCCGATGCCGAGCAACGTGCCAGGAACGATGACGAGCAACGTGCCAGGAACGATGACGAGCGACGCGCCAAGGAGGTACGCACGATGACCGTCGAGCTCAACCACACGATCGTCGCCGCCCACGACAAGAAGACCTCGGCCCGGTTTCTCGCCGACATCCTGGGCCTGGAGGTGAGCCCGCAGTACGGACCGTTCATCCCGGTCAAGATCCCCAACGGCGTGACCCTCGACTACATGGACGCGACCGGGCACATCCCGCCCCAGCACTACGCGTTCCTGGTCTCGGAGGACGACTTCGACACGATCTTCGCCCGTATCCGGGACGCGGGTCTGACCTACTGGGCGGACCCCTTCCACCGCCATGTCGACGAGATCAACACGAACGACGGTGGCCGCGGTACGTACTTCGACGACCCGAACGGCCACAACCTGGAGATTCTTACGCGGCCCTACGGGAGCGGGAGTCAGGGGTAGGCGACATCGTCAGTGGACGGTCTTCGCCGCCCACAGCACCGCGTCGCCGGACTTGATCACGACATTGCCGTCGGCCTGGAGGACCAGGACGGCTCCCGGGTGGCCGAACGTCTGTGAGGCCCACACGGGTTTCCCGGCGCTGTTGTGGACGACCAGGTTGCCGTCGTCCTGGAAGCGGGCGGTGTTGCCGGTGCCCGATGTCGCGGCGGCCCATAGGGGACGGTCCTTGTTGTCGGTGATCACGAGGTTGCCGTCCCGCTGCATGACCAGCTTCGTCTTGTTGGTCCGCACGGACTCTCCGACGCCCAGGTCGTACACGGCTTGGAGAACCCTGCGTACCGGGTTCACCGGGTTCGTCGGCTTCGTGGACCCGGCCGACGCCGAGGGCCGTGTCCTCGCGGCGTCGGAGGAGTCGTCCGAACCGGATCCGGAGCCGCGCATACCGGCGTACGCGGCGACCGAGACGGCAGCCACGGCGACGGCGGCCGCCGCGGTGACGGCGACGACCAGCCAGAGTGGGCGCCGGCGTCTCTCGGGCGTGCCGGGGACGGCCAGGACGGTGCCGTCCTGCATCGGCCCGACGGCCGGGTGCCCGGGACCTGGAGCCGTGAAGGGCTGGGTCTGCTGGTGGTGCCGCGGGTCGGGCTGTGAGCCGGGTCGAAGGTCGGGCCGGAGGTCTGGCGGAAGGTCGGGCCGCGGGTCGACGAGGGTGTGCGTCGGCTGCTCGTGCGCCGCCAGTTCCGTGGCGAGGGCCGGCGGGCGGACGTCCGGCCAGTTGCCGGTACGGGCGCCGATCGCCTCCAGGCGTTTGCCCAGCTCGGCCGCGGTGGGGCGGTCGGCCGGGGCCTTGGCCAGACATGAGGCGAGTACGGGGACCAGGGTCGGCGGAACGCCCTGGAGGTCGGGCGCCTCGTGGACGGCCCGGTAGACCAGCGCGGCCATGGCCACGTTGTTCTCCTGCGGGCGCGTGAACGGGCCGTGGCCGGTGGCCGCGTACACCAGGACCGCGGCCAGCGAGAACACGTCGGCGGGTTCGGCCGGCACGCCACCGACGGCCTGGTCCGGTGCGAGAAAGCCGGGTGAACCGAGAACTCCGCCGACCTGGGTGTGCCGGGGGTCGTCGGCGGCCCGTGCGATGCCGAAGTCGATCAGCCGCGGGCGGTCGCGTGCCAGCAGGACGTTGCCCGGCTTCACATCGCGGTGGGTGAGGTCGGCCTGGTGCACCGACTGCAGCGCGCCGCACAGTTCGGCGGCGAGCGAGAGGAGCGCGGCCTCCGGCAGTGGGCCGTGCCGCGAGACCCATTCGTCGAGCGACGGCGCCGGTACGTACTCGGTGGCCAGCCACTGCGGACGCTGGCCCGGCGGGCTGTAGTCCACGACGGTCACGGTCCACGGCGAGCGCACCCGGTCGCTGTTGCGTATCTCGCGCGCGAAGCGCTCCTCGAACCCCGGATCACTGCTGAGGTCCTCACGGATCGTCTTCAGCGCCAACAGACGCCCGGACGGCGTACGGGACAGGAACACCTGCCCCATGCCTCCCGCTCCGAGCCGGCTCAACAACGGGTAGCCGCCGATGGACGACGGATCCGAAGGCTGAAGGTTCTTCATGAAAGCTGCACCCCGAGGATCGGCCTCGCCGCTCCAACAACGCGTCGCGGCCTGGTAGTTGAATCGAGGAGCAGCGTAGTTGGCGGGGCGCGGGGAGGTGTGCCGAGTGAGCGTGTTGGGCCGTGTCTGTGCCGCGTTTGTGCCGAGTCTGTGGCGTGGCAGGGCGTGGAAGGGCGTGGCGTGGCAGGGCCGCGGTCCGGTGGGCGGGCTGCTCAGGGGCGGCCCACGATGCCCACGACCGGTGCCGACAGGCGCAGCACCTCCGCGGCGAAGCCGCCCGCTTCGAACGTGCCGGTGACCTTCGCGGCGAGTTCGTCCAGTCGCTCGCCCGGCGGCTCGTAGAACGCGTACAGGGCGCCGCGTGGGGCCAAGAGGCGTGTGGCGAGGGCCAGTTCGGCATGGGCGGGGCCGGTCCAGAACAGGTTGACGTTGATTGCGAAGATCTTGTCGAAGCGCCGGTCGGCGAGGCCCGCGGTCGCCAGGCCGGGCTCGGTGAAGGCGGCCGTGGCTATCGTGGCCCGACCGTCCCTGACCGAGTCCGCGTTGCGCCGTACGGCCCGTGCGGTGGCCGTCGCGGAACGGTCGACGGCCGTGATCGTGCCCGTGGTCAGCAGCGGACAGACCAGCCCGACCGCGACCCCGCCACCACAGCCGATCTCCAACAGCCGGTCGCCGGCCCGCACATCCAGCGCGGCAACCGCCTGCCTGATCCGCTCCGGTACCGCTGTGCCTGTCACGGGCGACGAGTGTATGGGGCCGGGGCTGCCACCTCGGCCATCTCCTGATGTGTCCGCGACTCCGCACGGCAGCGGTGCCGTATCCCCATGTCCCGTACGCGGCATCCCGTCTCCCGCATCCCCCTCGGCGCTCGCGGGGCGCCGCGCGCAACGTGGGCCGAAAAGCCCCGTACGGCCGGGGAGTTGTGTTCGATAGCCTGCGCGGGCCGACGGCCGGGTACTCGGGTGCGCGTTCGTGCCGATGTGAGGTCGTGGGGGTTGAGCGATCGTCATGGGGGCTTGGCATGCGAGCGGTCGTCGTGGGAGCGGGTATCGGGGGACTGGCGGCGACGTTGAGCCTGCGCCGGGCCGGTCATGAGGTCACGCTGGTCGAGCAGGCGGCCCGGTTCACCGAGATCGGTGCCGGGATCCAGCTCGCGCCCAACGCCACGCGTCTGCTGCGTCGGCTGGACCTCCTCGACGCGGTCGCCGCGCATGCGGCCCGCCCCTCCCACGTGAGCTTCCGCACCTGGTCCGACGGGGCCGAGATCTGCCGTTACGCGCTGGGGCGTGAGGCCGAGGACGCGTTCGGGGCGCCCTATCTGCTGCTCCACCGGGCCGATCTGCATCAGGCCCTGGCCGCCGCGGTGCCGCCCGCGTCGGTGCGTCTGAACACCGTTGCCGTGGGCATCGACCAGGACGACCGGTCCGCCTCCGTGACCACGGCGAGCGGCGAGCGTCTGCCTGCGGACCTGGTCGTGGCCGCCGACGGGATACGGTCGGCCGCCCGCGAGTGGCTCTTCGGCGCGGACGAGGCGGTCTTCTCTAGGACCGCCGCCTACCGGGCGCTGCTCCCGGCCGACGAAGTGGCACATCTGGACCTGCCCGACCTCGGCATCTGGCTCGGTCCGGGCCGGCACTTCGTCCACTACTGGGTGCGTCGTGGGGAACTGCTCAACGTCGTGGCCGTCGTCACGGCGGAGGCAGATGCCGATGCCGATGCCGAGGGGGCGACGGAGTCGTGGACCGCTCGGGCGGAACCGGGCGAGCAACTGCGCGAGTTCGACGGCTGGGACTCCCGGGTGATCGACGTCCTCGAACGCGCGGGGCAGGTGTTCCGCTACGGCATCCATACGCGGGTGCCGCTCGCTCGGTGGAACATCGGCCGGGTGACCCTGCTGGGCGACAGCGCCCACGCGATGGTGCCGTTCCAGGCCCAGGGCGCGGCACAGGCGATCATGGACGCGGCGGTACTCGGCGACGTCCTCACGGGTGCGAGCCCGGCGGAGATACCCGACGCGCTCGACCGGTACGTACGCCGGCGCCTGGCCACCGCCACGAACATGCAGGCCAACTCCGCCCGGGCGGGCGACGACTTCCACCTGCCGGACGGCCCCGAGGCCCGGGCAAGGAACGCCCGCATGGCGGCGTACGCGGCCGAACACGTCTTCTTGCCCCAGGCGACGGGGTGGGCGGTGGACGTCCTTGAGGACCGACGTCCCTGACGATTGGCGTCCTTGAGGAACGTCCCTGACGACCGAAGTTCTTGACGACCGAAGTCCTTGAGGAACGGCGTCTCTGATGACCGAGTCCCTGACGAACGGGCGCCATCGCAGGGCTAGGCCGTCGGCATCGGCATCATGACGTGCTGCTTCACGAGTTCGTACGACCTCAGCCGGTCGGCCAGTGCGTAGACGGGCGTTACGAGCATGAGTTCGTCCGCTCCGGTCAGGTCCACCAGGTCCGTCAGCTGCTTCGCGACGGTCTCGGGCGAGCCTTGGGCCTGGTGGGCGCGGAAGCCTGCCAGGAGCTGTGTCTCTTCCGCGGTGAACGAGTGGGCCGCCGCCTCTTCGGGCGTGGGAAAGGGGATGCCGCCTTGTCCCTTGAGGAGTCCGGCCTTGATGACGTCCATCGGGCCGACGAGCCGGGCCGCCTCCTCGTCCGTCCCGGCGCACACCGTTTCCACGCAGACCAGCACACGCGGGCTCGCGCACCAGCGGGACGGGGAGAAACGCTCGCGGTAGTGGGCGAGCGCGGCCAGGGTGTTGTCGGGACGGATGTGATAGGCGAAGGCGATCGGCAGTCCCAGTTCCGCGGCGAGCGCGGCACCGGCCGTGCTGGAGGAGAGCAGCCATGGCTCGGGGAACGGGTCCAGCCCGACCTCGTCCACCAGGAGACGCAGCGTCGAGGACACGTCGTCGCGGTACTCGTCGTCCGTCGTCGGACCGGCCCCGCGGCGCAGGGCCCGCGCCGTGGAGTCGTCGAACGTACCCGGGCCCCGGCCGATGCCCAGGTCGATCCGGCCCCCGTGCAGCGCGGCCAGCGTGCCGAACTGCTCCGCCAGCATGATCGGGGCGTGGTTCGGAGCGAGAACGCCCCCGGAGCCGAGACGGATGGACGTCGTCAACGCGGCCGCGTGGGCGGTCAGTACGACGGGCGGGAACGCTCCGATGGCCGGGGAATGGTGATGCTCGGCGTACCAGAGCCGTAGATAACCGAGGTCCTCGACGCGGCGGGCGAACTCGGTGGTGTCTCGCAACGTGTCCTCGGCCGGAGTACCCGTCTGGACCATGGCCACTTCGAGCGCGCTGAGCGGAACGGGGATCATTGGGCCAGTATAGAAATCGTCCGCTGCCTCCAACTCCCGCTGTACGTACGGTGGATCGGCCGCTGCGCCGGCTACCCCGACTGCCGACGGGGTTGATCGGTGCCGGCGGTCTGACGGTGCCGGGTGGTCGGACTGTGCCGGGGTCTGACTGTGCCGTCGGTCTGACGGTGCCGGTGGTCTGACGGTGCCGTCGGTCAGAAACCGCGGGTCGGTCAGACGGACGGGGCGGCGAAGTAGTGGCCCTTGTCGAGGTCGTCGAGGAGCCCGGGCGCGGTCGGCTGCCACCCCAGCAGTTCGCGGGTGTACGCGCTGGAGGTGGGGCTGTCCATGCCGAGGAAGGCGGCCAGCCAGGTGAAGTGCCCGGCCGCGTCGTCGGGGGAGAGCGAGGCCAGGGGCAGACCGAGGTGCCGCCCGATCACCTCGGCGACGGCACGTATCGGCACGCCCTCGTCCGCGACCGCGTGCAGCGTGGAGCCGGCCGGAGCGCTCTCCAGCGCCAGGCCGTCGTCGTGGCAAGGTCGGCTTCGAACGCTGGGTCGGCGCCAACGGAGAACGCCCCCTGGCCGACTTCCTGCGCGAGTCACTCAACGAACTCAAGGCGGTCACGGCGGGCGGGTGACGGTCGGCGGGTGACGGCGGGCGAGCCGGAGTCGGAGCAGCGCGTGCGGCCCTACTCCGTTGCACCTGTAGGCACAGGCACTTCTGCTCGCTCGGGCTCGCCGCGGCCGATCGTCATGGACCAGCGCACCGACGAGGGCGCCAGAACCGAGACGGTGCCCTTCTTCTCCGCTCCCGCGACGCCGACCTGGTTGTAGGTGGTGCTCGTGGTGGTGCCTGCATCGCCATGGACGCATTCCAGCGGGAAGCGGACGTTCACCGGCTTCACGGAGGCCCTGATCTCCCCCTTGCCCTGGCACCGGACGGCGATGATCAGGGCATCACCCTTCTCGCCCTCGTCGAACTCGAATGTGCCGCCACCGCGGGTCTCACCCTGACTGTCGGCGACGGTCTCGGAGTCGTCCAACTCGGGTGGGAACTTCACCGAGTTGGAGTCCGCGTGCAGGTCCGGGTCCGAGTCCGAATGCGGGGCTGAGCCCTGTTCAGGGCTGGGAGGCGCGGCGGGCGCCGTTGTGCCGGGAGCAGCAGGCTCCGGAGTACTTGAGGCGTCGTCCGTCCGATCGGACCTGCAGGCAGCTGCAAGCGCAAGCAGTGTCATCGCGAGACTTGGTGCAATCAGCAGCGATGCCGCTCTCGAAATCCGTATGGCGGTCCCCCTGGTCGGACGAGCGAGGGGCAACCGGTCGTGATGCCCCCGCCCGCGGTCACCTGATCTTGCAGCGCGTCACCTGGGCAAACAAGATCCCAGCGAAAACGCTGAGGGGAACGTGAGGTTCAGTCTCTGTCCGAAGCGGCCCACGCCACGTTCCACGCGGAAGCGGGCGCGCCCCGGTCAAGGGCGCGCCCGCTGCCTACCGCCCGCTTCCCGCCGCCCGTCGGCTACTTGGTGCCGTTGGGGGCGAACGTCCACACGGCGCGGCTGCCCGGGCCGACGACGAGGGCCGAGTGGCCGATCCGCTCCACGTGCTGGTCCTTCACGGGCCGGTTGAGCGACAGTTCGATCCGCTGCAACCCCGCCTGGTCGCGCGGGACGGCGTCGAAGCGAATGCTGGTGCCGCCACGCTTCGCGACGACGCCACCGTCGCCCAAGGTCCGGACGGCGAACCCGCCGGCCCGCAGCAGCGGCACGTTGTCGGCGAGGTCCCCTTCGGTGACCGCGAGGCGGACGGAGGTCACGTCACGCATCAGATGGGTGCGGTAGTCGTCGGACAGGTAGCGCTCCCGGCCGACGTCACCGGGGAAGGTCGCCGGCTCGGTGTTGCCGCGCGGGTCGGCGAAGTACTCCGGCCGGTACTCCATCGCCCAGGCCCCGAAGGCGTCGTACTCGGTGGTGGTGAGGATGGCGTCGAACCACGGCACGGGGACACCGTCACCGAAGTCACGCGTCTGAAGGAACTCGACGGGGTCGGCGACACCCTCGCCCTTCAGCCGCTCGGTGACCGTCGTCAGGTCTCCCGCCCGCTCGGTCGAGAGGCCGAGACCGGCCGAGCCGAGGGTGCCGTCCTGGCCGGCGATGTCACCGACTCCGAACAGTTCGACGTACGTCTCGCGGCCCATCAGATAGCGGCCCGTCCAGGTCTGTCCGCCGGTACCGGTCGTCGTACGGACCTGGAAGTTGGCGAAGTCCCGCAGATAGGCGGAGTGTTCGATGGCGTCGGCGGTCTCCCGGTCGAGGACTCCGTAGGAGTGGTTGTAGAACAGCAACTGCCGTTCGTGCGACGACGGGTTCCCCTCGGCCTGCGCCGTCCCCACACCACCCCCGACCGCACCGGTGAGGGCCACAGCGAGCACGATGATCATCCGTAATGTCCGACGAATCAGCATGTGGGGGATCGTAGGGCGGGGAGTACGCGGACGCTGTTCATTTCGGGCGAGGCCGAATTGTTCGAGTCGGCCAGGAGTTCGGCAGCGGCAGGGTACGGGCGCTCCTGGGGCAGTAGTCGCACCGCCGAGTCCAGGTCGCCGCCTCTGACGAGCGCGTGGATCTCGTGGGCAAGTGGAGTCACGTCACTGATACCGACCGTCCACTCGTCCGCGTAACGCTGCACGGCCTCACCACAGAGCCCGAGTTGGAGCGAACGGTATGCCAGGGGGCGCAGGTGCAGATCACGCTCGGGGTCCCACTGGACGCGGGCCGGGGCCCGCTTGACCTGTCGCTGCCACGTGGCGCGGTCGGGGTGCACCCCACGTACGTAGCTCGACAGGCAGGCGTGGCGCAATGCCCATTCGAAGCCGTCGCGGGTGATCTCGACGGCAAGAACAGTCTCCTGCCCGGCCTTCGTCGCCCAGCCGCAGCGATACATCATCCACAGGAACGACGGCTTGATCCACGTCATCCGATCCCGCTTCCACGCCGGCGGGAAACGACCCTCCCGGGCGGCGGGTTGGCCGATTTGCGGGGAGTACGCCTGGTAGACGGTGACCGTGGATGCGGTGTGGACCGCACGGATTCTGCGGTCGGGTTCTTCCATGGCCTACAGCGTTGGGGTCGACCGTTGTGGTCGGCCACTGGTTTTCGACTGTCGGGCCCGCCGAGTCGAGGTCGCCGTTGCTCGCGAGTGTGTGGATCGCTAGTGCGAGGGGGATGGGATCCTTCCTCCGCGGGCGTCTGCCGGGCGCTCTCAAGGAGGAGTGGTGGCACGGTATCTGTGCCGAGAGCGACTTGGCCGTACTCGCGAAAGGAGACCGGCAAGGTGGAGTTCGCCTTCGCGGGCCGGGTGATGGAATGGCGCGGGCCGGCGCCGTACTACTTCGTCCCTGTGCCGGACGAGGAGTCCGCCGACATCCGAGAGGTGGCCGCGATGGCCTCGTACGGCTGGGGCGTGATCCCGGTTGAGGCGCGGATCGGTGAAGTCGTCTTCGGTACGTCGCTCTTCCCCAAGGACGGCCACTACCTGCTGCCGCTCAAGGCCGCTGTCCGCAAGGGGCAAGGCATCTCGGCAGGGGACGACGTTGCCGTGGAGATCTCGGTCCGCCTCTAGCCCCGAACGAACCTCAAGACCTCAAGACCTCAAGACCTCAAGACCTCAAGACCGCAAGTCGCGTGATGCTCCGAGCCCAAGCCCGCTGGAGAGCTGCCCGGCGGTTCCAAGTTTCACCGCGGAGTTGCCCGGCAGTTCCGCCGTGTTTCGATCGTCGTCGGCGCAGTACCGCCGGAAGCCGCACCGAGCCGGAATCCGGTTCGCCCCGGAAGCCGCTCGCCCGTCCCCGGATGCGCGGCGGAGCATGATCACCGACGTTGACCCCGTACACGTGCGATGCGCACCATCTGCGGGCCCGCGAAGGCCGTTGGCGAACAGGGAGGCCTCACCATGGACGGAGATCACGGTCACCGCGAGACCATCGCTGCGATCGCGCGAAATCCCGCGGCGCCTGCCGACGTCCTGACCCGGCTGCTGTGCGAGGAGGCCGACGCGGCCCGGAAGGTGCTCGCCTGGCGTGCTCTGCCGGACGCGGTGGTCGACGCCATCGTCGCGCACCCCGACCGCAGGCTGCGGGCCCTGCTCACCGAGAACATCTCCGTACCGGCGGAACAACGGGCCAGACTCGTGGACGACCCCGATCCGTACGTCCGCATCGGTCTGGCCGTCGGACCCGACTGGTTCCGCATCCCCACGCCGCCACTGCCCCTGTCCGCCCAGCAGCGCCTGCTCGCCGATCCGGATCCGAAAGTCCGCCGAAACGCGGCCTTCTGCCGCCACACGGCTCCGAGCCTGGTCGCCGGGCTCGCCGACCACCAGGAGGCGGACCTTCGACAGGCGGCCTGCCGCGAGTGGGACCTGCTGTCCGAGGACACCCGAAGCCGACTGCTCCACGACGCCGCCGACGAAGTCCGCCGGGCGGCCATGATCGAGGCCTGCCGCGAAGACGCGGCCTGCACGGACCTTCTTCTCGACGCGGGAATCGAGAGCCTCGACAGGTGGAAGGTGATCCGTCACGGCGCCATGAGCGCGGCGACCGCCGAACGGCTCGCGGCAAGCACAGCTGAGTGGGACAGGCGGGAACTGGCGGCCAACCTCAACGTCCCCATCGACATCGTCCGCGCGTTGGCGGACGACGACGCGCACACGGTACGGCTGGCGGTGTCGGTACGTCCCGAGCTGTCGGAGACCGAACGCACCGCCATCGACGTCACCATCAGCCCGTCCGACCGGCTCCATCCCGTCGAATGGGTCCGCCTCTGCGCCGATCCCGATGTCCTGCGCCAATGCGCCAAGTCGGCCAACACCCTGCTGCGGCGCAGCGCCACCTACAGCCCGCACCTGCCCGCCGACGCCGTCGACCTGCTCTCGAAGGACGACGACCACCCCGTACGACTTCTGCTGTGCGAGAACCAGCCGACCGTCGACGGCGAGGTGGTGCTGCAGACCTATCTGGACTGCAAGGTCATCACCAGGGGCGCTCTGCAGGGCCACCCGAACTTCCCACGCGCGGGCAACGGGCAACGTTTCGCCGACGACCCGGATCCAGAGAAACGACGGCTGGTGGGGCTGGACCCCGAAGCGCCCGTCGACGTCCTGGTCCGGTTGCTCGCCGACCCCGACGGTCTTGTACGCGCCATGGCAGCCGCGCACCCCGCGCTGCCGGTCGATCTCATCCTCGAAAGCTGCGGGAACCCGGAGATCTCCTCCAGCGCCCTCACCAACCCGAGCCTTCCCGTGGACGCCATGCACCGATTCCTGGACGAGGTCGGTATCCCCCCGCTGACGCGTGAGCTCCTCGCGGCGACCGGCGACCGGCGACCGGCGACCGGCGACCGGCGACCGGTGACCGGTGACCGGTGATCGTCAACCGGCGGTCCGCGATCGCCCGCCCGGCTGGGCGGGCACGGAATCGCCTGGAACCCTCGCGCGTTGAGCAGAGTGGGAATGGGATGCCGGTGGTGTGCGAGCCGATGACCCCGAGTGACCGAGCTGACAGACACAGATATTGGAGGGGCCGCAATGGCTGCGCAGACGCAGAGGGCCGTACTGGCGGGCGGATGCTTCTGGGGGATGGAGGAGCTGATCCGCCGACTTCCGGGCGTGACGGCGACCCGGGTGGGCTACACCGGGGGTGACGTGCCGAACGCGACGTACCGCAACCACGGCACGCACGCGGAGGCCATCGAGATCCTCTTCGACCCCGAGAAGACCGACTACCGCGCACTCCTGGAGTTCTTCTTCCAGATCCACGACCCGAGCACCAGGAACCGCCAGGGCAACGACATCGGCCTCAGCTACCGCTCGGCGATCTACTACGTGGACGACGAGCAGAAGCGGATCGCCGAGGACACGATCGCGGACGTGGACGCCTCCGGACTGTGGCCGGACAAGGTCGTCACCGAGGTCGAGCCCGTGGGCCCCTTCTGGGAGGCCGAGCCCGAGCACCAGGACTACCTGCAGCGTTACCCGGACGGCTACACCTGCCACTTCCCGCGCCCGGGATGGCGCCTGCCCGCCCGCACGGAGGGCTGACCGCGAAGCGGCCCGGCGGAAGACGGAGGCCGACCGGCCGAGCCTCCGCCGCCGGGCCCGTCAGCGTTCGACGAAGCGAGGATCGGGCCAAGCGGTGATCGGCTCGCTCGACGCAGAGTGGATCTCCAGAAGCGACAGATACCCGTCTTCAGTGAAGATCATCACCCCGGCGTCCTCCGGTACGGAGTACCAGGCGTCAGCAGCCGGATTCCCGTGCGCCGGGAACATGCGCTCTCCTCGGCGATCGACTCCGGTGGCGGCAACGGCTGAGCCACCTCCAGCATTCCGGACCTGCGCCGGACCTGCGCCGGGCCCGCGCCGCACCCGCGCCGGTCCGGAACCGGTCCGCCGTGTGGCTACCGGCCCGCCGCCGCTGTTCCGCCCGGAGACCGGCGGCGCGCTCAGTGCGGCAGCGTTGCCGGGCTCCCTCCGTTCGCCTCGTAGCCGCCCACCGCCAGTGCGCGGTACACCGCGTAGTCCGCCGCCGGGTCGGACGTCAGGGTCCAGGGGAGGGCTCCCACGTGGCCGTCGACGTGGACCAGCTGGGTCATCGCCTCCGACCAGCGTTCGCCGCGGACCAGGAAGCACACCAGCAGGTGGCGGACGTGGGCGAGCATCGGGTCGTCGGGGCGGGCCGAGTGGACCGCGTAGAGGGCGCCGTGGACCGCCTTGATCACGACCTCGCTCTGGTAGAAGCTGGTGACCAGGTTCACCTCGGGGAGGTGCTCGAAGACGGCGAAGAGGGGCATCGCGGCCAGGAGGGACCCCTGCGGCGCCCGGGCCGCCGCCGCCTCCGCGAAGGAGTACGCCACCTCGCGCGAGCCGTGCCACTTCTCGCACCAGTAGTGGAGCGCCGCCAGATGCGCCCCCATGTGCGCGGGCGCGCGGTCCAGGATCTTCAGCCAGACCTTCTCGAACTCCGCCTGCGGGTAGGCGAGTCCACGGCCCACGGAGAGCTCGATGATGTACGGGATCGGGTCGCCCGGAGACAGCAGCGCGGCCTCGCCGCAGGCCGCCCTCGCCTCCTCCATGATGATCCGGAACTCGTCCGTCCCCGGCGACGACGTACGCCACGCCTGCTGCACCAGGAACTCCGCGTGCACGGCGGCGCCGCCCGCGTCCTTGGGATTCTCGGCCCGCCACACCCGCAGCCACTGCCCGCCCGGGGAGTCGCTCACCCCGCCGGGGCGCTGCTGCAGCTCCAGCGACGCGGCGCCCGCGAAGGCCTGCACGCGCTGCCAGCGCCGCTCGCCCTCGATCTCGGTGCCGGCCAGGAGCTGCGACGCCGCCCGGTAGTCCTGGGTGCGCTGCACGAGGTCCAGGACCTCCAGCAGGTCCTGGTCGGGGCCGGGCATGCGGATGTCCAGCTCCTCCTGGCGAAGGAAGCCGTAGTTCGCCGGGTCGGCCGCGTCCGGGTCGCCCGGGGCGACCTGTTGGATGCCACCGGCACGCCTGCGCAGAAGGTACGGCCAGAGGATGAGGCTCACCATGAGCATCGCCATCAGGACCCAGAGAATCTCCATGCCTCAAGCGAACCAGACTCGTCCGACAATTGGCGAACCTGGTCACCACTCCTGTGGAAAACGGTCGGCGCCTCCTGTGGAAAACCGCCGGACCCACCCTGGCACCAGGCCCGCACCAGGCCCGCACCAGGCCTGTGCCAAGCCCGTGCGAAGCCCGCCCCGCCCGCGCCCCCGCCCCGTACTCCCGTCGCACCCACGCCCCATGCCGTCACTTTCCCCGCGGGCGCACTACCCTCGGTGCCCATGAGCGACAGGCACATCAGCCAGCACTTCGAAACCGTGGCGATCCACGCGGGCAACACCGCCGATCCCCTCACCGGCGCGGTCGTCCCGCCGATCTACCAGGTTTCGACCTACAAGCAGGACGGCGTCGGCGGTCTGCGCGGCGGCTACGAGTACAGCCGCAGCGCCAACCCCACCAGGACCGCCCTGGAGGAGAACCTCGCCGCCCTGGAGGGCGGCCGCCGCGGGCTCGCGTTCGCGTCCGGACTGGCGGCCGAGGACTGCCTGTTGCGTACGCTGCTCAGCCCGGGCGACCACGTGGTCATCCCCAATGACGCGTACGGCGGTACGTTCCGCCTCTTCGCGAAGGTCGTCTCCCGGTGGGGCGTGGAGTGGTCGGTCGCCGACACCAGCGACCCCGCGGCCGTACGGGCCGCCCTCACCCCGAAGACCAAGGCCGTCTGGGTGGAGACCCCGTCCAACCCCCTCCTCGGCATCACCGACATCGCCGCGCTCTCGCAGATCGCGCGCGAGGCCGGCGCGAAGCTGGTCGTCGACAACACCTTCGCCAGCCCCTACCTCCAGCAGCCGCTCGCGCTCGGCGCGGACGTCGTCGTGCACTCGCTGACCAAGTACATGGGCGGCCACTCGGACGTCGTCGGCGGCGCGCTCGTGGTCGCCGACCAGGAGCTCGGCGAGGAGCTCGCCTACCACCAGAACGCGATGGGCGCGGTCGCCGGGCCCATGGACGCCTGGCTGGTGCTGCGCGGCATCAAGACGCTCGCCGTCCGCATGGACCGGCACAGCGAGAACGCCACGCAGGTCGCGGAGATGCTCACCCGGCACGCGCGCGTGACGCGTGTTCTGTACCCGGGCCTCGCGGAGCACCCCGGTCACGAGATCGCCGCCAAGCAGATGAAGGCGTTCGGCGGCATGGTCTCCTTCCAGGTCGAGGGAGGCGAGGAGGCGGCCGTCGAGGTCTGCAACCGCGCCAAGGTGTTCACGCTCGGCGAGTCCCTGGGCGGCGTCGAGTCCCTGATCGAGCACCCCGGGCGCATGACGCACGCGTCCGTGGCCGGGTCTCTCCTGGAGGTCCCCGCCGATCTGGTACGCCTCTCCGTAGGCATCGAAAACATCGACGACCTCCTCCAGGACCTCAAGCAGGCCCTGAGCTAGTCACCGACGGGCTCACCGGCCGGGCAACGGATTCCCCGGCAACGGGTCACCCTGCAACGGGTCACCCGGCCGACGGGCTCACCATCCGGTCAGCGGTGGAGTCGTCTCCGACGGCGGCTCCACCCACGGCCGGGTCAGCGACGCCCACACCACGAAGGCCACGGCCGCCGCGAAGAGCAGCAGCCAGAACAGCCGCCTCGCCGCCCTCCTGCGGCGCATCATCCGCCCGCCTCGGCGCAGCGCCTCCCCGTACAGATCGGGCGGCACGGTTGGCTGCGGCTCCTCCAGGATCCGGCGGACGTCCGCCTCCCTGCGGCTCATCGAGCTCATGACGGGGCCACCTTCGCGATCACCGGAGCGGCCTCCCGCGGCGGATGCAGCAGCGTCGCCATGGCACGCGCGCAGATGGCCCGTACGCGCTCGGTTGGCAGCCCGAGCAGCGCAGCGGCCTGCTCCTCGGCGACGCCCTCGTACATGCGCAGCACGAGGATCAGCCGCTCCTGGGGCGTGAGGCAGTACAGGACGCTGCCGGTTTTCGGGTGGCTCCGGGGGTGCGCCCAGCCCAGGCCGCCGTACTGATGCCACGCCCCGCGCGCGAAGCGCACGGCCAGCTGCTGCCTGGTCCGGTCGTACGGGTCCTCGCCGCGCAGCCGGTCCCAGGAGGCGTACGTATGGGCGAGGGCGGCCGTGAGCAGGCGCCGCGCGCGCGGGTTGTCGTCAGGGGACTCGGCCGTGAGCAGTGTGGCGGCATGCAGCAGCCGCCCTGCCGCGCCCGCGACGAACGCCTCGAACTCCCGGGCCCGGCGGGCGTTCTGGGACGCCTGCCGCTCTCGCACCGCGCCTCCCGGCTGAGGGAAACCGGGCCCTTAGGACGTACGCCGAGGACAGCCGCGTACGACAGGACCCGGTCTCATATGAGGCCAGGCGCGGGTCCCTGGTCAAGAGGCCGGGGCCGATGCGGTGCGCACGGGGTGTTTCAGGAGGGCTCCGGTACCTCCGCGGAGGGCGATGCGGCCATGCGGGCGGAGAGCGCGAGGTTGAACCGGGTGAGCAGCGTGCAGAAGGCCTCGCGCTCCTCGGGGGCCCACTCCTGGGTCAGCTCTGCCATCAACTGGCGCCTTGAGGACCGCACTTCCTCCAGGCGGGAGAGCCCGCGCGGCGACAGCTGGAGCACCACGGCACGTCCGTCCTCCGGGTGGGAGGTGCGCTTGACGAGCCCGGTGTCGACGAGCGGGGCGACCTGCCGGGTGACCGTCGACGAGTCGATGCCCATGCTCGCGGCGAGTGCCTTGACGCCCATCGGCCCCTCCTTGTCGAGGCGGTTGAGCAGCAGGTATGCGGCACGGTCCATGGAGTTGCGCACCTGGCCGACCCCGCCGAGCCGGGTCTGTTCGGCACGGCGGGCGAACACCGCCACCTCGTGCTGCAGCGATTCGAGAAGACCGGTGTCACCGACGGTCGTCATGTCCATCGACATTTCAGGTGTTGTGGGCATGGCCGGAGGCTCTATTCATGCGTGGGGCTGGGTTGGGGGACAGAGTACGCGGACGGGGGGCGGGCCGTACCTGCGCTGAGCAAACCGGTCTCGGACGTTGGTCACAGCCGGTGTGGCGCCGCGTGAACTGCGAGACTGGTGGTCATGAGCTACCGCACGGCTGACTCCTTGCCGCTGGTGACCCTCGACGATGTACGCGGCGCCCAGAAGATGCTCGCGGGCGTGGCGCGGATGACCGCCATGGAGGGCAGCAGGCACCTGTCCCGGCTGGTGGGCGCGCCGGTCCACTTCAAATGCGAGAACCTCCAGCGGACGGGTTCGTTCAAGCTGCGGGGCGCGTACGTGCGGATCGCGGGGCTGAGCCCCGAGGAGCGGGCCGCCGGCGTGGTCGCGGCGAGCGCGGGCAACCACGCGCAGGGCGTCGCCCTCGCCTCTTCCCTGCTGGGTGTGCGTTCCACGGTGTTCATGCCCAAGGGCGCCCCGCTGCCGAAGGTCGCGGCGACCCGGCACTACGGCGCCGAGGTGCGCGCGTACGGCACGGTGGTGGACGAGACGCTGGCCGCCGCGCAGGAGTACGCGGCCGAGACGGGCGCCGTCTTCATCCACCCCTTCGACCACCCCGACATCATCGCCGGGCAGGGCACGGTCGGCCTGGAGATCCTGGAGCAGTGCCCCGAGGTGCGCACGATCGTCGTCGGGATCGGCGGCGGCGGTCTCGCCGCGGGCATCGCGGTCGCCGTGAAGGCACTGCGGCCGGACGTACGGATCGTGGGCGTGCAGGCGGCGGGCGCGGCCGCGTACCCGCCCTCGCTGGCGGCGGGTCGCCCGCTGTCCATCGAGAACCCCGCGACGATGGCCGACGGCATCAAGGTCGGGCGGCCCGGAGACGTGCCGTTCGGGATCATCGGCGACCTGGTGGACGAGGTCCGTACGGTCTCCGAGAACGATCTGTCCAGTGCGCTGCTGCTCTGCCTGGAGCGGGCCAAGCTGGTCGTCGAGCCGGCCGGCGCGAGTCCCGTCGCGGCGCTGCTGAGCGAGCCGGAGGCCTTCGAGGGCCCGGTCGTGGCGCTGCTGTCCGGCGGGAACGTGGACCCGCTGCTGATGCAGCGCATCCTGCGCCACGGCATGGCGGCGGGCGGCCGCTACCTGGCGGTCACGCTGCGGCTGACGGACCGCCCCGGTGCTCTGGCCACACTTCTCGGGGTGTTGTCAGTGGTGGACGCTAACGTCCTCGATGTGAGCCACGTACGGACCGACCCACGGCTCGGGCTCACGGAGGTGGAGGTCGAGCTGCACCTGGAGACCAAGGGACCGGAGCACTGTGCCGAGGTGAACTCCGCGCTGCGGAAGGCGGGTTACACGGTCATCGACTGAGGTCGGGTCGGCGTTCGCTCCGGTTGGGAAATTCCGTTGAGAAACGCGATACATCGCGTTATGGTGTGTCTCTGGTCACAGGTCCGCCTCGTCGCCGACCCGCTCGTCGGACGGGGCAAACCTGAGAAAAATAGCCTCTTTCCGCAGGATCCCCAACCACTTTTCGGAGACTCATATGCCAGGCGCCATCTACGCCGAAGGCCTGGTGAAGACCTTCGGCGACGTAAGGGCTCTGGACGGCGTCGATCTCGATGTCCCGGAGGGCACCGTCCTCGGCCTGCTCGGGCCGAACGGCGCGGGAAAGACCACCACGGTCCGCTGCCTCACCACCCTGCTCCGGCCCGACAGCGGCAAGGCCGTCGTCGCGGGCATCGACGTACTGAAGCAGCCGAACGAGGTGCGGCGCTCGATCGGCCTGTCCGGCCAGTTCGCCGCGGTCGACGAATACCTGACGGGCCGCGAGAACCTCCACATGGTCGGCCAGCTCTACCAGATGCGGTCGAAGCAGGCCAAGGTCCGCGCGGTCGAGCTGCTTGAGCAGTTCCACCTCACCGACGCCGCCGACCGCCCCGCCAAGACGTACTCCGGCGGTATGCGCCGCCGGCTCGACCTCGCGGCGGCGCTCGTCGTCTCGCCGCCGGTCATGTTCATGGACGAGCCGACGACCGGCCTCGACCCCCGCAACCGCCAGCAGCTGTGGGAGGTCATCAAGGACCTGGTCTCGGGCGGCACGACACTGCTGCTCACCACCCAGTACCTCGAAGAGGCGGACCACCTCGCGCACGAGATCGCCGTGGTCGACCACGGCCGCGTCATCGCCCGGGGAACCGCCGACCAGCTCAAGGCCCGCACCGGCGGCGAGCGCGTCGAGGTCGTCGTGCACGAGCGCGAGCACATCGAGACGGCGTCCGAGGTGCTGCGCGGCTTCGGCAAGGGCGACACCACCGTCGAGCAGCACACCCGCAAGCTGACCGTCCCCGTCACCGGTGGCGCGAAGCTCCTCGCGGAGGTCATCCGCGAGCTGGACACCCGCGGTATCGAGATCGACGACATCGGTCTGCGCCGTCCCACCCTCGACGACGTCTTCCTCTCGCTGACGGGGCACCACGCCGAGGCGGAGGACCAGGAGAACGGCACGGACGAGGACGCCAAGGTCCGCAAGAACACGAAGGAGACCGCCAAGTGAGCGCCGTCACCGACGCCGTGCGGACCGCTGCCCCGGGAGGCTCGTTCGGCCAGTCCGTCCGGGACTCCCTGGTCGTGGCCAAGCGGAACCTGATCCGGATGACCCGGATCCCCGAGATGATCCTGTTCGGGCTGATCCAGCCAGTGATGTTCGTGGTGCTGTTCACGTACGTCTTCGGCGGCTCGATGCAGATCGGGGACACCACCAATCCGGATGTCTACAAGAACTTCCTGATGGCCGGCATCTTCGCGCAGACCGTCACCTTCGCCACCGCGGGCGCCGGGGCGGGCATCGCGGACGACATGCACAAGGGCCTCATCGACCGGTTCCGCTCGCTGCCCATGGCGCGTGGTGCGGTACTGACCGGCCGCACCGTCGCGGACCTCGTCCAGACGGCCCTGACGCTGCTCGTCCTCGCGATGGTCGCGCTGCTCGTGGGCTGGCGTCCCGGCTCCATGGAGCCGACCAACTTCGGGAAGATCATGGGCGGCTTCGGCCTGCTTCTGCTGCTCGGGTACGCGTTCACCTGGATCGGCGCCTTGATCGGACTGTCCGTGCGCACCCCTGAGGCGGCGACCTCGGGTGGTCTGATCTGGCTCTTTCCGGTGACGTTCCTGTCCAACGCGTTCGTGGACTCCAGCAAGATGACGCCCTGGCTGCGCCATATCGCCGACTGGAACCCGTTCAGCGCGACCGTTCAGGCGTGCCGCAGTCTCTTCGGCGACCCCGGTCTGTCCACGTCCGGCGCCTGGCCCATGCAGCACCCGGTCTGGGCCTCGCTCATCTACTCGGTCCTGATCGTCGTCATCTTCCGGACGCTGGCGGTGCGGAAGTACCGCTCTGCGGCGGCCTGAGGCAGAGCGGCGGCCCGAGGCAGGGCGACTGCTTGAGGTGCGGTCGCGGCCGGGACTCGGTCCCGGTCCGCCCGGGACATGGTGAAGCCCCCGGAGCATGGGCACCGGGGGCTTCACCAGGGGCGACGCGCTGGACGGGTCGCGAGGCGCAGCCAGTGCGCGACGTGACGCGGGAGGAACTACGCGGCGTACGGCTTGGCCTCCAGGATCGTCACCGAGGCCAGCTTGCCGTTCGGCAGTTCGTACTCGGCGTCCTGGCCGATCTTCTTGCCGTTCACACCGGAGCCCAGCGGGGACTGCGGCGAGTATGTCTCGATGCTCGCGCTCGCGTACTCACGCGAGGCGAGCAGGAACGTGAGCGTGTCGTCCTTGTCGCCGTCGAAGGCGATGGTCACGACCATGCCGGGCGCGACCGCGCCGTCGGCCGCCGGGGCCTCGCCGACCTTGGCGTTCTCCAGGAGCTGGGTCAGCTGGCGCACACGGAGCTCCTGCTTGCCCTGCTCCTCCTTGGCCGCGTGGTACCCGCCGTTCTCGCGCAGATCGCCCTCCTCGCGCGCAGCCGCGATCTTGGCGGCGATCTCCGTGCGCGCAGGACCAGACAGGTGATCCAGCTCGGCCTTGAGCTGGTTGTACGCCTCCTGGGTCAGCCAGGTGACGTTCTCGCTGGTCTGGGTCACAGGTGCTCCTCGTAGGTACTGGGAATACAAAGCATCGCCCTACCCAGAAGAATGTTCCTTCACAGGTGGGCGAAACCACGAGCCTAACAATTCACGGCCCAAAGGGGGAGGACATAAGCCATCAGACATACGTCAACGCAGGTCAGCGGCTAGTTGTCCAGGGTGACATCCGTCAGCCGCGCGACAGGACTCAGTCCGCGTGGCAGCCGAGGAGCTCCGCGGTCGTGCCGGGGGCCGTGGTGCGCAGGGTGACGACCTTGTCGATGCGGGTGGAGTCCTGGTCGAAGCGGAAGTCCGCGCGGCCCACCTCGGCGCCGCTCTCGGCCTGCGAGCGGATCGTGCAGTAGCCGCTCGCGTCCGCGTCCTTGCGGACCTCCAGGTGCACCTTCACCGAGGTGTCCGAGAGGTCGTACGTGATGATCTCGGCGCTGATCTTGTTGCCGCCGACGTAGTAGTAGGCGAAGTAGCCGACCAGGGCGAGCAGGGCCGCCCCCAGCACCGCACCGATGATCCTGAGCCTGCGGTCGGCGCGCCCGTCCGTGGAGCGGCCGTACCGGCCCTCGGGCAGCTGCACCGTACTCATGATCGTCCTCTCCGCGGGGAGCGGGCGGGGTTCGGGCCCGGAATTATTCGCCCCCCGATTCGGTCACTATAGAAGCGCCGATCGCGCCGTTTCACACCGGGCGCCGACTTACGAGGATTGAGTCTTGACTGACCAGCTGCGACTGATGGCCGTCCACGCCCACCCCGACGACGAGTCGTCGAAGGGCGCGGCCACCATGGCGAAGTACGTGTCCGAGGGGGTGGACGTGCTGGTCGTGACCTGCACGGGCGGGGAGCGCGGCTCCATCCTCAATCCGAAGCTGCAGGGGGACAAGTACGTCGAGGAGCACATCCACGAGGTACGCAAGAAGGAGATGGACGAGGCCCGCGAGATCCTCGGAGTCAAGCAGGAGTGGCTCGGTTTCGTGGACTCGGGCCTGCCCGAGGGCGACCCGCTGCCGCCGCTGCCCGAGGGCTGCTTCGCCCTGGAGGACGTCGACAAGGCGGCCGGCGAGCTGGTCCGCAGGATCCGCGCCTTCCGTCCGCAGGTGATCACCACCTACGACGAGAACGGCGGGTATCCGCACCCGGACCACATCATGACCCACAAGATCTCGATGGTGGCGTTCGAGGGCGCTGCGGACACCGAGAAGTACCCGGAGTCGGAGTTCGGCCCGGTCTTCCAGCCGCAGAAGCTCTACTACAACCAGGGCTTCAACCGCCCGCGCACCGAGGCGCTGCACAACGCGATGCTGGAGCGCGGCCTGGAGTCGCCGTACGGGGACTGGCTGAAGCGCTGGGACGAGTTCGAGCGCACCGAGCGGATCCTGACGACGCACGTCCCGTGCGCCGACTTCTACGAGATCCGTGACAAGGCCCTCATCGCCCACGCCACGCAGATCGACCCCGACGGCGGCTGGTTCCGGGTCCCGATGGACCTCCAGCGAGAGGTCTGGCCGACCGAGGAGTACGAGCTGGCGAAGTCGCTCGTCGATACCTCCCTCCCCGAGGACGACCTCTTCGCGGGCATCCGCGACAATGCCTGACATGAGCGCAAGCCTGGCACTGACACACCTCGTCCCCCTCGCCAAGGAGGTCGACGAGAACAAGGTCACCCCCGGTGTCCTCGGCTTCATCGTCTTCGCGGTGATGGCCCTGGCCGTGTGGGGGCTGATGAAATCGATGAACCGGCAGCTGGGAAGGGTCGACTTCACGGAGGAGGCCGACCCGAAGGCGGCCACCTCCGAGCCGGAGCCGGCCGGTCCGGCCGGCTCCGGGGGGAAGACCTCGGCCGCCAAGGGGTGAGGCCCTGGGTGGTTGAGTCGACAGCATGACTCCATGACACCCAATGGGTATCATGGAGTCATGCTGTATGTGACTCCTGCCCTCACACCGAAGGACCGGCAGGTTCTCGGCGAGGTGGACACGCTGCGCGACGGACTGCGGCTCCAGGTGCGGCAGTCCCCGGCCAAGTGGACCGAAGGGCTGCGCAGGGCCCTGACGGCCCAGGCCATCGCCGGGTCCAACACCATCGAGGGCTACAAGGTCGACTCCACCGACGTCGAGGATCTGATCGACGGAGAGGAGGAGGTCGCCACCTCGGTGGAGAACAAGGCGGAGACGCTGGCCTACCAGCACGCCATGACGTACATCCAGTCGCTCCATGACGCCCCCGACTTCGCCTACTCCAAGTCTCTGCTCAATGGCTTGCACTGGATGCTGCAGGGCCATCACCACCCGGCGCGGCTCGCCGGTCAGTGGCGCAGGCGCGGAGTCTGGATCAACGAACCGGGTGACCCGGAGTCCGCCGCGTACGTCGCACCGGACGCCGAAGCCCTCCCCGGACTCATGGAAGAGCTGGTGAACTGGCTCAACGAGGGTGACCGCGACACTCATGTCCTGGTTCGGGCGGCCATGGCGCACTTCAATCTGGTCAAGATCCACCCGTGGTCCGACGGAAACGGTCGGATGTCACGCTCGCTGCAGACGCTGCTGATCGCCCGGGGCGGCTTACTGGCTCCGGAGTTCTCCTCCATCGAGGCGTGGCTGGGCAAGCCGGGCAACACCTGGGAGTACTACAAGGTCCTGAAGCGGGTCGGCGGCCCCGACTGGAACCCCGAAGCGGACACCTCGCCCTGGATTCGCTTCAACCTCCTTGCCTACCACCAGCAGTCCCAGTCGGTGAAGCACCGCATCGACCGGTCCAACCGCGCATGGATCGACCTCGCCGACCACGCCGAGCGCAAGGGCATCGACGAACGTCAGGTCACCGCCCTTCACGACGCGGCCCTGGCCGGGCGCGTGCGTCGGGCCCGCTATCAGCGTGCCGAGAACCTCAGTAACCAGCAGGCCGTTCGGGACATCCGGGCGTTGTCCGAGGCGGGACTCCTCGAATCCGTCGGCAACACCAAGGCCCGCTACTACGTGCCGGGCCCTGACTTCCCCGCCGACGTACTGGAGCGTGTCCGGCAGCCGATCCGCCTTGTGGACCCCTACGACGACTGACACCTCTCAGCGGGAGTGCTCCGCCAGAGAGAGGAGCAGGTGCGCCGACTCGGGGCGCAGATGGTCGGAGTGAGCGCCTGCGGGGCCGTTCCCCCGTGTGAAGACGCCGCTCGCGTCGACGCTGACGAAGCGGTGATCGAGAGTGTCGCGACCGTACGCCTCGTCGGCCGGAAGCATCCGGATCGACGAGACAGGTGCGGGCGCCGTCCCGATTCCCGCATACCCGACGCCGGCCCGTTTCTCGGCTCGCAGGTGCCAGAAGCCGGTGGCACGGTCGTACTGGGAGTACGTGGCCACCACCGGGCCCCGCAACGGTGCCTCGGCGAGCGCGGTGAAGGTCGTGGCGAAGGCGTCGCGCGGGGCCGCCATCTGCAACAGCAGCATCGAGTCGACCGTGAAGGGCCGGCCCGGCGGCTCCGGGGCGCTCCAGCCCAGGGTGACCGGGGCGTCCGCCGCCCACTGCACCGCCTCGCACAGGAAACGGCATCCGAAGGAGTGGCCGACGAGGTGCAGGTACTGACCCTCGCGGTTGGCGAGGACCGGTGCGGCTGACGGGTCTCCGCGGTGGGCGTCCAGGTAGCCCAGCAACCGGCCGATGACGCGGGCCGCGTGACCGTTGCCCGTACTCATGGCGTGTGCCCGGTCGCGGATGCGCCGGTAACCGCCCAGGGAGGGGAACGAACGCGAGGGCCAGCGGATGAGCACCGTCCACGGCGCGAAGCGGGGTTCCTCCGCCAGCCGGGGATACAGCTTGCTCCGCACCTCGTACTGGCTCACGGTCAGGGCCATGAGCCGTCGGACTGCCGACAGCGCCGAATCCGCGTCGGTCTGCCAGCCATGCACGTAGACGAACATATCCGTGGCCCACTCGGGAGGCGTCAGTTCCTCGGCGAAGTGGTCGCGGAGGCGGTCGGCCGGGACCGGTTCAAGACCGTTCGCGGTGTCTTCGAGCAACCAGCCGTCGGTGCCCAGGTCCACCGTCTGGACGTGCCCGCTCATATGGCGACCTCCTGGCCGCTGCCGGCGGCGGGCGCCACCGCACGCTCCAGGCGGGTGTCCATGCCGTAGTGCAGGGTGTAGGCGAAGCCCAGGGGGTTGTGCAGCTCATCCGCGAAGTGGCGGGCGACCTGGTGGGCGATGGCCCCGGCGGTCTGTTCCCCGTGGAGATAGCGAGTGAGGAACTCCAGCGCGTACTCGGCCGCGAACCGCTGCGGTATCTCTGTCTGGGGGCCCAGGACGCCCCGTGCGCCCGCCTTGATCAGCTCACCTCCAAGGTACGCGAGATCGCCCCCGCTGTCCGGGACGCCCGCGTGGCAGGCGTTCAGCAGGACGAACGGCTGAAACGGGCTGCTGTCGCCGAAGCGGCGCCGACGCTCGCGTACCGCGCGCGCGTCGATCGCGGTCTCATCGGTCAACTTGACGGTCAGGCAGGCGGGTTGGGAGCCGTTGGGGATGAAGTGGCCATGGCACCAGAAGTACATCAGATGCTCGCACAACTCGCGGTTCGCCAACGCGTTCAACAGGGCGGTGCGGGTGGTGCGTTCCGCGAAGTGGGTGTCCTTGGCGAGCAGCTCGGCCACTTCCGCGGCCCTGGTGCGACCCTTGCGGTCGACGCGGACATCGTGGTTGAGACTGACCGACGGAACGACCGGTGCGTCGCGCAGCCCGCCCATCCACGGGTAGGCGCCTCCGGTCTGCTCGATCTGGTGGCGGTGGCCGAGGAAGCGGGGAAAGAGCCCGGCGGCGTCCTGGGCATCCGCCGGTACCGGTAAGTCCTCGGGGCGCAGGCACACCATGGTCCACGGCAGATACAGCTCCGAGTCGAAGCGGACGCGCAGCCCTTCGTACGCGGCCAGCGCATCGGCGAGGTAGCTGCCGAACAGCTCCACGCGCGGATCCGTTCCGCCGAGCAGCGTGTCGAAGAGCAACTCGGAGCCAGTGAGCGCCAGTTGGTCCAGGATGGTGTACAACTCGCCCGGCGGGCGTCCGCGCAGGTCCACGAGGGACGCGTACGGACGTTCCGGTTCGTCCGGGGCGGGCCTCCCGTCCTCCGCCAACGGCCCGAAGTCCACCAGGAGTTCTTTCCAGAGACGGCTCACGCGGGCGGCGGCAGCTCTCACCTCCGCGACGCTCACATGGAGATCCGCGCGATGCACGGTGCCGTGCAGGGCGGGCACGGCGTTTCCGAACAGCCGCGCTCTGATCCGGTCCCCGGACACGATGTCGAGGCAGAGAGTCAGATCGGGTTCACGGGTCACCAGGTCGGGCAGGTCGGTGAATCCGCGGCTGGGGTCCTGGACGACGCGGACGGGAAGTTCCCTGCTCATTCGTGCTACCGCCCCCGCAACGTGCTGGCGTGCGGAGCGGCGTGGCCGCCCGGCTGGTCAGTGTCGAGGATGTCGATCTCTGTCTCCACCTGCTGGAGGACCGCGCCGGCACCTTCCAGTGTGATCGTGAACCGGATGCGATGGAGACCGGGCCGGTGCGCGGTGAAGCTGAACGCGGCGCCGTGCGCCGACTGTTCGGAGGGGCGCAGAAGAGCCGTGGCAGGCTCAACGGAGGCGCGGGTCAGCGGGACGGCGACGGCGGAGAGCCACGGTGGTCCCTCCGGTGCCGAGGCCCAGACATGCCCCTCCTCAGGAACCACGCGCAGCAGGAGCCGGGCGCTCGTGCCGGCGCCCGGGGCCTCGTCGAGAAGGGTCAGGCGGACGCGGCAGACAGGGGCGGAGGAGCGGAGCGGTGTCTCCAGGTCGGACGGTGAGTACGTCCTCTCCGCGACGCGACCGGGCACGGCCACCAGGTCGCGGGCGCCGAAGGGCACGAAGTGGTCGCCGGCCGCAGACGTCTTCCTCCAGAACTCCTCCTGGTCCGCAAGGACCTGCGCGTACCCGTGGGTGTCGAGGGGCAGCAGCGGTACGCCGTACGCGGGCCCGGTGCCCTGTTCGCGCGCCAGGCGGACCGTCTCCACCCACAGGGCGCCACCCCGGTCGTCGAGCTCGTGGAACAGTTCCTGAGCCGTGCGCAGGTGGTCGGACCGGACCTCGGGACTCTGGCTGCGCGCACCCGCCTCCAGCAGCGACCAGGCGCGTCCCTGAAGGCAGCCGAGAGGCTCGAACTCGTCCGCGATGCTCGCGAAAACGAAGCTGTCCACGGGCAAGCCGCGCGACGCCGGCCGGTGCGACACGTCGAGCAGCGCCAGGCGGTGTCGGGTCCACGCTGCACCCAGGCGGTCCTCGCATGTCTCGAAGTGGCGCAGCGCGCTCAGCAGCACCACCCGGGCGAGGTCGGGAGTTCCGTTCTTCATGTGTACGAGCCCGAGATGGTGGCATGCCCAGGCCGTTCCCCGTACGTCCTCCGACACGCTGTGCCCGGTCAGCGCGCCGCGTGCCGCGTCGGCCGCCGCCCGGGTGTCGCCCCGCAGCACATGCAGGCGCACCCTTTCGGTGGTCACCCAGTTGACGCCGCGCACGTCCCCGACCCGGTGGAAGCAATCGTTCGCCTGGTCGAGCTGATGGCTGGCTTCCTCCTCGCGGTTCGACAACAGGCTCGCGCGGGCCTGGTGCCACAGCGCCCAGCCACGCCCACGATGACAGCCGAGGGCCGTGTGCTGGTGGAGGGCCGCGACGAGCCGTTCCTCGGCTTCCCTCGGTCTTCCCTGGTCGCACAGCCGCGCGCCGTCGAGGAGCGTCAGCCAGGCCAGGTCGGACGGCGTCGGCTGGTCTCCGCCCAACAGCCCACCCGACGGCCCGGCCGGCCGGCTGGTCAGCAGACCGGTCTCGTATGCGAGAGCCGCTTCCTGGAACTCGGCCTGGTCGACCGCCCCCGAGTGGAGAAGTTCCTCCGACCGCGCCGGAAGGCCCAGCTCGCGGGCCACGGTGACGAGGGCGCCGCGCACGCCGACGGAGGGCCCCGACAGATCGGAGGCCGTCAGCCGGTGCAGGGCCAGGAGCCGGTGGACGTCTCCGTGGACGGCGAGAACCGAGGCCAGGGGATCCGCGATCCCTCGCACGGCCTCCGGAGGAACGGAGTCACCGGAGAGAAGAGTGAGGACCTTGTCCACGACGACGGCCGGCTCGGCCTGTGGCCCGGTGCTTTCCGCCCCCCGGTCGCCCTCCCGCTCCGTGAAGGGTGTTCCGGTGAGCCCGGCCGCCAGGTGTTCGATATCCTTCCGGGCCGTGTGCGTCACGGCCGCGGCAGCGCGTGCGGTGAGCGATGCCAGCAGGTCCGGCGGAACGCGGCGCCGCACCGCTTCCGCGACGGACAACGACAACGCGAAGACGTCGTCCCGGACCTCGTGGACGAGTTCACGCGCCCGGAGCGCGGGCAGTACGTCCCGCGCTCCGGGCGGAGCGTCCTCGGACTGCGCCCTTTCGGGACGGGGCAGCAGCGCCTCCACCTCACGGAGGGAGAACTCTCCGTCCGGGCAGAGCGCGAGCCCTTCCAGCAGGTTCCTTTCCGCGGGAGCGAGGCGGTCGAGAGCCAATGTGAGCAGGTCGTCCTGGCTCGGTTCGGCAGGAAGGCGCGGTGCGGGCGCCTCGTGCAGAAGGGTGCCCGCGACGCGCAGCCAGGCGGGCAGGCCCTGGGCGGCGGCCACCAGCTCCCGTCGACGGCCGGCGATGCGGAGGTCCATGGGTGCGCGGGCCGCGGCGACTTCCCTGGCGAGCGGGACGGACTGGCGTGCGCCGAACGGCTTGACCTCGTGCAGATGGGCCTTCGTGTCGCGCCAGCACGTCTCCTGCCGGGAGGTGACGATCACGCCGGCGTTCATGCGGAGGAGCCTGTCCAGCAGAGGTAGGCACACCTCGGGGGGAGCACCGTCGAGCACGACCAGGATGTCGCTCCAATTCCAATAGGTGTCCTGATCCTGCACGGCCCGGGCGAGCGACGACCGGTCGGCGTAGGGCTCCTTCAACGCCTCCAGGGCCGCCGTGAGCATGCTGTGGCGCGGAGCGGCCGACTCGGCCAGTAGCCGCAGGAGCAGCGCGTCCACATCGACGGAGTCGGCGTTCTCGTCCATCGACACCCAGTGCGTCCGCCGGTCCGAGCGACGCCGGGCCAACGCCGCCGCCAGCGCCGACTTGCCGACGCCGGGCGGTCCGTGCAGGACCACGAACGACACGTTCGCAAGCCTTGTATAGCTCTCCGAACTCTCTTTCCACACCCGGAAGCGGCCTTGTTCCCTGTTCACCATCTCCTGGGCGAGCTCGCCGACCTCCGCGTCCCGCCCCAGGAACGGCACCGGGTCCTTCGGCGGGGGCGTCGGCCTGCGCAGTACGTCGTCCATCGCTTCCCCCAACCAGCAGAGTCCGTACGGCACTTGTCATCGACGGCCCCACCATCCCAGGTTGACCGCAGCACCGTCGGCGGAACGTGCTCTTCTCACCCCAGCCCGGCCGAAACCGCCACCCCCATCACCTCCCGCGCATGCCGGTTCGGGACCATGCCGAGCCTCCAGGCCTGCCAGCCGGCCTCCAGGTCGGCGCCCCGTTCCAGGAGGAGCTGGTACGCCTCGATGTAGTCGTCCAGCTTTCCGTCGCGGGTCGGGTGGCTGGTGCGGGCGAGCTGGGTCAGTTCTTCCTGGGCCACCGCCGTGCCGACCTCCACGCCGCCCGGGGAGGCGTACGGGAGGAGCGTGCAGCGCAGGAAGCGGGCCCAGTCCTCGCCGCGGCGGTCGCCGTAGGAGGCGAAGAGGGACGCGGCCTCGTCGCAGAGGGCGAGGGCCGGCTGGGTGCGGGCGTTGCCGGCGTCGACCACCGCCAGTTCCAGGCAGGTCCAGGCCTCGCCGTGGGCGACGCCGATCCGCTGGAAGTCGGCCCGCGCGTCGACCAGGAGCTGGCGGGCGAAGCCCGAGTTCCGGAGCGAGCCCGTCTGGGCCGCACGCTGGTCGCGGGTCACCCGGGCCGAGTGGTGACGGGCGCAGGCGAGTCCGTACACGTCTCGGATGCGGGAGAACATCGTCCGCGAGCGTTCCAGTTCACGGACCGCCTGGTCGAGGTTGCCGGTCTCCTCCAGGGCCTGGCCGAGGTAGTAGACCGTCCATGCCTCGCCCCGTGAGTCCTCGTTGTCGCGGTGGCGGGAGGCCGCCTGGCGCAGGCCGTCCACCGCGGAGGACGGGTCGCCGTCGACCAGGCGGGCCCGGGCGAGCTGGGTGAGGGCCCAGGCCTCGCCGCGGGCGTCGCGCGTGCGGCCGTAGAGGTCGAGGGCCTCGCGGAGCTCGGACTCGGCGCGCGGTACGTCTCCCATGCGCAGACCCAGCTGGCCGAGCTGGAAGTGGGCCCACGCCTCGCCGTGTACGGACTCGCCCTCGCGGTGCAGGACCAGGGCCTGGGTCAGGAGGTCGAGCGCCTCGCGCAGTCTCGCGCGGTCCCGTTCCACGGCCGCCAGCGCGTGCATCGTCCAGGCGCGGTCCGCCGAGAGGTCGGGGGAGGCCTGGAGGTCCATGGCCTCCTGGAGCTTCGCCGCCGCCTCCGTGAGATTGCCCTGGTGATGGAGGGTGATCCCGAGCGAGCAGAGCGCCCGTGCGGCGCCCGCGTCGTGGTGCGCCTCGAAGTAGAGGTCCACCACGGAGGCCAGTTGCGTACGCGCCTTGTCCAGCTCGCCGAGCTGGCGGGCCGCGATGCCCGTACGCCACTGGACCGAGCGCACCAGCAGCCCCTGGTCGACGGCCTGCGTCAACTCGCTGATCTCGCCCAGGCGGTAGAGGTCGCCGCGCAGCAGGCAGTAGTCGCACAGCGCGCCCAGGAGGTTGAGCACAGTCGCCTGGTTGACGCCCTCCGCGTGCCGCAGGGCCGCCGTGATGAAGCTCGACTCGTCGTCCAGCCAGCGCAGCGCCGCGTCCAGCGAGGTGAAGCCGTGCGGGCCGAACTGGTCGGCGCGGGTGGACGTCTTGCCGTCGACCAGGCGGATCACCGAGTCCGCGAGTTCGGCGTAGTTCGCGATGAGACGTTCCTGCGCGGCCGTGCGCTCGGACGGCTCCTCCTCGTCGAGGAGGCGGGCCTGTGCGAAGGCGCGTACGAGGTCGTGCAGGCGGTAGCGGCTGCCGCGGACGTGGTCGATGAGGCCCGCGCGGGACAGGGCCTCCAGGTGGCGGGTCGCCTCCGGTTCGTCCGTCGCGAGCAGGGCGGCCGCCGCGGCCGCGCCCAGCGAGGCGCGGCCCGCCAGCGCGAGCCGTCGCAGCAGCCGCCGTGCCGTGTCCGACTGGTCGGTGTAGCGCAGCCACAGCACCCGCTCGACCGGCTCGACCGGGCCGTACGCCGCGAGGTCGGTGGCGAGCCGGCTCGGCGTACGCGGGCCGAGGGACGAGCCCGCGACGCGCAGCGCCAGCGGGAGGCCGCCGCACAACTCCCGTACCAGGTCGGTCGATTCGGCGTCGTACGGGGCCGAACTGTCCTGTGCCGCCGCCTTCAGGAGCTCCTCGGCGCCGGGCGCGGTCAGCGGCTCGACCGCCAGCTGGTGCACCCAGGCGGGGAGGTCGGCGGGCAGGTCGAGGGGTTTGCGGGCGGTGACCACGACGAGGCTGTCGGAGCGCTCGGGCACGAGCGTGCGCACCTGCTCCACATCGCTCGCGTCATTGAGCACGATCGTCACCGGGAGGCCGGTCAGATGCTTGTGGTAGAGCTCGGACAGCCGCCTGACCTGCTGATCCTGCGAGGAACGCTCACGGAACAGCAGCTGCTCGCGGGGCGCGCCGAGCCGGTTGAGCAGGTGCAGCAGCGCGTCGCGGGTCGTCAGCGGCGACTCCTCGGGGCTGTCGCCGCGCAGGTCCACCACGCACGCGCCGCGGAACTGGTCCTTCAGCTCGTGCGCCGCCCGGACGGCGAGGGTGCTGCGGCCGGAGCCGGGCGCGCCGTACAGCACGACCACCGTCGGTTTGGTCTCCGTGCTCGCACGGGCCGCGTGCACCCACTGCGCGACGCGCAACAGCTCCTGGCGACGGCCCGCGAACGGCCCGACCGGCTCGGGAAGTTGGCCGAACGACTGCTCCAGGACACTCCGTCTGCGGGCCGCCGCGCTCTTGTCCGTACGCCGAAGCTGGGGCGCCCCCTTCTTCGCGCCGGTGGACGCGATGAGGACGCGCTGCTGGTCGAAGAACGGCCGGATACCGCGCACCTCCAGGGCGGTCAGCCATGCCAGGCGCAGCTGTTCCGGGCCGCCGGGCTGGCCGAGGGCCCCCGCCCGGCGGCTCGCGGCCGGCAGATGGGAGGCCGTCACCTTCGCCACCGTGGCCGCGGCGCCCGCGACGCCGACGACCGCGCCGGCGGCCACCGCCGTGCCCGTGCCGATGCCGAGCGCCAGGTCCGCGACGACGGCCGCGAGCGCGGCAACCGCGGCCACCAGCAGGGGAGTTCCGGCGCCCTCGCGGGCGTACCGCTGGCCGAAGGTGAGCCGGCCCGCCTCCGCCTCGTCCAGCGCCGAGGTGAATGCCTCGTACTCCTCCGTGGCGGTCTGGGCCATGGTGTCGAGAGAGGACCTTGCCCGCGACAGCAGCGCGCCCCCGTCGGCCCGCCCGCCCGAACGCCGGACCTCCTCCTCCACGGCCCGCACCAACAGCCGTTCGGCCTCCGCCCGATGGCTGTCCCGCATATCGCGTCCCCCTCCGCCGGTAACGGCTTTCTTGGTCAAGTGTCCTGCGGATGGGCGGGGAAGGCGAGAGACGCAGCCTCTGTCATGTCCACGCCCATCCGGAATGCGTCGGACCCATCACCTACCCCCGGCGCGCACGGGTGATCCGCATTGCCCACCGGGTACTGCGGCAGGATGGACCCCATGCCGAACCGACTGGCCCATGAGACGTCCCCCTACCTCCTCCAGCACGCCGACAACCCCGTCGACTGGTGGCCCTGGTCGGCCGACGCCTTCGAGGAGGCACGCAGGAGCGGCAAACCCGTGCTGCTGAGCGTCGGGTACAGCAGCTGTCACTGGTGCCACGTCATGGCGCACGAGTCGTTCGAGGACCAGGAGACCGCCGACTACCTCAACGCGCACTTCGTGAGCGTCAAGGTCGACCGGGAGGAGCGGCCCGACGTCGACGCCGTCTACATGGAGGCCGTGCAGGCGGCGACCGGGCAGGGCGGCTGGCCCATGACGGTCTTCCTCACGCCCGACGCCGAGCCGTTCTACTTCGGCACCTACTTCCCGCCCGCGCCCCGGCAGGGCATGCCGTCCTTCCGGCAGGTCCTCGAAGGCGTGCACAGCGCGTGGACCGACCGGCGGGACGAGGTCACGGAGGTCGCCGAGAAGATCGTGCGGGACCTGGCGGGCCGGGAGATCGCGTTCGGTGACACCCAGGTGCCCGGCGAGGAGGATCTCGCGGGTGCACTGCTCGGCCTCACCCGGGACTACGACGCGGGCCACGGCGGCTTCGGCGGCGCGCCCAAGTTCCCGCCGTCGATGGCGATCGAGTTCCTGCTGCGGCACCACGCCCGCACCGGCGCCGAGGGCGCGCTGCAGATGGCCGCCGACACCTGCGAGCGGATGGCCCGCGGCGGCATCTACGACCAGCTCGCCGGCGGCTTCGCCCGCTACTCCGTCGACCGCGAGTGGGTCGTGCCCCACTTCGAGAAGATGCTGTACGACAACGCCCTGCTGTGCCGGGTGTACGCGCACCTGTGGCGGGCCACAGGGTCCGACCTCGCCCGTCGTGTCGCCCTGGAGACCGCCGACTTCATGGTCCGTGAACTCCGCACGAACGAGGGCGGGTTCGCCTCCGCGCTCGACGCCGACAGCGACGACGGGAACGGGAAGCACGTCGAGGGCGCGTACTACGTCTGGACGCCTGCGCAGCTGCGCGAGGTCCTTGGCGAGCGGGACGCCGAACTCGCCGCCGACCACTTCGGCGTGACCGAGGAGGGCACCTTCGAGCAGGGGGCCTCCGTCCTCCAGCTCCCGCAGAGCGAGGGCGTGTTCGACGCGGAGCGGATCGCCTCCATCCGTGCGCGGCTCCTCGAAGCGCGCGGCGAACGCCCCGCCCCCGGCCGGGACGACAAGGTCGTCGCCGCCTGGAACGGTCTCGCCGTCGCCGCCCTCGCCGAGACCGGCGCGTACTTCGACCGCCCCGACCTGATCGAGGCGGCACTCGGCGCCGCCGACCTCCTCGTCCGGCTCCACCTGGACGAGCACGCCCGGCTCGCCCGCACCAGCAAGGACGGTCGCGTCGGCGCCAACGCGGGTGTGCTGGAGGACTACGCGGACGTCTCGGAGGGCTTCCTCGCGCTCGCCTCGGTGACCGGTGAGGGCGTCTGGCTGGAATTCGCCGGTTTCCTGCTCGACCACGTCCTCGTGCAGTTCACCGACGAGGAGTCAGGAACGCTGTACGACACGGCCGCCGACGCCGAGAAGCTCATCCGCCGCCCGCAGGATCCGACCGACAACGCCACGCCCTCCGGCTGGAGCGCGGCCGCCGGTGCTTTGCTCAGCTACGCCGCCCAGACCGGAGCCGACCCCCACCGGGCCGCCGCGGAGCGGGCGTTGGGCGTCGTCAAGGCGCTCGGTCCGCGCGCCCCGCGCTTCATCGGCTGGGGTCTCGCCACGGCCGAGGCGCTGCTCGACGGGCCGCGTGAGGTGGCAGTCGTGGGACCGGTCGACGATCCGGCGACCAAGGAGCTCCACCGGGCCGCCCTCCTCGCCACCGCGCCCGGCGCGGTCGTCGCCGTGGGCGCTCCTGACAGTGACGAACTGCCTTTGCTCGCGGAACGATTGCTTGTGGGCGGTGAACCGACGGCGTATGTCTGCCGTAACTTCACATGTGACGCTCCGACGACCGATGTCGACCGTCTCCAGGAGGCTCTGGGGCGCTGAGCGGCGAGAACACCTGCTCACGGGGGTTAATGTGCGCATGTGTTCGGGTACGCCCCACAAGTAGACCGACCATTCCGAAACACGTTATTTATCAGAACAGTTCCCGGACTTCACAGAACCCCCTTAGTCTCTCCACCGGGACGCGACAGGAGTGACTCGCTGTCGCGACAGGGGGTTTTGGGGATCTGGGGGGATCTGTTGCTTACGTCTGTGCTCATTGCTGCCGTTTCGCTTGCCCTTTTCGGGATGGCTGCCTTCACTCTGTGGTGGCAGATGCACGCGTGGCGTACGCCCGAAGTGCTCGCCTCCACGCGGTTCAGCAGTCCCGACGGTGGTGAACACCTGTCGTTCTCGCTGCTGTTGCCGGCGAGGCACGAGCAGGCGGTGCTCGACCACACCATCCAGCGACTGCTGGAATCCAGCCACACCGACTTCGAGATCATCGTGATCGTCGGCCACGACGACCCGGAGACCACCGAGGTGGCCTGCGAGGCCGCGGAGCGCGACCCGCGCGTACGCGTCGTCGTCGACACCCACGAGAAGAAGAACAAACCGAAGGCCATGAACACGGCGTTGCCGCACTGTCGCGGTGACGTCGTCGGAGTCTTCGACGCCGAGGACCAGGTCCACCCGGAGCTCCTCGCGCACGTCGACCACGCCTTCCGGTCGACCGACGCGGACGTCGTCCAGGGCGGCGTCCAGCTCATCAACTTCAACTCCAGCTGGTACAGCCTGCGCAACTGCCTGGAGTACTTCTTCTGGTTCCGCTCGCGGCTCCACCTGCACGCGCAGAAAGGTTTCATTCCGCTCGGCGGCAACACCGTCTTCGTCCGCACGGACGTCCTGCGGGCCGCCGACGGCTGGGACCCCGACTGCCTCGCCGAGGACTGCGACCTGGGCGTGCGGCTCTCCAGCATCGGCAAGAAGGTCGTCGTCGCGTACGACTCCGACATGGTGACCAAGGAGGAGACCCCCGGCAGCCTGATGTCGCTGCTCAAGCAGCGCACCCGCTGGAACCAGGGCTTCCTGCAGGTCTACCGGAAGAAGGACTGGAAGCAGCTGCCCGGCTTCGGCCAGCGGCTGCTCGCCCGCTACACGCTGATGACGCCGTACCTCCAGGCGATCTCCGGCGTGATCATCCCGCTCAACGTGGCCGTCGCGCTCTTCCTCGACGTCCCGGTCGGCATCGCGTTCATCACCTTCCTGCCGGCCGTCACCGCCTTCGTCACCTTCGTCTTCGAGCTTGTCGGACTGCACGACTTCGGCAAGCAGTACGGGCTTCGCGTCCGATTCGTCCACTACCTCAAGCTCATCGTCGGCGGCCCCTTCTACCAGGTGCTCCTCGCCGGAGCGGCCGTCCGTGCCGTGTGGCGTGAGCAACGGGGCCGGAACGACTGGGAGCTGACCAGCCATGTCGGCGCACATCTCACCGATGTCGGGGCCGCCCGTGCCCCCGAAGCCACTGAAGCCACCGTTGCCGCGGCCGTAGCGACCCGCGGGTCCCGAGAGGACGTTCCTGCGTGACCTCCACCCTTCCCGCGGTGACCACCCCAACGGTCCCCGCGCAGCGGACACCTGTCCCCAAGACCGGTTCGACCCCTCGAACGACCCCGCTCCCGTCCCGCCTGCACACCTCGCGCGCCGACCTGATCCTGTGCGGCGTACTCCTCGTGGTTGTCATGACCGTGCAGGGCTGGAACATCGCCGACTACCCGGCGCTCAGCGACGACGAGGGCACCTACCTCGCCCAGGCCTGGTCCGTGCAGCAGGGCGAGGGGCTCGCCCACTACACGTACTGGTACGACCACCCGCCGCTCGGCTGGATACAGATAGCCCTGCTGACCTGGATACCGTCCCTGATCAGCCCCGAGTCGATGACGGTCGGCTCGATGCGGATCGTGATGCTCCTGGTCAGCGCCGTCAGCGCGGTCCTCGTCTACGTACTGGCCCGCCGCCTGTGGCTGCCCCGCTGGGCGGCCGGGCTCGCGATGCTGCTCTTCGGGCTCTCGCCGCTGTCCGTGGTCCTCCAGCGGGAGATCTTCCTCGACAACATCGCGGTGATGTGGACGCTGGTGGCCTTCTGCCTCGCCGCCTCTCCGAGCCGCCATCTCTGGCACCACTTCGGGGCGGGCCTCGCGGCCGCGGCGGCCGTCCTCACCAAAGAGACGATGATCTTCGTCCTGCCCGCGGTGATGATCACGATGTGGCGCCACAGCCACCGCGACACCCGCAAGTTCGCGCTCACCGGAGCCATCACGGCCTGCGTGCTGATCGGCCTGTCGTACCCGCTCTTCGCCCTCCTCAAGGGCGAGCTCTTCCCCGGCGGCGGACATGTGTCGCTGTGGGACGGCCTCGAATACCAGCTGACCAGGCCCGGTTCGGGCTTCATCCTCGACCAGGGCTCCGGCTCGTACGGGGTCCTGCAGTCCTGGCTCTACTACGACCGCGTGCTGCCCCTCGGCGGCCTCGCGGGCGCGCTGCTCCTCCTGGTCACCTGGCGCTGGTCGGTGACCGCACGGGCCCTCGCCGGACCCGCGTTCACCGTCGCCATCCTCGCGCTGGTGGCCCTGCGCCCGACCGGCTACCTGCCCGCGATGTACGTCATCCAGGCACTGCCGTTCCTCGCGCTCGTCCTCGCCGGAGGCGCCGCGAGCGTCGCGCACGGGGTGCTGCGCAGGTGGCGGAGCACCGACGAGAGGGAGTACGTCACCCGCGCCCGGTACGCGGTCGCGGCGCTGCTCGTCGCGGCCTCGGCGGCATACGTCGTGCCACGCTGGTACGACGGCGACCGCACCGCCGTGACCGCCGACGCCAACGCCCCCTACCGGGCGGCCTCCAAGTGGCTGGCCACCGAGGTCGACAACCCGGAGGACACCCGCGTCCTCGTCGACGACGCACTCTGGCTCGACCTCGTGCACGCCGGCTACGAGCCCGGACTCGGCGTCATCTGGTTCTACAAGGCCGACCTCGACCCCGCGGTGACCAAGACGATGCCGCGCGGCTGGCGCGACATCGACTACGTCGTCGCCTCCCCGACCGTGCGGCGCGACGCGGCCGACCTGCCCAACGTCAAGCAGGCGATGAAGCATTCGACCCCCGTCGCCACCTTCGGCAAGGGCCCGGACCGGATCGAGATCCGGCAGGTCAGGGGCGGCTCCACGGCAAGCACGACGGGCACGGCCGACACCGCCGACTCGGCGACCACCGGAGGCGACCGATGACGTACGAGTCCACCGTCCCGGGGGAGTTGCACGACCCCGCCCTGCGCGCGGCCTCCACCGTTCCCGAACCGGGCGCCGTCACCATCGTCGTGCCGACCTTCAACGAGTCCGCGAACATCCGGGAGTTGCTGCACCGGATCACCGAGTCGGTGCCCTCGCGGCTGCCCTGCGAGGTCGTGTTCGTGGACGACTCCACCGACGACACGCCCGAGGTGATCCGGGACGCGGCGCGGGACTGCCCGTTCCCGGTGACCGTGCTGCACCGCGAGACCCCGGTCGGCGGGCTCGGCGGCGCGGTCGTCGAGGGCATCCGGGCCGCGAGCTCCGACTGGATCGTCGTCATGGACGGCGACCTCCAGCATCCGCCGTCCCTGGTACCGGAGTTGGTGGCCGCGGGCGAGCGCGAGCACGCCGGACTCGTCGTCGCCTCCCGCTACATCAAGGGCGGCAGCCGCGCCGGCCTCGCGGGCGGCTACCGCATCGCCGTCTCACGCGGCGCGACCTTGCTGACGAAGACGCTGTTCCCGCGCCGCCTGCACGGCATCAGCGACCCGATGAGTGGCTTCTTCGCCATCCGCCGCAGCGCGGTCACCGCCGACGTCCTCAAGCCGCTCGGCTACAAGATCCTCCTCGAAATGGCCGTACGTGCCCGCCCGCGCCAGGTCACCGAGGTGCCGTTCGTCTTCCAGGACCGGTTCGCGGGCGAGTCCAAGTCGACCGCCAAGGAGGGCATCCGCTTCCTGCGGCACCTCGCCGGGCTGCGCACCGCCTCACCGGTCGCCCGCATGGTGGTGTTCGGGCTGATCGGCGCGACCGGGTTCCTGCCGAACCTCGCCGCGCTGTGGGCCCTGACGGCCGCCGGGATGCACTACCTGCCCGCGGAGATCGTCGCCAACCAGTTCGGCGTCGCCTGGAACTTCCTGCTCATCGAGCACCTCTGCTTCCGGGACCGCCGGCAGCACCGGCGCTGGTGGGACCGCGTGGGCCGGTTCGCGCTGCTGGCCAACGCCGACCTGGTGCTGCGGATCCCGCTCATCGCGCTGTTCGTGGGCCAGTTCGGGATGTCCGTCCTCGGCGCCACCGCACTCGCCCTGGTCACCACCTTCGTCCTGCGGTTCGCGGGCACGGAGGCCCTCGTCTATCTGCCGCGGAAGGGAGGGCGCGCAGGGAACACGACGGCCGTCGAGACCGGCCGTCACGCAGGGAGCCGCACAGCAAGGAGAACCAGCTGATGTTCAGTAGACCCGCTTCGAAGTTCAGAAGACCTGCCCGCTCCGGACGACCCGCCCGCCCTCGCCGCCGTACCGCCCTGCTGGCCGTGGGCGCCCTCACCTCAGGGCTGCTCCTCATCGCACCGCAGCCCGCCTCCGCCGCCAACCTCGTGAAGAACCCCGGCTTCGAGACCGCGGGCACGGGCGACATGCCGTACTGCTGGGAGAAGTCCGGCTGGGGCGACAACGACTTCACCTTCTCCACCGTGGCCGACGCCCACTCCGGCTCCAAGGCCATGAAGGTCGAACTGACCCGCCGCACCGAGGGCGACCGCAAGGCGCTGATCACCGAGTCCGCCGAGTGCGCGCCGGTCGTCAGTGTCGGCAAGCAGTACGACCTCGGGCTCTGGTACAAGTCGACGACCCCGGACACCTCGCTCACCCTCTTCCGGCACGACGCGACCGCCGGCTGGCAGTACTGGACCGACCTCAAGACCCTGCCGATCAGCGGCAGCTGGGCCGAGGCCACGGTCCGTACGCCCGAGGTCCCCGCGGGCACCGACCGCATCAGCTGGGGCGTCTCCGTCTACGGCACCGGCGCGGTGACCACCGACGACTACACGATGGACCAGGTCGCCGACCCGATCCCCGACCCCGTGTGCACCGGCACGGCCGAGGAGTGCGCCAACGGCAGGTGGGACGTGCTGCCCACGCAGAACCCCGTCCGCTCCATGCACTCCGTCGTGCTCAACAACGGCAAGGTGCTGCTGATCGCGGGCTCCGGCAACAGCGAGGAGATGTTCAACGCGGGCACGTTCACCAGCGCGGTCTACGACCCGGTGAACGGCACGTACAAGCAGATCCCCACGCCCAAGGACATGTTCTGCGCCGGGCATGTGCAGTTGCAGGACGGCCGGGTCCTCGTGATGAGCGGCAACAAGGGCTATCCGTCCGCCGACGGCACGATCGGCTACCAGGGCTACAAGGACTCGTACATCTTCGACCCGGTCACCGAGACGTACAGCAAGACGAACGACATGAACGACGGTCACTGGTACCCGTCGGCGACGATCCTCGGCAACGGTGACGTGATCTCCTTCGGCGGGCTGAAGGAGGACTCGACCGGGTCCGTGACGGCCGAGCGCTGGTCGGCCGCCGAGAACAAGTGGCTGCCGCTGTGGCAGGTCAACCAGACCTGGTCGTACTGGGGTCTGTACCCGTCGATGGTCCTGATGCAGGACGGCCGCCTCTTCTACACGGGCAGCCACACCTTCGGCAACAACATCCCCGGCACGGGTTCGGCGATCTACGACTACGACGCCAACACCACCACCGAGGTGCCCGGCCTGCAGAGCAAGGACGAGCGCGACCAGTCGGCGAGCGTGCTGCTGCCCCCGGCCCAGGACCAGAAGGTCCTCACCATCGGCGGCGGCAACATCGACTCGAACCCCGACGCGAACCGGCTCACGGACATCATCGACCTGAAGTCCGCCAACCCCGCGTACGTTGCCGGGCCGCCGCTCCCGCAGGGCACCGTCGACCTGGGCAACGGCAAGATCCCGCAGACCGGCAACCAGGGCAAGATGTACGTGTCCACCGTGCTGCTGCCCGACGGGAAGGTCCTGGAGACCGGCGGCGCCCTGCACAACCGCGCCAACCCGGTCTACGAGTCGTCGATCTTCGACCCGGCGACGGAGACCTTCGACCCGGTGGCCGCCGACCCCGAGGCACGCGGCTACCACTCCTCCGCGTTCCTGCTCCCCGACGGCCGTGTGATGGCGACCGGTGACAACCCGGGCAACGGCTCCTGGAACCACAACGTGTCGATCTACACCCCGCCGTACCTCCTCAAGGGCGCCCGCCCGACGATCACTTCGGTGATCGACAACGAGTGGACGTACGGTGACACGCAGCGCATCACGGTCGACCGGCCCATCGCCAAGGCGGAGCTGATCCGCCCGGCCGCGGTGACGCACTCGTCCGACCCGAACCAGCGCTTCGTGGACCTGCCGCTCTCCGTCGACGGCAACAACGTCGACCTGAACGTGACGAGCAACCCCAACCTGGCCCCGCCCGGCTGGTACATGCTCTTCGCGGTCGACGCCAACGGCGTGCCGTCGGTGGCGAAGTGGGTCCACCTCCAGGGCCCGTCCGCCATGGCGGCGGCCGGGGACACCCCCTCGGCGCACGAGCACTCCTTCGCGGACTCCCTCGAAGGCAAGGTCAAGAAGCCGGGCAAGAAGCGCGCCTCGGCCAAGGTCAGCCCGACCGTCGCGGGCTGCGACCGCCACTACGGCTCCGCCAACGTCTGTGTCCCGACGGTCTTCCCCGACGAGGTCAAGAAGACGACGGCGGCCCGCTGCGCCTGGCTGAAGGAGAACGACTACGGTCGCCTCAAGATCAACGGCAAGGACGACCCGCTGCGTCTGGACCGCAACAAGGACGGGGTGGCGTGCGGGAAGGGTGATGTGACGAGGCGCTGAGTCCGCCTTCGTGAGTCGGTGATTTCGTGAGACGCGGTTGCCCCCGCCCCTTTCAGAGGACGGGGGCAACCGCCTTCTCCTGCTACTCGCCTCGCGGCGTGAGCCCGTGCTCCAGGACGTCCAGGGCGCGGTCGACGAGACCGGCGAAGTCGTCCTCGTGGTCGTGCTGGGCCCAGTAGAGGGACACCTCCATCAGGCCGCCGATGAGGGACATCGCGAAGACGCGTACCTCGAAGCTGTCGGGGCCCCGGCCGGTGCGCTCGCCGATGACCTGGCAGAGCAGATGGCTCGTGACCGACATGCTCTCCATCATCCGCGAGCGCACGGCGGGCACCTCGGCCATCAGCCTGGTCCGCAGCCGGGTGACCTCGGCGTCCTCGGCCATCCCGAGAACCACGGCCTTCCCCAGTACGTGCCGGAGAGAGTCCATCGGCGGCTCGTCCGCCGGCCGTGCCCGCAGCTCCGCCTCCAGCAGCGGGTCGTACTCGTCCGTGAGGACGATGTCCTCCTTGGTCGGGAAGTAACGGAAGACCGTGGACGGCGACACCTCGGCGAGCTCGGCGATCTGCTCGATCGTCGTGGCGTCGTACCCCTGCTCCTCGATCAGCCGGTAGGTCGCGTCACGGATCGCCGTCCGTGTCTTGATCTTCTTCCGCTCACGAAGTCCCAGCTGGGGGCGGTCGGCGGGGATGGAGCTGCGTGCGGCCGTCATGGGGGTCATTGTCGGCCATCGGCCGGGACCGGTGCCATGTCCGGGGTCGCCTCCGGGGCCGGCTTCCCGTTCACGGGCCCCTTGACGTCCCGCGACCCGGTGTTCGACTCGGTGTTCAGCAGGAACGCCCCCGCGACCAGCGCCGCCACCAGCGAGGCGATCCCGCACACCAGCAGGACGAGGCCCATGCCATGGACGTACGCCGAGTTCGCGGAGGTCACCAGGTCGGCGGCGCCCGCGCGGTCGCTGACGAGATGGGCCGCGACCACGGACTCCCGGGCCGTGTCCGCCGCCCCCTCGGGCAGCCCGGTCACATCGAGCCGGTCCCGGAACGCGCTCGCCAGCAGACTGCCGAGCAGCGCGATACCGATCGCCCCGCCGACCTGGCGCAGCGTCATGAGGAGCCCGGAGCCGCTGCCCGCCCGGTCGGCGGGGAGCGTGGCGAGCGCCCCGTCCATCGCGGGGACGACGGCGAAGCCGAAGCCGAGGCCCGCGATCGACAGCCACAGCGCGGTGAAGCCGTACCCGGAGTCGACCGTCGTACGACTGCCGAGGAGCGCGGCGAAGGCCAGCACCACCAGACCGGCGCTCACCACGCCACGCGACCCGAACCGCTCGACGACCGGCTGGGCCGCCCTCGCCGCGACCATCAGCCCGCCCATCATCGGCAGCATGCGCACGCCCGTACCGAGGGCGTCGTTGCCGAGGACGGCCTGCAGATACTGCGGGAGCACGAACATCAGGCCGGACAGGACGAACATCACGAGCGTCGCCGCGACCGCGTTGAGCAGGAAGCCGCGGTGCGCGAGCAGCGACATGTCGAGCATGGGGCGTACGGACCGGCGCTCGCGCATCACCAGCGAGGCCAGCAGGACGACGGACCCGGCGATCAGGGCGAGCACGAGGGGGTCGCCCCAGCCGCGGTTGGGCGCCTCGATGATCGCGTAGATCAGCGCGCCGAGCCCGGCCGCGGTGAGCGCGGTGGAGACGGCGTCGACCTTGGGGGAGGCGGGGTCGCGGGTCTCCGGCAGCAGGAAGAGGCAGGCGGCGATGCCGATCGCGGCCATCGGGACGTTGATCAGGAAGACCGAGCCCCACCAGAAGTGGTCGAGCAGCCAGCCGCCGATGATCGGGCCGAGCGGCATGCCGAGCGCGGACGCGGCCGAGATGACGCCGACCGCCTTGGTGCGCTCGGTGGGCGGGAAGAGCGAGGGCAGGACGGACAGGGCGAGCGGCATCACCAGCGCGCCGCCCACGCCCATCACCGCACGGGCGACGACGACCCAGGTCACATCGCCCGCCAGGGCGCCGACCAGCGAACCGGCGAGGAAGACGCCGAGCCCGACCATCAGCATCCGGCGCCGGCCGAACCGGTCGCCGAGCAGCCCGGCCGGGAGCATCAGCGCCGCGAAGACGACGACGTACGCGTCCGCCATCCACTGCTGCTCACCGGTGCTCGCGCCGAGCTGCCCGGCCATCGTCGGCAGCGCCACGTTGAGGATCGTCATGTCGAAGCCGAGCACGAGCATGCTCGCGACCAGGGCGCCGAGGGCCCACCAGCGGCGTGGGTCGAGGTGCGTCTCGGGAGGTGGAGTGACAGTAGCCATGAAATGAGAGTAACTCTCAAAAGATGGTTACTGTCAACACCTGGCCTCCGGGGGGCGCGCTGGACCGTGCCGGACGCGCAGTGCCGGACGCGCAGTGCCGGACGCGCGGTGCCGGGCGTGCGGGCCGGGCGTGCGGGCCGGGCATGCGGGCCGGGCATGCGGGCCGGGCATGCGAAAGGGCCTCACCGCGTGATGCGGTGAGGCCCTTTCGGTTGAGGCGGGGCGGTGGCTATCCGTGCTGGTAGGCCACCATCGAGATGCCGATGTAGTGCGTGGCGAACGCTGCGAGGGTGAGGGAGTGGAAGACCTCGTGGAAGCCGAACCAGCGCGGTGACGGGTCGGGGCGCTTGAGGGCGTAGATCACACCGCCCGCGCTGTAGAGCAGTCCGCCCACGATCACGAGGATCAGTACGGCGATCCCGCCCGCCCGCATGAAGTCGGGCAGGAAGAAGACGGCCGCCCAGCCCATCGCGATGTAGCACGGGGTGTAGAGCCAGCGCGGGGCCCCGATCCAGAACACGCGGAAGGCGATGCCCGCGACGGCGGCGCCCCAGATGCCCCACAGCAGCCACTGCCCCTTGGCCTCGGGCAGCAGCAGCATCGTCAGCGGTGTGTACGAGCCCGCGATGATCAGGAAGATGTTCGCGTGGTCGAGTCTGCGCAGCACGCCGTCCATGCGCGGTGTCCAGGTGCCCCGGTGGTAGATCGCGCTGACGCCGAACAGCAGGCACGCCGTGAGCGCGAAGATCGCGCAGGCGATGCGGGCGCGGGTCGAGTCGGCGAGAGCGGTCAGGACGAGGCCGGAGACCAGTACGGCCGGGAACATCCCGGCGTGCAGCCAGCCTCGGAGCTTCGGCTTGACCGGATGCGGCAGGGAGAGCGCTTCGGCAACGCGGTCGACGACCGGCGTGTCCTCGGGCGCGTCGGAGTCGGACGCAGTCATGGGGGCCATCGTAGCTACGGAACCGTAAGTTACCTATCAGTCTGCCCATATGAAGGACGCCAAGTGGCCATGGTCTCACGGGTGTATGAGCCGGGCCACGGGCCGGCGTGAAACGGCCTTGGTAAATGGTCGGCAATAAGTGGTGATGCTCACGCTGCTCACGTGTGAGGCCCTCTGGACATATGCGCGGACCCGTCGGATGATCAAATGAGTGCGGTCGGCACCGGATGAGCGCCTAAGCGTCACCACGTGAAGCATCCGGGTCGCAGCCCCCACGGGGCATCAACAACCAAAACCCCTCATCTAGGAGCAATCGTGGCGCGCGACATCGCGGCTCCCTCAACCGTTCCCACCAATCACAAGGAACTGATCTCGTGGGTCAACGAGATCACCGAACTGACGCAGCCGGACAGCGTGGTCTGGTGTGACGGCTCAGAGGCCGAATACGAGCGACTGAGTGAGGAACTCGTCCGCAAGGGCACCTTCAAGAAGCTCGACCCGATCAAGCGCCCCAACTCCTACTACGCCGCCTCGGACCCGACCGATGTCGCGCGGGTCGAGGACCGGACGTTCATCTGCTCCGAGAAGGAGCAGGACGCGGGCCCGACGAACCACTGGAAGGCCCCCGCGGAGATGCGGGAGATCTTCCAGGGCACGGGTCCGGGTCCGGACGGGCAGGGCGGTGTCTTCCGCGGCTCGATGAAGGGCCGGACGATGTACGTCGTCCCGTTCTGCATGGGCCCGCTCGGCTCCGACCTCTCCGCGATCGGCGTCGAGATCACCGACTCGGCGTACGTCGCCGTGTCCATGCGCACCATGACCCGCATGGGGCAGCCGGTGCTGGACGAGCTGGGCTCCGACGGCTTCTTCGTGCGTGCTGTGCACACGCTCGGGGCGCCGCTGGAGGCGGGCGAGGCGGACGTGCCGTGGCCGTGCAACTCCACGAAGTACATCTCCCACTTCCCGGAGACCCGCGAGATCTGGTCGTACGGCTCCGGCTACGGCGGCAACGCACTGCTCGGCAAGAAGTGCTACGCCCTGCGCATCGCCTCCGTGATGGCGCGTGACGAGGGCTGGCTCGCCGAGCACATGCTGATCCTCAAACTGACGCCTCCGCAGGGAGAGTCGAAGTACGTGGCGGCGGCCTTCCCGTCGGCCTGCGGCAAGACCAACCTCGCGATGCTGGAGCCGACGGTCGGCGGCTGGACCGTCGAGACGATCGGCGACGACATCGCCTGGATGCGCTTCGGCGAGGACGGACGCCTCTACGCCATCAACCCCGAGGCGGGCTTCTTCGGCGTCGCCCCCGGCACCGGTGAGCACACCAACGCCAACGCGATGAAGACGCTGTGGGGCAACTCCGTCTTCACGAACGTCGCGCTGACCGACGACAACGACATCTGGTGGGAGGGCATGACGGAGGAGACTCCGGCCCACCTGACGGACTGGAAGGGCAACGACTGGACCCCGGAGTCGGGGACCCCGGCGGCCCACCCCAACGCCCGCTTCACCGTGCCGGCCGCGCAGTGCCCGATCATCGCGCCGGAGTGGGAGGACCCGAAGGGCGTGCCGATCTCGGCGATCCTCTTCGGCGGCCGTCGTGCCACGGCGGTCCCGCTGGTGACGGAGTCCTTCGACTGGAACCACGGTGTGTTCCTCGGCGCGAACGTGGCGTCGGAGAAGACGGCGGCGGCCGAGGGCAAGGTCGGCGAACTGCGCCGCGACCCGTTCGCGATGCTCCCCTTCTGCGGCTACAACATGGGCGACTACATGGGCCACTGGGTGGACGTCGCCAAGGACAAGGACGCCTCCAAGCTCCCGAAGATCTACTACGTCAACTGGTTCCGCAAGAACGACGAGGGCAAGTTCGTCTGGCCCGGCTTCGGTGAGAACAGCCGTGTCCTGAAGTGGATCGTGGACCGCCTCGACGGCAAGGCGGAGGGCGTCGAGACCCCGATCGGCATCCTGCCGACGAAGGAGGCCCTCGACACGGACGGTCTCGAACTCTCCGACTCCGACCTGGACTTCCTCCTGACGGTCGACAAGGAGGTCTGGCGCGAGGAGGCCTCCCTGGTTCCCGAGCACCTCAACACCTTCGGCGACCACACGCCGACGGAGCTGTGGGACGAGTACCGGGCCCTGGTGAAGCGCCTGGGCTGACACCTGGTCGGGCTGATGCCTGCTTGGGCTGACGCCTGCTTGGGCTGACGCCTGCTTGGGCTGACGCCTGCTTGGGCTGACGCCCACCGCCCGAACTCCGCGGCCGACCCCGAGTTGCCCTGACCTGCGACGTCATCGGGGCCGGCCGCGGTGCTTCCCTCGCCCCCGCCGCCCCTACCCGTCCCGTCCCTGGGGGCTCCGCCCCTAGACCCCCGTATCGCGCTGCCGCGCTCGTCCTCAAACGCCGGACGGGCTAAGAGACGGGTGGGTGGGGGACCGGCCCGAACGGCCTCGTCCTCAAACGCCGGACGGGCTGAGAGATGGGTGGGTGGGGGACCGGCCCGAACGGCCTCGTCCTCAATCGCCGGACGGGCTGAAGGTGTCGGCCCGGGCCGCGAAATCTTCAGCCTCTCCGGCGTTTGAGGAGCGGGGGTTCGGGGGCTGGCCCCCGAAAAGGGACGGGAATGGGTAGGGGCGGCGGGGGCGAGAAAAGGCCCCTATGAGCGGTCCTCCAGATAGCGGGTGTGGGACTCCTGGCGGCGGGCCTCCACCTCGTGGAGGCTGGTGGCCAGGGTCTGCGCCTCGTTGTGGAGGATGGCGAGCTGCCGCTCCAGATGCCGCTCGGGCGGTTCCGCGCCCGGCGTCAGACGCGTCCACCACCTCGTTCGGACGAAGGCGTCGACCGCCTCCGGCACGTCCTGCCGCACAGCCCGCGACAGCGCATGCACCCCCTCCGGATCCCGGGCGAGGACCTCGGCGACCCAGCCGGGGTCCAGCAGCGCGGACAGGAGGTCCGTCAGCTCGGTGAGGCGGCCGGCCGCGGCGGGCGGCAGCTCGATGTCGGCCAGGTACGCACGCAGCTTGCCGAAGTCGCCCCGGAGCTCGTCCAGTTGCGCGGACGGATCCGGGAAGTCCGGTACCGGGGGCCGTTCCGGGGGCGCGACCAGCGCCCCCGCGCCGTACAGGCCCACGACCACCACCGGCCAGTACGGCCCCGCCACCCCCGCGAACGTCAGCACCAGACCGACGATCCCGCACGCACTGCCGGTGAGGTTCTTGCGGGACTCCAGGAAGCCGAGGAGCCTGCTCGTCCTATTGGTAGCCACGGATCTCCTCGAAGGCACCGTCGAGCGAACCCTTCTGGGCGTCGAAGAGCCGGCCGCCGGTCAGCTCGGCGATGTGTTCCAGCTCGCCCCGGTCGGAGTCGCCGAAGAGGATCGGGAAGACCGGGATCTCCCGTTCGGCTTCCGGCAGTCCGCCGTAGAAGCCGTCGAACTGCGCCGGGCCCGCCCCCGCCGTGTTCTCGCCGTCCGTCATCAGCACGATCGACGTGAACGTGTCGTCGTCGGCGCCCAGATGCTCGTACGCCTTCTCCAGCGAGGTGTAGATCGCGGTGTCCCCGTCGGCGCTGAGCGCCTCGGTGTCACGGCGGATCCCGTCGAGCCCCGACTTCGGGTCCTCGGGCCGCACCACATGCGTGCGCACGCTCTTGACCGCCGACCCGAACGGCATCAGGGTCACCTCTTCCCGGTCGCGGAAGTCGCTCGTCAGATCGGTGAGCGCCTTCTTCAGGCGGTCGAGCCGCCCGTCCTCCCGCATCGAGCCCGAGGTGTCCAGGACGTACACGGTCCGGGAAGGCCTGCGCAGTTTGTTCTCGTACGAGTCCAGGAGTCCGTCGGCCACCGAACGGCTGCCCGGGAAGGGGAGTTCGCGTCGGCGGGTGGTGTCCAGGCCCGTCGCGGGTGGGACGGAGGCGACCACCGGACGGCGCAGTGTGCGGTCGGTGATCAGCCGCTGGGTCGCCGGCGCGCGCAGTGCCTCGGTGAGGCGGCGGACGTCGTCACGGACCTTCTGACCCGTGGACGCGAGCGAGGAGAGCGGATAGTCGGCGGTGACCACGCCGTCGCGCGGCCGGATCACCGTGAGGTCCTTGCGCGCCTTCAGCACCGACTCGTAGTTGAGCAGCGCGTCGACGTCACCGCGCCGGTCGTACGCCTCCGCCAGCCAGCCCGACGAACCGGACGTCAGCTTCTGCCCCTTGAAGAACTCCGCCAGCCTGGGCGTCGCCTGCCTCACGTCCGCGTCCGTCAGCGCGGACTGGGCATCCGAGAGGCCCGAGGCCACCGAGACGAGGGTGGAGAAGCCGGAGTTGGAGCGGGACGGGTCGGTCATTCCGTACGTCAGGTTCCCGTCCGACACCGCCTCCTCGATGTCCGCCCAGGTGACGTTCTCCGGCTTCCAGCCCAGCTCTCGTACGGTGGCGTTCTTCACGCCGATGGCCACCGGGCTGGACATGACAGGCGTCTCCGACACGATCTGCTTCGCGGCGGTGGGGTTGAGGCGCAGGTAGTCGTTGGAGGAGAGCCAGACCGCGTCGTACGTGCCCTTGGCCTTGTCCTTGCCCAGGAGGTTCACCGCGTCGAGGGTGCCCATGTAGGTGGGGCGGACCTTGATGCCGGTGTCCTGCTGGAGCTGGTCCAGCACGCTCTTCATGTCCGCGAGTTCGCTGGAGGCGAGGATGCGGAGGGTGCCGGGTTCCGGCTTGTTGGAAGGGCTTGGCTCTTCCGTTGCCGATGTGCATCCTGCCGTCACCAATACCAGTGCGATGGCGGCGGTGGCCCGGCGGGCGGGCACAGACCGCGTGGCGTATCTCGTCACGCGAGACCCCCGTCCAGCGCCGCCCGCGAGCGGCTGCGGTCCAAGTACGCGCTCGCGTGCTGGAGTTCCGACGTCAGGGACTCCACCGTCGCCGCCATGGACTCCGTGGCCTGGGCCTTGTACGTGTCGATCGTGTCGAGGGTCTGGTAGATCTGCTGGAAGGCCGCGCGGAGGGTCTCCGCGCCGACGGCCGGGTCGGCGGCGATGCGCTGGATCTCGCCGGACTGGGTGGCGAGCATCTCCGCGTTGCCGCGGATGAGGTCCTCGGTCGTGCCGCGCAGGGCGTTGACCTGCTCGACGACCTTGCGCTGGTTGTCGAGGGCGGAGGCGAGCATCACGGAGATGCGCAGCGCGGACACGGTCGTGGTGGCCGCGCGGTCGACGCCCTTGATCAGCTCGTCGTTGTTGCGCCGGACGACGTCCATCGCCAGATAGCCCTGGGCGCACACCGCGAGCTGGGTGAGCAGGTCCTGGTGCTTCTGCCGGACGGGGAAGAGCACGTCGGCGCGCAGGGTGTCCGCCTGGGCGGGATCCTGAGCCTCCACGCCGGCGATGTGGCTCTCGACCGCCGCGTCCAGGGCCTCCGTCAGGACGACGTACTCCTGGAGCTTGCCCATCGAGTCCCAGAGGCGGACGCGCTCGGTCTGCAGTGCGGCGTTGTCGCGGCGCAGTTCGTCCTGGCCGCCGCGGAGCGAGCCGACGATCTTGTTCAACGTGCCCTGTGCGGAGGCGTACTTGGCGACGTGGTCGCGGAGCTTGTTGCCGCCGGGGAGCCGGGACAGCAGCTTGCGGGCCTTGCCGCCGGGCATGTCACGCGGGTCCAGGTCCTCGACCGTACGCCGTAGTTCGACGAGTGAGGACGAGACGCGGGACTGGGCGTCCTCGCCGTTCGAGGGCAGGCTGCGGATCGTGCGCTCCAGCATGCGGTTCGACTGGGCGGCGGCGCCGCGCATCTCACCGGAGCCGAGACCGACGATTTCCCCGATCTTCCCCGCGAACTCGGGGGAGCGGGCGTCGAGCGCGGCGAGCCCGTCGACGTACTCGGCGGCCTTGCGCGCCATGTCGGTACGGACCGACTCGTCGACCGGTACGAGTCCGCCGGCCTTCTCCTTCGGTACGGCCGCGACGGCCTGCGGAGGTGTCAGGACAAAGGTGTCTTCGGTGTTGCTCGCTTGGTTGCTCACTTGCTGTTCCCCCCTAGCCCCGCGCCCGGCGCGCCATCTCGTGCAGCACCTTGGAGGCGGGCACGGGCGACTGCCGGACACCGGTCAGCTTCTGGTTGAGATACGTGGTGTGGGCGGCGGTGGCCGCCGTGAACTCGGCGCTCGTGCCCTGCGGCCGGAACCCGTGCCGTACCGCGAGCTTCCGCAACTCCTTGTCCGTGCTGAGGAGTTCACCGAGGGCCCGGCCCTCGTCCGTGAGGGGGACGACGGTGTGGTCGCTGTTCGCGGTGGTGTCGGGGTAGAGGACGGTCAGGTCGCCGACGTCCTGGCCCTGCGCGAGCAGCGAGGCGACCTGCGACTCGTACACGAGGACGAGCGGGTTGCCGACGCCGCTGATGAAGTCCCTGAACGCCGCGTCCGAACTGGTCTGTTGGGCGCCCTGGACGCTGATCAGTTTGCGCATCAGCGGTGCCGTGCGGTTCACCGCCGCGGTGCCGTCGGCGACCCGGCCGCCGTCGGCGACGTACGAGGCGGCGGCGAGGTAGAGCGCGCCGGAGTTCGAACTGGTCGGATCCGTGGTGGAGATGAAGAGCGTGCCGCTCAACTCCCCGTGCCGCTGGGCCCCCTTGAGCTGTTGCCAGGTCCGGTCGGCACCGGCGGCCTTGAGATAGGCGGACATCCTGAACGTGCCGTTGCCCCTGGCCGGCAGGGTCGCGAGCCCGTTGTCGGCCAGCACCGCGGCGGCGCTCCGGTGCGCCACGACCACGAGGGGCGAGTAGAAGGGACGCGGCAGGGGCTGCCGTACGTCGTACTTCGCGGCCAGTTCGTCGGCGGGGGCCTGGCTGGACGGGAAGGCGAAGTCGTACCCCTTGAGGTCGAGTCCCTCCATGGCCCAGGACCCGGAGGTCTCCGTCTCCAGGGTGTAGCCCTTGGCAGCGAGGGCCTTCACCACATTCGGATCGGCGAAGAACTCAGCCTTCTCCGAACCGATCACTCCCAGCACGGTCTTCGTTGCCGTGCTCTTGTCCTGCTTCTCGCGGCCCGCGACGACGGCTGCTGCCACTCCGCCGATCAGGAACACCGCCAGGACGATGGCGACTATTCGTCTCACACTCGGAGCCTGCTCCCGGAACCCAACATTCCCCGGCGCTCCGGGTGAACACGGAGTGGCCGACCCATCCCAGTACGCAACGGAACCCGGGGCTCCGCCCGGAGAGCGCCTGGAGAGGGTGCGGGAACGCACAAGGACGGCCGCACCCGTTCAGGTGCGGCCGTCCTCGTCGTACAGGGGCGCCCGGTCCGCGCGTCGCTGCGGGTGCACGCGGACCGGGGCCGATCGGGGAGCCCTGAGGCTCGGCCGGAGCCGAAGGCTCAGTGGGTGGTGAGTGTGCGGCGGGCCTCGGTGGCCGCCGTGTGCGCGTCCATGCGCTCGGCGGCCAGGATCGCGGCCGCCGTGTCCGCGCGGGACGCCGCGACGACGAGGGCGCGGCCCGCGAGGGCGTGCGCCCGCTCATGGAGCGCCGCGACCTGGGCGGATTCGACGGTGGTACCGGCACCGGTCACCGACGCGCGGACCGGCGGACGGCCCCCGCGAAGACGTGCGACCTGCCCGGTCAGCCGCTCGGCGGCGACGTCGAGCTCGGCGGACGGTTCGATCCCGCGCAGCTCGTCGGTCACGGCCAGCAGTGCCGCGAGGTGGCCGGCGAGCTGGATGTCCAGCTCCTCTTCGCGCGACCGATGGGGAAAGTCGGCGGTGCCGGCCATCGTGTGGACCGACTTGGTGCGGATCGGTTCGTACATGGGAGATGGCCTCCTGTGCTCTGACAGGAAACCATCCTAGCTTGGATTTCGTCTAAAGTTGAGCCGGTTCGGAAAAGCGGGCCGGGTGACCACGGAGCGTGACCGATTGGGTGTCAGGGCTGGCCGTACCCGTCCAGGAAGTTGCCGATCCGGGTCACGGCGTCCGTCAGGTCCCGTGCCGTGGGCAGCGTGACGACCCGGAAGTGATCGGGCTCCGGCCAGTTGAAGCCCGTCCCCTGCACCACCATGATCTTCTCGGTGCGCAGCAGGTCCAGCACCAGCTGCCGGTCGTCCTTGATCTTGAAGACCTTCGGATCGAGGCGCGGGAAGAGGTAGAGCGCGCCCTTCGGCTTCACGCACGTCACGCCGGGAATCTGCGTCAGCAGCGCGTGCGCCACGTCCCGCTGCTCCCGCAGCCGCCCGCCGGGGAGTACGAGGTCGTTGATCGTCTGCCGCCCGCTCAGTGCGGCGACCACACCGTGCTGACCCGGCATGTTCGCGCACAGCCGCATGTTCGCGAGGATGGTCAGCCCCTCGATGTACGAGTCGGCGTGCGCCCGCGGCCCCGAGATCGACATCCACCCGACCCGGTACCCGGCCACCCGATACGCCTTCGACATGCCGTTGAAGGTGAGCGTCAGCAGGTCCGGGGCGACCTTGGCGGTCGGCGTGTGCGTGGCCTCGTCGTACAGGATCTTGTCGTAGATCTCGTCCGAGCAGACCAGCAGGTTGTGGCGGCGGGCGATGTCGGTCAGCCCCCGCAGCATCTCCTCGTCGTAGACCGCGCCCGTCGGGTTGTTCGGGTTGATGATCACGATGGCCTTGGTGCGGTCGGTGACCTTCCGCTCCACGTCGGCCAGATCGGGCATCCAGTCGGACTGCTCGTCGCAGCGGTAGTGCACGGCCGTACCGCCGGACAGTGACACGGCGGCGGTCCACAGGGGGTAGTCGGGCGCCGGTACGAGCACCTCGTCGCCGTCGTCCAGCAGCCCCTGCATCGCCATCACGATCAGCTCGGAGACGCCGTTGCCGATGAAGACGTGCTCGACGTCGGTCTCGATGCCGAGGGTCTGGTTGTGCATGACGACGGCCCGGCGCGCCGCCAGCAGGCCCTTCGCGTCGCCGTACCCGTGTGCCGACGAGACGTTGCGGAGGATGTCCTCCAGGATCTCGGGCGGGCACTCGAACCCGAACGCGGCCGGATTCCCCGTGTTCAGCTTGAGAATGCGATGTCCGGCCGCTTCCAGCCGCATCGCCTCCTCGAGCACCGGGCCCCGGATCTCGTAACAGACGTTGGCGAGCTTGGTCGACTGGATCACCTGCATGTCCGTGAGCTTACGGCCGGGTAACGCTTCCCGCGGCGTGTTTTCCACCACGTGAGACGGGTGGTTTGAGTGGTTATCGCCGGTAGCTGTCCCGTCGGCCTCTCCCGTCCCTACAATGCGCGGCCATGTCGAGGCCACCTGAGAACGAAAACGGAGTGTCCGGCGCGAACGCCGCGAACAACGCGGCCGGCGCGGCGGACACCCATGGTGTGCATCGGGAAGGCGACGAGCCCGTGGTCCCGCCGATCGTGTACCACCCGCAGGTCGAGGAGACCCCGGCGTACGACGAGTACGCCGACCCGGCGACTGCCCACGGCTGGCAGAACGCGTACGACGAGACCCGCGAGCTGCCACCCGTGGCAGCCGGAGCGGAAGATCGCCGCCCGGTCGGCGACCGTCCGGGCGACGGCCACCGGGTCGGCGGCCGTCGTTCCCGGCGGAAGCCCAGAGCCTTGACGTCACGGCGTTTGGCGGTCGCCGCCGGGGCGGTGGGCGCGGTGTCCCTGGCCGCCGTGATGGCCGGGTTCTCCTTCGGGCCGTCGGACGGCGGAGCGCGAGGCAACGAGGACCGCACGAGCCCGACGGCCGGGGATCCCGCGTCGCCCACGGACGCCAAGTCCTCGGGCGGAGCCCCCGCCGCACGGTCGTCCGACGGCGGGGGGGCCTCTCGCACAGGGGACCCGAGCGGCTCGGCGAGCCTCGCCCCGACGGGCGACGAGACCGAGAACCCCTCGGCCAAGTCCCCCGCCACACCTTCGGCCCCCTCCACACCCACCGCCACCACGAACCCGAGGGGCCCGGGCAACTCCGACGGTAAGCCGGGGCGCGGCCAGGGTGGCACCAAGGGGCCCAAGTAACCGCAGCCCGGCCCGAGCAGCCGCCGGACGAGGAGCCACGCGGCCGCAGGACTCGGCAGGTCGACCTGCTCGGCACCGGCCGGGCCGCCCCCGAGCCGGCCGGACCGCCGCACGGCTCCCGGGGGGCGACCCCGTTCACGTTCACCTTGCCGGGGGGTGGGCAGGTGCAGCCCGGGAATGCGAGGGAATCCGCCAACACCGCGCCTGAAGCGGCTCCTTGCCCACACCCCCCTCTCGCTTCACAATGTGCATGACAGACCCGTGGGCGGCCGGAGATTCTCCGGCCGCCCCAGTCACAATGAGGGGACCCCCACATGAGAAAGCCTCTCGGCGCCGCGCTCTTCGCCCTGGTGATAGCCGGGGCGGGCGCGGCACCCGCGGTCGCGGCGCCCGACCCCGCGGCCGTCGTGGACACGGACACCGCCACGTCGGTGGTCAGAGACGCCGTCACGTCCACGACGGCGGCCGTGTCCAGGATCACCGCGCCGACCGTCCAGGCCGTCAACTTCGCCGGCACCGTCTCGCTCAGCAACTGCTCGGGCTCCGTCGTCCGCTTCCCGGACTCGGAGGACAACGACCCGGCGATGGTCATGTCCAACGGCCACTGTCTGGAGACCGGCTTCCCCGCGGCCGGTGAGGTCATCGTCGACCAGGCCTCCAGCCGCACCTTCGGCCTGCTCAACGCCGCGGGCACCCGGGTCGCCACCCTGCGCGCCAGCAAGATCGCGTACGCGACGATGACCGACACGGACGTCTCGCTGTACCAGCTCACCACCACGTACGCGCAGATCAAGAGCTCGTACAACATCAGCCCGTTGACGATGAACGACACGCACCCCGTCGCCGGGACCGCCATCACGGTCGTCTCGGGCTACTGGAAGCGGACCTACGCCTGCAACGTCGACGGCTTCGCCTACCGCCTCAAGGAAGGCGCCTGGACCTGGAAGGACTCGGTCCGTTACACCTCGGCCTGCCAGACCATCGGCGGCACCTCGGGCTCGCCCGTCGTCGACAACGCCACCGGCAACGTCGTCGCCGTCAACAACACCGGCAACGAGGACGGCGGCCGCTGCACCGACAACAACCCCTGTGAGGTCGACGAGAGCGGCAACGTGACCGTCCGCGCGGGCATCAACTACGCCCAGGAGACCTACCAGATCCCGGCGTGCTTCGGTATCGACAACAAGCTCGACCTGAGCGCGAGCGGGTGCACCCTGCCCAAGCCGTGATCCCGAGGCGGGCGGTCACGGAGCAGTCCGGCGGACCGCCCGCCCCGCGAGCACATCCGTCCGCCGCCCGTCCTCCACGACGAACCGCCCGTCGATCAGGACGTACGGAATGCCGGTCGGAAGTACGCGAGGATCCTCGAAGGTCGACCCCGCCGCCACGGTGGCCGGATCGAAGAGCACCAGATCGGCCCGGTACCCCTCGCGGACCAGCCCCCGGTCGGGCAGCCGGAGCCGGGCCGCCGGCCGTGACGTCAGATGGGAGACGCACTCCTCCAGACCGAGAACGCCCAACTCCCTCACATACCGGCCGAGATACTGCGGGAACGTGCCGTACGCGCGCGGGTGCGGCTTGTCGCCGCGCAGGATGCCGTCCGAGCCGCCGGTGTGAACGCGGTGCCGCATGATCGCCTGCACGTTCTCCTCATGCCCCACGTGCTGGAGGATCGTCGAGCCGAGCCCGTCGTCGAGGAGCAGCCGCCGCGCGGTGGTCCAGGGGGCCTCGCCACGAGCGTCGGCCGACTCCTGAACCGTCCTGCCCACATATTCCGCGAGCGCCGGATCGGCCACCCCCGAGATCTCGATGGTGTCCCACTCGATCGGAACGCCGTGGCATCCGTCCGCGCCCACCACCTCCATGTGATGGCGGATCCGCCCGGCGGCCTCGTCGTCCTTCAACCGGGCGAGAATCGCCTCGGGGCCGCCCTCGCTCGCCCAACTGGGCAGCATGGCCACGAGAGTCGTACAGCCGGGCGTGTACGGATACGTGTCCAGGCTGATGTCGGCCCCACCGGCGAGCGCCTGGTCGACGAGCGCCAGCAACTCGGGCCCCCTGCCCTTGTTCACACCGAAGTTCATGGTGGCGTGGGCCAGATGGAGGGGGCAGCCCGCCTCGCGCGTAAGCTCCACCATCTCTCTGTACGCATCCAGGGCACCGGCTCCGTACGACCGATGATGCGGGCAGTAGTAGCCGCCGTACTCCGCCACCACCCGGCACAGCTCGGTGAGTTCGGAGTCCTTGGCGTACATGCCCGGGGTGTAGGTGAGCCCCGACGACATCCCGACCGCACCCTCACTCAGGCCCTCGGCGACCAACTGCCGCATCCGGTCCAGCTCCTGGGGCGTCGCCTCACGATCGTCCCAGCCGACGGCGAGCATCCGTACCGTCCCCTGAGGAATCAGATAGGCCGCGTTCACGGCGATGCCCTCGCCGCCGAAGCCGTGATCCAGCCGGTCCAGATACTCGCCCACCGACCGCCAGGTGAAGTCGATGTCGTCCCCGTTGCCGTTCCACCCGGTGATCGCCCTGCGCACCTCGGCGAGGGTCCGGTCGTCGACGGGCGCGTACGACAGTCCGTCCTGCCCGATGACCTCCAGCGTCACGCCCTGCGCGACCTTCGCGCTGTGGTCGGGGTCCCGGAGCAGGGCCAGGTCGCTGTGGGCGTGCATGTCGATGAAGCCGGGGGAGAGGACGAGCCCCTCGGCGTCCAGAACACGGCGGGCCACGGGCCGCAGGCACCCAGCGGCAGCGGCCTCCTGGACGACGGCCGTGATCCTGCCGCCCTCGATCCCCACGTCGGCCCGGTAGGAGGGATCTCCGCTCCCGTCGACAACCTCCACGTCACGCACTACGAGGTCCATCATGGCGGGCTCCTAGAAGTAGGTGCGGATGTAGTCGACGACCGTGCCGTCCTGCTCCACCACGGGAATCAGCTCCCACTTGTCGAAGGAGGTGCAGGGATGCGAGAGCCCCATGCCCACCCAGTCACCGACCTGGAGTTCGGCCCCTTCGGCAGTGCGAATCCAGGCGTGCTGATCGGACAGAGCAGTGACCGCGACACCTTCGGCCGACCGCTCACCCGCATCCGAGCGCACGACCTGCACCTCGGGCAGATCGAGGTCGTACGCGGCATCCCGCTTGCCCGCGTTGACGAAGGCCTGCTCGGCCGAGGGGCGGGAGACGACCTGGGCCCAGAGCCGGAACGCGGGCTGGAGGGCCCCCTCCTCGGGAACCCGGTTGAACGGGGTGATCTTCCGGTAGTGCCCGTCATCGTGTGAGACGTAGGCGCCGGACCGCAGCAACTTCAAGACAGGCACCGACAGTTCAGGGATCTCCGCGAAAACATCGGCCACGGCATCGAACCAGGCGCTGCCGCCCGCACTCACCACGATCTGATCCAGCCCCCCGAAACGACCGTCCTTGTCGAAGCCGACGGCCAGAGCCACAAGCCGCTGCAGCCAGCCACGCACCCGCTCCGAATCGGCGTCCGGCACCTCCCCCTCGTACCCCGCGACACCCACCAGCCGCAGGGTGTCCACACCACCGACGGCATCCGCGACGGCGGCACACTCCGCCTCGGTCCGCACACCGGTCCGGGCGCCCTCACCGGCCGCCAGCTCGACGACGACATCCACGGGCCGAACGGCACCCCGCAACGCGGAGTCCATCAACTCCACCCCGCGCACGGAGTCGACGTAACAGACGAAACGGAACTCGGGATCGGTGTCGAGCTGCGAGGAAACCCACTTCAGAGCAGCGGCATCCACCACTTCATTCGCCAGAAAGACCCGCTGGACCCCGAACGCCCGCGCAACCCGCACCTGATGAGGCACGGCCAGCGTGATCCCCCAAGCCCCACGCTCGATCTGCCGCTGAAAAAGCTGGGGAGCCATGGAGGTCTTGCCGTGCGGGGCGAAGGCGAGCCCATGCCGGACCGAGTACGTCTCCATGAGCCGCAGGTTGTGCTCAAGCCGCTCGGCGGACAGGGCGAGCACCGGAGTGGTGAACCCACCACTGAACAGATTGCGGCGCTGAGCGGCCAGCTCACCAACCGTGAGCCCGTCGGCATCGGGCGGGAGCCCCTTGAACCGGTGGTCGACACGTTCGTCCGTGAGCGCGGCAAGACGCTCCGCACCGGTGCCGGAGACGGAATCGGCGGCCATGAAGCCTCCCAAATGTTCGCCGTTGCATTCCTTGCAACAGTCATTGCGTATCGCGCTTACTGCTGTCTAACATCTCGGCCAACGCCGGGTCAACGGAGCCGCAGAGACCCGCAGAGGCCAAGGAGCCCAAGCCATCGTGACCCCCACCGGACCCGCCCCCACGGTCGCCGCGCACCCCGCGCCCGCCGTGGACGTCGTCACCCTCGGCGAGTCCATGGTCACGTTCCTCCCCTCCCGCCCGGGCCGCCTCGCCGACGTGCCGTCCTTCGACCGGGCGATCGGCGGCGCGGAGTCCAACGTGGCCTGCGTACTGGCCGCCGCCGGCCACACCGCGAAGTGGGTCAGCCGGGTGGGCGCCGACGGCTTCGGCGACCACCTGACCGAGGCGATCGGTGCATACGGCGTCGACACCTCCGCCGTACAACGCGACTCCACCCGCCCCACAGGCATCTACTTCCGCACGGCGAGCGACCGCTCCACCGACGCCCACGAGGTGGCGTACTACCGCACGGGCTCCGCGGCCTCCGCCATGTCCAGGGCAACCCTGGACATGGCGGCCGTCCACTCGGGCCGAATCCTCCACCTCTCCGGCATCACGGCGGCACTCTCCCCCGACTGCCGCTCCCTCCTGACCACCCTCACGGCACCCGCCCCCGACCGCCCCCTGATCTCGTTCGACGTCAACTACCGAGCAGGTCTCTGGCCGACCCAACCCCAAGCAGGGGCCACCCTCCTCGCACTCGCCCGCGGAGCAGATCTCGTATTCGTCGGCGAGGACGAGGCGGAGGAGGCCTGGGGCATCACGGGCGGCCCCACCGCGATCCGCGCCGCACTTCCAGAACCCCGCGTACTGGTGGTCAAGGCCGGCAGCCAAGGCGCCACGGCCTTCGAGGCAGCACCTCCCACGCACCCGCACCCGCGTACGGAAGCGAGGGGGCGTGTCGGGGGGTGTCCGCCCGCAGCGGATGGCGTGTCGACTCGTAGCCCTTTTCAGGCAACCGATTCCACGCCAGACCGAGGACGGATACCCCCCGGCGCGCACCCGACCCACCCCCTACGCGCGGGCGAACCCACCGCGGCGCGGCAGTCGAACGCCGAACACGACACCATCACGTTCGTCCCCGCCCTCCACGTGGACGTGGTCGCCCCAGTAGGCGCGGGCGACGCCTTCGCAGCCGGCTTCCTGTCGGCGACCCTCCGCGGACTCCCCCCACGGGCCCGCCTCCGCCACGGCCACCTCATGGCCGCCGCCGCGCTCACCGACCCCGGAGACCTCGGCGCACCCCCCTCCCGGGACCACGCCGACCGCCTCGCCGCCCTGGACGACGACGCGTGGGGGACACTTCGACTCGGCCCCGGCTGGACGCACACCGCAGACCGGGCCCAGGAGGAGGTACCCACCCCATGAGCCAGACCGTCGACAGAGCGCTGTCCATCCTGCCGCTCCTAGCCGAGGGCCCCGCCGACCTGGGCCAGGTCGCCGACCGCCTGGGCGTCCACAAGTCAACCGCCCTGCGTCTCCTGCGCACGCTCCACGAACACGGCCTCGTCTACCGCCAGTCCGACCAGCGCTACCGCCTTGGCGCCCGCCTGTTCGCCCTGGCCCAGGAGGCCGTGGAGAACCTCGACGTACGAGAGATCGCCCACCCCCACCTCGTACGCCTCAACGAGCAGTGCGGGCACACCGTCCACCTCGCCGTGCACGAGGAGGGCGAGGTCCTCTACATCGACAAGGTCGAGAGCCGCTACCCGGTCCGCATGTACTCCCGCATCGGCAAACCGGTCGCCATCACGGTCGCCGCGGTGGCGAAGCTGCTCCTCGCCGACCTCCCGGAACCCGAGCGCCACACGTTCGCCGACAAACTCGACTACCCGATGTACACATCCCGCTCGACCCCCAACGCCCCGGCGTTCCTGAGGGAGTTGGAGAAGGTACGAGACCAGGGCTGGGCCACGGACCTGGGCGGCCACGAAGAGTCCATCAACTGTGTAGCGGCCCCCATCCGAGGCACCGACGGCCGAGTCGTCGCAGCCATGTCCGTCTCCGCCCCGAACGTAGTCGTCACCGCCGACGAACTCCTCACACTGCTCCCACTGGTGCGCCGTACCGCGGCGGCCATCAGCGGCGAGTACTCAGGCAAGACCCCGACGAAGGAAACCAGCTCATGACCGACAAGATCGCCCTCACCCCCAAGACCCACACCACCCCGCCCGCCAAGTTCTCGCACGGCGTCAGGAAGGGGAACATTCTCCAGGTCGCGGGCCAGGTCGGCTTCCTGCCCGCGGTGGAGGGACAGCCGCCGACGCCGGCCGGCCCGACGCTGCGCGAGCAGACCCTCCAGACCCTCGCCAACGTCAAGGCCATCCTCGAAGAGGGCGGCTCCTCGTGGGACGACGCGATGATGATCCGCGTCTACCTCACGGACGTGGACCACTTCGCGGAGATGAACGCGATCTACAACGCGTACTTCGAGGAGCAGGGCCTCACCGCACCCCCCGCGGCCCGCACGACGGTGTACGTGGGCCTCCCGGCGGGCCTGCTGATCGAGATCGACGCGCTGGCGGTACTGGACAACTGAGCGTCACCCCGCGCCCTTCAGGGGCGCGGGGAACGGCGCGACCAGCCACAGACAACCCGCACCCGCCAGCGACAAGTACCACCGCCCCACAAACCCCGCACCCCCACAAACCCCGCACTCCCAAAAACTCCCGCACGCCGAACAGCGATCCCCCCTGCCCAAAAACACCATGCCCTTAAGCAGAGGACCTCCCCATGTCATCGCTCCTCGCAGCCACACCCACCCCGGAAGCGCCACCCCACACAGGCGGCCTGCTCCTCCTCATCGACGGCACCGCAGGCCTGCTGACGGTCGCGGCCCTCGGCATAGTCCTGCTCCTCGTCCTGATCATCAAGGTCAGACTGCAGCCGTTCGTCGCGCTGCTCGCGGTATCCATAGCCGTCGGCCTCTCGGCCGGCCTCTCCGTCACCGAACTCTTCGGCACGGTCCAGCGGTCGGCCTCCGTCTCGATGATCGAGTCGGGCATGGGCGGCATCCTCGGCCACGTCGCGATCATCATCGGCCTCGGCACGATGCTCGGTGCGATCCTGGAGGTGTCCGGCGGCGCCGAGGCGCTCTCGGCCCGCCTGCTCAACCTGTTCGGCGAGAAGCGCGCCCCGCTCGCGATGGGCCTGACCGGCCTCATCTTCGGCATCCCGGTCTTCTTCGACGTAGGCATCTTCGTCCTGGCGCCGATCGTGTACGCGGCCGCCAAGCGCTCCGGCAAGTCGATCCTGCTCTACTGCATGCCGCTCCTCGCGGGCCTGTCGATGACCCACGCGTTCCTGCCGCCGCACCCCGGCCCGGTCGCCGCAGCCGGTCTGTTCAAGGTGGACCTGGGCTGGGTCATCCTGATGGGCGTCGTCGTCGGCATCCCCGCCGTGCTCGCCGCGTGGGCGTACGCCGCCTGGATCGGCAAGCGCCTCTTCGTCCCCGTACCGCAGGACATGGTCGAGGCCGCGGACGAGGCGAAGGCGGCGGTCGCCGCGGAGCGCGCGGCGCGCCGGGCAGCGGTCGGCGGAGCCACCGACGGCACAGGCACAGGCGCGGGCACAACCACGGTCAAGAGCACAGGCGCAGGCACGGGCTCCGGTTCGGTCGCCGTCGCAGAAGGCCCGGGCGGGGACCCCGCCGAGCAGCCGCCCTCCCTCTCCACCGTCTTCCTCATCATCGGTACGCCGCTGCTGCTGATCCTCGCCGCGACGTTCTCCTCCATCGCCCTGGACCCGTCGACGTTCCGCTCGGTCATCGAGTTCTTCGGGCACCCCTTCGTGGCGCTGACGATCGCGCTGCTCATGGCGTACTACCTGCTGGGCATCCGGCGCGGCTGGTCCCGCAAGTCGCTGGAGACGGTGTCGACGGCGTCCCTGAAGCCGGTCGGCAACATCCTGCTGGTGGTCGGCGCGGGCGGCGTCTTCGGCGCCGTACTGAAGGGCTCGGGCATCGCGGACGCGCTGGCCGACACGTTCAACGACGTGGGCCTGCCCGTCATCGTGCTGGCCTGGCTGATCTCCGTCGTGCTGCGGGTCGCCCAGGGTTCGGCGACGGTCGCCATCGTCACCACCGCCGGCATCGTCGTGCCGCTCGTCGAGGGACAGGACCTCTCCCAGGCCCATCTGGCGCTGATCATCATGGCGATCTCGGCCGGTTCGATCTTCGCCTCGCACGTCAACGACGGAGGCTTCTGGATCGTCGCCAAGTACTTCGGCATCTCCGAACGCGACACCCTCAAGTCCTGGACGGTCCTGGAAACGGTGCTGTCGGTTGCGGGCTTCGCGATGGCGGCGCTGCTGAGCGTCTTCATATAGCGGGACGAAGCGGAGCCCGGCTGTTCCTGGCACAGGATCGTCGACCATACTGCCCGCTGTGGAGCAGCGCATAGGACCCAACATCCAGCCCCTGCAAGGCGCCGCGGTCGACCCGGCGTTCGTGCCCGGCATCACGGGCCCGCGCCCCGCCGAGCCGAAGGACGCCGAGCCGACGGAGGCCGTCGAGGAGGCTTCGCCTGCGGGCGAGGCCGCCTCGGAGGAGACGGCCTCGAAGGAGGAGACGGCCCCCGAGAAGCGGACGCCTGCCAAGCAGACGGACCTCAAGAAGGAAGCCGCAGAGGAGGAACCCTCCGACGACGAGCCTTCCAACAACGAGCCCTCCGGCGAGGAGCCTTCCAGCGAGGACCCGGAGGAGCCCGAGGAGGCTCCCGAGGGCGGCCCCGTCTTCGAGGCCTCCGACCGCCGCGCGAAGATCGTCGCCGACCACAGTGGCGTACGGCTGCGCCTGGACGACCAGGAGGCCGAGTTCCGATGGGAGGAGATCGGCGCGGTCGAGACCGAGTCACCGCGGTTCGGGAAGCGGTTCACCATCACGGTGCACACCCCCGACCGCCGCTGGTACCCGATCGAGATCGAGGCGACGGCCAGGTCCCGCTTCAAGGAGTGGGAGACCCAGCTGGACGAGGTCCTGGACACGTACTTCGAGGACGCCGAAGAGGCAGACGAAGCGGCAGCCGAAGCGGAAGAGGCCGAGGAGACCGCCCCGTAGAGGGCGTGGGGAACTGCGTGACGGGCCACAACGGCCCCGCAGTTCCCCACGCACCTCATACGAGGTGACTCAACTGCAGTACTGCGCTTCCTTCCCGATGGACCGGTACATGCAGTCGGAGTTCTCCAACAGCTGCAGGACCGCGTCCCGGTTCCGCGCGGTCTCCCGCTCGATCACCTCGTCGGGCGGGTAGAAGCCGCCCCCGCCGCTGGACCCCGGATACATCTCGAACGTGTAGGCGAAGATCTTCTGACTGCCCCACAGGTAGTCGTCGATCGACCCGTCGGTGATGTAGAGGTCGCTGGACTGCTCGGGCGTGTAGCCGTTGCTGGCGGCCATCTTCTGGCCGACCGTGGCGAAGGCGTTGCGGTCGTCGACCGTCATCCCGGTCGTGGTGTCCGCGGTGGTGTAGCCGAAGGGCCAGAGCACCAGCTCGCTGTACGTGTGGAAGTCCACGCCGGCCTTGATCTGCTGCGTGCCGCCCACGACCCGGCTGCGTACGAAGTCGGCGACGACCTTGACCTCGGGCGCGGACTCGGGCGCCGTACCCCGGTAGGTCTCGGAGGACGTCGAGCCCGACGAGCCGCCGCAGCAGCCCCAGCGGTAGTTCCAGTTGCGGTTCATGTCCGTGCCGACGTACGAACTGCCGGTGTTGGGCTGGCGGTTCTTGCGCCACGAGCGGTAGGCGCCGGACGCGATGTCGTACTCGCCGCCGTCCGGGTTGAGGTCCGGGACGATCCAGATCTCGCGGTTGTTCACCATGTTCGTGACGCGGGAGTCGGAGCCGTACCCGGCGCCCAGCTCACGCAGCAGATAGAGGGCCATCTCCACGGTGAGGTGCTCACGCGCGTGCTGGTGGTGGGTGAACAGGACCTCGGGCTCGGACTCGTCCGTCGCGACGTTGTCGCTGATCTTGATGGCGACGATGTCCCGGCCCTGGTACGACTTCCCGATCACGCGCTTGCTCATGATGCTCGGGTAGGCGGCCAGGCGCTGGTTGATCTCCGTGTTCATCTCGGCGTAGTTGTGATACCGGGAGTCGGCGGAGGGGAAGTCCAGGATGCCCACGTCCGCGGTGCTCGACCGGTCGGGGGCCGAGCCGAGGGCCGTGACCTCGTAGCCGAGCTGCCGCAGCTTCTTCGCCTGGGCCGCGCGTCCCGAGACGACGACGGTCTCCTCGTCGGCCTCGTCGATCGACACGCCCGCCTGGGAGATCGCCGTACGGGTGGCCGAGGTGCTGCCGTGGACATGGACCTCGTACTGACGGATCTCGTCCGTGTCGGAGGCGGGAGCCGCCCCGGAGGCACCGGTCGCGCTGGTCGTGGCGGCGATGGGGGCCGCGAGAGCCAGGGCGAGCAGCGTGGCGAGGGCGGCGGTGCGTCGGCCGCGTCTGCCGGGTGAGGGGGGTGCGGCGGGTGTGCCGCCGCCTTTGATGCTAAGTCGCATTGATTCTCCTAGTTTCTCCAGAAATTCCGGGATCACCGGAAGTGTGGGGAGTGGAGCGGGGGGTGGATCGGTGCGACGTGCCGGGGCTGTCCGCCGAATGCGCCGACAGGACCCCGTGTGCGGGTGTGGCGCTCATCGTGGGGCTATGGCATGTCCGGGTCAAGACCAGGCCGAAACCCGACGGCTCGAACCGGCCGAAACGAGACGGACGGTCGGCGCCCGTTCCCCGCGCGCCGGCCGGTATGCGTGATGCCGACCCGCGCGCCTTCAGGGGCGCGGGGCTGTGACATGTGCGGCTCCGCCGCGTGGGCGCGACCGGCACCTACCGGTCGGCAGGTACCTGGCGACACCGGCGGAGCGCCCGCGCACGTCGGGCGGCACAGGGCGCGCACGTCGGGCGGCACAGGGCGCACACGCCAGGCGGCGCAGGGCGCACACGCCGGGCGCAATGCATATATGCGGCCCGGCAGTGTACGCGCCCGCACCCGACGCGTCGCGGACCCGCCCAAAGTGCACCCACGGGTGTGACGCGCGCGTGCGAAGCCGAGGCGCAGCCGGAAAGCTGGGGACCGGCGCAAGAGGAGCCACCCACTCCGGCTCCCGTCTCACACCCAGAGGACTGGCTGATCATGGGCGGATCAGCGCCGCGAAGGGTTCATCAGCCACCGGTCGAGACGACCAGCTTCGTCGACCGGCGGGACGAACTGGCCGAGGGGCGGCGGCTGCTGGCCACCGCACGACTGGTCACGCTGACCGGACCCGGCGGCGTCGGCAAGACGCGGCTGGCCGGGCGGATCGCCGCCCGGGTCGAGCGGGCGTTCCCGGACGGCGTGCGCTTCGCGCATCTCGCCGGACTGCACGACCCGGCGCTCGTCCCACTGGCCGCGGCCGACGCGCTCGGTCTGCACGACCACTCCGAACAGCCGCCCCTGGACACGCTGGTCGAGCAGCTGCGGGACCGTCGGCTGCTCCTGGTCCTCGACAACTGCGAGCATCTGCTGTCCGCCTGCGCGGAGTTGGCGGCCGCGCTGCTGCACGGCACGACCGGCGTCCGGGTCCTCGCGACGAGCCGCCACCGCATGGCCCTCACGGAGGAACACCTCCTGGACGTACGGCCCCTGCCGGTGCCCGACCCGGACTCGGATCTCTCGGCCGCCGCGACCTACCCGGCCCTGGCGCTCTTCGCCGACCGGGCCGCGGCCGTCGTCCCCGGCTTCGAGCTCACCCCCGACAACCGGGCCGCCGTGGCCCGCCTCTGCCGCCGCCTCGACGGCCTGCCCCTCGCCATCGAGCTCGCGGCCGTCCGTATGCGCGTCCTCGGCGTCGACCAGCTCGTCGCCCGGCTAGACGACCGCTACCGCCTCCTCACCACCGGCAGCCCGGCCGTCCTGCCGCGCCACCAGACGCTGCGCGCGGCGGTCGACTGGAGCCACGAACTCTGCACGGAGGCCGAGCAGTTGGTGTGGGCACGGGCCTCGGTCTTCGCGGGGAGCTTCGACCTGGAGGCAGCGGAGGCGGTGTGCGCGGACACCGACACGGGCATGGCCCCGGCCCCGGCTCCGGCCCCCGCCCTGCACCCGGCTCCGGCCCCCGCCCTGCACCCGGCTCCGGCCCCGGCTCTGGACCCGGACCCGGACCCGGACCCGGACCCGGCTCTGGACCCGGACCCGGACCCGGCCCCGGCTCTGGACCCGGCTCCGGCTCCGGTCCCCGCCCTGGACCCGGCTCCGGCTCCGGCCCCCGCCCTGCATCCGGCCCCGGCTCCGGCCCTGCACCCGGCTCCGGCTCCGGCCCCCGCCCTGCATCCGGCCCCGGCTCCGGCCCTGCACCCGGCTCCGGCTTCGGCCCTGCATCCGGCCCCGGCTCCGGCCCTGCACCCGGACCCCGCCCTGCACCCGGCCCCGGTCCTGGAAACAGAAGGGCGCGCAGTCGAATGCCACGGCAAGGGCGACGACAAGAGCATCGGCGTACATCCCCAGGACGTCCTCGAAGCCGTAGCCGGTCTCGTGGACAAGTCCGTGCTGTGCAGGGAGGGTGGCCCCGGCACGGCCAGGTACCGCCTGCTCGACACGCTGCGGCACTACGGGCTCGACAAGCTGCGGCAGCGGCCCGGGGAGGAGTCGGCCGCCCGGCGGCGGCAGCGGGACTGGGCCCAGGAGGTGGCCGCGGAGTGCGAGCGGAGGTGGTTCGGGCCGGGGCAGCGGGAGATCGTGGCCCGGCTGCGGGCCGACCAGGACAACCTGCGGGCCGCCCTGGAGTTCAGCCTCACCGTGCCGGGCGAGGCCCGGGCCGGACTCGGGCTCGCCGGGACCCTGTGGTTCTACTGGCACGCCTGCGGAGCACCCCGCGAGGGCCGGTACTGGCTGGACCGCGCGCTCGACGCGCACCCCGAGCCCACCCGGGAGCGTGCCAGGGCACTCTGGGTCGCGGGCCTGCTGGCCGGCTGCCCCGAGGACCTCACCCGGGGCCGCGACCGCGCCGAGGACGCCCGCGCGCTGGCCCGCCGCCTCGGCGACCCGGCCGAGGTCGCGCACGCGGAGTACCTGCTCGGCCTGATGGCCCTGTTCGGCGACGACCTCCCCGCCGCCCTGGCGCACTACGAGGCCGCCGTCGCCCGCAACCCCGTCGACGGCCAGCTCCCCAGCCTCGCCGTCCTCGACCAGGTCGAACTCGCCGCCAGCCTCGCCTTCCTGGGCCACACCGACCGGGCCGTCCAGGTCTGCGAGGACGCCCACCGCCTCTGCGAGGAGCACGGCGAGGAATGGGTCCGCTCGTACGTCCTGCGCGTCCTCGCCCTCGCGTACGCGGAGCGCAAGGAGTGGGACCGCGCGGAGCCGCACGCCCGTGACGCCCTGCGCCGCAAGCTCGCCGTGCACGACGTCATCGGCATCGGCCTCACCCTCGACCTGCTGGTGGTCATCACCGCCGCCCGCGGCGCCCATGAACGCGCCGCCGTCCTGCTCGGCGGCGCCGACCGCGTCTGGGCCGGCATCGACGGCAACCGCTTCGGCTCCACGACGTACAACTCCGCGCGCAAGGAGAGCGAGGCGCGGGTGCGGACGGCCGTCGGACCGGGGGTCTTCGACCGGGCGTACCGGCGCGGCGGCGGGCTCGGGCTCACCGCGATCGTCTCGTACGCCCTTCAGGAAGCCGGGAGACCGGTCGTCCCCGGCCCCCGCCGGGCCGACGGCGGCCCTGCCCCGGACTCCGGCCGCGGGGACCCCCGTCTCGCCTCGCTCACCCGGCGGGAGAGAGAGGTCGCCGAGCTCGTCGCCGAGGGGCTCGGCAACCAGCAGATCGCCGACCGCCTGGTGATCGCCCGTCGCACCGCGGAAGGCCATGTGGAACGCATCCTCGGCAAGCTCGGCTTCAGCAACCGCAGCCAGATCGCGGCGTGGGTCTCCGCCCACCGCTGAACCCCGGTCCCGGGGCCCGCGGCGCCCCGACGCCCGCCCGCAGCCGGCTGGTTCGCCGACAGCCGGACAGCCCGGCAGCCCGCCCACGACCAGGTGGGACACGGACCCACAACCAGGTGGATACGACAGAAGGGAAACCCTCGTGACCGCCGAATCGGCCAAGCCGTCCCGACCGGCTCAACCAGCCCCGCCCCAAGGGGCGTTCGACCACCGCATGGTGATCTTCGGCTCCGACGACGCGTTCGTCGCGGCCGCGCTCCCCTTCCTCGCGGAGGGCCTCGCCGCACCGGAGGAACCGCCGCCCGTGGCCATCGCCGACCCCGGCAGACTCGCCCTCCTGCGGGACGCGCTGGGCACCGACGCCAAGAGCGTCAGCTTCGTGCCCCACACCGAGTGGTACACGGGCTCGGCGGCCAACGCCGTTGCCCAGAGCGCCGGTTACCTCGCCGCGAACGCGGGGCCCGGCGGCCGCATCCACCTCCTCATGGAGCCGCACTGGGCCGGCCGCGCCGGGCGTTCGGCGCGCGAGACCACCGAGTGGATCCGCTACGAGTCGCTCGCCAACCTCCTCTTCGCGCCGTTCGCGACGACCGCCCTGTGCGCGTACGACACCCGCACCGCGGGCCCCGCCATCGTCGACGCCGCCCGCCGGGCGCACCCCGACACGCCGGTGTACGAGCAACCGGCCCGCCTCGTCCACGAGTTGGACTCGGTCGCCCTGCCCCCGCCGCCGCCGGACGCCGAGCGCCTCACCGCACCGGACCGCGACACCCTCCGCGAGCGGGCCCGGGCGCGCGGACTCGCCCCCGCGGACGCGAACCTGTTCGCGAGGGCGGTCACCGAGGCGGCGGCCCCGTACAGCCCCTCGATCCACGCACCCTCCCTCCCCGAGGTCCTGCTGTGGGGCGAGGCGTCCGCCTGTGTCTGCGAGCTGCGCGTCCCCGAGCGGATCACCGACCCGCTCGCCGGCTTCGTCCCGCCACCCGCCGAGGGCCCGGCCCCCGGCCAGGGACTGTGGTTCACCCGCCAGGTCTGCGCGTACGTCGACATCCGGGACGCGGAGTCGGGCGACGGCTCGCTGATCCGTGTCCAGTACGCGTAAATGCGCGGGTGCCCAGGACACCCGGCGCGGCACGGTCCCGTACGCCCCCCCGTACGGCGAAGGCACCCGCGTGCCCCGTAACCGGTGCGAACGCACGTTTTCAGGTAGGTATTCAGGTAGTCCTCCCCGTGTCCACGAGCCGCGGGGAGCCGAAGCTTTGGACATGCTGGAACTCTCCGGAGGACATCTTCCGGATCCCGACGCCGCGTACGGCTGGTACCCCCAACCACCCCTGGGAGCAGGCCACTCGAGCGTTGTGTACGACCCCCGTCCCGTCGCGGCGGCCGAGGCCCGCGCGGAGGTCAGGCGGCAGCTGGAGGGCTGGGGGCTCGCGGAACAGAGCGACACGGCGGAGCTCCTCGTCAGTGAACTGGTCACCAACGCCCTGATACACGCGGCGAGTCGCCTCCGCCTCACCCTCTCGGCCGCGCACGGAGTCCTGCGTTGCGAGGTCTCCGAGGCCGGCCGCCGCCCCCCGGAGGTGTCCCGGGCGGGCACCGCGGTGGGCGGCTGCGGGATGTTCCTGGTGGATGCGCTCGCGAGGCGCTGGGGCTGCCACCAGGACGGGCCGGGCCGGACCCTCTGGTTCGAGCTCGGCACGTGCGGGTCCGACGACTGTGGTCGGCGACAGCCGTAGTGCCCCGCGAGTTCCGGACGAACCGTTGTCCACCTCCGGAACCACAGCCCGGGCCCCGGTGGCGCGCCCAGCCGCCGGGGCCCGCCCGAACGTCTGCCTGCTCGAGGACCGCCCGCCCGAACGTCTTCTCCTCCCTGCGCACACTCCTCACCTGTGCACATCGGGTGGCGATCGCCGCACGCCCTCTTGTGCCCCCGTTCTCTTTACGCTTTCTTGATCCGCATGGCTGACACCTCTGGGAACGCGGACACCACTGGAAGCACGGCCACGGGAGACACCGGGAAGGCCCTCCCCGGTCCCCGCAAGTCCAGTTGGAAATACATCGGCCCCGGCATCGTGGTGGCCGCGACGGGCGTCGGCGCCGGCGACCTCGTCGCCACTCTCATCGCGGGCTCGAACTTCGGCTACACACTCCTGTGGGCCGCCGTCATCGGCTGTCTCGTCAAGATCTCGCTGGCCGAGGCGGCGGGCCGCTGGCATCTGTCCACCGGCCGCACGCTCTTCGACGGCTGGGCGAGCCTGGGCCGCTGGACGTCGTGGTTCTTCGTCGTGTACGTCGTGATCTGGGGCTTCGTCTACGGAGCCGCGGCCATGTCCTCGTCGGGCCTGCCACTCCAGGCGCTCTTCCCGGACGTCATGGACCTCGAATGGTGGGCCGTCCTGACCGGTCTGGTCGGCCTGGTCTTCGTCTGGTTCAACAAGTACGAGGTCTTCGAGAAGGTCATGACCGTCCTGGTCGGCGTGATGTTCGTCGTCACGGTCTACCTGGCGATCCGCGTCACCCCGAACCTCGGAGACGCCTTCGCGGGCCTGCTCCCGGTCCTCCCCGACGAGAAGGACTCGATCCTCAACACGCTCGGCCTGATCGGCGGTGTGGGCGGCACGATCACGCTCGCCGCGTACGGCTACTGGGTCAACGCGAAGGGCTGGACGAACACCGGCTGGATGAAGGTGATGCGCCTGGACAACCGCGTCGCGTACATCACCACCGGCATCTTCGTCATCTCGATGCTCTTCGTCGGCGCGGAACTCCTGCACTCCTCCAACGTGGCCATCGCGAGCGGCGACAAGGGCCTCATCCAGCTCGGCGACATCCTGGAGGACGAGTACGGCACGGCGACCGCGAAGTTCTTCCTCATCGGCTTCTTCGCCACGTCCTTCACGTCCCTGATCGGCGTCTGGCACGGCGTGAGCCTGATGTTCGCGGACTTCGTGGAGCGCTACCGCAAGGACCGGGCCGACCGCGCGACCGGCGAAGGGGAGACCCCGGCCGGGAAGACGACGGCCGGCGAGGTGACGTCCGGCCAGGGGGCGACGTCCGGTGAGGGGACGACGTCCGGCGAGGAGGTGGCCTCCGGCGCCCGCGAGCGCTCCTGGCCCTTCCGTGCCTACCTCCTGTGGCTGACCTTCCCGCCCATCGTCCTGCTCTTCCAGGGCGAGCCCTTCCGCCTGATCATCCTGTACGGAGTCCTGGGCGCGGCCTTCCTCCCCTTCCTCGCCCTCACGCTGGTCTGGCTCCTCAACTCCTCCCGCACGCCCGCGGAATGGCGCAACGGAATCCTGAGCAACTCCCTGCTGACGATCGCGGGCCTGATCTTCATCGTCCTGTGCGTGAAGCAGGTCTGGGACCAGCCCTGGTCGGAGTTCTTCTGATCCGAGGATCCGACCAGGGCCGGCCCGCCCAGGGCTACGGAAGCCCGTGCACGTGCGGTCCCACCGCGTTCGACCAGGTGTTGCCGGCCGTCGCGTCCCAGTTCGTCGACCAGGTCATGGCGCCGCGCAGGTCCGGGTAGGTCCTGGAGGGCTTGAAGGAGCCGCAGTTGGTGCCCTTGGTGAGGCAGTCGAGGGCGTTGTTCACGATGCTGGGGGAGACGTAGCCGCTGCCAGCGCCCCTCGTCGAGGCCGGCAGGCCGAGGCCAACCTGGGACGGGGCGAGGCCACCCTCCAGCTGGATGCAGGCGAGGGCCGTGAGGAAGTCCACCGAGCCCTGGGAGTACACCTTGCCGTCGCAGCCGAGCATCGAACCGCTGTTGTAGTACTGCATGTTGACGACCGTGAGGATGTCCTTGATGTTCAGGGCCGTCTGGAAGTAGGCGTTCGACGTCGACTGCATGTCGATCGTCTGCGGGGCCATCGTGATGATCAGCGAGGAGCCCGCCTTCGAGGACAGGGACCGCAGCGCCTGCGTCATGTACGTGGCGTTGAGGCCGTTCTCCAGGTCGATGTCGACGCCGTCGAAGCCGTACGTCTGCATCAGGGTGTAGACGGAGTTGGCGAAGTTCGTCGCCGAGGCCGAGTCGTTCACGGCGACCGTGCCGCGCTCGCCGCCGATCGAGATGATCACCTTCTTGCCCGCGGCCTGCTTGGCCCGGACGTCCGCCTTGAACTGGTCGACGGTGTAGCCGCCGAGGCCCGCCGAGTCGAGGTTGAAGGTCACGGCGCCCGGTGTCGTCGTGGCGTCGGCGAAGGACACCGCGATGATGTCGTACTGGGACTGGACGTCCGAGATCTTCTGGACGGCAGCGCCGTTGTTGAAGTTCTGCCAGTAACCCGTCACCGCGTGCTTGGGTAGCGCGGTCCCGCCGCCCGAGTTCGCCTTGGTCGTCCCGGTGACCGCCGTCGACTTCGCCGACTCACCGGCCGCGTTCGTCGCGGTGACCTGGAAGGAGTACGAGGTGGAGGCGGCGAGGCCGGTGACCGTCGCCGATGTGCCGGTCACCGCGAGGACCTTCGTACCGGCGCGGTAGACGTTGTAGCCGGTCGCGCCCGAGACCGTGTTCCAGGCGAGGGAGACGGAGGAGGAGCTGGTGGACGCCACGTTCAGACCGGCCGGTGTCGAGGGGACGACCGGATCGGGGTCGCCGCCCCCGCCCCCGTCGGGACCGAACACGGACACGTCGTCGGCGAAGTAGGCCGCCTGTCCGTACCAGCCGTGCGTGTAGACGGTCACGGAGGTCGTGGACGAGCCCGTCGTGAAGGACGTCGTCAGCTGCTTCCAGGAGGAGGAGTCCGGGGTCCAGGTCGACACGTCCGTCGTACCAGTGCCGCTCGCCCCGAGGTACGCGTACCCGCCCTGCACCCACGCGCTCAGCGTGTACGTCGAGTTGGGCTTCACCGCCACGGTCTGGCTGCACCGGGCGTTGTCCTGCCCGGCGGGCGTGGCCTTCAGGGCGGACGCGCCGCCGCGCACGGGGGAGGAGACGGTGGCGCCGCTGCCCGCCGAGCAGGTCCAGCTGGAGAGCCCCGACTCGTAGCCGGCGTTCTTGGTGTTGTTGACGTCGGCGGCCGACGCCTGGCCGGCTCCGGCGAGGGAGAGGACGGACGCGGCGAGTGCGGTGGCGAGGGCTGCCGCCCAGGGCCGTCTGCGTCTGGGCATGCCTGGTACGCGGTCCACTGGGGCCTCCGGTGGGGGAGTGGGAGTCAAAAGTGGGGGACGACTACGGTGGCCACCGCTGGAGGTCCAAGGTGGTCCAGACCAATCCGGTTGTCAAGACCTCTGACGGAGGTCAACGCCCTTGCCGTACCGTCGAGTTGAGGCATATGCGCCTCACTCTGTGTGGATCATCTACGCACCTTGTGTGAGGTGATCTCGCGGATCCGGTGTTGAGCGGCCCATGCCGTGGATAAGGTGCAGTTGCGGAAGGGCGCACAGTGACGAATTCGCGTTCCTCCGTGAAAGTTTGATGGCGAAATCAGGGGCGATCTGAGGCGGTGGTTGACCACCCCGCCGCAGTGAACGGGGTGGTGTGCAGCGTGCCGACCGCGATAGCCGTCACCAGTTCCGATCTGGTGCTCCCACCGCACGACCGGCAGACCCCGCCCGCCGCCGTCCAGCCCCTCGAAAGCCTCGAAAGCTCCCTCACCGGGATGCATGCCCTCATCGAGCAGCACGGGTATGTGATCGCGCTGTACCCGGCCTCCACACCGGGTGACGTCACCCGGCGCCTGCACGCCGTGCGCTCCGTCCTGGAGAGCGACCGCATCGCGCTGCTCGGCCTGGACCTGCCACCGCTCGGACTCGCCCTGCTCGCCCAGCAGTTGCGCCAGCTCTCCGTCTGCGACTTCAGCCCCGGCGTGCTCGCCTCCTCCGCGCGGCTGCTCGCCCACTACATCTACGCGGGTGCCCTGCTCGGCTCGGTCGCCAAGCTGGACCGCATCCCCGTGTCCCTGAAGTCGCACGCCAAGTCATGGGTGCCGGGCGCCCAGTTCGCCGTACTGGCCAATCCGCGGCCCCAGCTGGTCCGCGTCGGCCAGGAGGAGCTCACCGGGCCCGAGTTCGGGACGCGGATGCTCGTCGCGGCCGGACAACTGCCTGCCGAGTGGCTCACCGGGACGCTCGCGCCCGCCTGGCGCGTCCAGGGCGTCACGACCGTGCCCCTGCCCGCCGAGTCCGCACGCTGGTGGGGCACGGGCAAGGTCGCCGAGTTCGCCGCCGGGCTCTACGACGTGTCCGTGCTGTACCAACTCGTCTCGTCCGTGCGGCGCGAGGAGTGTCACTGGTGCGGTCTTGAACTCATCGGCGACCGCTGCGGATTCTGTGCGGCACCTTTGCCACCGCCCCAGGAGCTTCCGAGGGCCACGGTGCGGGCAGCTTCTCCGGTACGTGCCCTGCCCCGAGGGGCTTCGTAAACCACGTAAGTCATGTACGTACACCTGAATAACGGTGCACAACAGGCACGTAGAACGAGATACGAGGCACGCAGCACCAGGCACGCAGAACGAAACAGCCAGGCACAACCGCTCGACCCCGCTGTCCCCGCCCCCCCGATCGAGGTTGTCCGCGTCATGAATTCACGCCAGCGCCGCGGCGTCATCCTGCTGGTCCTCTCGGCCCTGTGCGCCCTGGGCGCCTTCGCCGGAGTGCTCTCGGTGATCCGCGACGTGAACTCGAAGGTCGGCCCCGAGGTCGCGGCGTACCGCCTGAAGGACGACGTCGCGCCCTACCGGGAGCTGACGTCCGACCAGTTCGAGAAGGTCTCGATGCCCGAGCGGTGGCTTTCGTCCACCGCCGTCACCAATCTCTCCGAGATCCGCGGCAAGATCGCGGTCACCCGGCTGGAGAAGGGCTCGCTGCTCCAGAAGGACATGATCGTGGACCGGCCCGAGCTGGAGGCCGGCCAGCAGGAGATCGCGATCATGATCGACGCCGCGACCGGTGTGGCGGGCAAGATCAACCCGGGCGCACGGGTCAACATCTACGCCACGTTCAAGGACGAGACCGACAACGGCAAGGACCAGTCGAAGGTCATCGTCGAGAACGCCCGCGTCATCGACGTCGGCAAGCTGACCGCCCTCGATCCCGGCCAGTCCAGCAACGACCGCCGCCGCACCGCGAATGAGGCGGTCCCGATCACCTTCGCCCTCGACACCGCCGACGCCCAACGCGTGGCGTACGCCGAGTCGTTCGCCGAACACGTCCGCCTGGCGCTGGTCGCGGGCGGCACCGACGCCACCGTCGCCCCCGGCGACCGCACGTACACCCTCGACGAGGACAAGTAGGAGGCCGTGATGCGCTCAGCCCCCACGTGGCCAGGCCGAGGGACGGACAGGCCGGACCGAGAGCCGGGCAGGCCGGGCCGTCCGGGCACTCCGGGCCGGGACTCCGGCAGGCCGCGCCGAGAGCCCGCCGGGCCGGGGCGAGGGACCGGCCGATGACCATCCGCATCCTGCCCGCCGTCGGCGACATCGACTCGGCCCGCGCGCTCAGCACCCTGCTGAGCCAGCTCGCCGACGCCGAACCCGCGCCGCCCGTCGCGGACACCACGGCCCTGCTGGACACCCTGGCCCGCCTCGCCGCCGACTGCCTGGACGAGCTGCCCGAGGTCGTCCTGGTCCACGAGCGGATCGGCCCGGTACCGGCGCTCGACGTCATCCGCGACCTGGTGCTGAGCTTCCCGGCCGTCGGTGTCGTCCTCATCACCGCCGACACCAGCACCAACGTGCTCACCGCCGCCATGGACTCCGGCGCCCGCGGCATCATCGGCCTGCCCCTCGGCTACGACGCCCTCGCCGAACGCGTCCACGCGGCCGCCGCCTGGTCCATGGGCATGCGGCGCCATCTCGGCAGCGGCACACCCGAGTTGTACACCGGCCCCGGCGGCCGGGTCGTCACCGTCACCGGCGCGAAGGGCGGCGTCGGCGCCACCGTCGCCGCGGTCCAGCTCGCCCTGGCCGCCCAGGCGTCGGGCCGCTCCGTGGCCCTGCTCGACCTCGACCTCCAGTCGGGGGACGTGGCCTCGTACCTGGACGTGCAGTTCCGCCGCTCCATCGCCGACCTCGCCGGGATCAGCGACATCAACCCGCGCGTGCTCCAGGACGCCGTCTACACCCACGACACCGGACTCGGCCTCCTCCTCGCCCCCGCCGAGGGCGAGCGCGGCGAGGAGATCACCGACCGGGTCGCCCGCCAGGTCCTCGCCGCCCTGCGCTCCCGCTACGAGGTCGTGGTCGTCGACTGCGGCGCCCAGCTGAACGCCGCGAACGCCGCGGCCGTCGAACTGGCCGACCAGGCACTGCTGTTGGTGACCCCCGACGTGGTCGCCGTCCGCGCCGCCAAACGCATGGTCCGCATGTGGGACCGCCTCCAGATCCGCAAGGCCGAGGAGACCCTGACCGTCGTCAACCGCTTCTCCCGCGGTACGGAGATACAGCCCTCCCTCGTCGAACGCGTCACCGGCACCAAGGTCGCCCGTTCCACGGTGCCCGCCGCCTTCAAGGAGCTCCAGTCGGTGGTGGACGCCGGCCGCATGCAGGACCTGGACGCCCGCTCCACGGTCAAGCAGGCGCTCTGGGCCCTGGCGGGCGAGCTGGATCTGGTGGTCCAGCAGGAGGGCGGGGGCGGCGGCCGGCGCCGTAAGACGTCGTCGGACCGGGGCGCGCTGTCCCTGCGCCGCAAGGGCGGCGACCGAGGAGCGGTCACCCTCGAATTCGCCGGGATGTTCCCCATCCTGCTGGTCGTGATGACCATCCTGTGGCAGTGCGTGCTGTACGGCTACACGTACTCCCTCGCGGGGAACGCGGCGGACGAGGCGGCGCGGGCCGCGACGGCGGCGTACGCGGTCGACGGCGATGTCGCGGGTGCCTGCGCCGCAGCGGGCGGCGAGAACCTCCCGGGCGCCTGGGACGGCACCGCGATCGGCTGCGCCCCCGACGGACCGGTCATGAAAGCCACGGTCACCGCCCAAGTACCCCTGTTCTTCCCCGGCTTCGACGTGAACTGGACGGTCAACGCAGAGGCAGGGGCCGCGCTGGAAGGGAACGACGAATGAAGCGCCTTCCGAACCACCTCCCGAACCGCCTCCCGAACCGCCTTCCGACCCGCCTCCTGAGGAGGTTCGCGAAACGCCTCCGGGGCGACGACCGAGGCGTATCCATGCTGGAGTTCGCCGGTTTCCTCCCCATCCTCCTCCTCGTCGGCATGGCGGCCATCCAACTCGGCCTCATCGGCTACGGCATCAACCAGGCCGGTACGGCGGCGCGAGCCGCGGCGCGGGCCGCTTCGCAGGGCGAGGACGGCGCCGCGGCGGGACAGGCCGCGGTAAGCGGCTGGCTCAACCCGGCGGTGTCGCCCGCCGAGGGCCCGGACCTCACCACCGCGTCGGTCACCGTCCAGGTCCCCGCCGTCATCCCCCTCCTGCCCGCCGTGACCGTGCAACGCGACGCCACCATGCCCACCGACGACTGACCGACTGACTGACTGACCGAGAAACCGAGAACCGAGAGGAGGCGACCCGCATGAGCCTGCGAGCCCGTATCGCCGCCCCCGAAGAGGGCGGATCAGGCCGCGAGGACGGCCACCTCGTCGCCGTCTACCGTGCCAAGCTGCTCGAAGAGATCGACCTCGCCGAGATGTCGAGCCTCGCGGCGGCCGAGCGGCGGATGCGTCTGGAGCGCGTGCTCGGGCACATCATCAGCCGCGAGGGCCCGGTCCTGTCGTCCGCAGAGCGCTCCCAGCTGATCAGAAGGGTCGTCGACGAGGCGCTCGGCCTCGGCGTCCTCGAACCGCTCCTCGCCGACGCGTCGATCACCGAGATCATGGTCAACGGACCGGACTCGATCTTCGTGGAGCGGGCGGGCCGCGTGGAGCAACTCCCGCTCCGGTTCGCCTCGAACGAGCAGCTGATGCAGACCATCGAGCGCATAGTCTCCACGGTCAACCGCCGCGTGGACGAGTCGAACCCGATGGTCGACGCCCGCCTCCCCACCGGCGAGCGCGTCAACGTCATCATCCCGCCGCTCGCCCTCACCGGGCCCACCCTCACGATCCGCCGCTTCCCCCGCGCGTACACGCTCCCCGAACTCATCGGCCTCGGCTCGCTCGACGAGCAGATGCTGATGCTGCTGGCGGCGTTCGTCCGCGCCCGCTTCAACGTCATCGTCAGCGGCGGTACGGGCTCCGGCAAGACCACGCTCCTCAACGCTCTCTCCGGCCTCGTCCCGTCCCACGAGCGCATCATCACCATCGAGGACTCCGCCGAACTGCAGCTCCAGCAGGAGCATGTGATCCGCCTCGAATCCCGCCCCCCGAACGTGGAGGGCAAGGGCCAGATCACCATCCGCGACCTGGTCCGCAACTCGCTGCGTATGCGCCCCGACCGCATCATCGTCGGTGAGGTCCGCGGCGGCGAGACCCTCGACATGCTCCAGGCCATGTCGACGGGCCACGACGGCTCCCTCGCGACCGTCCACTCGAACTCCGCCGAGGACGCCCTGATGAGGCTCCAGACCCTCGGCTCGATGTCCGAGGTCCAGATCCCCTTCGAGGCGCTCAAGGACCAGATCAACTCCGCGGTCGACGTCATCGTCCAGCTCACCCGCCACGCCGACGGCTCCCGCAAGGTCACCGAGATCGCCCTGCTGGTCTCGCACGGCCGCGAACAGTTCCGCGTCGTCCCGGTCACCCGCTTCGTGCCCCGCCCGACGGGCCCCGACCGCGTCGTCCACGGCCACTTCGAACACCTGCCGCTGCCCCGCTCGGTCGCCGAGAAGCTGTACGTCGCCAACGAGCCCCTGCCGCCCGCCTTCGGGGTCGCGGAGGCCATCGACGTCCTCAACACGAGGCAGGCCATCGGATGACCGCCCGGACGCTCCGCCGGAGGACCCCCACCACCGAGACCTACAAGACCGATGAGAGGAGCGAGCCGTGAACAACCAGGCCCTGCTCGCCCTCGGCGGCACCGTCCTGTGCGGCACGCTCGCCGTCGCGGGCGTGCACACGTACGCGTCGGGACGCGCCCAGCGCCAGGCCCTCGTCGACCGCCTCTCCGGCGGCGGCCCCCTGCGCACCGCGGCCGGCCGCGCCCGCCGCTTCGCCGCCGTCGACCGCCGGCTGCGCCGCACCCGCCTCGGCCGCACGATCCAGCTTCGTCTCTCGGCGACGGGACTCGACCTGACCGCGGGCGAGTTCTTCACGTACGTCGCCGCCGTGGTCGTCGGCCTCTGGCTGACCGCGGCCGCCGCCCTGGCCCCGTTCTTCGGCCCCATCGCGGGCCTGGCGGGTATCTGGAGCGCGGCGATCTTCCTCAACTGGCAGCGCCAGAAGCGCATCGAGGCCTTCATCAACCAACTCCCCGACGTGGCCCGCCTGCTGGCCAACGCGGCGGCGGCAGGCCTCGCCCTGCGCACGGCCCTGGCGATGGCGGCGGAGGAGCTGGAGGCCCCGGCGGGCGAGGAACTGGCGCGGGTGGCCGACCAGTTGACCCTGGGCCGCTCGGTCGACGACGCCCTCGGCGAACTGGCCGAACGCCTCCCGTCCCGCGAACTGGTCGTCCTCGTCACCACCCTCGTCCTGTCCAACAAGGCGGGCGGCTCGGTCGTCAACTCCCTGCGGAACCTCACCCAGACCCTGGAGGACCGCAAGGAGACCCGCCGCGAGGTCCGCACCATGCTCTCCGAGGTCAACGCGACCGCCTTCACGGTCCCCCTCCTCGGCGTCGGCTCGCTGCTCCTCATCAACTCCTCGAACGAGGGTGCCCTGGCCAAGGTGACCGGCTCCCCGCTCGGCCAGACCCTGGTGCTCATCGCCATGGGCCTCTACACCATCGGCTTCTTCGTCATCCGCCGCCTCGGCAAGATCGAAGTATGAGGAGGAGGGGATCACGTTGCTGGCCTTGCTCCTTGCCGCGCTGACCGGCCTCGCCGTCGGGGGCATGCTCCTGGGCATCCGCATGTACCGCGCGGAGGCCAAGCTCCCCGGCGACATGGCGCTCGCCCTGGAGGTCGGCGCCACCCGTGTCTCGAAGTCCGACTCGGCCGTCGACCGCCTCGGCATGCGGTTCGCCCCGCTCGTCCTGCGGCTGATGGGCCCCCGCCGCGTCGACGCCAAACGCCGCCGCATCGACATGGCGGGCAACCCCGGCGGCCTGACCCTGAACCGCTACGCGGCCCGCCGGGCGGTGTACGGGGTCTTCGGTGTCCTGCTCTTCCTGATCTTCCTCACCAACGGCCAGCCGCTCTTCTCGCTGATGGCCCTGGCCTTCGGGCTGCTCGCCGCCGACGCCCTCATCTGGCAGGCCATCCGCGAACGCAAGGAGGTCATCGACCGCACCCTCCCGGACTTCCTCGACGTCCTGGCGGTCGTGGTGTCCGCGGGTCTCGGCTTCCGCCAGGCCCTGGACCGGGTCGCGGACCACTACGAGGGCCCGTGGGCCGACGAACTGCGCATCACACTGCGCCAGATGGACATGGGCGTAAGCCGCCGCCAGGCCTTCGACGAACTGCGCAAGCGCAACTCCTCCGAACAGGTCGCCCAGTTCGTCTCGGCGCTCCAACAGGGCGAGGAACTGGGCTCCCCGATCGCGGACACCCTCATCCAGCTCGCCACGGACATGCGCCGCACCGACGCCCAGAACTCCCGCCGCCGGGCCGCCAAGACGATCCCCAAGGCCACCATGGTCACCCTGGTCTTCATGCTCCCGGCCACGATGATCCTCATCGCCACAGGCATGTTCCTGGGCTCCGGCTCGAACTTCGGCTCGATCCTGGGGCGCTGAGAGATGACGGGGACGTGGAAGCACCGGTGGGTAAGGCGCCCCGTCAAGGGGCGCGGGGAACTGCGCGCCCAGCCACGACGGACCCGCGGCCAACGACCAACCTTTCCCCCAGGCGGCGCCCCCGCCAAGTGGACGTGGGCCACAGGCTACTTCGCAGACGACGCGGCAGCGCCCGGCAGCGTCCGTCTCCAGCTCAACGCCCTCCAGGCCCTGTGCCGTCAGGCGTTCGCGGTCCGGCTCACCCTGATCGCGATCGGCGCCCCCTTCGCGACGGCCAACGCGACGGACGGCCCGCCCCGCTACGGCGTCCTCGCCGCGGCGGTCCTCGGCGTCATGGGCTCGTACGCCATGCTCAGGGACTGGGACCGCTTCGCCCCCCGCCTCCTCGCCCACCCCACCCTCATGGCGGTGGACCTGGTCTTCGGCGCGATACTCCTGCTGACCGCGTCCCCCGCCTCCCCCCTCGCGTACGCGGCCGTCTGCACCCCCCTCCTGGCGGGCCTGCTGTACGGCTGGCGCGGCTCCGGAGTCTTCACGGGGCTCCAACTCGTCGTGCTGCTCACGGTGTTCAGAGCCTGGGAGCACCGTCCGGGCGCCGGCGCCAGCACCCTCCTGGTCGCCGGCTTCTGCATCGCGGCGGGCATCGTCGGGGTCACCCTGCGCAACCTGATGTTCCACTTCGGCACGGCCAGCCAGGCCCTCGCCGAGGCCAACTCCCGGCTGGCCGTGGCGGAGGCCGTCGAGTCCGAACGGGCCCGCCTCGCCCGCGAGATGCACGACTCCGTGGCGAAGACCCTGCACGGCCTGGCCCTGGCCGCCGAGGCCCTCGCGGTCGCCGCCGACCACGACAGGGACCCCCGCGCCCTCAAGTCCCAGGCCACGGCGGTGGCGGGCGCGGCCCGTCGCGCGGCGGCGGAGTCCCGCGACCTCCTGACGGACCTCCGCCACCACACCGCGCTGTCGACCCCGCCCATGGACCTCAGGACGGAACTGACGTCGAGGGCGGCGGACTTCACCTCTCGCACAGGCATCACGGCGAGCGTCGACCACACGGCGCCCCCCACGCTCGTCCTCCCGCCCGAGGCGTCCCGCCACCTCCTGGCGATCCTCTCGGAGGCACTGGAGAACACGCACCGCCACGCGGCGGGGGCGACCCGGGTGGATGTGACCCTCGACGCCTCGCCCTCCTCCCTCCACCTGACCGTGCGGGACGACGGAACCGGCACGGCCGTATCCCTCGACGACGTACAACACCTGGCGAAATCCGGCCACTTCGGCCTGCTGGGCATGCTGGAGCGCGCGGCCTCGATGGGCGCGGGCCTCCAGCTGCACCGAGCCGAGCAGGGCGGCACGGAGGTCAAGGTCGACCTTCCGCTGGTCACCGCCCTGCCGGTATCCCCCTCACACACTCCTCAAGAGGAGGCCGCACATGCCTGACCAGGCACTTCCCGGCCCGCCCCTACGAGTGCTCGTGGCCGACGACAACCCCGTCGTCCGGGCGGGCCTGGCGGCCCTGCTCGACGCGCACCCCGACATCCGGGTCACGGCCCGGGCGTCGAACGGTGCGGAGGCGCTCACGGCCGCGACCCGCCACCGCCCCGACGTGATCCTGTTGGACGTCCGCATGCCTGGCACGGACGGCCTCACGGCACTGCCTTCGCTGGCCGCGCTGGCTCCCGTGATGATGCTGACGTACAGCCGTGAACCCGAGGTGGTGGCACAGGCGTTGAACCTGGGAGCCGTCGGTTACCTCGTGCACGGCGAGTTCACGGCGGACGAACTGATCACCGCCGTACGCGACTTGAGTGACGGAAGGGCCACCTTCACGGCCTCCGCCGCCGAGGCCGCCGCTGTGTCGGATTCACTCGGTGTTTCGTACGAACCGAACGAAATCTCTTCGCATCTGCAATCGGTTGTGGGACAGTCGTCGAAGGCTCGACCCGCCTCCGCGGCGGCGCTCCACCGTCGCGGCCGCAACTCACTGGAATTCGGGCTGAGTTCACGGGAGGTGGAGGTCATGGATCTCATCGCGGCCGGCATGAACAACCGGCAGATCGCCGCCACGTGCTTCATCAGCGAGAAGACCGTCAAGAACCACATCAATCGCATCTTCGCAAAGCTGCACAGTTCCACGCGCAGCGAAGCGATCGCCCACTGGCTGGGCACGGCCCACGGGGGGTGGAACCGGTGACTCCGAACTCGGGAAGTTGGGTCCCTGGACCCACCCGGAGTAGGCGTGTTCTCACGTACGGTGCGCGTGAAGGCAGTGGTTCTGGGTGGGAAGGAAGGGGACGTGATGGCGATGGGCTGGACGCTGAGGGCAACGGTAGGCGTGGAGCGGGCGTTGGAGACCTGGGCGCGGACCGTCTCCGACCGGATGCGCGGGCGGGATCGCGATCGAGGCGCCGGATTCGTCGAGTACGCGGGCTTGATGATTCTCATCGCGGGGATCTTCACGCTGATCGACGGGCTGGGGCTGGACGGTCAGATCTCAGGAGCGATCGGCGATGCGGTCGCGGACGTCGTAGGGGGCGGCTGACCCCACCTTGCATTCGCGGTGACCGAGGATCGACTCTCCCCATCTACATCTGGCTGACGGGGATTCTGCTCTTCGCCGCGTTCGCCTTCTTCGCATTCGCTCAAGCGGCGTCCGCCCGGAACGGAGCTCAATCCGCGGCGGACGCCGCTGCGTTGGCTGCCGCACAGAGCGCCCGGGACGACCTGATCGAGGGCCTCGGGGACGCCGTCGGCGGCGACCCCGACTGGTTGGACTGGCTCGACCCCGAAGCGCTCGAAGGCGGCGAGGCCGCCGCCGCGGCCGACGCGTTGGCCGCCGAGAACGACGCGACCGTCACGGGATTCGCAGGCGCGACCGTGGCCGGGTACCTCGGTTACGAGGTGGAGATCCAGACGAACTACACGGTTGGGGACTCGATCATCCCGGGCACGGAGACCCAGCACGCCAACGCGCGTGCCACGGCCGTCATCGAACCGCGGTGTGATCTCCCCGTGGACGCCGATCCCACGAAGCTCGTCACGCTCGACTGCGACGGCGATCTCGTGAACATCGACCCCGAAGATTTCGATTTGGACGACCTTCCCGACGCGTCCGTGCTGTTCTCTGTGCAACTGGCCGAGTGAAAGGAAGCCGTACCAATGAACATTCGGCGCACCATGAAGGGCCGCACGGTACTGACCGCGGTGGCGATCACGACTGGGCTGGTCCTCACGGTGGCCGGCTGCGGCGGGGGCGACGACGACAAGCCCGACAACACCGCGTCATCGTCTTCCTCCACCAAGAACGACGACGATGGCAAGGACAAGCAGTCGCAGGCACCGGGCGAGACCAAGGTGCTCGCGGAGTCCAAGCAAGGCGACATCTCACTCGCCATCACGTCGGCAGTGCGGGATGACGGGGGCTTCGTGACCGTCTCCGGCACGGTCACCAACGGCGGTTCGCGGCTCTGGGTCGCGGCGGACTGGCGCGGTGACGAGAACGAGTTGCGACAGAACGCCTCATCCGTCGCCGGCGCGAGCTTGGTGGATCAGACCGGCAAGAAGAAGTACCTCATCCTTCGTGACACCGAGGGCCGCTGCCTCTGCACGCGATTCGTCGGCGGCGTGAAGGCGGGAGAAACGGCGGAGTGGTTCGCCCAGTTCCCCGCCCCACCCGAGGACACCACCAAGGTCTCCTTCCAGGTCGGCTCCATGCCCCCCGCCGCCGTCGAGCTCTCCGAGGGCGAGTGACCATGTCCCTCACCCTCCGCACCACCGCGATCACCTTCACCGCCCTCACCACCCTCGTCTTCCTGACGCCCCTCACCCCGGCCCAGGCGGACGACGAGGACCCGAGTGCTCCGCCGGGCAGTGTCAGCAGCTCCCCACCCCCTGAAGTGGACGCGAACAGCCCAGGGCTGAAGCTCGCCGACGGCGCCACGCTCGCGCCCGCGCGGGCGCTGGACATCAAGTCGGTCGTCGAGGACCTCGGCGGCGAGGAACGCCGCGTGGACACCAACGAGGACGTGACGTTCGCGCTCCAGGCGGAGGTCCTCTTCCCGAAGGACAGCTCGAAGCTCAACCCCGAGGCACGCTCCCGCATCAAGGCGATCGCGGACGAGATCAAGGCCCAGAACGCCACGAACGTCCGCGTCTTCGGCTTCACCGACAACCTCGGCTCGTACGCCCACGGCCTGACCCTCTCCAAGAACCGCGCCGAAGTCGTCCACGAGGAACTCGCCGCGGCCCTCGGCGACACGAACGTCACCTTCGCGGTACGCGGCTACAGCGAGGACTACCCGATCGCCGACAACACCTCGGAACAGGGCCGCCGCAAGAACCGCCGCGTGGAGGTCACGTTCCCGAAGGGGGAGAGTTAGCCCCGAGCCCGGGTAGGAAGGCCGCATGACTGCACTAGGCGCCGTGTTCCGGCCTCAGCTGCCCCCAGAACGTCTGCGCGCGATGGTCCGTACGGCGGAGGACGCGGGGCTGGAGGAGCTGTGGCTGTGGGAGGACTGCTTTCTGGAAGGGGGGATCTCCGCGGCGGCGGCAGCGCTGGCCTGGACGGAGCGGCTGCGGGTGGGAGTGGGGCTGTTGCCCGTGCCGTTGCGGAACGTGGCCGTGACGGCGATGGAGACCGCCACCCTGCACCGGCTCTTCCCGGGCCGGGCGATCGTGGGCGTCGGGCACGGCGTACAGGACTGGATGGGGCAGGTCGGGGCGCGGGCCGAGTCGCCCGTGACGCTGCTGCGTGAGTACCTCGTGGCGTTGCGCGCGCTGCTGCGGGGCGAGCGGGTGACCACGGACGGCCGGTACGTGAAGCTCGACGGCGTCGCCCTCGACTGGCCCCCGCAGACACCGTTGGAGATCCTCGCCGGAGCCACCGGCCCGCGAACGCTCCGGCTCTCCGGCGAGTTCGCGGACGGCACCATCCTCACCTCCGGTACGTCTCCGGAAGGCGTACGCAAGGCGCGCCGACTCATCGACGAGGGGCGGAAGTCGGGCTCCCGCGACGGCACGCACGAGGTCGTCGTCTACCTCCTCACCGCCACCGGCCCGGACGCCGCCGCGCGCCTCCGCGCCGAGCTGGAGGCGGACGGCGTGGCGTCGGTCCCGGACCTCGGGGTCGCCGGGGACGCGAAAGCGGTCGCCGAGGCAGTCGGCCGTCTCACGGACGCCGGCGCCGACACCGTGATCCTCCAGCCGACCGCCGACGAACCGGACCCCGAGGGCTTCGTGCGCTTCACCGCCGAGGACGTACGCCCCCTCGTCCCGTAACGGCCCCGAGCCGCCGTCGCTCATGCCGGGGCCGACTGTCGGTGCCCGCTGCCAGACTCCCTCGGTATGAGCGAAACCGCCCACGCACAGCCGCCCATGCACATCCGCCCACGCACAGCCGCCCACGCACATCCGCCCACGCACAGCCGCCCATGCACATCCGCGGGCACCCCGGCACGTACAGCCCGGAATTCGGTCGCGGCGCACGAACCCCGCCTGTCACCATCGCCCGATGAGCCCGACCACTCCCTCCAACCCCTCCACGCCCTCCACCCCCGCCTTCGAAGAGCTCGTCGCCGAGGCCGTGGCCGCCCCCACCGAGGGCTGGGACTTCTCGTGGTTCGAGGGGCGGGCCACCGAGGAGCGCCCCTCCTGGGGATACGCGCGGGCCATGGGCGAGCGGCTGGCCGCGGCGGAGGCGGCCCTCGACATCCAGACCGGCGGCGGCGAAGTCCTCGCGTCAGCAAGGCAGTTGCCACGTCCGACCGTCGCCACCGAGGGCTGGCCGCCGAACGTCGCCAAGGCCACCGCCCTGCTCCACCCGCGCGGCGCGGTGGTCGTCGCCTCGCCCGAGGACGCCCCGCTGCCGTTCGCCGACGCGGCGTTCGACCTCGTCGTGAGCAGGCATCCGGTGACGGCACACTGGACGGAGATCGCCCGCGTCCTCGCCCCCGGCGGCACCTACTTCGCCCAGCACGTGGGCCCGAGCAGCGTCTACGAACTCGTCGAGTACTTCCTCGGCCCGCAGCCGGAGGCCAACCGCAGTGCCCGCCATCCGGACCGCGAGCGCGCCGGAGCCGAGGCGGCCGGTCTTGAGATCGTCGATCTGCGCGCGGAGCGGCTGCGGATGGAGTTCCACGACATCGGGGCGGTCGTGCACTTCCTGCGGAAGGTGGTGTGGATGGTGCCCGGCTTCACCGTGGACCAGTACCGGACCCGCCTCCTGAAACTGCACGAGCGGATCGTGACGGAGGGCCCGTTCGTGGCCCACAGTTCCCGCCACCTCATCGAGGCCCGCAAGCCCCGCCCTCCGGTAGAACGGCCCTAGAGCGCGTGGCCTGAACAAGTCCCTGAGGAGCGAGCGGAGTTGACGTTCGCGGGCTACGCGTGCGGGCCCGCCGTCACCTTCCCCACCACCAACTCCGGTTCGGCCTCCAGGACTTCACCGACTCGCTCCACCTGTTTCCCCAGCTCCCGCTCCTGCGCCCGGCTCAGCCGGCCCAGCGGCTCCACCGTCACCGTCGTCCGCTTCCCCTGCCGCCGCTGGTGCCAGACCCCCGCCACCACGCCGTCGACGAGCAGCACGGGAAAGTTCCCCGCCTGCCCGCCCGCCAGGGCCCGCTTGTACGCCGCGCCGGGGAACATCCGCTCGCGGGGCTGTGCGGCGATGGCGTACGCGTCGAAATAGGGGAGCAGCCGCACCCCGCGTACGGCCTCCGTCGGGAACTCCGTGTCGCCCGCCACCACCCACGCCGGCGCTCCCTCGAAGTCGACCCCCTCGATTCCGCCCGAGGCAGCCAGCGAGCCGAAGAGGTCGGCGGCCCAACCCCGGGGCGCGGCAGCCCACTTGGCGAAGTGCTGCGGCGTCGCGGGACCGTACGCGTGCAAATAATGGCGTACGAGTGTGGCGAGCGCCTCGTCCGCGGGGAGCGGGGTGAAGTGCGGCGGGCGCGTGTAGGCGGCCTTGCGGCCGCGGTTGGGTGCGAAGCACAGCGCGCCCGACTGGCCCGCGCGATGCATGACCTGGCGCCAGCGCGGCCACTTGCCCTGGAACGCCTCCATCACGAGGTCCCCTGCCCAGGGACCGGTGCGGGCCACGACCTCCTCGGACAGCTCGTCGATGGTCAGCTGCCGCCCGTCGAGGGCGTCACCGATCGCGGCGACGACCCGCTCCTCCTGCCCGTGCGTCATCCGCACGCCCGGAGGGGCGCTCGCACCGCTCGGTACGGCGGTCAGCGCGGCGCTCCAGAAGGGGAGCTCGGCGGCGGCCAGGAGATGGATCGTGCCGCGCGGCCCGTACGTCTTCACCAGGCTCCGGTCGTCCCACAGCGCCGCGCGCACGTCCTGGCGGGTCGAGCCGTCGAGCCGCAGGCCCACGGAGAGCTCGGCCGCCGACAGGACCTGCGCGTGCGTGGCGAGCATCGTGGAGACGACCTCGGCGACGGGGGTGCCGGCCGGGGCGGGCGCACCCAGCAGTTGCCGCTCGTAGCGCCGCGCGCTCGCCCCGTCCCATGTGATCCTCGATGTCATGGCGGCGACGGTAGACCGGAATTAGGTCAGATCCTGTCCGCTGCCCCGGTCTTGGGAGGAGTCGACCATGTCGAAGGGCAAGGGGCCCTACAGCTGTGGCCTGGACGCGGCCGTGGACGTCGTGGGCGGCAAGTGGAAGCCGATGATCCTTTGGGCGCTGCACGTGGGCGGGACCCTGCGCTTCGGGGAACTGCGCCGGAATATCGGGGGAGAGCACTCCCCGGGAATCAGCGAGAAGGTGCTGAGCCAGCAGCTGCGCGAGCTGGAGGCCGACGGCGTGGTGCACCGGGAGGTGTACGGCGAGGTGCCGCCCCGCGTGGAGTACTCGCTCACCGAACTGGGCAAGGCGCTGAACACCGCACTCCTGCCGTTGGGCGAATGGGGTGATCTGCACATGAAGGAAATTGTCGCCCGTAAACACCCAGGTTTGAGCAAAGAGCCTTCGGCCGCCGCACAGTCCGGGTGAGGGGCCCTCACGAAAATCCCGGAAACTCTCACAGAGTTTCCACATCGTTACCCCGGATGGTCCGTTGCACCTCTCCGGCTCACGTAAATTCGAAACAAGGTAATTCGCGTGAGCAAAGCTGCGCGGGACGGTACCGCGCGGAGGAGGGGGCCGCGCGGTGCCCTGCCTGCAGCGCCGGGGGGCGCGTTCGGGAGGCCCGTACCGGGGCTCCGGTCCGATCGGAGCCGTGAAGCGCCGGCGGCCGCGAAACCATCCTTGGCGTCAAGTGGACGTTCCTGAGGGCGTCACTCTTGGGGCGTACGTCCGAGGCGGATGGCCCAGTGCCCCAGAACCGCTCGCAAACCCCCTGGTTCCCTCCGGATTCGCCTCCGCAGCCTTGGAATCCGCTGTGATTCGGCCACGTTCTGCCCTTGAATGAACGCTTCCGCACCCACCCAGGCGTTGCCGGGCGACTCCGGAGAGTAGTTGTGGCACGCCGATGCACGCAGCATCACTTACGAAGGGTTATGGTGGAAACCCCCCCTCGGGCCGGTCCGTCTCCCCCCCACGGACCGGCCCGTTTTTTGTGCGCTCACACGCGCCCGGCGTACGCCCCTGAGGTGCCGTCGTCCTGTACGGCCCGCCCCCGACCACTGCCGCCCGGAGAGCAGAAGGCCTTGCACCCCAAGGGGGAGCGGCGCTTCGGCAGCGGTAGGGTGTCGCCCTCGGGGGACCGTTATCTGCACGGAGGGGCTGACGAAAACGTGAACCTGCGCGACAACCTGCGCCGCTTGCTGGTCAGGTTCTATGCACGCAGGGTGGAAGGCCACCTTGACCACGACCAGGTGCCCAAGCACATCGGGGTCATCATGGACGGCAACCGGCGCTGGGCGAAGGCGGCGGGCAGCACCGCCGCCCAGGGACACCGGGCCGGCGCCGACAAGATCGAGGAATTCCTCGGCTGGTGCTCCGAGACCGACGTCGAGGTCGTCACCCTCTGGCTGTTGTCCACGGACAACTTCGACCGCCCTGAGGAAGAGCTCGTACCGCTGCTCGGCATCATCGAGAACGTCGTGAGTTCGCTCGCCGCCGACGGCCGCTGGCGTGTGCACCACGTCGGTACGCCCGACATCCTGCCCTCCCGGATGCAGACCGTCCTGAAGGAGGCCGAGGAGTCCACCGCGCACGTCGACGGAATACTCGTGAACTGCGCCATCGGCTACGGCGGCCGCCAGGAGATCGCCGACGCCGTGCGCTCGATGATCCTCGACCACGCCGAGAAGGGCACCTCGATGGAGGAGCTCGCCGACAGCGTCGACACCGACATGATCGGCAAGCACCTCTACACCAGCGCCCAGCCCGACCCCGACCTCGTGATCCGTACGAGCGGTGAGCAGCGGCTGTCCGGGTTCATGCTCTGGCAGACGGCCCACTCCGAGTACTACTTCTGTGAGGTCTTCTGGCCGGCCTTCCGCAAGGTCGACTTCCTGCGCGCCATGCGCGACTACGCGGCGCGACACAGGCGCTACGGAGGCTGAGCTTCCGGGTGGCCCCCGCTCGCAGGGGGCGCCATCAGGGACGTACGTCATCTGGTGTTAACGAACGCGCCGTCATCACCCTTGGCATGGCATCGCGCGTTCGAGGGCATAAGCCTTGCAGGTCGACACCCGAACCACGGGTGTCGTATCTCAGCGGACGGCACGGGGCCGTCCGCCCGGGAGGCCCTTTGCACCAGCCCGACCGTGCGGTCAGTACGGACGAAGCGGAGAGGGCCGGTAGTCGGCCCGTGCATCGCGGCCGGACACCGGTCCAGCTCTCCTCCGTCGCTCCCCGACCTCATCCGAGGGGGTACGTCCTTCCGTGGTGACCAGCACAAAGCGCCGTATGCCAGACCGGCGCACCTATGTTCTCGACACCAGCGTCCTGCTGGCCGACCCGCACGCCATGAACCGCTTCGACGAGCACGAAGTAGTGCTTCCGATCGTGGTGGTCACGGAATTGGAGGCCAAGCGGCACCATCCCGAACTCGGCTACTTCGCCCGGCAGGCCCTGCGTCTGCTGGACGACTACCGGGTGAAGTACGGCCGTCTCGATGCCCCCATCCCCACCGGGGAACTGGGCGGGACCGTACGTGTCGAGCTCAATCACTCGGACCCCAGCGTGCTGCCCAGCGGCTATCGCCTGGGGGACAACGACTCCCGCATCCTCGCGGTCGCCCGCAATCTGCAGGCCGAGGGGTTCGACGTCACAGTCGTGTCGAAGGACCTGCCGCTCAGGATCAAGGCCTCCTCGGTCGGGCTCCTCGCCGAGGAGTACCGCGCCGAACTCGCCATCACGGGCTCCTCCGGCTGGACCGGAATGTCCGAACTGACACTCTCCGGCGAGCAGGTGGACCTCCTCTTCGACCAGGAGACCCTGTACGTCCCCGAGGCGTCCGACTATCCGGTCCACACGGGCCTGATGATCCAGTCCGAGCGCGGCAAGGCCCTGGGACGCGTGACGTCCGAGGGCAACGTCCGGCTCGTGCGGGGTGATCGGGAGGCCTTCGGCATCAAGGGCCGCAGCGCCGAGCAGCGCATCGCGCTGGATCTGCTGCTGGACCCGGACGTCGGGATCGTCTCGATGGGCGGCCGGGCCGGCACCGGAAAGTCGGCGCTCGCCCTGTGCGCGGGCCTGGAGGCCGTGCTCGAACGGCGCCAGCACCAGAAGGTGATGGTCTTCCGTCCGCTGTACGCGGTCGGCGGGCAGGAGCTCGGCTATCTGCCCGGCTCCGAGTCCGAGAAGATGGGCCCCTGGGCGCAGGCGGTCTTCGACACGCTCTCCGCGGTCACCAGCCGCGAGGTCATCGAAGAGGTCACCGCACGCGGAATGCTGGAGGTCCTGCCGCTCACGCACATCCGCGGCCGCTCCCTCCATGACGCGTTCGTGATCGTGGACGAGGCCCAATCCCTGGAGCGGAACGTCCTGTTGACCGTTCTGTCCCGAATCGGCGCGAATTCACGGGTGATCCTGACTCATGACGTGGCCCAGCGGGACAATCTCAGGGTCGGCCGGTACGACGGAGTCGTGGCCGTCGTGGAGAAGCTGAAGGGCCATCCGCTCTTCGCGCACGTCACACTCACCAGGTCCGAGCGCTCCCAGATTGCGGCGCTTGTGACCGAAATGCTGGAGGACGGGCACATCTGATTCCACCTGCCACCACTTGTGGCATCTGTCCAACGGGTGGTGGCTACACGGTAATTGACGCCGTCCGGCAAAGGCTGAAGAGCCTAGCCGGGCGGCGTCCTGGCGTGTGCTCGTTTCCGAAAAACTCCTGGGGCAAACGAGGTGTGAGCTTTCACACCCGACACAGAATTGCCCTCCGGCGTCGGGGTGCGGCAGAGTCTCACTCCTGTCAGGCCCCGCATACGACACACCTGTGCCCCCAGCGGTACGGCACCACAGAAGTAACAGAACTCCATAAAGCCGTCGTATGCCGCCCGAGCACCACGCGGCGCTCCCCTCGTGGGAGTTGCCCATCGGGCCCGTGCCTCCCGTGACCCCGCAGTTGGGAGGCCAGCGCCAGGGGCACGATTGCGTCCGCGAGGGTCACCTGTAGCGGGCGATGCTGGAAGGAAACCGTGTGAGCCGGATTTCGGTCCGGGGATTCGCAGTGGCCTCGGCCACCGCGGTCACCGCTGTCGGCGCTGTCACCGGTGTTGCCTCGGGCAACACCGCGTCCTCGAGCGACGACGCGGAGGCAACGGCAGCAGGCGCGACGCTTCTCGCGGACATACCCGCGGGTGCGCAGGCGCAGGTGCAGACCGCATCCCTGACTCAGCAGGCCGACTCGCAGGCCATCGCGGCCGACGCGACCGCCAAGAAGGACGCCGAGGAGTCCGCGCGCAAGCAGGCCGCCAAGGACGCCGTCGCCAAGCAGAAGGCCGCGGAGAAGGCCGAGCAGGAGGCGAAGGAGCGCAAGGAGGCCGAGAAGGTCGCCAGCCGTTCCGCCACGCGTGACGCCTCCAGCTTCCCGACGCAGTCCTCGTACAGCGTCGCGGAGATCCAGGCGATGGCGCGCCAGATCGTCCCGGCGGACCAGTTCCAGTGCTTCAGCACCATCGTGGACCACGAGTCCAGCTGGAACTACCGGGCGGACAACCCCACCTCGGACGCCTACGGTCTGATGCAGGCGCTGCCCGGCTCGAAGATGTCCTCCGCCGGCGCGGACTGGGCGACCAACCCGGCCACCCAGATCAAGTGGGGCCTCGGCTACATGAACGACCGCTACGGCAGCCCGTGCGAAGCCTGGAACTTCTGGCAGGCCAACAACTACTACTAGGCCGACAGCCACTCGGTCCTCTCAACCTTTCCAGAGCCCCTCACCGTCCTACGGTGGGGGGCTTCTGCCATGTACGGTCGATGCCGACGACTCCAGGGGGGAGTGGTGGGGCACAACGGGGAAAAGGGACGGATCATGTCGAGAGTGCCAGGGTGGCTCGGCCGGCTCGGCGCCGGACTCACCGCAATGGGAGACCGGTTGAACGCGCGCCGCGCGCAGGCCGAGAAGGACGACGACTTCGGCGGGGGCGACGACTTCGGCCGGAGCAACGGCACCGATCGGGGCGGCAAGGGCAGCGCCGACACCCCGGCCGCGTCCAACGCCACCGGGAACGGCACACCGCCCCGGCCTCCCTCCCCTCCCTCGTACGCTCCCGTGGCCGCCGCTGCCGCTCGCCCCGATCCCGCCGCGGCCGTTCCCTGGGGCATGCGGGTCGCCGCCGAGGCCGGGTGGCGACTGCTCGTACTCGCGGGCACCGTCTGGGTGTTGATGCGCGTCATCAGCGCCGTGCAGCTCGTCGTCCTCGCCTTCGTCGCCGCGCTGCTCATCACCGCGCTGCTCCAGCCCACCGTGGCGCGGCTGCGGCGGTACGGGGTGCCGCGCGGGCTCGCCACCGCGCTGACCGCGACCCTCGGCTTCGTGGTCATGGGCCTCGTCGGATGGTTCGTCGTCTGGCAGGTCATGGAGAACATCGACAACCTCTCCGACCAGATCCAGGACGGCATCGACGAGTTGCAGCGCTGGCTGCTCAACAGCCCGTTCCACGTCACCGAGGACCAGATCAAGGACATCGCGAAGAGCCTGCGCGAGGCCGTCGGCGCCAACACGGACGAGATCACGTCGGCGGGCCTGGAAGGCGTCACCGTCATCGTCGAGGCACTCACCGGCATCCTCCTCACGATGTTCTCCACGCTCTTCCTCCTCTACGACGGCAAGCGCATCTGGCAGTGGACGCTCAAGCTGGTGCCGGCGGCGGCGCGGCCCGGGGTGGCCGGGGCGGGGCCGCGCGCCTGGCGCACGCTCACGGCCTATGTCCGCGGGACGGTGATAGTGGCGTTGATCGACGCCATCTTCATCGGCCTGGGCATCTTCTTCCTGGACGTCCCGATGGCTGTCCCGCTGGCCGTCTTCATCTTCCTGTTCGCGTTCATCCCGCTGGTCGGTGCCGTCGTCTCGGGCGCGCTCGCGGTCGTGGTGGCGCTCGTGACGCAGGGGGTCTTCACCGCGGTGATGGCCCTCATCGTCGTGCTCGCCGTCCAGCAGATCGAGGGTCACATCCTCCAGCCGTTCATCCTCGGCCGGGCGGTTCGGGTCCATCCTCTCGCCGTCGTCCTTTCGGTGGCGGCGGGTGGGATGGTCGCGGGCATCGGCGGCGCGGTCGTCGCCGTCCCGCTCGTCGCCGTCACCAACACGGTGGTCGGCTACCTCCGCTCGTACTCCCAGGAGCCGGTGTTGCGCACGTCGCCCGTGCCGCGGGGGGCGACGGCGACGGGGGCGGCCCCGGTGGAACACCGGCCGCCGGACGGGGCGTCGTCGTAGGGCGCTTTTTCTCGCCCCCGCCGCCCCTACCCATTCCCGTCCCTTTTCGGGGGCCAGCCCCCGAACCCCCGCTCCTCAAACGCCGGAGGGGCTGAATTTCAGCCCGTCCGGCGTTTGAGGACGAGCGCGTTCAGCGCGATACGGGGGTTCGGGGGCGGAGCCCCTGAGGAAGTGACGGGAATGGGTAGGGGCGGCGGGGGCGAAAAAAGTCCGAAGCCCCGCCCACCGTGAAGGTGAACGGGGCCGGATGAGGGAAGCCGGCGGAGCTACTCCGCCAGCACCGCCTCCGAGTCCAGGGTGACTCCCACCGCCTGGACGACCGCCGCGATCTTGAACGCCTCCTGGATCGTCTCCCGGTCGACCCCGGCCTTGCGGAGCACCTGTTCGTGGGAGTCGAGACACTCCCCGCACCCATTGATCGCGGACACGGCCAGCGACCACAACTCGAAGTCGACCTTCTCCACACCCCGGTCGCCGATCACGTTCAGACGGAGACCGGCCCGCAGGGCCCCGTACGCCGGGTCGGAGAGCAGATGCCGCGTGCGGTAGAAGACGTTGCTCATCGCCATGACGGCCGCGGCGGACTTGGCCGCCGTGTACGCCTCGGGAGAGAGCCTCGCGTTGGCCTCCTCCTCCAGTTCGCGGAGGACACGGGGGGACCGGGAGGCGATGGCGCAGACGAGTACCGTCCCCCACAGCTGCTGCTGCGTCAGCTCGGACTTGCCGAGCACCGAACCGAGGTTCAGCCGGAGGTCCTTGGCGTAGTCCGGGATCGCGGACTTCAGCGCGTCGAGCGACATGGTTCACTCACCGGCCGGCGGTTCGAAGGCGGACGGACGGTCACCTACGGCGAGCATGGGGCTCCTCTTGGGTGACGGAAAAGACCGCTTCGCGGCCTTCCGTGCGGGTTGGACGCCGCCAAGACTGCCATGGAGCAACAGGCCGGTGAAATACGCCAAGTCGGGGCAAGCCGGGTGATGACGTCGGCAACGGCTGCGCCCCTCCCTCTCGGGGGCGCAGCCGTGGGTGTGCCGACAGGCGCGCTACTCCGTGCGCAGCCCGTCCGGGCGCATCAGCCGCAGCAGTGGCGGCACGCTGAGGGCCGTCACCACGAGGACGACCGCCGAGCCGATGCCCGTCATGGCCAGGACGCTCAGCCAGTCCACGGTCACCTTGGTGGCCGTCATCTTCAGCAGGACCGCGCCCAGGGTGAGGCCCACCACCGAGGCGAGGACCAGGCCGAGGGCGACCGGGATCGCGGTCTGCCACAGCACCGAGAGGCTCAGTGTGCGGCGCCGTGTGCCGAAGGCGACGAGGACCGACAGGAGCTTCTTGCGCTCGCGCAGCTGCTCCAGCTGTGAGACGAGCAGGCTCGCCCCGATCAGCGCGAGAACACAGGCCGCGCCGACGAACAGCCCGGTGCGGATGGAGCCGAAGGTGTCGTCCCGCTCGCTCGCCGAGTACGACCAGGGGCTCGCGAGCGGGTCCACCTTCGTCGCGGCGTTGCGTACGAGTTCACGCACGTCCGGGACCGCCATGTCGAGCTGGAGGTAGATCTGCCCGTCGAGGGTCGAGGCCGCCGCGGTGGGCAGCGCGCTCGGGGTGAACAGGAAACCGCCCCGCTCCCAGCCCTTCGGGTCGTTGCGCGTACCGGCCTTCTTGATGTCCCGCGGCACCGTCCAGGCAACCTCCTTGCCCTTCTCGGAGTCGCTGTAGGAGGGGTCGATGTAGAGCTTCTGGCCGGCTGCGGCGAGCTTCGGGGTGTCCGTGTCGTACTCGGCGCCGTGCACGGCGAAGACATCGCCCTCGCGGCACGAGGGCAGCTTCGCCACCTCGCGCAGGGAGGCGCAGTCGCCGACGGTCAGCCCCGCGGCCTTCTCGGGGTCCTTCCTGCCCTCGCCCAGCCAGCCGTCCGAGAGCGCCATGGCGTCGCGCACACCGCGGGTCTCGGAGAGGCTCTGCCGGGCCTCGGCGAGTGAGGCGGTCCTCGGTACGGACATCTGCATCTGGGCGCGCGAGAGGTCGTTGCCGGTGGACTCCGTGTAGTCGCTCTGGACTCCGGAGAACAGCATCTGCAGGGCGATCGCGCCGGCCACCGCCACCGCGATGCCGTTCACCATGCGGGCCGCCGTACCGCTGCTCAACTGGAGCCTGCGGACCGCCAGTTGCCAGGAGACCGAGCCCGAGTTCAGCCGGGCCACGACGGCCTCCACGATCCACGGCAGCAGCGCGGTGATGCCGACGAGGAGCAGGATGACGCCACCGGTCACCATGTACTCGTTGAAGTTCCCGTTCTCGGTGCCCTTCCCGATCATCGGGACGAGCAGTCCGATACCGCCCAGCGGCAGCAGCAGCCGCCACCACAGGCGGCGTCGCGCGGGCCTGGCCGTGCGCACCACGCCGAGCGGCTCGATGACCACACCGCGCAGGGCGAGCAGCGTCACCGCGACCGCGGCGGCCGGGACCGCGACGGCGATCAGGACGGCGAGTACGGGCGTCGGGTTGAGGTAGCTCGGGAAGACACTGAAGCCGAAGACCTCGACAGAGCCTGCGATCTGACGGGTGATCAGGAAGAAGCCGGTGCCGAAGAGCAGCCCGAGCACCGCCCCGGAGAGCGCCTCGCCCGCGGCGATCCGGCGGGTCATCCGGCTGTCGGCGCCGACCAGCCGCAGCGCCGCGAGCCGGCGGTCGCGCCGCTCGCCGCCGAAGCGTACGGCCGCGGCGATGAAGACGCCGACCGGCATCAGCAGCACCACGAAGACCGTGAGGACGAGCAGCAGCAGGACCGGGTCCATCTCCTCGGAGGGCGCCTCCTTCCCCTGGAAGGTGTTGATGCGCGTGACGCCGGCGCTGTCGCCGTACCGGGCCAGGCTCTCGCCGCCCGAGTAGAAGGCGAGTTCGGCCGAACCGATGAGGCCCGGCTCACTGATCGTGCCGGTGACCTTGTCCGGCAGCCGCTCGCGCAGCAGCTTGGCGTCCTTGGACTCCAGCAGCTCCTTGAGCGCGGGGGACACGACCATCTCGCCCGGCGCGGGGAACTTCTTCAGCCCCGGCGGCAGCGGTGCCCGCAAGCCCTCCGGCTCCAGCTGGCGGCCGCGGACGTCCTGGCTGTGGAACTCGGTGTCGACGTTCGCCACGAGCACGGTGTTGTCGGCCTTGGGCGGCTCGGACTCGCCGAACATGTTGTCCATGCGCGCGTACTCGCGGTCGGACCGTGCCTGCATCGCGCTCGGTATCGCGGTGGTGAGCAGCAGCAGCGCCACGCCGAGACCGACGCCCACGCCCGTGAGCAGGACGCGCACCCAGCCCTCGCGGCCGCCGGTGAACGCGAACTTGGCGCCCATGGCCAGGTCCTTCGACCACTGGCGTGCACTCATACGACGCGCTCCATGTCCCGGGACTTGCCGTCGCGTACGACGATCTCGCGGTCCGAGTAGGCGGCCACGCGGGCCTCGTGCGTGACGAGGACGACGGCGGCGTTGGCGGAACGGGCGGCCTCGGTGAGCAGCTCCATCACGCGCTCGCCGTTGAGGGAGTCGAGGGCGCCGGTGGGCTCGTCGGCGAAGAGCACCCGCGGGTCGGTGACCAGCGCGCGGGCGACGGCGACGCGCTGGCCCTGGCCGCCGGAGACCTCGCCGGGCCGCTTGGCCTTCAGGTCGTCGACCTCCAGCTGCTCCATCCGGGCCAGGGCGGCGCGCTCGGCCTCCTTGCGGGAGGAGCCGTTCAGCCGCAGCGGCAGCGCCACGTTCTCGACGCAGGTCAGCTCCGGTACGAGCTGGCCGAACTGGAAGACGAAGCCGAACTGGGAGCGGCGCAGCGCGCTGCGCTGGGCGTCGTTCATCGTCGCCATTTCCTGGCCGCCGTACATGATCGAGCCCGAGTCGGGCGTCACGATGCCGGCGAGGCAGTGCAGGAGGGTCGACTTGCCGGAGCCCGAGGGGCCCATCACGGCGACGACCTCGCCCGGGTGGATGGAGAACCCGGCGCCGTCGAGGGCGTTGGTGGGGCCGTACGCCTTGCGCAGGTCGTGGGCCACGAGCAGGGAGCCTGCGGGGGTCATCGAGTCACCGCCTCTGCGAGCTTGCCGAGGCGCGCGGCGGTGAGTTCCAGCCAGCGCAGGTCGGCTTCGAGATGGAAAAGTGCGTGGTCACAGATCAGCTGGTCGGCGAGATCGCCCTTGCGCTTGCGGTCGGTGAGCATCCGCATCATGCGCAGGTGCTCCGCGCGCTGCGTGTCGAGGATGCCGGACGCGTCGCGGTGCGTCAGGAGCGCGAGGACGACCTTCGTGTAGAGGGTCGACTGGAGGTACGGCTCCGGCTTCTCCGGTGTGGCGAGCCACCGCTGGACGTCGGTGACGCCTGCCTCGGTGATCGCGTACCGCTTGCGCTCGGGGCCGTCGCCCGCCTCTATCCCGTCGACCTCCACGAGGCCGTTCTTCAGCAGCCGGGACATCGTCGAATAGACCTGGCCGTAGTGGAGCGGCCGGTCGTGACCGAACTTCTCGTCGAAGGCCCGCTTCAGGTCGTAACCGTGGCGGGGCCCGGACTCCAGGAGTCCTAGGAGCGTGTGACCGATGGACATGCGGAGCACTGTACACAGGGCGTATACACCGCGTGTATACGCACCGTGGATAGCCGCCTTCGAGGCGTATGGGTCCGCAGGTCAGGCTCGATTGTCACGGTTCTGTTACTGGGGTGACGGGTGGGGCGCCGGCGGCCCTTTTTCGCCCCCGCCGCCCCTACCCATCCCGTCCCTTTTCAGGGGCTTCGCCCCCGAACCCCCGCTAAAAGATTGCGCAGTTCCCCGCGCCCCTAAAAGGGGCGCGGGGAACTCCGCAATCAGCCACAGCGCACCCGCACGCACATCTCGGCCCCGGCGGCCCCCGGTGTGGGTGTCTAGTCCTCGGGCTCCCCGGAAAGGGGAGGCCGGCCACGGCGGGGGATCGGCCCCGCCCCGCCGGGAAGGCGACCCGTCTCCGCCAGGGCCCTCCGGAGCAGGAACTCGATCTGCGCGTTGGCGGAGCGCAGTTCGTCGCCGGCCCACCGCGCAAGCGCCTCGTACACGAGCGGATCCAGCCGCAACAGCACCTGCTTGCGCTGCTGCTGCGGCCGCCGCTGGGGGGAAGCCCCCTCGGAAGGTGAGGTCACTGGTAGAGGGACCCCGTGTTGAGGACGGACTGCGGGGCGCGGTCGCCGCACAGGACCACCAACAGGTTCGACACCATCGCCGCCTTCCGCTCGGAGGTGTCCTCGACCTTCCACACCACGACCGCGGCGAGCATGTTCAGACCGCACATGGCGATGAAGGCCGCGAGGCCGATCAGGATGCCGGACACGATCAGCGCGGCCTTGCCGCCGGTGGAGTCCACCGCGGTGGCGCCGACGATCGTTCCGGCGTCCACCGGCAGTCCGACGAGCCCGAGCAGCAGCGCGAGCCCGCCGCCGATGCTGTGCGCGACGGACTCCCGGACGCGCGGTGCGGGCATCTCGGGTACGTCGGAGGCGTGTGGAGTGTCGTGCGTGGACACGGGTGATCCCCCGTTCCGTGTGCGGCGTTTCGTAGTACTACGGCTCGTTTTGGGAGCCCTTAGCTTCACGCTAGCTAAGTGATAACACTTTACCCGCCACGGCAACCTTCTACTCATCCGAATCGTCGGTTCCATAGGGACAGGTGGTGACAGGTGCTGATTGTCACGTCCGCAAAAGACGGGATCGACCGTCCTATGTCCCCACGCGCGGTGTTAGTTTGCTGAGCTGACCTGACCGGTGAACCTGTGAGACACGAGAGACGGAAGCGGAGCGGATCGGACCCATGGGACGAGCGGAAGAGAGACGAGCGCGGCAGCGCGGCGGTGGTCACCGCGCCGCGCCGAAGCGCTCGTCCAGAGCCGGCGCCAGGGGTGGTGCCGGGACCGGCACCAAGGCCGGTACGAAAAGTGGCATACGTCGCTTCTTCACCTGGAAGAAGCTCCTCGGTACGTTCTTCGGCCTCTGTCTGCTCGGGATGGCGGCCTTCGTCGCTCTGTACCTGATGATCGACGTTCCCAAGGGCAACGCCGCCGCGGTCCAGCAGAGCAACATCTACAAGTACAGCAACGGCGATACGCTCGCCCGTGACGGCGACGTCAACCGCGAGCTCGTCGACCTGGACCAGGTCTCCAAGGGCGTCCGGATGACCTTCGTCGCCGCCGAGAACAAGTCCTTCTACGAGGACGCCGGCGTCGACTTCAAGGGCACCGCCCGCGGTCTGCTCAACACCCTCTCCGGCAAGGGCAAGCAGGGTGGTTCGACGATCACCCAGCAGTACGTCAAGAACTACTACCTGACGCAGGACCAGACCGTCACGCGCAAGCTGAAGGAACTGGTCATCTCCCTGAAGGTGGACCGCCAGGAGTCCAAGGACGACATCCTCGCGGGCTACATCAACACCAGCTACTACGGCCGCAACGCGTGGGGCATCCAGGCCGCGGCGCAGGCCTACTACCGCGTCGACGCGAACGACCTCTCGGTCGCGCAGGGCGCGTATCTCGCCGCGTTGCTCCAGGCGCCGAGCCAGTACGACTGGGCGGTCGCGAGCCCCACCAGCAAGAAGCTGGTCACCGCCCGCTGGAACTACGTCCTGGACAACATGGTCGAGGAGGGCTGGCTCAGCTCCGCCAAGCGCGACGGCCTGAAGTTCCCCGTGCCGAAGGACCCCAAGGGCGCGCCCGGTCTGCAGGGCCAGGCCGGCTACCTGGTGGAGGCCGCCGACACCTCGTTGAAGAAGCAGCTCGTCGCACAGGGCACGGCGGCCGACATGGACGAGGCCGAGACCATGGTCAAGGCCGGCGGCTGGACCATCACCCTGAACGTCGACAAGAAGAAGCAGGACCAGCTGGAGAAGGCCGTCAGGAGCCAGCTGACCAGCAAGCTGGACGCCGAGAAGCGGGCCATCGACGCCGACGTCCAGGCCGGTGCCGTGTCCGTCGACCCGAAGACCGGCAGGGTCGTCGCGATGTACGGCGGCGTGGACTACGTGAAGCACTACACGAACAACGCGACGCGCCGCGACTACCAGCCCGCCTCCACCTTCAAGCCGCTGATCCTGGCCGCGGCCGTCGACAAGGACGCCGAGACGCAGGACGGCACGCCGGTCACGGCGAAGACGATCTACGACGGCACCAGCAAGCGTCCCGTCGTCGACGATGGCAAGAAGGTCGGCTTCGCCCCGCCGAACGAGGACGACGTCGACTACGGAGACGTCACCGTCCAGACCGCCATGAACAAGTCCATCAACTCCGTGTTCGCCCAGCTGGGCGTGGACGTCGGCATGGACCAGGTCATGAAGACCGCGGGCGACCTCGGCATGGACGTCGAGGGCGCCAAGTCGGTGCCCGCCCAGACCCTCGGCACGATGGGCGCGAGCCCGCTGGAGATGGCGGGCGTCTACGCGACGCTCGACAACCACGGCAGGAAGGTCACCCCGGCCCTCGTGAAGTCGGTCGAGCACAAGGACCGCGTGGTCAAGTTCCCGGACCCGATCGGCGACCAGGTCATCAGCCGCGAGGCCGCCGACACGGTCACCTCGGTGCTGACCGGCGTGGTCGACGACGGTACGGCCAAGACGTCCGTACGCGACAACCCGGCCCGTGACGGCCAGCAGGTCGCGGGCAAGACCGGTACGTCCGACTGCAACAAGTCGGCCTGGTTCACCGGCTACACGCCCAAGCTCGTCACCTCGGTGGGCGTCTTCGGCGAGGCGGCCAAGGCGGGCACCACCCGGTGCGGCAAGGACAAGCCGGTGAAGGTCAAGGCGTTCAGCCAGGTCACGCTGCAGGGCGCGGCCGGCGGCGGCCGGGTCAACGGCGGTGGCTTCCCGGCCCAGATATGGGCGACGTACACCTTCGGCGCGATGGGCGGCGTCTCCAAGTTCGACCTGGACACCGACCAGGGTGCGGCCGTCCAGCCGACGATCACGCCGACGGCCACCCAGCCGCCGACGACCCCGTCGGACGAGCCGACCACCGAGGACCCGACGACGAAGCCGCCGACGACCAGTCCGCCGGCGGAGAGCAGTCCCGAGGAGACCCCGACCGAGAGCGACGATCCTCCGACGCCGACCACCAGCGCACCGTCGCCACCGGACGGCATAGAACTACCGACGGACCCGGACGACCCACAGTCGGATCCGTAACCGGCGACTACCAGGAAGGCGCGCCCCCACTAGGGGGCGCGCCTTCCTCGCGAACCGCGCGACCAGCCACGATCGGCCCGCGGTTCGCCGCCGACAGCTCAGGAACGCCGTTCGGTCCCTGTCGACCGGAACCGCTCAGTCCCCGTTGACCGAATGGGCGATCCGGTCACCGATCTCCTTGTCGATGTTCCGCCAGTACTGCAGCGCACGCTCCAGCACGGGCCGGGACACATCGGCCTGCAGATGCCCGCTGACGTTCGACACGAGCCGGTCCCGGGCGGCGTCGTCGAGGACCTGCCGGACCATCGTCCCCGCCTGCCCCCAGTCGTCGTCCTCACGGTGCCGCACGGTCGCCTCGCGCACCAGCTCGCCGGCGGTCTGCCAGCTCGCCGGGTCGCCGAACTGCCCGTAGTCGGCCGCGGGACCGCCGTAGGAGTTGGGCGCGTACGGACGGGCCGCGTTCGACGGCACGTACCGCATCGGGCCGTCCTTGGCGTACGAGTTGACCGGAGCGTGCGGCCGGTTGGGCGGCAGCTGCGCGTAGTTGGGGCCGATCCGGTACCGGTGGGTGTCCGGGTACGAGAACAGCCGGCCCAGCAGCATCTTGTCCGGTGAGGGGCCGATGCCCGGCACCAGGTTGGACGGCTCGAAGGCGGCCTGCTCGATGTGGACGAAGTAGTCCTCGGGGTTCCTGTCGAGGGTCATCCGGCCGACGTCGATCAGCGGGTAGTCGCCGTGCGGCCAGACCTTCGTCAGGTCGAACGGGTTGAAGCGGTAGTCCGCCGCGTCCTCGAACGGCATGATCTGGACCTTGAGCGTCCAGCTCGGCGCGTTCCCGGACTCGATCGACTCGTACAGGTCACGGCGGTGCTTGTCCGCGTCCGAACCGGCCAGCTCGTCGGCCTCGTCCTGCGTGAGGTAGTCGATGCCCTGGTCGGTCTTGAAGTGGTACTTCACCCAGAACCGCTCACCGGCGCCGTTGATCCACATGTAGGTGTGGGACGAGTAGCCGTTCATGTGGCGGTACGTCTTCGGGATGCCGCGGTCGCCCATCAGCCAGGTCACCTGGTGTGCCGACTCGGGCGAGAGCGTCCAGAAGTCCCACTGCATGTCGTTGCTGCGCAGCCCGGTCACCGGGTGGCGCTTCTGCGAGCGGATGAAGTCCTGGAACTTGATCGTGTCACGGACGAAGAAGACCGGGGTGTTGTTGCCCACCAGGTCGTAGTTGCCATGCTCGGTGTAGAACTTGAGCGCGAAACCGCGGGGGTCGCGCCAGGTGTCGGGCGAGCCCTGCTCGCCGGCGACGGTCGAGAAGCGCGCCAGCATCTCCGTGCGCTTCCCGGGCTGGAACAGATCGGCCTTGGTGAACTGGCTGACGTCATTGGTGACTTCGAAGAATCCGTACGCGCCACTGCCCTTGGCGTGCACCACCCGCTCGGGGACCCGCTCCCGGTTGAACTGGGCCATCTTCTCGATGAGGTAGTGGTCCTGGAGCAGGATCGGGCCGTCAGGACCGACGGTGAGCGAGTGTTCGTCGCTCTCCACCGGAATCCCGACGTTGTTCGTGGTGTACGGAGCCTTCTGGGGTGTGTGCGTCACGAGCGTCCTCCCGTCAAGAAGAGAGTCGTTAGGTCGCTTCGGCCACCCCAGCAGTCAACTCCGCCGACGGGATGTCGGCAACATTTGGACGCGGTCCAATACCGGTTCGGGTCTCACCTGGCTGCCGGGGGGCGTCTCCCGTGGGTACCCCTCGATCAGGGATCGACTCAGCCATGATTGGACTCATCCATGGTCCGACTCATCCAAGGTTCGACTCAGCCGTGGTTCAGCTCGAACCAGACCACCTTTCCCGTGCTGAGCCGGGTCGCGCCCCACCGCCTGGCCAGCTTGTTCACCAGGTAGAGCCCGCGGCCGCCCTCGTCCGTGGCCCGCGCCTGCCGCAGCCGCGGCAACTGCGGCACGTCGTCGCCGACCTCGCAGCGCAGCACGTCCGTACGGAGCAGACGCAGCGTGACCGGCCGTGACGTGTAGCGCACGGCGTTCGTCACGACCTCGCTGACGAGCAGCTCCAGGGAGTCCGTGAGCTCCTCCAGGCCCCAGCGGGAGAGCGCCTTTCGGGCCAGTCGGCGGGCCCGGCCGGGCGCGGCGTCCTCGGGGTCCAGATGCCAGAACGCGACGTCGCTCGGCGCGATTCCGTCGAAGCGGGCGGCGAGCAGCGCGATGTCGTCGTCCCGGTCGCCCGGGCCGAGCATGTCGAGCACCTCGTCGCACAGCGCCTCAAGGGGCGGCGGATGGTCGGCGCCGGTCAGCTGCGCGGTGGCGGCGAGCTTCTCGCGCAACTGTTCTATACCGGTCCACACGTCACGCAGTCGCGACTCGACCAGACCGTCGGTGTAGAGCAGCAGGGTGGCGCCGGCGGGCGCGTCCAGCTCGACCGCCTCGAAGTCCACCCCGCCCACGCCGATCGGGGCGCCCGGCGGTACGCGCAGGACCTCGGCCCGGCCGCCCAGGTGGAGAAGGACGGGCGGCGGATGGCCGGCGTTGGCGATGGTGATCCGGTGCGCGACCGGGTCGTACACCGCGTACAGGCAGGTCGCCATGCGGTCGGTGCCCAGGCGCTGGGCCTGCTCGTCCAGGTGGTGCAGGACCTCCTGCGGGGGCAGGTCGAGCCCGGCGAGCGTCTGCGCGGTCGTCCGCAGCTGGCCCATGATCGCGGCCGAGGTCATGGAGTGGCCCATGACGTCACCGACGACGAGGGCGACCCGGCTGCCGGGCAGCGGGATCGCGTCGTACCAGTCGCCGCCGACCCGGGCGGTCTCGGCGGCAGGCAGATAGCGGGACGCCAGCCGCACGCCGGTCGGCCGGGGCAGCGTCTCGGGCAGCATCGTGCGCTGCAGCTCGTCCGCGATGTACGCCTCGCGTCCGTACAGCACGGCCTTGTCGATGCCCAGCGCGCTGTGCGTGGCGAGCTGGGCCGCGACGAGCAGATCGTCGGTCTCGAACGCGGGCCGGTCCGGGCGGCGCAGGAACAGCGCGGCGCCGATCACGCGGCGTCGGCCCCGCAGCGGGGCGAGGATCGCCCGCTGGCCGCCGGGCACGGTCAGGTCCTCGCCGATCAGCTCGGGCAGCGCGGCCCGAGCGGCGGGCGCGTCCGCGAAGACGGGCCGCACCCCGCGCAGCACCTCGTTCAGCGCGCCACCCGGTCGTACGGTGCACAGCTCGGCGGTGATCCCGAGGTCGGGCTCGGGCTGGAGCGCGGGCAGCAGGAAGCCCTCGGTGTCCCGGTCCTCGGGGATCCGGTCCGTGCGCCGCAGCCGCAGCACGACGGGCCCGGTGGGCCGTTCGTCGCCGACGGGCAGCGGGTCGCGCAGATAGACGAGGATCGCGTCCGAGAAGGTCGGCACGGTGGCCCGGCACAGGCCCATCACGATCTCGTCGAGGTCGATGCCGCGGGCGATCCGCCGGGTGGCGGCCCCCACGAAGCGCAGCCGGTCGCCGTCCCGGCGCATGGGCATGGGGGTGCCAGGCGCGGGCCCCTGTCCCGTACGCCGCTCCTTGCCGCTCTGGACCGCGGCCGCCTCGGCACCCGACTGGGCCGGGATGGCCTCGGGAGCGGGCCGCGGGCGGTGCGGGTCGGGCTCGGTCACGGACGGCTGGGAATGCTCGGATCCCGAGCCGGTGGGAGCGTCGGTCGGGCCGTGACCGCCGGAGGGCGCGGGCGGGCCCTGGCTGCCGGCCGGGGTCCCGGACGCGGCGGGCGTGCCCGTGGCGGCGGCGAGGGCGCCCGAGGGCGTGGGGGAGCCGCTCGGGCCCTGGCCGTCGGAAGCGGGCGCACCCGGGGTCCCGGGCGGGACGGGGGCCTCGGCCGGCCGTCCCTGTGCGGGTAAACCGGTGGAACCCTGCGCCGGCGGCTCCGGGGTACGCAGAAGCGCCCCGCGGGGGTCCGCGGGGGCGGTGGGCCGGGCAGCGCTTGGCTGGCGGCGCTCGTGGGAGGTGGGGTGCTCCGTCACGCGTGTCGAATCCATCCGTCCGGTGCTGCGCGCCGTGCGTGCAGTTCGTCCCGCAGAAATCCCGATACCCGGAATGCGTGCCCCAGGAACGGAATCACCGCGTGGTCAGACAGCCTCTCAGAAGAGGGACCGTCGGGCACCGGCGGGAACAGCCCGTCCGGCCGTCTCCGGACCGTACCGCTGTGGCCCTCGTACCCCTCGCTCACGTCCTGCCGCCCCTCGGTGACGTTCGGTCAAGCCCAGCGTGTGCTCCGGGAGTTGTCGCCTCGCGCCCGCCCGCCACCCGACCACCACTCCTCAACGACGGTGCTGCGCACCGACCGTGACTGTTCGTTGCGGAGGACGATCCTACGGTTCTACCACGGGGGCACATCAAGGGTCTCACGTGGACACGTGCGCGGGCGTACGATCCCAGTCGTCCGGCAGCGACGGTACGGACCAGGACGGATCCGGGCGCCAGTGCTGCCAGCCGTCCGACAACGGCGGGCCCCAGGCGCGGATCACCTCCACCGCGGCCCGGCCGGCCTCCCGCACCCGCGCGGCCAGTCGGGCGTCCATCAGGCCGTCCCGCTGGGCCTGCGCGAACTCGTCCTCGTCGCGCCAGTCCCAAGTCCGGTCCGGGTTCACCGAGATGTCGAGGAAGTGGTCCTCGGAGTCCACCCCGCCGGCCCATCTGGCCAGCGGTTCCTCCAAGTTGACGTACCAGTTCTTGAACTGCCAGCCCGGCTCCCAGAACAGCCACACCGACCACGGCTCACCGGGCCGCGCCAGCTTCAGCACACCCGTGCCGAACCAGTGACCGCGCTGCACGGTCCTGGGCTTGGTGTAACGGGACTCCAGCGGCTCCACGTGCACGGGCGTGCCGTCGGCGAGGACGGGCTTCACACACTCCGTCCCCGGGGCCAGCCACACGGCGAGCAGCTCCTCGTCGTCCCGCACGACGGTCACGGGGCGCACGATGTGGAAGCGCTCGCCGGCGTTCTCCCGGTAACGCCACAGGATCCGACTCCCGGGGTTCCAGTACGCCGCCGACCCGCCCGCTTCCACGTGTGTCACCGCTCCACCCTCTGCCATGAACAGATATTAGGTGCCCATGGCATACGACGCTGCGGCGCGCGTCACGGTTCGCGCGCCGGGCCGGATGACGTTACGGGCGCGTCATCCGCAGGACATCCAGGGCCTCGTCCAGCTGCTCCCGGGTGAGGTCGCCACGCTCGACGTAGCCCGACTCCAGGACGACCTCACGGATGGTCTTCCGCTCGGCGAGCGCCTTCTTGGCGACCTTCGCGGCCTCCTCGTACCCGATGTACTTGTTCAGCGGCGTCACGACCGACGGCGACGACTCGGCGTACTCGCGGGCCCGCTCGCGGTCGGCGGTGATCCCGTCGACGGTCCGGTCGGCGAGCAGCCGTGAGACGTTCGCCAGGAGCCGGATCGACTCCAGTACGTTCCTGGCGATGACCGGCAGCATCACGTTGAGCTCGAAGTTCCCGGAGGCTCCGGCGGTGGCGATCGTCGCGTCGTTCCCGGTCACCTGCGCGGCGACCATCAGTACGGCCTCGGGAATGACCGGATTCACCTTGCCGGGCATGATCGACGAACCGGGCTGGAGGTCGGGAAGGCTGATCTCGGCCAGACCGGTGCGGGGCCCGGAGGCCATCCACCGAAGGTCGTTCGCGATCTTCGTCAGCCCGACCGCGATGGTCCGCAGCTGCCCACTGGTCTCGACGATCCCGTCCCGCGCCCCCTGCGCCTCGAAGTGGTCGCGCGCCTCGGTGAGCGGCAACCCGGTGCTCCGCGCGACTTCGGCGATCACGGCGGCGGAGAACCCTGCCGGGGTATTGATCCCGGTCCCGACAGCGGTCCCCCCGAGGGGCAGCTCGGCGAGCCGCGGCAGGGAGGCCTGAAGCCGCTCGACCCCGTACCGCACCTGGGCGGCGTACCCGCCGAACTCCTGCCCGAGCGTCACCGGCGTCGCGTCCATCAGATGCGTACGCCCGGACTTCACGACGTCGGCGAACTCCTCGGACTTGCGGGTGAGCGCGTCCGCGAGGTGCTCCAGGGCGGGGACGAGATCGCGGGTGACGGCGGCGGTCGCGGCGATGTGGATGGACGAGGGGAAGACGTCGTTGCTGGACTGCGAGGCGTTCACATGGTCGTTCGGGTGTACGTCCCTGCCGAGCCGTTCCGTCGCCAGCGTGGCGATGACCTCGTTCGTGTTCATGTTGGACGAGGTCCCCGAGCCTGTCTGAAAAACGTCCACGGGGAAGTGGTCGTCCCACTTACCGCCCACGACCTCCGCGGCCGCCTCCTGGATGGCCTCCGAGACGTCCTTGTCCAGGACCCCGAGCCCGGCGTTCACCTTGGCCGCGGCCGCCTTGATCCTGGCGAGGGCCTCGATGTGCGCGCGCTCGATCCGCTGCCCGGAGATGGGGAAGTTCTCGACGGCACGCTGGGTCTGCGCCCGCCATTTCGCGTCCGCGGGGACGCGGACCTCGCCCATGGAGTCGTGTTCGATGCGGTAGTCGCTCATAACAGGTACATCGCCCCCGCCGCCCCTACCCATTCCCGTCCCTCGGGGGCTCCGCCCCCGAACCCCCGCTCCTCAAACGCCGGAGGGGCTGATTTTCAGCCCGTCCGGCGTTTGAGGACGAGCGCGTTCAGCGCGATACGGGGGTCTGGGGGCGGAGCCCCCGGAAAGGGACGGGAATGGGTAGGGGCGGCGGGGGCGAAAAGGGCCCTGTCGCTACCGACCGGCTAACCCAGCCCAGGCCCCCGCACCGGGATCGACGTGAACGTCGGCGCCGGCGCCGGGTCCTTGAAGAAGTCGTTGCCCTTGTCGTCGACGACGATGAACGCCGGGAAGTCCTCCACCTCGATCTTCCACACGGCCTCCATCCCGAGCTCCTCGTACTCGACGACCTCGACCTTCTTGATGCAGTCCTGCGCAAGCCGGGCCGCGGGCCCACCAATGGACCCGAGATAAAAGCCCCCGTGGGACCCACACGCGTCAGTGACCTGCTGAGACCGATTCCCCTTGGCCAACATCACCTTGGAACCCCCCGCCGCCTGGAACTGCTCCACGTACGAGTCCATCCGCCCGGCCGTGGTGGGCCCGAACGACCCGGACGCGTACCCCTCGGGGGTCTTGGCGGGCCCCGCGTAGTACACGGGGTGGTCCTTGAGGTACTGCGGCATCTCCTCGCCCGCGTCCAGCCGCTCCTTGATCTTGGCGTGCGCGATGTCCCGCGCCACGACGAGCGGCCCGGAGAGGGACAGCCGGGTCTTCACCGGGAACTTGGTGAGCTCGGCGAGGATGTCGTCCATGGGCTGGTTCAGGTCGATCTCGACGACGTCCGACGCCTCGTCGAGGTGCTCCTCCGTCGTCTCGGGGAGGAATCGCGCCGGGTCCGTCTCCAGCTGCTCCAGGAAGACGCCCTCGGCGGTGATCTTCGCGACGGCCTGCCGGTCGGCGGAGCAGGAGACGGCGATGGCGACCGGGCAAGACGCCCCGTGCCGCGGCAGCCGCACCACACGCACGTCGTGGCAGAAGTACTTGCCGCCGAACTGCGCGCCGATCCCGATCCGCTGCGTCAGCTCGAATACCTTCTCCTCCAGCTCCTTGTCCCGGAAGCCGTGCCCGAGCTCGGAGCCCTCGGCCGGGATCTCGTCCAGGTAGTGCGCGGAGGCGTACTTCGCGGTCTTCAGGGCGTACTCCGCGCTCGTACCGCCGACGACGATCGCCAGGTGGTACGGCGGGCAGGCCGCGGTCCCCAGGGAGCGGATCTTCTCCTCCAGGAACTTCATCATGGAGGACTCGTTCAGAACGGCCTTCGTCTCCTGGTACAGGAACGACTTGTTGGCCGAGCCGCCGCCCTTGGCCATGAAGAGGAACTTGTAGGCGCCGCCGTCGGTCGCGTACAGCTCGATCTGGGCCGGCAGGTTCGACCCGGTGTTCTTCTCGTCCCACATGGTGAGCGGGGCCATCTGCGAGTACCGCAGGTTGAGGTTCAGATAGGCGTCGTAGATGCCGCGGCTCAGCGCGGCCTCGTCGCCGCCCTCGGTGAGCACGTTCTGCCCGCGTTTGCCCATGACGATCGCCGTGCCCGTGTCCTGGCACATGGGCAGCACGCCCGCGGCGGCGATGTTCGCGTTCTTCAGGAGGTCCAGCGCGACGAACTTGTCGTTGCTCGACGCCTCGGGGTCGTCGATGATGCGCCGCAGCTGGGCGAGGTGCGCCGGCCGCAGATAGTGCTGGATGTCGTGGATGGCCTCGGCGGCGAGCTTGCGCAGAGCCTCCGGCTCCACCTTGAGGAACGTGCGCCCGTCGGCCTCGAAGGTGGAGACACCCTCGGAGGTCACCAGCCGGTAGGGGGTGGTGTCCTCTCCCTGGGGGAGCAGATCGGTGTACGCGAACTCAGGCATCTCGCCCATTCCTTCATCGACAGACAGCGGCCGGCCTCCATTGGCGGGCGCCCACCAGCGTAGAACCTGCTGCCGACACCGAGCTTGTGAGGTAAGGCTCAGTTCGCCGTCCACACCCCCTAGTCGCGATCTATCGCGTTTGGGTACGCTGCTGTCGTGGACCTAGAGAAGCGCACCGCACCCGACCTTCGGAAGCAGACCGACCTCCGGGCGTCCGACGCCGACCGCGACCGGACGGCGGACATCCTGCGCGAGGCCCTCGCCGAGGGCCGCCTCACCGCGGAGGAGCACTCCGAGCGGGTCGAGGACGTCTTCCGCGCGAAGACCGTCGGCGAGCTGGAGCCCCTCGTGGCGGACCTGCCGGTGGCCCACCGGTCCCGCCCGGCGGCGACGTTCGCCCCGGCGCCGAACCGCCCCACCCCGGGCACGGTCCCCCCGGTCGCCGAGGAGAACGTGGTGGCGGTGTTCAGCGCGGCCGTCCGCAAGGGCCGCTGGCGCATCGGCCGCCGCACGCACGCGTACGCGATCTTCGGCAGCGTCGAGATAGACCTCAGCGAGGCGGTCTTCGAGCACCAGCAGGTCGTGATCAAGGCGATAGCGGTCTTCGGCAACGTCGAGATCCGCGTCCCGGAGAACGTGTCGTTGCGCGGCAACGGCGGCGGGGTCCTCGGCAACTACGAGGTGGACACGCTCGATTCGGCCGACCACGACGCACCCGTGGTGTACGTGGACGGACTGGCCGTACTGGGAAATATCGAGGCAAAACCCAAGCGGGGCAAGCTGATCGAGGACATCCTCGACCGGGTCGGGGACCGGGTGAACGCCAAGTTGCGCAAACACCTCGGGCATTGACGGTCGCGAATTTCGCGGCGAGCGGAGGGTATTGGTCCAGTAGTGACGGTCCAGTGCCGGTCGGGATCTCCCGCGCTTCGGAACTGAGTGCATAGGCGCGCGTACAGCGGGTAGGCCTTGCTGCATCGTCTCTCGCTCGCGAAGCCGTCGTCAGGAGTAGACCGTGCTGCATCCGCCGCATCAGTCCCTGCAGGTCGCTGCCGTTCCGCCCCAGCCGGTGCCGGTGCGGGAGAGGGACCAGGACGCCCCTTGGCACACGGAGGCCGTGTGCCGCCGCGACGAGGCCGGGCTGTTCTTCGCGCCCTCGAAAGAACCCACCGCGGCCCGGCTGTCCCGGGAGGAGGCGGCCAAGCGGGTCTGCGCACGCTGTCCGGTGATGGTCGAATGCCGCGAGCACGCACTGCTGCAACCCGAGCCGTACGGGGTGTGGGGCGGCCTCACCGCCGCCGAGCGCCGCGTCGTCCTGGCCCGACGCCGCCGCCGCGACCTCGAACTGCAGAAGGCGGCCCGCGCCACCGGCCCGATAGCCGCAGCCGGCTGACACTCACACCGATGGGGCGCCCCTCCGCACAAGGGGCGCCCCATCGCCGTACAAAAAATCAACTGCTCCGCCAGGGCGCCCCTTCAAGGGGCGCGGGGCTGTAACACCTTGCGGCTCCGCCGCGGGGCGCGACCAGCCCGAACGGGCCTGCAGATACTCACGGCCCGCATGAACGGCACAAGCAGCGGGGCTACTTCGCCCGGTCGAAGTCGATCGCGCTGTACGCCCGCAGCTTCGCCAGCCGGTGCTCCGAGTTGATCTGCCGGACCGTCCCCGACTTCGACCGCATCACGATCGAGTCGGTTGTGGCGGTCTCGGGCCGATAGCGGACTCCCCGCAGCAGTTCGCCGTCGGTGATCCCGGTCGCGACGAAGAAGACGTTCTCGCCGGAGACCAGGTCGTCGGTGAACAGGACCCGGTCGAGGTCGTGGCCCGCGTCGACGGCCCGGGCGCGCTCCTCGTCGTCCTTGGGCCACAACTTGCCCTGGATCGTGCCGCCCAGGCACTTCACCGCACAGGCGGAGATGATGCCCTCGGGCGTACCGCCGATGCCGAGCAGCAGGTCGATGCCGGTGCCCTCGCGCAGCGCCAGGATCGAGCCCGCGACATCGCCGTCGGAGATGAGCTTGATGCGGGCGCCGGTCTCCCGGATCTCCTTGATGATGCCGTCGTGGCGCGGCCGGTCGAGGATGACGACCGTGACGTCCTCGGGCGTGACGCGCTTGGCCTTGGCGACCCGGCGGATGTTCACGGACACGGGCGCGTTGATGTCGACGAAGTCGGCGGCCTCCGGGCCGGTGACCAGTTTGTCCATGTAGAAGACCGCGGACGGGTCGAACATGGTGCCGCGGTCGGCGGCGGCCAGCACCGCGATCGCGTTCGTCATGCCCTTCGCGGTGAGCGTGGTGCCGTCGATCGGATCGACGGCGATGTCGCACTCGGGGCCCGTCCCGTCTCCGACACGCTCCCCGTTGAAGAGCATCGGGGCCTCGTCCTTCTCGCCCTCCCCGATGACGACCACGCCGTTCATCGAGACGGTGGAGACGAGGGTCCGCATGGCCCGTACGGCCGCGCCGTCGGCGCCGTTCTTGTCGCCGCGGCCGACCCAGCGGCCCGCGGCCATGGCGGCGGCCTCGGTGACCCGGACGAGCTCAAGGGCGAGGTTTCGGTCGGGGGCCTCGGACGGGACCTCGAGTTCGGACGGCAAGTGATGCTCGGTCATCGGAGCGCACCTTTCTGATACGACGACGGCCGGATGAGGGTTCGGGCCGACTCTATCCTCAGTCCGACAAAATGAGCAGGGGGGCCCACGGATGAGCAGACCAGTACACCTGCGACGATGGGGGCGTGGCAGGTATGAAAGGCAAGCAGACGGTCCGGGACATGGTGTTGTCCCTGGGCCTGATCGGCATAGTCGCGGGCTTCATCTACGTCTTCATTCCCAATGACGACTCGGAGCCCCCTCTCAAGCGGGTCGACTACCGCGTGGAACTCCTGACGGCACGCCGCGCGGCCGCCTATCCGGTGGCGGCGCCCGAGGGCCTGTCCAAGGAGTGGAAGGCGACGTCGGTGCGGTTCCAGGGCGCCGACTTCGACGCGTGGCACCTCGGCTTCCACGACCCCGACGGTGAGTACGTGGCGATCGAGCAGTCGACTCAGAAGCCCGTCACGTTCATCGACGACGCGAGCCAGGGCGCCGAGGAGACGAACACGACGCAGCGCATCGGCGAGCGCTCCTGGGAGCGGTACGAGGGCGCGAAGTACGACGCCCTCGTCCTCCGGGAGAAGGGCTCCACGACGGTGGTGACCGGCACGGCGTCCTTCGCGCAGCTGACGAAGATGGCCCAGGCCCTGAAGACGGAGTAGGGCCCCGTACGCATGACGACGGCCCCCGGCGCGAATGCCGGGGGCCGTCGTCATGCGTACGGGGAGGGTCAGACCGTCGTGATGACCTGGTCGGCCTCAAGGCGCGGGGAGCGCGGGAACCAGGCGTCCTCGCCCGGCTTGCCGATGTTGACCACCATCAGCGGGGTGTGGTCGTCGTCGAGGAACTCCTTCTGGACACCCGCGAAGTCGAAGCCCGTCATCGGACCCGCGGCCAGACCGGCGGCGCGGACACCGATGATGAAGTACGCGGCCTGCAGCGCGGCGTTGAGGGAGGCGGCACCCTCACGGGCCGGACGCTCGGCGAAGAAGAGGTCCTTGGCCTGCGGGAAGTGCGGCAGGAGGTACGGGAGTTCCTCGTGGAACTCGTTGTCCGCGGAGAGGATCGCGACGAGCGGTGCGGTGGCCGTCTTCGGCTGGTTGCCCTCGGACATGTGCCGCACCAGGCGCTCGCGGGCCTCGGCGGAGCGAACCAGGGTGATGCGCAGCGGGGACTGGTTGAAGGCGGTCGGGCCGAACTTGACCAGGTCGTAGATCGCCTGCACCTGCTCCTCGGAGACCGGCTCGTCGGTGAAGGCGTTCGCGGTGCGGGCGTCGCGGAACAGCAGGTCCTGAGCGGTGGGGTCAAGGACGAGGGACATGAATCAACCTTTTCGGGGGAGTGCGTCGAACCCCGTGGGGGGATCGCCTTGCACTTCCGAAGGTACGTCGATGAAGTTTAGGATTCAACCAAAACTGGGGCATGGTGATCCGGTTCACAGGCCGCGAGGGTCGGCGAAGCCGTTGTGAACGTGAGTGCGAGGGGTGCGTTCGGGAAGCCTGCCGGATGCGATCCACAGGCGATCTACCAGAGGGTTACTAGGTGTTGGAACCGGAACCGGAACCGGAACCGGAACCGGAACCGGAACCAGAGCCAGTGCCGGAGTCGCCGGACTCCTCCTCGGCTTCGTCCCCCGCCCCCGCCAGAGCCGCGTCGAGGCGGGCGCGGGCGCCGTCCAGCCACCGCCGACACACCTTCGCCAACTCCTCGCCCCGCTCCCACAGGGCGAGCGACTCCTCAAGTGTCGTACCGCCCGCCTCCAGGCGTCGTACGACCTCGATGAGCTCGTCCCGTGCCTGCTCGTACCCGAGCGCCTCGTCCGTACTGCTGGTCATGCGCCCACCCTAGGGTCTGTCTCGGACATCGACTCGTACCGTGAACTCGCCCTCGGTGACGCGCGCCCGCAGGGACTCCTCCGCCGTCACCTCGTCCGGGGACCGGACCGCGTGGCCGTCGGACTTCTGCAGCACCGCGTAACCCCGTTTGAGGGTCGCTGCGGGGGAGAGGGCCACCACGCGTGCGTGCGTGTGCGTCAGCTCCGAGTCGGCACGGTCGAGGAGGTGCCCGAGCGTGCGGCGGCCGCGGTCGAGCAGTGAGGCGACATGGTCCGCACGCTCGTCGACCATCCGGTGCGGATCCTCTATCGAGGGGCGGGCCAGCGCGTGGGCGAGGCCTCTCTCCTCCCGGTCGATGAAGGACTGGACGCTGCGGCGGGCGCGGTCCCGCAGGAACTGGACGCGCTCGTACTCCTCGCCGACGTCCGGGACGACCTTCTTCGCCGCGTCGGTCGGGGTGGAGGCCCGCAGGTCGGCCACGTGGTCGAGCAGCGGGTTGTCGGGTTCGTGCCCGATGGCCGACACGACCGGTGTACGACAGGACGCGACCGCCCGGACGAGCTGCTCGTCCGAGAACGGGAGCAGGTCCTCCACGCTGCCGCCGCCGCGCGCCACGATGATCACATCCACGTCGTCGAGCGCGTCCAGTTCCTTCACGGCCTGGACGACCTGGGGGACCGCGTGGACGCCCTGCACCGCGACGTTGCGCACCTCGAAGCGGACGGCGGGCCAGCGGTGGCGCGCGTTCTCCAGCACGTCCCGCTCGGCGGCGGAGGCACGGCCGCAGACGAGCCCGATGAGCTGGGGCAGGAAGGGCAGCGGCTTCTTGCGCTCGGTCGCGAACAGCCCTTCGGCGGCGAGGGACTTCTTCAACTGCTCCAGCCGGGCGAGCAGTTCACCCACGCCCACGGGCTTTATCTCGGCGGCCCGCAACGACAGCTGCCCACGCGGTGCGTACCACTCGGGCTTCGCGAGTACGACGACACGGGCGCCCTCGCTCACCACGTCGGCGACCGAGTCGAACACCTGGCGGTAGCAGGTCACGCTCACCGAGATGTCGTACGACGGATCGCGCAGCGTCAGAAACACGACACCCGCGCCCGGCCGCCGGGACAACTGGGTGATCTGCCCCTCCACCCACACCGCCCCGAGCCGGTCGATCCATCCCCCGATGAGCCGCGACACCTCACCGACGGGGATGGGTGCGTCCGAGGACGTGTTGAGAGCCATGCGGCGAGCGTAGCCGCAGGCTGTGAAAGAGCGGTCGTGCGTAGGGCCGAGTTGGGCGGGTGCGCCCCATCAGGGGCGCGGGGAACTGCGCAGTCTTTTGGGGGTTCGGGGGCGAAGCCTCTGAAAAGGGACGGGAATGGGTAGGGGCGGCGGGGGCGAAATCCTCGGGTCAGCCTCCCGAAGGCACCCGCCCCCGCTGTGCCACCAACACCCCCACCCCGACAACCAGCCACACCGCCCCCACCACCTGCGCAGTCCCCGACGCCTCGACGATCACGGCAACAGTGATCGCCGCCCCCACAACCGGCATCAGCACATGCCGCCACCACACCACCGCCCCACCCCGCCGCCGCACGGCGAACCACCCCACGACACTCGCGTGCAGCAGCGTGAACGCGGTCAACGCACCGATGTCGACCACCGACACCAGATGGTCCATCCCGTCATCACGCCGGGCGGCCCACACCGCGGCCACCATCGTGATGACGGCCGCGCAGAGCAGAGCCACCCGCGGCACCCCGGAGTCCGTCCGGGACAGCACCCGCGGCAGCCGCCGGTCCCGGGACATCGCGAACAGCAGCCGCCCGGCCGCCGCCTGCCCGGCCAGCGCCGCGAACGCCGCCCCGATCGCCTTGCTCACCGCCACCAGATCGTGCAGCCACGTCCCGACGGAGGCGTCCACGGCGTCGTAGAACGCAGACCCCTGCTTGCCCGGATCGGCGGCGAGCTGCGCCGACGACAGCGGTTCGAGCAGGGCGATGAGATACGTCTGCGCGATGAACAGCACACCGGCGAGGGCGAGGCAGAACAGCACCGCCCTGGCCACCTTCTCCGAACTCCCGGTCACCTCCTCGGCGAAGGAGGCGATCGCGTCGAAGCCGAGATAGGAGAGCACGGCGATCGACACGGCCCCGACGACGGCGGACAGCGCGAACGCCCCCTGGGAGCCGTCCCCCGACAGCGGGGACAGCCACCCCCGCTCGGCCCCGTCGCGCGCGAGGACGACGACCGCCGACACGACGAAGACAAGGAGGACCACGATCTCCATCGCGAGCACCAGGAAACCGACGCGCGCGGCGGCCCGTACGCCCCACAGGTTGAGCAGCGTCGTGACGAGGACGGCGAGCGCCGTCCACACCCACCGCGAGACCTCCGGGACCAGGGAGTTCATCGCGATCCCGGAGAAGAGGTACGCCACAGCCGGGATGAGGAGGTAGTCCAGCAGCGCCATCCAGCCGGCGACGAACCCCGCCTCCTTTCCGAGCGCCGCGCGCGCGTAGGCGAACACCGACCCCGCCTGGGGGACCACGCGCACCATCTGGGCGTAGCTGAAAGCGGTGAACGCCATCGCGACCGTGGCGACGACGTAGACGAGCGCGACCGCCCCGTGCGACTTGGCGTCGAGGGTCCCGAAGATGCCGACCGGCGCCATGGGAGCGATGAACAGCAGCCCGTAGACGACCAGATCGCGGAAGCCGAGATTGCGCCGCAGGCCGTGTCCGTCGTGTTCGTCGTCGGCCCGCGCGGCCGAGGTCCCCGTGCCGGACATCCGTACCTCCCGAGAGTCGCGCCTTGCCCCACCCCTCCCAGCTCCCCAGCTGCCCGACCAGTCTCCCCAAGGCGGCGATCTTTGACGCGCCGGGCGCGGCCTTACGATGGGATGCATGACTGCTTCGACTGGCCGCCGTGTCCTCCTCGCCGCCCCCCGTGGCTACTGCGCGGGAGTCGACCGTGCCGTGATCGCCGTCGAGAAGGCCCTTGAGCAGTACGGGGCCCCGATCTACGTCCGCCACGAAATCGTCCACAACAAGTACGTCGTGCAGACCCTGGAGAAGAAGGGCGCGATCTTCGTCGAACGGACGGCGGAGGTCCCCGAGGGGTCCATCGTCATGTTCTCGGCGCACGGCGTCGCCCCCGTCGTCCACGACGAGGCCGCGGCGGGCAAGCTCGCCACGATCGACGCGACCTGCCCGCTGGTCACCAAGGTCCACAAGGAAGCGGTCCGCTTCGCCAAGGAGGACTACGACATCCTCCTGATCGGGCACGAGGGCCACGAGGAGGTCATCGGCACGTCCGGCGAGGCGCCCGAGCACATCACGCTCGTCGACGGCCCCGAGGACGTCGCCAAGGTCGAGGTCCGCGACCCCTCCAAGGTGGTCTGGCTCTCCCAGACCACGCTGTCGGTCGACGAGACCATGGAGACGGTCGACGCGCTCAAGGACAAGTTCCCGCAGCTCATCTCCCCGCCCAGCGACGACATCTGCTACGCCACGCAGAACCGCCAGATCGCGGTGAAGAAGCTCGCCGAGGACGCTCAGCTGGTGATCGTGGTGGGCTCGAAGAACTCCTCGAACTCGATCCGCATGGTCGAGGTCGCCCTGGACGCGGGCGCCTCCGCCGCGCACCTGGTGGACTTCGCCGCCGAGATCGACGAGGCCTGGCTGGAGGGCGTCACCACCGTCGGCCTGACCTCCGGCGCCTCGGTCCCGGACGTACTGGTGGACGGCGTGCTGGAGTGGCTGGCCGAGCGTGGCTACGGCGACGTGGAGACGGTGAAGACGGCCGATGAGTCCATCACGTTCTCCCTCCCCAAGGAACTGCGCCGTGACCTGCGCGCGGAGGCGGCCGCCCTGGTGGCGGACCGCACCGGTGGCACCCCCTCGGCGGAGTGACTGTCCGTCGTACGACGTAACGTAGAGCCATGCAGATCTTCGGTGTGGACATCGGCGGCTCAGGGATCAAGGGCGCTCCCGTGGACCTGGACGTGGGCGACCTGGCGGCGGAGCGCCACAAGGTGCTCACGCCGCACCCCGCGACCCCCGACGCGGTGGCGGACGGCGTGAAGGAGGTCGTCGACCACTTCGGTTGGACGGGCCCGGTCGGGATCACCTTCCCGGGTGTCGTCACCGGTGGCGCCACCATCCGCACGGCCGCCAACGTCGACAAGGACTGGATCGACACGGACGCCCGCGCCCTGCTCAGCGACCGGCTGGACGGCCTGCCGGTGACCGTGCTGAACGACGCGGACGCGGCGGGCGTCGCCGAGATGCAGTTCGGCGCAGGCCGTGAACGCCAGGGCACGGTCTTCCTGCTCACGTTCGGTACGGGGATCGGCAGCGCCCTCTTCGTGGACGGCATCCTCGTGCCGAACACGGAGCTGGGCCACCTGGAGCTGAACGGCCACGACGCGGAGAAGCACGCGTCCACCAAGGCCAAGGAGGACCACGACCTCTCCTGGGAGCACTGGGCCCACCGCGTCCAGAAGTACCTCGCCCATGTGGAGATGCTCTTCTCGCCCGAGCTCTTCATCATCGGCGGCGGCGTCAGCCGCAAGTCCCACAAGTTCCTGCCCCTGATCGAGGGCATCAAGGCGGAGATCGTCCCGGCCCAGCTGCAGAACAACGCGGGGATCGTGGGAGCGGCGATGAGGGCGGCGAAGGCGGGCTGACGACCACCGCCGGCGACGCCGGGCGCCGACCGCCCAGGGGGAACCAGAGGAAATGGAACCTCAGGCGGCCGCCCGGCGCCGCTGCGCCGCACGGCGGCTCATCATCCGTACCTTGCGCACGGTGACGATGAGTCCGGCGACCAGCGTGCCCCCGTACAGCCACCCCGCGTGCAGTGCGAGGGCGGTGACCAGCCCCATCAGCCGTCCGAAGAGCCCGCCACCGCTGTCGGCGATCGGCAGCAGTCCGACGGCGAAGGCGATCGGCACGGCGACGACCGCCGTGACGAGGTCGGCCCGCCGCACCCACACCGCCGTCAACGCGCACACCGGCAGGAACAGCACCCCGTAGACGACGAGCGAAGACCCGAACAGCAGCGCGTCCAGACAGGCCAGCGCGAACATCACCGCGGCACAGAACAGCCCGCTGCCCAGCCCGGTGAGCCGGGGGTTGGGGAACCGGCGTACGGCCTGCACCAGCGGTGACACGGCCGGCGCGGTCCTCGGGACACCGGCCCCGGCCTGCCGGGGCGTGCGGGCCCCACCCCGGCCGGCCTGCGGGGGAAGGGGCGCGCCGCGTCGCAGCGGCGGTGACTGAGGGGGACGAGTTCTGTGTTGCTCCACAGGTCCAACTTAGGTCGGGTTATGTGCGGAATGGGCCCTGGGACACGCGCTTTGGCCGACCTTGGGCAAGCGTTCGATACGTCGCCGGTGCGGGGCGCGGAACGCCGTAGACTGGTGGATCGTCTGGATCGCCCTCCACCCTTACGTACGGGAAGTCGCAACGTGTCGCTCACGATCGGAATCGTCGGTCTGCCGAATGTCGGCAAGTCGACCCTGTTCAACGCCCTGACCAAGAACGACGTGCTGGCGGCCAACTACCCGTTCGCCACGATCGAGCCGAACGTCGGTGTGGTCGGCGTCCCCGACGCCCGGCTGACCAAGCTGGCGGAGATCTTCGGCTCCCAGAAGATCCTCCCGGCCACGGTCGACTTCGTGGACATCGCGGGCATCGTGCGCGGCGCGAGCGAGGGCGAGGGCCTCGGCAACAAGTTCCTCGCGAACATCCGTGAGTCCGACGCGATCTGCCAGGTCATCCGTGCCTTCAAGGACGAGAACGTCGTACACGTGGACGGCAAGGTCTCGCCGAAGGACGACATCGAGACGATCAACACCGAGCTGATCCTCGCCGACCTGCAGACCATCGAGAAGGTCCTGCCGCGCCTCCAGAAGGAGTCGCGGATCAAGAAGGACGTCGTGGCGAAGGTGGCGGCGGTCGAGGCGGCCAAGGAGATCCTGGACGGCGGCCAGACCCTCTTCGCCGCGGGCATCAAGCAGGACTCGGACCAGGAGGCGCTCCTCCACGACCTCCACCTGCTCACCGTCAAGCCGTTCCTGTACGTTTTCAACGTCGACGAGGACGAGCTGACCGACGACGCCTTCAAGGCCGAGCAGAGCGCGCTGGTCGCCCCCGCCGAGGCGATCTTCCTCAACGCCAAGCTGGAGGCGGACCTCGCCGAGCTCGACGACGAGGAGGCCCTGGAGCTCCTCCAGTCCGTCGGAGTCGAGGAGCCCGGCCTCGCCACGCTCGCCCACGTCGGCTTCAACACCCTCGGCCTGCAGACGTACCTCACGGCCGGCCCCAAGGAATCCCGCGCCTGGACGATCAAGAAGGGCGCCACCGCCCCCGAGGCCGCCGGAGTCATCCACACCGACTTCCAGAAGGGCTTCATCAAGGCGGAGGTCATCTCCTTCGAAGACCTCGTCGAAACGGGCTCAGTGGCCGAGGCCCGCTCCAAGGGCAAGGCCCGCATGGAGGGCAAGGACTATGTGATGCAGGACGGGGACGTGGTGGAGTTCCGCTTCAACGTTTAGCTTCGCTTGGAATCGCCCCTTGGTCTGCGTTTGTACAGGTCAGGGGGCTATTTGCTGTCTGGGTCCGTGCGCTGCGGCGGAACGTTCAAGGGCTGGGTTTTGCGAGTTGCGATCGAGTGTTTGCAAAGGTCAGGGTGTTGCCGTCCGGTAGTTGAATCCGGGCGGGGTTTCCGGTTGCTGGATTCTTGCTGGTTCGGTCGGCGTGGCTGGAAGTCCAAAATGGGCCGGGCAGGCGGCGGTCTGGAGCTTCGTCGATACCCAGTCCAGTCTTCGGCGGGTGCTCAGGTACGGACTGCGCCGCCACGCCCCTTGCGGGGGCTTCGTGCGCGGCCGTAGCTCAGGGGAAGGGGACCTCGTACTGGTCCAGGGCCCTACTTGTTCTTCGCACCCTGGTATCAAAACCCGAACGCCCAGCTGTTTGAGGTGCCCTCGTCAGTCAATTCATTGCGACATGCAAGGACGTTGCAGTCCGGCCAGGCCGAGCTCGGCCCGTCGTGGCGGGTCGGCTGTGGGAAGGAGCTGAGCGGTGACCATGTTGCGCTGGCTACAGGTTCGAGTCCTGGGCAGGGCGTCGGGCGATGGGAATGGTCGTGAGCGGCTGCCCTTGGGGGTGCGGATCTCCGCGCAGTCCACTCTGCCACCACTATGAAACGCCAGCCCATCCGCCACATGTCCGTTCGGCGTAGCTGGAGAGCAGCATGTGGGTCAGGGTCACCGTCATGGGGCCGAGTGGCTCACCTGTACCACAACGGAGCCGGTCGTTCGGGGTGTACAGGATGAACCGTCACCGTGCTGGATCATCTGATATGTCGTCATCTGTTGTCATTTCTGGGTAGCCGCACCGTGCGCATCCCGGGATGGCTGGTTCTCTTGTCAGGATCAGCGGGGTTGGTCAGGCGCTCTGTGCCGGTGCGATGAGGGCGCGTAGTTCAGCTGCTTCCGTGCTTCCTGTCTGCTCAAGGATGAAGAGAGCCTCCCGCCAGCAGGCCCTGGCCCGGTCGTCCTGCCCCAGAGCGGACAGGGCCCGCCCCAGGAGCGTCAGAACATGGCCCCGCATCCAGTCGCCCCCGATGCATCGCAGGGCGAGGGCCTGTTCGGCGTGTTGCGCCGCCTGGGCGGGGCGTCGCGCGGCCAGGTGGACCTCGGCGATGCGGAAGTGCGTCGTTCCCTCCCAGAGCCGTTGCCGGTGCTCGACGAAGATATCCAGGGCCTCGGTGAACTGGCCGAGAGCCTCGGCGTGACTGCCGGCCCTGTTCAAAGCGATGCCCACGGCGTAATGACCATTGGCGACGCGCACCGTCCGACCGAACTCGGCATGTGCCGCGAGGCCTCGCTGTGCGATCTCGACGGCCTTGGCGATGTTGCCCATGCGCAGGTGGGCCTGTGAGAGGTTGCACAGGCTGGTCGCTTCGAAGGGGAGGTTGCCGAGTGCATGGAACCCCTCGATGGCTTGGTCGAAGAAGGTCTTGCCCTCCCTGTACCGGCCCTGGTGAAGGCAGATGAGGCCCCGGATGTTGGCCACCCAGCTGATGGCGGTGGCATCCTGCGCGGGGCCCGCGAAGTCCATGGCGAGCTGCGCCTGCTCCTCCGCCTGCCGGACATGACCGGAGTCCAGGAGGACTTCGGTGAGGACCGTACGGGCTCTGCCCTCCGCACGGATGTCTCCGGCGGCCCGGGTGGCGTCGCACATGGCCCTCGCCGTCGTCTCGTACTGGTGGGAGATGGCCCCCGACTCGGCGAGGTCCCTGGCAGCCCACAGCAGATCCACCGCCCGCCGCAGCCGACCCGTCCCCGCGGCCTGCCGTGCACAGGCCAGCAGCGGAACCGCCTCCGAGTACAGCCAGTCCAGGGCCGCGGTCCCCTCGGAGAACCGCAGCCCCGCGTAGTCCGTGGGCTCCAGATCGTCCACCAGCCGGTCTCCGGGCCGCTCGATCGCGTACACCCCGGCCGCTGTGGCCAGGTAGAAGTCGAGCAGCCGGGACATCGCCGCCTCACGCTCGCCCGGCGGCTGTTCGTCCCGTTCGGCACAGGCGCGCGCGTAGAGGCGTACGAGGTCGTGGAAACGGTAGCGGCCGGGCGCTGCCGCTTCCAGCAGGGACGTATCGACCAATGCCTCCAGCAGGTCCTCGGCGTCGTCGGCCGGGAGATCCAGTACGGCCGCAGCGGCGGCCAGGGAGATGTCCGGGCCGTCGGCCAGGCCCAGCAGCCGGAACGCCCGTGCCTGTGCCGGCTCCAGCCGTCCGTAGCCGAGCTCGAAGGTGGCCTTCACGGCAAGGTCCCCGGCCTGGAGTTCGTCGAGACGGCGGCGCTCGTCCGCGAGCTTCGCCGCCAGGACCGAGACGGTCCACGTACGACGTGCGGCCAGCCTCGACGCGGCGATTCTGATCGCCAGTGGCAGGAAACCGCACGCCGCCACCACGTCCAGCGCGGACTCCCTCTCCGAGGCCACCCGCTCCTCGCCCACGATCTTCGCGAACAGTTGGAGGGCCTCCTCGGGCGACATCACGTCCAGGTCGACCAGATGCACCCCCGCCAGATCCACCATCCGCGCCCGGGAGGTCACCAGGGCCGCGCACCCCTCGGTCCCGGGCAGCAGGGGCCGTACCTGGGCCGCGTCCCGGGCGTTGTCCAGCAGTACCAGCACCCGGCGGCCGTCCAGCGCGGCACGGTACAGCGCTGCCCGCTCCTCCAGAGTGTCCGGGATCGCGGAATCGACGGTTCCGAGGGCTCTCAAGAACGAGCCCAGCACCGTCTCCGGCTCGGCGGGCCGTGTCCCGGAGCCTTGCAGGTCCACGTACAACTGCCCGTCCGGGAACGCCGTTCGTACCTGATGTGCGACATGGACCGCCAGCGTCGTCTTCCCCACGCCCCCGATCCCGGCCAGCGCCGACACCGCCATCACCTGCCCCTCGGCGGCGGGGGGCAGCACCTCGCTCAGCTCGGCCACGAGGCGTGTCCGACCCGTGAAGTCGGGGACTGTGGCCGGGAGTTGGGTCGGACGCACGGGCGCGGCCGTCGGCTCCGCCACCGGTGCCGACGGTTCCGCCAGGCCAGGGTCCGCCTGCAGAATCCGCTGCTGGAGTTCCTTCAGGCCGGGGCGCGGGTCGACGCCGAGTTCGTCGGCCAGCAGGCGCCGCGTGTCCGCGTACACGGCGAGCGCCTCGGCCTGGCGTCCGCTGCGGTACAGGGCGAGCATGAGCAGTTCGCGGAGGCGTTCCCGCACGGGGTGGGCTGCCGTGAGCGCTGTCAGTTCCGACACCGTCTCCGTGTGGGAGCCCTGTTCCAGGTCCATGTCCAGGCGGGACTCGACGAGTTGGAGGCGCCACTCGTTCAGCCGCTGCCGCTGCGCCTCCGCGTACGGACCCGGAACGCCCGCCAAGACCTCCCCGTCCCACAGGCTCAGCGCCTTGTTGAGCAGATCACGTGCGTGGAGCAGATCCCCGGCTTCCTTCGCCCTCTCCGCGTCCGCGGCCAACTCCTGGGCCATCGCCAGGTCCAGGGAGTCGCGCTCTGCGGAGAGCCGGATCGCGTAACCGCCCGACTCACTGACCAATACCTCGGAGGACAGGATTTTGCGCAGCCGGGACCCGTACGTCCGCACAGCCGCCAGCGCCTGGGAGGGCGGCTCGTCGCCCCACAGCGCGTCGATCAGCTCGCTCGCCGTGGCCATACGGCCCTCGCGGAGCAGCAGTGCGGCCAGCAGGGCCCTTTGCTGTGGCGAGCCGGTGGGCAGCGAGTCAGCGCCGCGCCAGGCGCGCACCGGCCCGAGCACGCTGAAGCGCAGGTCCCCGGTTTCTTCTGCCGCCCGCCACTGCGACGCAGGTGGCAGAGGTGACCGGTTCTCCGGCACTCTCGGGATCGGCTGAACGGCCGGTCCCGCGGTTGTTCCGGGTGGGACCGAAGGGGGTGGCGCCGGCGGCAAACGCGTCCGCACCGCAGCCACTCCTTGTTCGCCTTCGGAACGTTGTGCCGCCGCGACAACCATGGCCTGAGCTCCGGCAAGCCGCCGCTCGTCGCCCAGAGCCCGCGCGGCCTCGAACTCCGTGGTCGCGAGGTTCTCCAGAGCGGAGAGGGACAGCGGATGGCGTGGCCCGAGCATCGCGGACGCCTTCTGCGCGGCGACGGCGAGTACGTCGGCCGCCCGCTCCCATCGTTCGCGGTCGTCCGCTGCCATCGCCGACCTGAACTCGGCCCGGGCCAGGGTGATCAGCGCCGAGAGGGACTGCGGATGGTCGCTGCCGAGAAGCCGTACCAGCTGCCGTGCCGTGCGGGCGACACCATGCACCAGTTCGTCCGCTTCGGCGTGGCGTCCCTGTCGGCGGGCGGTCTCCGCCAGCACCGACCTCGCCAGCAGCTGGATTTCCAGTTGTTCTTGGCGGGAGCCGTCAGGGGTGCCGCCGCCCAGGACCTGTTCAGCCGTGCTCGTCGCTCCGGCGAGATCGCCCAGCCGGAGCTTGACCGCCGCCAGGTTGGCCAGGTTCCGGGTGGCGGCCCCGCCCTGGTCGTCCTTCGCCCCCAAGGCGACGGCCGGTGACAGGACGGTGACCGCGGCAGTGACAAAGCCGCGGTCCGCCAGGAGCACGGCCAACTCGTTCCTGACGTCGCCAGGCAGCGAGGGGGACTTCGGGTCCCAGTGAAGACGTGAGACCACGTGCTCCAGGAGCGCGCGTGATTCCTCGTTCAGGCGGAGCGCTTCGAGCAGCGACGTCAGGTAGGCGAGATCCCTGCCGAGCGTCGGCCGCCGGAGCGGATCAGGGTCTTCGCGCAGTGCCACCGCGGCCTCTGACGCGGTCAGGCGGGCCGGGACGTTTCCACGGAGGGCGCGTTCGGCGCCGGCGATGGCCTGCTGCCAGAGATCGGTCATGCCCCGTCACCCCGCAGCTGACGCTCCATGACCGCTTTCGCGGCCGTGAACTTGAGTTCGGCGACCTGGGACGGATCGAGAACCTGGCGCTTCGCCCAATCGTCGATGAGACCGAACCACGACTCCGCCGCGGCGGCGGCCGCGTCCACGGTCAACTTCTCACTGTTCGCCGCCTGTTGGGGCGCCGCGGTCGCCGGGTGGAGCACATCCATCAGATGCCCCACATCGAACTGGTCGAAGCGGCGCATGGCCTCCCCGATGGTGGCGGCGAAGAGGACGTTGGCAGAGCGGCCGGCGGTGGCCCGGTCCGGGGCCTGCTCCAGAAGGATGCCCACGACCACGGTTTCACGCGCCTCTGGAACGCCCTTGACCACCGGCCCGCCGGAGTAACCCGAGTAGTCGCCCAGGTGCTGGTGCGTTGTCAGTTGCAGCGCCTGGATGACCGCACCCCCCTCGCAGAGGTACTCCGCCCTGCCGCTGTCCACCTGCCCTCCGAGATGCACCTCGGACGCCGCGGGACGGTATGGGCTGTGCCAGTCGTCCCCACCGTGAGCGACGCCGGCCTGGGGTATCGGCAGCAGGACCTCGTACGTGGCGGAGATCATGATCAGGGCCAGGTCGGCGTCCTTCTCACGGCGGCACACCTGGCCCGGAAGCCGGCTACCGTCGGCCAGGACGATGTCCACGTGCTCGTCCAGTGAGGTGAGACCCCGCAAACAGTGAAGTGCGGTCACCACATAGCGGCGCGTCAGCAGGAAACCACCGCCGAGGCGCTGTTCGGACTGGAAGAGCTCGACCCAGTAGCCCGCGCCGGTCATGGTGTCTCCGGGGCCCGCTCCACGGTGAGAGTGACCTCGAACGACGCCTCGGCCGACGCCTTGGACAGGATGACTCCCGCCTCTGCCGCCAGGGTGAGTCCGAAGGTGACGTCCATGCTCGATACCTGCCAGCCGTCCCGGCGAGGTACCTGGGAGAGGGACTGCTGGGCGATGGCCGAGGCCTGGACGATGGCTTCCTCCAGCTCGGCGGCACGATCACCGAGGGAGGAACTGGACCGCGTACGACTGGAGATCTGGCGACTGCCGGCTGCGTCCAGAGGCACCGTCTCGACCCGAACTTCGGCCATGTGTCTCCCTGTTGGTGAGGCGCGGGTGGCACTGGTTCTCAGTCCCGTCGGAAGCGTAGCGAGCGACATGCCGAGCTCGCGACCCGTTCGGCACCTGCAAGATCCGGTCGGCGGGGCCCGGGAGGTGGTTGATCTGACGCAGGCGAAAGGCCAGTGGTCCATCAGCGAGCAACCACTGGTCTGCTCGGCCCGGCAGCAGTACTCCGGGTCACGGCGGGCAAGAGGACACAGCTCACCGCTTCTACGAACGGCCTTCCTGGGCGCGGGTGCCGCGCGGCGGGTGACCGAACAGCCGCGTGGTGTCGGCCGTCGCGGCCATACTGGTGGACCTGTCGCAGCGGGGGAGGCGTGCAGCACATGGGGTCCGGGGCAGACCTGCCGGAGCGTATCGGCGTATATACCGTGGAACGGCAGTTGGGTGCGGGTGGCATGGGCACGGTCTACCTGGCCCGATCGCGTGGTGGCCGTGCTGTGGCCGTCAAGGTGGCACGCCCAGAGTTGGCCGCTGACCGGCACTTTCGTGAAAGGTTCCGTGCCGAGGTGGATGCCGCCCGCAGAGTCGGCGGTTTCCACACAGCCCCGGTCGTGGACGCCGACCCGGACGCGGAGACCCCGTGGCTGGCTACGGCGTACATCCCGGGTCCCACTTTGTCCGGGCTGCTCGCGGACCAAGGGCCGATGGGCGAACACCGTCTGAGGCTGTTGGGCGCCGCCCTGGCGGAAGCGCTGCAGGCCATCCACGGCTGCGGCCTCGTGCACCGCGACCTGAAGCCCGGAAACATCGTCATGGCCGAGGACGGTCCCCGGGTCCTCGACTTCGGCATCGCACGGGCGCTGGAGTCCACCCGGCTCACCGCTACCGGAGCTGCCTTCGGCACGCCCGGCTTCCTGGCCCCCGAGCAGGCGCAGGGCCTTGAAGTCAGCGGCGCCGCCGATGTGTTCGCACTCGGCGCGGTACTGGTTGCGGCGGCGGGCGGCAGCGCGTTCGGCACGGGCACGCCCATAGGGCTGATGTACCGCTCCGTGCACGAGCCCGCGGACCTGTCCGCCGTGCCGGAGGACTTGCGCTCCGTGGCCGCCGACTGTCTGTCCAAGGACCCGGTCCACCGGCCCACACCTGAGAGGCTCCTGGAGCTTTTCGTGCCTGGCCCGGCCGCGTACACGCCCACTCTGGTCCCCCCAGGGGCGGAGGCACCGACCCTGCCCGAGGCTTCCCGGCCTCAGGCCGGGGAGGAAAGCGGTACGGACAGTTCTGAGACCGTCCTCATCGCTGCGGCCGGCCCGAGTGATGGTGGGACGCACGGCGACGCACTCACTCTCGGCTCCGGCAGCCAGGACATCCTGCCTGCCCGGGATGAGATCGGCACCGCCGGCCCACGTCGGCCCACCGGAGGCAAGCGTTCGCGTAGGCGAATCCTGATCATGGTGCTCGTGGCCACGGCCGCGACGGGCGCGCTCGTCGGCGGCGCCGTCTACCTCACGCAGCAGGGCGACCACACCGACGCTCCTTCCGCCTCCCCGTCGGGATCTCGGCAAGGACCTTCACCCTCGCCGGAACCCACCCCCGCGAACAGCGGGGTCACCGGCGTGCCCAAGGACGAGGTCACGGTGCTGATCAGCGGCGAGGACGGGCGGAGCTGGGTCTCGGCCAAGGACGCCGATGGCCAACTCCTGTTCGACGGAGTGCTCAACAAGGGCGAGACCAAGACCTTCACGGACAAGGAACGCATCGACCTCGTACTCGGCGATGCGGCCGCGGTCGGGCTCGTTGTCAACGGAAGGAAGGTCCGAAATGATTCTCCGCCCGGCCAGGTCGAGCGTCTGACTTACACGAGGAACGACTAGCGACCAGTCGCGTCGTTCGGCCGGACGACGCGACTGGTCTGTCGCAGGCCCGCGTGGCTCCCTGGTCGGACATTCCGGTCCCGTCGCTGGATACCTGCTGGATAGCGTCCCGAGAACAGCGATATCCCCAGGTCGCAGCGGGTCCGGCGATGACGGCGGCGAGCCCGGGGCAGGGGGCCCGAAGGTCGGCGACACCACGCCGGGCGGAACCATCGTCGCGGCGCAGGTCACGCTGACCCAGTCCGGCACCGTCACCACGACGCGCGGAGCCCGCTACGCCGCGGACGGCACGGCGCGGACGACCGACGCCGTGGTGAACCTGATCGTCGACGACTTCCGGCAGTTCTCGTTCAGCGACCCCGCGACCGGACAGACCCTGCGGTACAACCTGTTCGTCCCGAAGAACTACGACCGTCGCAGGAGCTACCCGATGGTCCTGTTCATGCACGACGCGAGCGTGGTCAACGTCGCGACGGAGGGCCCCCTGGTCCAGGGACTCGGCGCCGTGTGCTGGGCGAACCCGGAGGACCAGGCCCGGCACGAGTCCTTCGTCCTGGCCCCCGAGTACGGCTCCGTGGTGATCGACGACAACTACGAGCCGTCGACGCTGTTCGAGGCCACCGCGAACCTCGTCCGGTCGGTGACGGAGCAGTACGGCATCGACCCGAACCGGCTCTACACGACCGGGCAGTCGATGGGCGCGATGATGTCGCTGGGGCTGAACATCAGGTACCCCGACCTGTTCGCGGCCGCGTTCATCGTCGCCGGCCAGTGGCCGGAGGCCAAGGTCGCGCCGCTGGCCCAGAAGAAGCTGTGGGTCCTCGTCTCCGCGGACGACACCAAGGCCTACCCGGGTGAGCAGGCCATCATGGAGGTCATCCAGGACCAGGGCACGCAGGTCAGTACCGCCCTGTGGGACGGGCAGTCCACGGCCGCGGAGTTCGCCGCGGACGTCCGGAGCATGACGGCACAGCGGACCCCGGTGAACTTCTCCGCCTTCAAGACCGGCACGACCGTACCCTCCGGCTCGACCACCAGCGCGCACAGGGCCACCTGGCAGATCGCCTACACCATCCCCGGCATCCGGGACTGGATCATGCGGCAGTCCCGGTAGTCCCGGTAGTCCCGGTAGGCCGGTAGGCCCCGGTCCATCCCGGCGCCGTCGCGCCGACCTCGTTCAGCCGGGTGGCGGCGCGAGCGGGGGGCGAACGAGTAAAGTAAGATTCAATCTACGTAAGAATCCATCTACGTTGGTTGGCGTGAGGTGCTCGTGGAGTTCCAAGGCCGGACCGGAGATCTTGAGCTGCTGGCCGGGCAGTACCGGACCGTGGCAGAGGGCGGTGGGACCACCCGAGGGCGGGCCGTGATCATGACGGGCCGGCGTCGGGTGGGGAAGTCGCGGCTGGTGCAGGAGTTCTGTGATCGGTCGGGAGCGCCGTACGTGGTGTTTCAGGCCACCCGGGGGCGAAACCCGGTCACGGAGCGTGCCGACTTCGCCGCGACCCTCGCGCAGTCGCTGCTGCCGGGGGCGGAGCTGGTCGCCGGACTCCAGGCGCAGGACTGGAACCAGGCCCTGCGCTCGCTGGCCCTCGCGGTACCCGATGACTCACCCAGCATCGCGGTGATCGACGAGGTGCCCTGGCTGGTCGAACAGGATCAGGAGTTCGAGGGCGCGCTGCAGACCGTCTGGGACCGGCACCTGTCCGCCAAGCCCGTGCTTCTGGTGCTGGTCGGCAGCGACACGTCGGTGATGGAGGCGCTGCAGTCGTACGGACGCCCGTTCTTCGGGCGGGCCGCGAAGATGACCGTCCAGCCCCTGAACCTGGCCGACGTGCAGGCCATGACAGGGCTGGACGCGGCGGCCGCCGTCGACGCCCAGCTGATCACCGGCGGATTCCCCGAGATCGTGCAGTCCTGGCGGCCGGGAATGGGACGTACGGACTTTCTGCGGGCCTCGGTCGCCAATCCGCTCTCGCCCCTGCTCGTGGCCGGCGAGCTGTCCCTGCTGGGCGAGTTTCCCGAGGCCTCGCACTCGCGGGCCGTACTGGAAGCGGTCGGCAGCGGTGAGCGTACGTTCAGCGCGATCGCGGCCCAGGCCGGCGGCGCCGGCGCACTGCCGTCCGGCACGCTCTCCCCGCTGCTGGCCGCGCTGCAGGCCAAGCGAGCCCTGGCCGCCGACCTTCCGCTGTCCGCCAAGCCGGACAGCAAGAACAAGCGCTACCGGATCGCCGACCCGTATCTGCGGTTCTGGCTGGCCTTCCTGGCACGTGCGATCCCCTTCATCGAGCGCGGCCGGGGCGACTTGGCACTGGAACGCATCGAGCGGTCCTGGACCACTTGGCGCGGACGGGCGGTCGAGCCACTGGTCCGCGAGTCCCTGCTGCGTCTGATGCCCAACGAAGAGTGGCCCGAGACCGAGGCCGTCGGCGGCTGGTGGAACCGTCAGAACAACCCCGAGGTCGACCTCATCGGCGCGGACCGCGAGCCGGTCGCCCGGCAGGTGCACTTCGTCGGGTCGGTCAAGTGGCTGGAGAGCCGGCCCTTCGGCCGCCATGAGTACGACGCCTTGGTACGCGACATGGCCGCCGTCCCCGGGACCACCCCGGACACCCCGCTGGTCGCGGTCTCCCGCTGTGGGGTGGCCGATGATCTGCCCCTCACCGCGCACTGGGGGCCGGAGGACCTCGTACGGGCGTGGCAGCCCCGACAGCCGCGGAGCTGATCACTTCGTAGCCCGACCCCCTGTGCCGGGCTGGCAGTGAGCGCCCCTTCGGTGGGTGGCTGGTACCGCGGTACCAGCCACCCACCGAAGATTCCCCCTGGGGCCCACGGTCGGGGGCCGTCCCGCTCCTAGCGTCGAACACGGACACCGCGGCGTATCCGCGGCCGAGTTCCACGCGGGAAGAGGCGCCCCCATGATCGAGGCACGTCAGCTGACGAAGCGGTACGGAGACAAGACGGTCGTCGACAATCTGAGCTTCGCCGTGAAGCCCGGTGAGGTGACGGGCTTCCTCGGACCCAACGGCGCGGGCAAGTCCACGACCATGCGCATGGTCGTCGGGCTGGACTCGCCCGACGGAGGCTCGGTCACCGTGAACGGCCGCCCCTACGCCCGGCACCCGGCGCCCCTGCACGAGATCGGCAGCCTGCTGGAGGCCAAGTCCGTCCATCCGGGGCGCACCGCGTTCAACCACCTGATGGCGCTCGCGTACACCCACGGCATCGCCCGCAGCCGGGTGGACGAGGTCATCGAACTGGCGGGGCTGACCAGTGTGGCAGGCAAGCGCGTGGGCGCCTTCTCCCTCGGCATGGGCCAGCGGCTCGGCATCGCCGCGGCCCTGCTCGGTGACCCGGCGATCGTCATGCTCGACGAACCGGTCAACGGCCTCGACCCCGAGGGCGTGCTGTGGGTACGCAACCTCCTGCGGCGGCTGGCCGACGAAGGCCGCGCCGTGATGCTCTCCTCGCACCTCATGAGCGAGACCGCGCAGATCGCCGACCATCTGGTGATCATCGGACGCGGCCGGCTGCTCGCGGACACCACGGTCGACGACTTCATCAGGGACGCCGGCAGCGGAGGCGTGAAGGTCGCCACCGCCGACACCGCCGGGCTGCGCTCACTGCTGGTCGGCCCCGATGTCACGATCACGTCCTCCTCCAGGGATGAGCTCATGGTCCACGGACGCGATGCCCGGGAGATCGGCGCCGTCGCTGCCGCGCACGGGCTGGCGCTCCACGAACTCACCCCGCAGGCCGTCTCCCTGGAAGAGGCGTTCATGGATCTCACCCGCGACGCCGTCGAGTACCAGAGCGCCCCGGCCGACACCGCACGAAAGGCGGCATGATGACTGTCACCGACCTGTCCACGGCCCCACCCCGCACGATCGTGCGCAAGGTGACCGGCCCACGCGTCCTGCGCTCGGAGTGGGCCAAGTTCTGGACCCTGCGCTCCAGTTGGATCACCCTGGGCGTCGCCGTGTTCCTGGTCGTTCTCTTCGGGACGATCGCCGCCCACACCTACAGTCCCCAGGAGACCGCGGACGGCGGCGGACCGCTCGGTCCCGACGCGGGCAGCACCGACGCCGTGAGCCTGGCCCTGACCGGCGTGACCTTCGGGTCGCTGGCCATCGGCGTGCTCGGTGTGCTGCTCTCCGCGGGCGAGTACAGCACCGGCATGATCCGCTCCACGCTCACCGCGGTCCCGCGCCGGCTGCCGGTCCTGTGGGCCAAGGTCACCGTGATCGCGCCCGTCGTCCTGGTCCTCGCCACCCTGGGCGTCCTGGCCGCGTTCCTGCTCGGAGCACCGGGCCTGGACGGCGAGAGCGTCGCCCTGTCCCTGGGCGACGACGGTGTGCTGCGCAGCCTGGCCGGCGCCGGCGTCTACCTCGCCCTGGTCGCCGTGTTCGGCGTGGCCCTGGGCATGCTGATCCGCTCCTCCGCCGGGGCCATCGCGACCCTGGTCGGCATCCTGCTGATCCTGCCCGGCCTGGCCGGGCTGCTGCCGGACTCGTTGTACGACACGCTCAGCCCGTACTTCCCCAGCACCGCGGGCCAGGCCGTCTACGCCGTCCAGCAGTCCTCCGACGCGCTCTCGCCCGGGGCGGGGCTCGCCGTCTTCGCCGGCTGGGTGGCCCTGGCCCTTGCGGGGGCGGCGTACCGGCTCGTCAGTACCGACGCCTGATCGGGTACCGGACAATGGTGGTCATGAGCCCGCACCACGCGGCAGCTGCCACGGAGACCGGCCCGGCGGCGACGCCCCCCGAGTTCGACGCGGCGTGGGCCCACCCGCTCCTGGACCGGCTGCTGGGCGACCGAAGGCGCCGGCCGGGGCCGCTGGGCCGGTACCCGTGGCTGCTCGACACCGCTGTGGTGCTGTTCATCCTGGCCATCTCCCTGCCCAACCTGATCCACAACGACACGGCCCCGACGTCTCCCTTCGGCGACACCGAACCCGGACCCCAGCTGTCGACCGGCATCCTGTGCCTCCTGGTCGCCGCGCACCTCGTTCCCCTCTTCTGGCGCCGCAGGGCCCCCACGACCACGTTCCTCGTGATCTCGTTCGTGTCCGTCGCGCAGTGGTCGCTGGGAGTGTGGCTCCCCACCGGGATCGCCGGACTCGTCGCCCTGTACACCCTGGCCCGCTACGGGTCCGTACGGGTGCTGGGCTGGGCCGTCGCGCTGGCGGCCGTCGAACTGCTGCTGGCCGCCTTCGTACTGGTCCCCGGCAAGGCCGATCACCCCATGATCGGCGGCTTCTTCCTGCTGGGCACGACGACGGCGGCCGTCGCCGTCGGCCTGACACTCCGAATCCTCCGGATGTACCTGGCGGCTCTGGAGGACCGTGCCAGACGGCTGGAGATCGAGCAGGAGCAGCGCGTCCGGCTCACCGCCGCCGCCGAGCGCTCCCGGGTCGCCCGGGAGATGCACGACATCGTCGGCCACAACCTCTCGGTCATGGTCAGCGTCGCCGACGGCGCCGCGACCCTCGCCGCCAACCGGAGCGAGCGGTCCGCCGAGGCGCTGCGCGTCCTCGGCGACACCGGCCGGCAGGCCATGAGCGAACTGCGCCGGGTGCTGGGGGTGCTGCGCGAGGAACAGGAGGGCGAACGTCTGCTCGCCCCGCAGCCCGGGATCCGTGACCTGGACCCCCTCGTCTCACGGGTGCGCACGGCCGGGCTGTCCGTGACGTACCGGACCGTGGGTGATCTCGACGCCCTGGGCAGCGGCGTACAGCTCACCGTGTACCGCGTCGTCCAGGAATCCCTGACCAACACCCTCAAACACGCGGGGACCGGCACGTCCGCCGAGGTCACCATCGCGGTCGAGGCGGAACAGGTGAGGATCAGGGTCGCCGACACGGGCGTACCGCCGGGGGTACCTGCGCGCGCGACGCCGGGAGGACTCGACGACAATCCCGGCCACGGCCTCGTCGGCATCCGCCAGCGGGCCGCCATGTACGGCGGGACCGTCGTCCTGGGTCCGGGTGACACCGGCCACGGCTGGACGGTGGATGTCGTGCTCGACGTACCGCCGGGAGAACAGCTGTCATGACCACCGTGCTCATCGCCGACGACCAGCCCCTCCAGCGCATGGGCGTGCGCATGCTCATCGAGGGGACCCCGGGCCTGGACGAGGTCGGCGAGGCCGAGCACGGCGCCGAGGCCGTCCGCATGGCCGCCGAACTCCGCCCCGACGTCGTCCTCATGGACATCCGCATGCCCGGCATGGACGGCCTTGAGGCCACCCGCCGCATCGTCGCCGCCGGCGGCCGCACCCGCATCCTCATCGTGACCACCTTCGACCTCGACGAGTACGCCTACGAAGGCCTGCGGGCCGGCGCCAGCGGCTTCCTGCTCAAGGACGCCCGCCCCGAGGAACTCGTCGCCGGCATCCGCGCGGTCGCCACCGGCGACGCCGTCGTGGCCCCGCGTCTGACCCGCAGGCTGCTGGACGCCTACGCCCACCAGGTCCTCGCACCGGCCGACGCGCCCGCCCCGGACGATCCCCGGCTGCGGACCCTCAGCGACCGCGAACGAGAGGTCCTCGTCGCGGTCGCCCAGGGCTGGACGAACACGGAGATCGCCGAGCACCTCGTCCTCACCGAGTCCACGGTCAAGAAGCACGTCGGCCGCGTCCTCGCCAAGATCGGTGCCCGCGACCGCATCCAGGCCGTGATCATGGCGTACGATGCCGGGCTGGTCAGGGCCAGGCCGTAGGGCCGCCCGGACCTCTAGCGTGGCGGGACCGGGCGGTCGTAGACGTTGTCCGGGGTCACGATCTCGGTGATCGCCCGGCCGAGGAGCGAGGACGGCTCCTGGCCCTCGTGGGTGATGTCGGTGTTGATGAGGATCACCAAGGTGGCCTTCTTCGAAGGCAGGTAGACGGTCACGCTCTCGTATCCGGGGATGGAGCCGTTGTGGCCGATCCAGCCATCGGAATTGAGGATGCCGAGGCCGTAGCTCGTGCCGGGGAAGCCGGTCGGCAGCGTCTTCAGCCGCTCCTTCTGGGTCTGAGGGCTGAGCAGTGTCCCGGTGGCGACGATCTTCGCCCAGCGGCGCAGGTCGTGCAGGTTCGAGATCATCGCCCCGGCCGCCCAGCCCCAGCTGGGGTTCCAGTCCGTGGAGTCCTCGACCTCGCCGCTCAGCGTCTGGTTGGTGTAGCCGCGCGGGTGCGGCTCGGGGAACTCGGCGCCCTCGGGGAACAGCGTGTGGCGCAGGTGGGCCGGGTGGAGCACCTCCCTGTCGATGAAGTCGACGAGGCGGTGCCCGCTGACCTTCTCGATCACCAGGCCGAGGAGGACGAGGTTGCTGTTGGAGTACTGGAACTGCTTCCCGGGCTTGAAGGTGTTCTTGTGCTCGAAGCCGTACGCGAGCACCTCCCGCGGGGTGAACGAGCGGCTCGGGTCGCTCAGCAGATCGTGCACGAAGTCCGGGTCGGCGCTGTACGGGAACAGGCCGCTGCGCATCTCGGCGAGCTGACGCAGCGTGATCCGCTTGCCGCCCGGCACGCCGTGGACGTACTTGGAGATCGGGTCGTCCAGGCGGATCCGTCCGTCGTCGACGAGCTTGAGCAGCGCGGTGACGGTGAAGGTCTTGGTCTCGCTGCCGATCCGCATGAACGGGTCGGTGGTCATCGGCCTGCCGGTGGCGGTGTCGGCGACCCCGGTCGCGCGTACGTAGCATCCCTTGCCCGGCATCCACAGTCCGACGATGACACCGGGGATGTGGGCCTCCTCGCGGACGTCCGCGATGGCCTTGTCCAGGCGGGTGGTCAGTTTGGGACCGAGACCGTTCGGCGGGCAGTCGTCCTTGTCGTGCCGGTCGACGGAGTACGGGTTGACGGCCGCAGCGTGGACCGAGGTCGCGGGAATCGCTGTCATCGGCGCCAGCACCGACGCCACGAGGAGCGCCGCGGTGAACAGCCGTCGGGAGGGGGTACGTCGCATGTCGGGGCGCCTCTTCCAGGTCAGGGGCTCGGACGGCAACGTCACCACCGGGACCCCGGGCGGAGGTCCCCGTCCGGTAATCGTTCCGGCGAGTCCACTCGTTCGGAGCCACCCGGGATTGCGGGGCGGCGGTCTCGGCACGGGGCCCCGCGGGCTTCAAAGCGGGGCCGGTCCGGTCAGGGGTCGGCCCCCTTCGCGTCGGCGCGGGTGCCGGTGCCGGTGCCGGTCAGGGTGAGGGCGCGGGTGAGGGCGTAGGCCTGCGTGGAGCGGGTGTCACCGGGGGAGTGGACGGGGGAGGGGCCGACTCGGCGAGGGTGTCGAGGATCGCTCTGCGGACCGCCGCGATCCTGGGGTCGCGGCGGTATCCGTTGTGCCGCTCCAGGGGCCAGAAGACGGGCTGGGCGCGGGTGCGGGCATGCGACCGCCCGGTGTCGGGATCCATCGGCGCCACCCCGTCCTTCCACTCCCGGTCCACGCCGCCGACGCCGGTCGGGCCGGCCAGCAGGTCGGTCTCGCGGTGGATGTTGACCCACGTCCTGAGCAGGCGGGTCCTGTCCGGGTCGCCGTCGTCCTCGCCGTCGTTCTCGTTGCGGACCAGGGCGTCGAGGGACTCGGCCGTCACATAGCCGGGGTAGTGGCGTGCGAACACCGCGCCGATCGGACTTCCCGTGGTCAACAGGCCGATACGCGGACGCAGTCCGGGCGGGATCTGCCACAACGCGGCCACGGCGATCACCGACCCCATGGACTGCGCGTGCAGCAGTATCCGCGTACGGCTATCGGAGTCGAGCAGATGCTCGATGCGGTGCACGAGTTCGGGCACGGTCCGTACGGTCCAGGCCGCCGGGGCGAAAGGGTGCGCGGCGCGCGGCCAGAACACGCCGAAGGCCCAGGCGATGCCCGTGTTCCTGCGCATCTCGGGACGGAGCGCGACGGCCCGTACCGCGAGCACCGCGACCGCCACGAGGGCGATCAGGGCGAGGGCGCCGAGGGTGGTGAGCTGCTTGACCGTGTCGTTCGTGGTCCGGCGGACGCTCGTCGTCAGGGAACCGTCACCCACCCAGCTCGCCGGGTACAGGACGAGGACCAGGACCACGATGAGGGAGGCCAGCGCGGCGAGGCCCTGGTCGTACCAGTTCAGGCCGTCCTCTCCCACGTTCCGGGCCCAGTTGATCTCGCTGCGGTGCTTCCTGTCCTCCTTCTCCTCCCCCGGGTGGGCCGGGGCTCCCGTCCTGCGCCTCCACAGTTTCCACAGGGCGTTGGCCCCTGCCGCGAGACCGCCCAGGACCACCACCAGCGGGAAGGCCGCGGCGATCACCCGCACCGCCCTGGGGAGTTCGGTGGCGTACGGGTCGCCGTCCGGGGTGAGCCAGCCCTGCACCCACAGGGAGAACGCCGCCGTGTAGAGCCATCCGATGAAGCAGGCCACCACCGCGACCACGGGCCCCAGCAGTCCGTACAGGGACGTCCTTCCCGCACGGTCGCGGTCCCTGAGGCACATCACCAGACAGGCGACGATCATCAACAGCACGCCGACGCCCTGGGCGATCACGACGTCGTTGGCCTCCTCGCCCATTCCCGGCAGCATCCGGGAACTCCCGCGCGCCGCGAGCCAGTCCCGCTCGGGGAGCGCGCAGTAGAGCATGGCGGAGGCCGTCACGCCGAGACACACGCCGAGGGTGGTGCGCCGGTGGTTGGGCAGCCACCGCTTCGCCCACGCCACCCTTCTGAACCAGGGCCCGTCGGCGACCATCAGCGCCGCCAGCACCAGAATCAGCACGAACAGCACCAGGCCGACGACCGTGCCGTCCCGGCGCAGGTCGTACTGGAGCCCCGGAACGATCACCAGCATCGCGACGGTCAGCAGTCCCGCACACCGGTGCTGTGAAGTGAGGCCCTCGGCCCGCCAGTTGTACTCCCAGAAACCGCGCACCTCCAGCGGCCGCCGCACCTTGCCGGTCCCCCGGGCCTGCCGCTTGTCCGCCCGGTCCAGGCGCCGGTACTCCTCGCCCTCCACCGTCTTCAGGACCGGCCGGTACTCCTTCTTGGCGTCCCGCGCGCTGAACGCCATCACCGCTCCGACGAGCAGCGGCACCACGGCCGCGAGCGTCAGCCCGAGTCCGGTGCCCACGTCGCGTGCGGCTCCGACCAACGGGTTCTCCGCACCGCAGGCGGAGTGCGCGGGCGCCCCGCACTGCCACACGACCTGGTCCATGGCGGCCTGCCCGAACACGCCCACCAGCATCACCGTCAGCGACAGTCCGAGCAGCCTGGCCCCGAAGTCGTACAGCCAGCCCGACACCCTGCTGTGCCGCGGAAGTCTGGGCTGCATCCACGTCACCAGGTTGATCAGCAGAAAGGGCAGCAGGAGCAGCCACATCGCCCGGCCCGCGCCGCCGATCGTGAGCCGGTTCCAGTCGTACACCTGCCGCTCGACGAGCGGCTCGGTGTCGTCCTCCTCCACCGCTCCGTACCAGCCGGCGGCCTCGTCCCCGCTGATCCGGTGGACGGCCGGTGGCTCCAGCGCCTCCGCGCGGTCCACCGGACCGATGCCGGGCACGACCAGCTCGACCAGGCGGGTCTCCCCGGCCTGTGATCCGTTGTCCATGGCAGATCACAGTGAGGCCATGGGCACTCGCTCACAATGCGTAAAAAGTACGAGACCGAGAGTGGTCACCGTGATTCCGCTTCGGTGGCCGCGGGGTGGGAACCGGGCCGAGCCTTCCGTACGTTGAGGACTACACGAGGGAAGCCAGGAGGTTCTCATGGCGTACGGGCCGTACGGCGTGGCTGTTCCCGCGCCGGTGTCGCGCGGTGAGCGGGTCAAGAACGCGGCCCTGTTGACGGGCGGCTGGGTCGCCCTGCTCTGGGTGCTGGAGGCCATCGACGTGGCGACGGGCCACGCCCTGGACACGTTCGGCATCACGCCGCGCGAGTTCGGAGAGCTGCGGGACATCGTGCCCGCCGCCTTCGTGCACTTCGGCTGGGACCACCTCGCGGCGAACAGCGTGCCGTTGCTGCTCCTGGGCTTCCTCGCCGCGCTGTCCGGGATCCGCCGCTTCCTCGCCGTCGTCACCGTGACGATCCTCGTCAGCGGTCTGGGCGTCTGGCTCACCGCGTCCGAACACTCCATAACCGCGGGCGCGTCCGGCGTCGTCTTCGGTCTCTTCGGCTATCTGCTGGTCCGCGGCTTCGTGGACCGCCGGATCGGTGACGTGGTCATAGGGCTCATCGTCGGCGCGGTCTACGGCTCGATCCTGTGGGGCGTACTGCCGACGACGACCGGAGTCAGCTGGCAGGGCCATCTCTTCGGCCTCATCGGCGGAGTGACCGCGGCGTTCGCGTTCCGCCGGCCCCGCGACGCCCGAACATAGCCGAAGTGCCTCGGCGGACCGGGCGCCCGGCCCGTCCGGCGTCCGGCGCGACTGTCGGTCCCCCGTGGAAGGATGACCGCTCATCGCGGCGTACGGCACACGAGGGGCGTCATGGCGGAGGGCGAGGGGGCGGTCGACAGCCCCGTACCGGTGGGGCGGAGGACCCGTACGGTCGTCGGGCGGGGCGAGCGGCTGCGCGGCCTCGCGCGAGGAGTGCTCGACGATCACGCGCGGGCCGTCGGCCAGGTGCGTACGGCCCTGGCGCCGGTCCTCGCCGAGCTGGTCGCCCAGGAGCTGGAGGGCATCCCGGTCTCACGCCTGAAGGACGTCACCGAGGGACGGCTCAGGCTCGGGGCCCTTGAGGCGGCGGGGCTCGGATCGGTGCGCGGCGTGTTCGGCGCCAGCCGGTACGAGCTGCGGCAGATACCGGGCGTCGGAGCCCAGACCGCCGACCAGGCACTCGCCGCCGCCCGGCAGATCGCCCGCGCGGTCGAGGAGACCGTGTCCGTACGGATCGACGTCGACCACCCCGAACCGCGGACCACCGCCCTCGTCATCGCGCTGCGCAGGCTCGTCGAGGCCGGACCCGACCTGCGCCGGGCCGTGGACGCCGCCACAGAACTCGACCGCAGGTTCAGGACGCTCCTCCCGGCGGCCCGTCCGGCCACCGGGCGGCTGCGGATGGCCCTCACGGGCAGGGCCAGACGGGAGAGCGCCCTCGCCGCCGTCGCGGAACTCCGCGCGCTGACGGGCGACGCCGTCGCCAAGGGCGTACCGATGCTGCTCACGCAGGCATCCACCGACCTGCTGAGGGAGTCCGCGTCCGACGCCGAGGCGTGGGTGGACTTCGAGCTGCGGGCCCCTGAGTACTACAGTCAGCTCGCCGAGATCGCCGGTAGCGCGCCCGACGTCGAGGCCGCCGAGGGGTTCCTGCCTGCCGAGGTCGCGGACCGGGTGCACGCGCAGGGGCTCGACGACACCCATCGGCGGGTCTCACTCCGCGGATACCAGTCGTTCGGCGCGCGGTTCGCGCTCGCCCAGCGCCGGGTGGTCCTCGGCGACGAGATGGGTCTCGGCAAGACCGTCCAGGCCATCGCGGTGCTCGCGCATCTCGCCGCCGACGGACACAAGCACTTCCTGGTGGTGTGCCCGGCGAGCGTACTGATCAACTGGACGCGCGAGATCCGCTCCCGCAGCACCCTGCGCGCGGTGCCCGTGCACGGACCCGGCCGGCAGGACGCGTACGCCGAGTGGCGTGAGCGCGGTGGCGTCGCGGTCACCACCTTCGACGTGCTGCACAGCCTGCCGGACCCGGACCAGGCGAAGGGTGCGCGGGGCGCAAAGGGCGCAAAGGGCGGGAAGAGCGTGAAGGGCCCGGCCGCCGCCCACGCCGCCCCCGCCGCGCTCGTCGTCGACGAGGCCCACTACGTCAAGAACCCCGACGCCCGTCGCTCCCGGGCCGTCGCGCGCTGGACCGACCGGTGCGAACGCGTCCTGTTCCTCACGGGTACGCCGATGGAGAACCGTGTCGAGGAGTTCCGCACCCTCGTCCGCTACCTCCAGCCCGAGCTGGTGCCGAGGATCCAGGGCAGCGACGCCGTCGCGGGCCCGCACACGTTCCGCAGGTCCGTCGCCCCCGCCTATCTGCGGCGCAACCAGCAGGACGTGCTCACCGAACTGCCCGCGCTTGTCCAGGTCGACGAGTGGGAGGAGTTCAGCGCCGCCGACCAGGACGCCTACCGCGAGGCGGTCGCCGCCGGGAACTTCATGGCGATGCGCAGAGCCGCGTACGCGCACGCCGAGAAGTCGGCGAAACTGCAGCGGCTGCGCGAGCTGGTCGCGGAAGCTGCCGCGAACGACCTGAAGGTGGTCGTCTTCTCCTACTTCCGGGACGTCCTCGCCACCGTCCAACAGGCCGTCGGCGAAGGCGTGTTGGGGCCGCTCGCGGGTGGTGTGCCCGCCACCCGGCGACAGCAGCTGGTCGACGAGTTCACGGCCGCGTCCGGACACGCCGTGCTGCTCTGCCAGATCGAGGCCGGCGGTGTCGGCCTCAATCTCCAGGCCGCGTCCGTCGTGATCCTCTGCGAGCCGCAGGTCAAGCCGACCCTGGAGCACCAGGCCGTCGCCCGCGCCCACCGCATGGGCCAGGTCCGCTCGGTCCAGGTGCACCGGCTGCTCGCCACCGACAGCGTGGACGACCGGCTGCTGCGGATCCTGGAGAGCAAGTCCCGCCTCTTCGACGCGTACGCCCGTCGCAGCGATGTCGCCGAGGCGACGCCGGATGCGGTCGATGTGTCGGACGGCACGATTGCCCGGCGGATCGTGGAGGAGGAGCAGCAGCGGTTGGCCGTCCCCGGCGGGGGCGCTCCGCGGGGGGAGTAGGGGGCGGGTGCCGTTCGCAGCCCGAAGCCCTACGACTGTGCGAGACCCGTTTTCAGGCCCGCGCCGCACAGGGGCACGACAGCGGTGCGCGCGCCCAGCGCCCCCTCCCGCACCGCCGCCCAGCAGGCCACCCCCGTCGACTCGACGTACAGACCCTGCGAGGCCAGGTCCCGCTGGGCGTGGCGGAGTTGGTCCTCCGTCACGGTGAGGAAGGTGCCGCCGGACTCCCGGACCGCGCGCAGGATCTGCCGGGCCCGCGGCGGCCGGGGGATCGCGATGCCCTCGGCGAACGTGGGGGCCGCCGGGGTGACTCCGACCAGGTCGTCGGCGCCCTCGTGCCAGGCGTGGGCGAGCGGGGCGACGGCGGCGGACTGGACCGCGTACAGGGCGGGCCGGCGGTCGATCATTCCCGCCGCGTGCAGCTCGGCGATCGCGAGGGACGCGCCGAGCAGGAGCGTGCCGTTGCCGACGGGGACGACGATCACCTCGGGGAGCCGGCCGCCGAGGTCCTCCCACAGCTCGTGGACGTACGTCTTCGTGCCGTGCAGGAAGTACGGGTTGAAGACGTGCGAGGCGTAGAACGTGCCGTCTGTGCCCGATGCGTCTGCCGCCTCCCGGGCCGCCCGCGCGGCCGCCTCCCGGTCGCCCGGGACGACTTCGAGGCGGGCCCCGTGCGCCCCGATCTGCTCCAGCTTCTTCGCGGACGTGCCGTCGGGTACGTAGACCGTGCAGGGCAGTTGGGCCCTGGCGCAGTACGCGGCGACCGCCGTGCCCGCGTTCCCGCTGCTGTCCGCGACGACCCGGCCCGGTCGCAGCCGCAGGGCCAGCTCGGCGAGCAGGACGGCCCCGCGGTCCTTGAAGGAGAGCGTCGGCATCAGGAAGTCCAGCTTGGCCGAAACGCCGTCCTTGAGCGGGATCAGCGGGGTGCGGCCCTCGCCGAGCGACACCGACGGGGACGACAGGGGCAGGCACTCCGCGTACCGCCAGAGGGAGTTCACCCTGCCCGCGAGGGACTTGAGGGAGGCGGGCGTGGGCGCGAAGTCCAGGTCGAGCGGGCCGCGGCAGACCGGACAGCACCACGCGAGCGAGTCCATGGGGACGCGCGTGCCGTCCACCGGGCAGAAACAATCCGGCAAGGGAGTCATGTCGGCAGGTTAGATGCACCGATTGGTGACGGAGCGTCATGACTGGCATATGGCACCTGTGTTACGTCTGTGCAGGGCTCTTGTGCAATTCCTTGGGAACCCTCAATCTTTCGGCTGAGCGCAGGGACGAAGTGGCCGGTTCTTGACATGCCCCTGTCGTCTTCGTGTGCGTACGACCGCACCACCCCCCACCACCAGCGCACCACCGATTGAGGAGGATCCTCAGATGGCAGTGATGCGTCATGCCCGGCGAAGACTCGCCGGTATCACCGGGTTCACCGGGTTCACCGGTGTCAACCGATTCGCCGGTATCGCGGGCATCGGTACGGCGGCCCTCGTCGCCGGTCTCGTCTCCGCCCTCCCGGCGCAGGCCGCCGCGGGCCCCGAAGGCCGGATCCAGTACGCCGGCGCGCCCGGCACGATCGCGAACAGCTACATCGTGACGCTCCACCCGGACGCCGCGAAGTCCGGTTCGGCCGAGGGCAGGGCCCTCGCGAAGGAGTACGGCGCCACGATCGAGCGTACGTACAAGAAGGCGCTGAACGGTTACGCCGTCGAGGCCACCGAGGCCGAGGCGAAGAGGTTCGCCGCCGACCCGGCCGTCGCCTCCGTCGTCCAGAACCGCGTCTTCTCCATCGAGACGACCCAGCCGAACCCGCCCTCCTGGGGCCTGGACCGCATCGACCAGGCGGCCCTCCCGCTCAACCAGAGCTACACCTACGACGACACCGCCGGTGAGGGTGTCACCGCCTACGTCATCGACACCGGTGTCCGTATCACCCACACCGACTTCGGCGGCCGGGCCTCCTACGGCTACGACGCCGTCGACAACGACAACACCGCCCAGGACGGCCACGGCCACGGCACGCATGTCGCGGGCACGGTCGCCGGCACGGCCTACGGCGTCGCCAAGAAGGCGAAGGTCGTCGGCGTCCGCGTCCTCAACAACGCGGGCTCCGGCACCACCGCCCAGGTCGTCGCGGGCATCGACTGGGTGACGACCAACGCCGTCAAGCCGGCCGTCGCCAACATGAGCCTCGGCGGGACCGTCGACACGGCGATCGACACCGCCGTACGCAACTCCATCGCCTCCGGCGTCACCTACGCCGTGGCAGCCGGCAACGAGACGACGAACGCCTCGACCCGCTCGCCCGCCCGCGTCACCGAGGCCATCACCGTCGGCGCCACCACCAGCACCGACGCCAAGGCGAGCTACTCCAACTACGGCACGGTCCTCGACCTCTTCGCCCCCGGCTCCTCCATCACCTCCGCCTGGGGCACGGGCGACTCCGCGACCAACACCATCTCCGGTACGTCGATGGCGACCCCGCATGTCGCCGGGGCCGCCGCGCTCTATCTGGCCGACAACCCGGCCGCGACGCCGGCCGCCGTCCAGACCGCGCTGGTCAACTCCGCCACCACCGGGGTCGTCACCAGCCCCGGTACGGGCTCGCCCAACCGGCTGCTGAAGGTCGGTGGCGGCGGTACCACTCCGCCTCCGACGGGTGACCTCTTCGAGAACACCGCGGACTACGCGATCGCCGACAACTCCACCGTCAACTCGCCGGTCACGGTGAGCGGCGTCACCGGCAACGCGCCCGCCGCGCTGAGCGTGCCGGTGAACATCGTCCACACCTACATCGGTGACCTCCAGGTCCAGTTGATCGCTCCCGACGGGACGGCCTACACGCTGAAGGCGTACGGGACCGGGGGGTCGACGGACAACATCAACACCACGTACACGGTGAACGCCTCCTCCGAGGTCGCCAACGGGACGTGGACGCTGAGAGTGAGCGACAACGCCTCGCTCGACACCGGGTACATCAACTCCTGGGGACTCCAGTTCTGATCCGACTGACGACTACATGACGCCGGTGGTAGCGGCACGTAGGTAGTCCTCCTCCTCGCCCTCGTGGCACGCCTTCGGGTCCTCGACCTGGGCCGCCGCGGGGGCGAGGCGCATTGGATTTCGCCCCCGCCGCCCCTACCCGTCCCATCCCTGGGGGCTGCGCCCCCAGACCCCCCTTTCGGCCTGAACGGCCTCGTCCTCAAACGCCGGACGGGCTAAAAGGTTGGCGGGGGCGGACGTGGGTGGGTTGACCGGGGTGGGTGGGAAATCGGCCTGAACGGCCTCGTCCTCAAACGCCGGACGGGCTGAGATGCGCCTGGACTGGGCTGTAGAAGTTCAGCCCAGCCCGCGAAGTCCAGTCCAGCCTGTGAAGCCTTGAGCCTGGCCGCGAAGTCTTCAGCCCGTCCGGCGTTTCTTCAGGCTCTCGGGCGTCCGAGTCTTCAGCCCCTCCGGCGTTTGAGGAGCGGGGGTTCGGGGGCCGGCCCCCGAAAAGGGACGGGAATGGGTAGGGGCGGCGGGGGCGAAGAAATGTAGTCGGGACCGAATCGTCGGGATCGTTCCCTGTGTTCCGTCGTTGTCCGGGCCGCGCTTACGATGCGCCCTGTCGTACGTCAGTTCCGCACCACCCGGACACAGCACTCGGACGAGGAGCACGGTACTAGTGGAGATACCCCCGCCCTCCGGGCCCCAGCACCCGCAGGGGCAGCCTCAGGGGCAACCCCAGGGGCCGTACCCGCCGCCGGGCCAGCCGCAGGGCCCGTACGGCGCGTACCCGGGCCAGCCACAGGGCCCGGTCCAGGGACCGGGCCCGTACGGCTATCAGCCCTGGGGGCAGGGCTACTCCCCGTACAACACCCCGGCACCGGTCAACGGCCTCGCCATCGCCGCACTGGTGCTCGGCATCCTCTGCTTCCTGCCCCTGGTCGGCCTGATCCTCGGCTTCTTCGCGCTGGCGCAGATCAGGAGGAAGGGCGAGCGCGGCAAGGGCATGGCGATCGCCGGCATGATCCTGTCGGGCATCGGCGCCGCGATCCTCGCCCTCGCGCTCGCCACCGGCGGAGCGGCCGAGTTCTGGGACGGCTTCCAGGAGGGGGCGCGCGAGGCGAGCGAGAACGGCACCACCTTCTCCGTGGACGAGGGAGAGTGCTTCGACACGCCGGGCGGCTCGCTGGAGGGCATGGCGTACGACGTGGACACGGTGTCCTGCGACGAGAAGCACGACGGCGAGGTCTTCGCGAACTTCAGGATGGCGAGCGGCAGTTACCCCGGTGACAGCGCGATCACCGAGGCCGCCGACGACAAGTGCTACACACTCCAGTACGCCTACGCCATGGACACCTGGGCCATCCCGGACAACGTCGACATCTACTACTTCACACCGACCCGGGACAGCTGGAGCCTCGGTGACCGCGAGATCAGCTGCCTGTTCGGCAACGTGGACGAGAAGGGCAGCCTGACCGGCTCGCTGCGCCAGGACGAGACGACCCTCGACGCGGACCAGCTCACCTATCTGAAGGCGGCCCAGGTCCTCAACGAGGCCATGGAGTCGGCGCCCGAGGAGGAGTACGTCGAGGACGACCTGCCCGGCCACAAGGAGTGGGCGACCAGGGTCTCGGCCGCCCTCACCGAGCAGCTCGGAATGCTGCGCGGCCACGACTGGCCCGCCGACGCGAAGGAGCCGGTCGCCGCGCTGGTCAAGGACTTGGACAAGGCGCAGGGGGAGTGGTCGGCAGCGGCGAGAGCCGCCGACGCGGACGTCTTCTACGCGCACTACGACAAGGCGCTGGAACTCACCGACGCCAAGAAGTCGGTCACCACGCGCAAGGCTCTGGGCCTCGCCTCGGCGCCGCCGGAGTCGTACGAGGACGACGGCGGCGAGGACGCCGGAACGGGAGGCGGCACAGGAGGCAGCGGTGCAGAGGTGTGACGGCGGCCATAGCGGGGAGAAAGTGCCTGCGTAAAGCCTTGGGCGGCCCCAAGTCATCACATCGAGTGATTCTCTGGCCTTCGCTTGCCTGGCACAACCCACGGTTGCCACCCTGTAGCTGTCTGTACAACCTGACGGGAGTGGCCAGTGACATTCGGTGAGCAGCCGGCGTATCTGCGCGTCGCAGGTGATCTTCGCAAGAAGATCGTCGACGGATCGCTGCCACCGCACACACGGCTCCCGTCACAGGCCAGAATCCGCGAGGAGTACGGAGTCTCGGACACGGTCGCCCTCGAAGCCCGCAAGGTCCTGATGGCCGAGGGTCTGGTCGAGGGCCGCTCCGGGTCCGGGACGTACGTGCGCGAGCGCCCGGTGCCGCGCCGCGTCGCCCGCTCCGGGTACCGGCCGGACAGCGGTGCGACACCGTTCCGCCAGGAGCAGGCCGACGTCTCCGCGCGCGGTACGTGGGAGTCGCACAGCGCGCAGGCCGAGGCGAGCGGTGCCATCGCCGAGCGGCTCGGCCTCCAGGCCGGCGACCGCGTGATGTGCACGAAGTACGTCTTCCGGGACGCGGGCGAGGCGATGATGCTCTCCACCTCCTGGGAGCCCCTCGCCGTCACGGGCCGCACACCGGTGATGCTCCCCGAGGAGGGCCCCCTGGGCGGCATGGGCGTCGTCGAGCGCATGGCCGCCATCGACGTGATCGTGGACAACGTCACGGAGGAGGTGGGCGCCCGGCCGGGCCTCGCCGAGGAACTGTCGGCGCTGGGGGGTGTGCCCGGGCATGTCGTGGTCGTCATCCAGCGGACGTACTACGCGTCGGGGCGGCCGGTGGAGACGGCGGACGTGGTGGTGCCGGCGGACCGGTACCGGATCGCCTATCACTTGCCCGTGAAATAGGCCGCAGCCGACGCAACTGCCGTAGCCGCCGCAGCTGTTTACGACTGGGGTCGGTTGCTGGTTGCTGGTTGCCGGCTGGTGACTGGCTGGTGCCGTGCCGGTGGAATCCGGTCGTTCTCGTGGGGGGTGTTCGGCGCGGTCTCCGCGCTGTCGGCGGGAGCCTGAGGGGGATGAGGGGGCGTGTCCGTAAGGATGCGCCCCCTTCGTGCTGGCCGATTGCGTACCTCTCGGGCATCCCGCGCATACCTCTTTGTGAAAAGCCGTATTCGCTGCGTGAAGGTTAGGCGTAGGCTCGGGCATATGCGGATTGCGGTTTCCTTATGTGGCGGGGCAGGACGCGAGCCGGGGGCGGGGAGCGGAGGGGCGCGATGAACGACGGCACCATCACACTTCCCTGGCTCGTCATACGACAGGACGACAACGGCAATCGCTACCGCGTCGGCAGGTACGCGACGAGGGCCGAGGCCCAGAAGATCGCGGACAGCCTCGACGACCGTGGGCACAAGCAGCTCTACTGGGTCGAGCGGATCGGGCAGAACGGCTCGAAGTGACGCGTGCGGGTGTGTCCGTGGGGCTCCCGTAGGCTCCGGCGCATGACCGAACGGATCGTGGTGGTGGGAGCCGCCGTGCTCAGCGACGGGTGCCTCCTTGCCGCGCGTCGCAGTGCGCCCGCGGAGTTGGCCGGGCGGTGGGAGCTGCCCGGGGGGAAGGTGGAGTCCGGGGAGACCCCCGAGGGGGCGCTCGTGCGGGAGCTTCGGGAGGAGCTCGGGGTCGAGTCGGAGGTGCTGGCCCGGGTTCCGGGTGAGTGGCCTTTGCGGTCGCCGTATGCCCTTCAGGTCTGGACCGTGCGGCTCCTCGCCGGCTCGCCTGCGCCCAAGCCGCTCCAGGACCACGACGAGCTTCGCTGGTTGACCCCCGACGAACTCTGGGACGTGGAGTGGCTGGAGCAGGATGTGGCGGCCGTCATGGAGGTCGCGCGGGGGGTTTGGGGGAGTGGGGCGGCTGCGGGGTAGGGGCGGCGGGGTCGAAGAAAAGGTGTGACCATCACAACTTCGCGCACTCGAGTCTGCGGGGTGCGGGACGCACACCGTACGTGGGACGCTCGGGCTCGCGAGGCGCATGTGGCGGCTGAGACGAGCGCCGAGTACGCCGTTCGCGCCACAGTGCGCCCTCGCGCACGGTACTCCGCCCGGGATATCGGGTATGTGCCCATTAACCCCATGAAACCGGACATGGTCCGCTTCTGGCCTGGGAGTGATCTGCGTGATCCACACCGAGGGCGATATCGCCGAGTGGACCTTTCCCGCGGATCCAGGCGCCGTCCGGACCGCCCGAACCGTCGTCCGGGGCCAGCTCCGTGCCTGGGACCTCGACTCCCTCGGAGACGTGACCGCGCTGTTGGTCAGCGAGCTGGTCACCAACTCCCTGCGGCACGCCACGGGTCCCATCGGGGTTCGCCTCGTACGCCCCACGGAGCCGATGGACGTCCTGCTCGTCGAGGTCTCCGACCCCCTCCCCGATCCACCGCAGGAACGCGACGCGGAGCCCGGGGACGAAAGCGGCCGTGGTCTTCAGCTGGTGGCGAACTCCTCCCGCCGCTGGGGCACCCGACCAGGTGGAAAGGGCAAAACGGTGTGGTTCGAACTGGCACTCCCGAGCTGACGGCCGGCCGCTCCGCGGCTGCCTCTCTCCAGCCATTCCGCACCCGCCCCGCACCCACCCCCAACCAGTCCCAAGCCATTCCGCAGCCGATCCGCGGCTGTCCCACAGCCGCCCCCAAGCACCCCCCGAACCACCCCCGACCCCTCGGACACACGAGCCACCCCCAAGTCCGTGGTTCGACGGGGTCCCACATGGTTAGAAGACTGGGAGTGTTTGTCGCGGCCGGTCCTAAAAGCATCGGGACCGTGCTGTGATCGTGAACACCGTGTTGTGCGGCACCGTAGTGCTGGATACTGCGGGCAGCCGCCTCCGGTGACCGGTGCCGGACGCGGTGAGCTGGAGGGGACGGTTCGCGTGAGCGAGATACCAGCGAAGGCCACGGAGTCCGAGGACCCGTCGGGCGGCGCGATGGCTGATGCGACGACAGGCGATGGCGCATCGCCGGTGCCGGACGTGGCCCGGGGCGCGGGGCGCGGCGGAATATCCGGTGTGCCCGTCGAGGCGCCGGGCGAGGTGCCCGGCGAGGTCGTGTGGCAGAGCAGTCCGCCCGGATCGATCTACGACTACATCAAGGTCGCCTCGTTCTCCATAGGCCCCGACGGCCTCGTCGACCAGTGGAGTCTGCGCGCCGAGCAGCTCTTCGGCATCCCGACCGAGCGCGCGGTCGGCATGGACCCCATCGAGGCCTTCGTCGCCGAGGACAAGCGCGAGCTGGGCCAGCGGAAGATGGCAGAAGTCCTCGACGGCCGCGAGTGGACCGGTGTGGTCCCCTTCCGGCTGCCCGACCCCGAAGGCACCGGCGTGGCCGCCGAAGGACTCGCCGAGGTCTACGTCATGCCGACGCGGACCGAGGAGGGCGAGCGGGCCGCCGTCTGCATAGTCGTGGACGTTCGCATTCTGCGCAGGATCGAGACCGATCTCGCCGCGTCGCAGGCCATTTTCGGCCAATCTCCTTTCGGTTTCCTGCTGATCGACTCGGACCTGCGCATCCGCCGTGCCAACGAGCGGTTCGCCTCGGTCTTCGGCGGCACGGTCGACGACCACCGCGGACGCACCGTCAAGGACTATCTGGCACCGGGCGAGGCCGAGCGGGTCTCCGCGATTCTGCGGCGGGTCCTGGAGACCGGCGACATGGTCAACGAGCTGCTGGTCAGCGGAACCGTGCCCGGTTCCAGCGAGCGCCGCCACTGGTCCATCAACCTCTATCGCGTGCACAGCGGTTCGGGCCGTCCGATCGGCATCGCCTGGCTGGGCACCGACATCACCTCGCGCCGCGCCGCGGCCCGCGAGGCCGCGCAGGCACGGCGCAATCTCGCCCTTCTGAACGAGGCGGGCGCGCGCATAGGCAACTCGCTCGACTTGGAGACCACCGCCCGCGAACTCCTCGACGTGGCCGTCCCGGGCTTCTGCGACCTCGCCTCCGTCGACCTCTACCAAGGCCTCCTGGCCGGCGACGAGACCCCGCCGGGCCTCGCCGACGGCAGCGCCGAGCTGCGCCGCGTCGCCTACGCCAGCGCCGTCTCGGACGCGCCCTTCATCAGTGGCCCGGAGCCCGTGAACGTCGGCGCGGTCCATCACTACGCCTTCAACTCGCCCTTCGCGGACGCCCTGCGCACCGCCCGCCCGCAGAGCGTCGCCGCCGAGGAGGGCGGCCTGATCCAGTCCACGCTCGCGGTGCCGATGGTCGCCCACGACACGGTCGTCGGCCTGGTCCAGTTCTCGCGTACGAAGGGGAGCGAGCCGTTCGGGGAACGCGACAGCTCCCTGGCGGTCGAACTGGCCTCGCGCGCCGCGGTCTGTATCGACAACGCCCGCCTCTATCGCCGGGAGCACGAGCGTGCCCTGATACTGCAGCGCTCCCTGCTCCCCCCGGGCGACCCGGAGGCCTCCGGCCTGGACATCGCCTGCCGCTACCTTCCCGGGAACGCGGCCACCGAGGTCGGCGGCGACTGGTTCGACGTCATCGAACTCCCCGGCCACCGCACCGCGTTGGTGGTGGGTGACGTGATGGGCCGCGGTCTGCGCGCGGCCGTCGCGATGGGTGAACTCCGCACGGCCGTACGCACCCTGGCGCTGCTCGACCTCGAACCGGCCGAGGTCCTCTCCGCGTTGGACGAGATCGCCCGCGGTCTGGGAACGCCCGGCGGAGTCCAGCAGTCTACGCGCGGTGCTCGCCAGTCCCGGGACGCCGACCTCTCCGAGGTCTACCTCGCCACCTGTGTGTACGCGGTCTACGACTCCGTCACCCGCCGCTGCACCTTCGCCAACGCGGGCCATCTCCCGCCCGTCCTCGTCGAGCCCGGCGAGAGCGCCCTCATGCTCGACGTACCGCCGGGCATGCCGCTCGGCGTCGGCGGCGAGCCGTTCGAGGAGGTGGAGGTGGAGCTGCCGGAAGGAGCCCTTCTGGCGCTCTACACGGACGGACTGGTCGAATCCCGTGACCACCCCCTGGACGAGGGCCTACAGGCCTTCGTGGGCGCCCTCACGGACCCCTCCAGTCCCTTGGAGGACGTCTGCGACCACGTTCTCAACACGCTCGACACGCATCACGGCGAGGACGACATCGCCTTGCTGATGGCACGTGTACAGGGTCTGCCGGCCGATTCCGTCGGCGACTGGACGCTGCCGCGCGAGCCGCGCAGCGTGGGCCGCGCACGGGAGTACGCGCGCGGCCAGCTCCTCAGCTGGGACCTCGAACCCCTCGTCGACACGGCCGAACTCCTCGTCAGCGAACTCGTCACCAACGCCCTGCGCTACGGCGAGGGCGAGATCCGTCTGCGTCTCCTCCTCGACCGCACGCTGGTATGCGAGGTCTGGGACGCCGGCCTGGTGCAGCCCCGCCGCCGCCGTGCCCGCGACACGGACGAGGGCGGCCGCGGCCTCCAGCTCGTGGGCCTCCTGAGCGCGGCCTGGGGCTCCCGCCGCACACCCCGCGGCAAGACGGTGTGGTTCGAACTGCCCCTCCCCAACGGCGGGAAGGGCCTCGCGGACCCGGCAGAGGCGCTACTGAGCCTCTTCTGACCCCGGCCGGGTCCGACCTCCTACACCGAACCGGACGGCCGCCTGCGGATCTTGTCGCCCAGCCACACCAGCGGATCGTACTTACGGTCGACTGCCCGTTCCTTCAAGGGAATCAGCGCGTTGTCCGTGATCTTGATGCCCTCGGGGCAGACCTCCGTGCAGCACTTGGTGATGTTGCAGTAGCCGAGGCCGTGCTCGTCCTGGGCGGTGCGTTTGCGGTCGAGGCCGGACTCGGAGGCCGCGTCCAGGGGATGCATGTCCAGTTCGGCCACCCGCATCAGGAAGCGCGGGCCGGCGAACGCGGTCTTGTTCTCCTCGTGGTCGCGCACCACATGGCAGGTGTCCTGGCACAGGAAGCACTCGATGCACTTGCGGAACTCCTGCGACCGGTCCACGTCCTCCTGCATCATCCGGTACTCACCGGGACCGAGGTCCTCCGGCGGCACGAACGAGGGCACCTCCCGCGCCTTCGTGTAGTTGAAGCCGACGTCCGTCACCAGGTCCCGTACGACCGGGAACGCCCGCAGCGGGGTCACGGTGATCGTCTCCTCGCGGGTGAACACCGACATCCGCGTCATGCACAACAGCCGCGGGCGGCCGTTGATCTCCGCCGAACACGAACCGCACTTGCCCGCCTTGCAGTTCCAGCGCACGGCCAGGTCGGGTGCCTGGGTCGCCTGGATGCGGTGGATGATGTCGAGCACCACCTCGCCGTCGTTGACCTCGATCCCGAAGTCCTCCAGGCCGCCGCCCTCGGCATCCCCGCGCCACACCTTGAAGCGGGCCTCATAGCTGCTCACTCGTAGAGCTCCTCTTCGGCGAGGTACTTGACCAGCTCCTCCTTGTCGAAGAGGGCGAGCAGGTCGGGGCGGATGGGTTCGGTGGTCTCGCGGACCAGGTCGATCTGCCCGCGCACGGGGTCGGTCGCCGCCAACCCGCCGGTGGGATCGACCAGTTGGCAGAGCAGGTTCACGCGCCGCCAGGCCCGGTCCATCGTCGGATGGTCCTCCCGCGTGTGGCCGCCCCGCGACTCCGTCCGCTCCAGCGCGGCCCGTGCCACGCACTCGCTGACGAGCAGCATGTTCCGCAGGTCCAGCGCGAGGTGCCAGCCGGGGTTGAACTGCCGGTGCCCCTCGACCCCGGCCCGCCGGGCCCGTACGCGCAGGTCGGCGAGTTTCTCCAGGGCCGCCTCCATCTCCGCCTCACGACGGATGATGCCGACGAGGTCGTTCATCGTCTGCTGGAGTTCCTGGTGGAGGGTGTACGGGTTCTCCGGCGGCCGGCCACCGGGGGTCTGGGGGGCGTCCCCCAGATCCGCACTGTCCGCACCGGGCTCGGGGCCCTCGGCGGAGAAGGGCCGCAGGGCCTCCGCGGCAGCCGTGTCCACCTGGACCTCGTCCACCAGGGGCCGTGCCCCGGTGAGTCCCGTGGCGTACTGGGCCGCGTGCAGACCGGCCCGTCGCCCGAACACCAGCAGGTCGGAGAGGGAGTTGCCGCCGAGCCGGTTGGAGCCGTGCATGCCGCCGGCGACCTCCCCGGCCGCGAAGAGACCGGGCACGCCACGCGCCGACGCGCTGTCCGACTCGACCGCGATCCCGCCCATCACGTAGTGGCAGGTGGGCCCGACCTCCATCGCCTCGGCGGTGATGTCGACGTCCGCGAGTTCCTTGAACTGGTGGTACATGGACGGCAGCCGTCGCCTGATGACCTCGGCGGGCATACGGGTCGACACGTCCAGGAAGACGCCACCGTGCGGGGAGCCGCGGCCGGCCTTCACCTCGGAGTTGATGGCCCGGGCCACCTCGTCCCGGGGGAGCAGCTCAGGGGGCCGGCGGTTGTGGTCCGGGTCCTCGTACCACCGGTCGCCCTCCTCCTCCGACTGCGCGTACTTCTCCTTGAAGACGTCGGGGATGTAGTCGAACATGAACCGCTTGCCCTCGGAGTTCCTGAGGACTCCGCCGTCCCCGCGCACGGACTCCGTGACGAGGATGCCCTTCACGGACGGCGGCCAGACCATGCCCGTCGGGTGGAACTGCACGAACTCCATGTTCAGCAGGGGCGCACCCGCGAGCAGTGCCAGCGCGTGCCCGTCGCCCGTGTACTCCCACGAGTTCGACGTCACCTTGAAGGACTTGCCGATGCCGCCGGTGGAGACCACGACCGAGGGGGCTTCGAGGACGAAGAAACGGCCGGACTCGCGCTCGTAGCAGAAGGCTCCGGAGACCTTGTTGCCGTCCTTGAGGATCCGGGTGACCGTGCACTCCTGATAGACCTTCAGGCGCGACTCGTAGTCACCGGTCTCCTTGAAGTCCTCCTGCTGGAGGGACACGATCTTCTGCTGGAGGGTCCGGATCAGTTCCAGTCCCGTACGGTCGCCGACGTGCGCGAGCCGCGGGTACTCGTGCCCGCCGAAGTTGCGCTGCGAGATGCGCCCGTCCTTCGTGCGGTCGAAGAGGGCGCCCCAGGTCTCCAGCTCCCAGACCCGGTCGGGGGCCTCCTGCGCGTGCAGTTCGGCCATCCGCCACTGGTTGAGGAACTTGCCGCCGCGCATGGTGTCGCGGAAGTGGACCTGCCAGTTGTCCCCGGAGTTCACGTTGCCCATGGCCGCCGCGATGCCGCCCTCGGCCATCACCGTGTGCGCCTTGCCGAACAGGGACTTGCAGATCACGGCTGTACGGGCGCCTCGCTCGCGGGCCTCGATGGCGGCCCGGAGGCCGGCGCCCCCGGCACCGACCACCACGACGTCCCACTCCTGCCGGTCGACCACGGACATCAGAAGGCCCCACTCATTTAGAAAAACCTCGGATCGTCGAAAGCGCCGGAGGCGACCAGGTACACGTAGAAGTCGGCGAGCGCGACGCTCACCAACGACGCCCAGGCGAGCTGCATGTGACGGGCGTTCAGCTTCCCGACGAACTGCCAGGTCTTGTACCGGACCGGGTGCTTGGAGAAGTGCTTGAGCTTGCCGCCGACGATGTGCCGACAGGAGTGGCACGAGAGGGTGTACGCCCAGATCAGCGTGATGTTGACCAGGAACACGAGCGTGCCGAGCCCCATGTGGCCCCACTCGTAGTGCTCGTCACGGAAGGCGAGCACGGTGTCGTACGTGAGGATCCCGGCGACCGGCACCGCCGCGTAGAAGAAGTAGCGGTGGATGTTCTGGAGGATCAGCGGGAAGCGGGTCTCGCCGGTGTACTTCTTGTGCGGCTCGGCGACCGCGCAGGCCGGCGGTGAGGCCCAGAAACCGCGGTAGTAGGCCTTGCGGTAGTAGTAGCAGGTCAGCCGGAAGCCGAGCGGGAAGATCAGGACGATCAGGGCGGGGGACAGGCCCCACCAGCTGCCGAAGATCTCCCAGTTCGGGCCGCTCCGCATCGGCTCGCAGTTCTCCGCCAGACAGGGCGAGTAGAACGGCGAGACGTACGGGGCCGCGTAGTAGTCGCTGTTCGCGAACGCCCGCCAGGTCGAGTAGACGACGAAGGCCAGCAGCCCGGCCGCGGTGGCGGCGGGCGCCAGCCACCAGCGGTCGGTCCGCAGATGCGGGGCGTCGATCGCGGCGCGCGTACGGGTCCGTACGCCGCCGCTGTTCATTTGGGGTTCCGTACCAGTGGCCAACTTCAGACTCCGGTCGGGTTCAGGGTGCGTGGCGGTCGCGGGCGCCGAGACCCTCGTCGTCGGAGTCCGTCCACAGGGTGTTGTCGTACGGGGTGTCGGGGATGGACACGAGGTCGGGGCGCCGCGGTTTGCCGAGGCCGGGTGCGGCCTCGCGGAGCAGCGCAACGCTCTCGCGGAGGTGGTCGGCGTCGGTGCGCACCCTGCGCATCTCCAGGCCGCCGCCACCCATCTGCTGTTCCAGACGCTTCACGGACCTCACCAGGTCGTCGAGACAGCGCTGGACTGACGTCAGGTCATCGTGCACGGACATGGCGTGCCCTCACTTCCGCGGACCTCCGGCCCAAGGCGGCAACGTTCATGCGCCTGCGAGTGTCGCGCGTCACATCGGCCCCTGTGAAGGGATCTGCATGGATTAACGGATCGTGTCGCTCTCTGCGCGCTGGTCGCGCGCCCCCGGCCGGGAGGGGGCGCGCACGGTGGCGCGGAGCTGTTGGGCCGCACGGGTGGGCTTCGTGGGCCGGTCGCCGTGTCGCCGCCCGGAGGCGGCGACTCTCCCCTTCAGTGGGGCGATAGATCAGATCAACTCCATTATACCGCCAAAAGTGATCTACATCACAGTGCCTGACCTGGCCTGCCCTGTCCGTACTGCTCATCGTGATCAGCACCGCCCCGGAGGTACCAGTCATGTCCCACGACGGCGTCGGACCCCGCGCGGTGATGCGCTCGGTCGCGTTCCTCACGGCGGGCGTGCTCGCGGTGCCCGCCCTGGCCGGATGCAGCGAGAAGGACCCGGCGGGCAAGCCCACCGCCGGGCAGGAGATCGCCCCCGCCGAGCGCGGACAGATCGCGGACGGCGGCACCCTGCACTGGGCCGTGGACGCCCTCCCGGAGACCCTCAACACCTTCCAGGCCGACGCGGACGCCGCCACCTCCAAGGTCGCGGGTGCCGTGCTGCCCTCCATGTACCGGCTCGACGCGAACGGCCGGGCGCAGCGCAACCCCGACTATCTGGAGTCCGCGAAGATCGTCGACCGCGAGCCCAGACAGGTCGTGCTCTACAAGCTCAACCAGCAGGCGGTCTGGAGCGACGGCAGGGAGATCGGCGCCGCCGACTTCGCCGCCCAGTGGCGCGCCCTGTCCGGCAAGGACACCGCGTACTGGACTGCCCGCAACGCCGGCTACGACCGCATCGAGAAGATCGAGCGCGGTGCCGACGACCTGGAGGTGCGGGTCACCTTCAGCAAGCCGTACGCCGACTGGCAGTCGCTCTTCTCGCCGCTGTACCCGAAGGAGGTCATGGGCACCCCGGACGCCTTCAACGACGGCGCCCGCCGCAAGCTGAAGGTCACCGCGGGTCCCTTCGCCCTCGACACCGTCGACAAGGACTCCGGCGAGGTCAGGCTGAAGCGCAACCCGCGCTGGTGGGGCCGCCCCGCCAAGCTCTCCGAGCTGGTCCTGCGCGTCGTACCGCGGGACAAGCGCACCGCCGCGCTCGCCGAGGGCAAGGTCGACCTGGCCGAGATCGACTCCGCCGAGGCCCGCCGCATCACGCTCGCCGCCCGCGACCAGGGCAACGGGGCGCCGCTCGCCCACGGCCCCGGCGCCGCCCTCACGCCCGGCAGGTCGCTGCGCTCCTGGGCCATCGCGCACGGCTCCGACGAGGAGGCGGCCGACGAGGAGATCCTGGCCCGCAAGAAGCGGGGCAAGGCCGTCGCGAAGTACGCGGACGAGCAGTCGTCCCTGCGCGGCTTCGAGGTCCGCAAGTCCCTCGAACCCGCCTTCACCCAGCTCGCGTTGAACGGCGAGGAGGGGCCGCTCGCCGACGAGCGGGTCCGCCGGGCCGTGGCCCGCGCCCTCGACCGGGACGAGCTCGCCCGGGTCGTCCTGCGGCCGCTCGGCCTGCCCGCCGAACCGGTCGGCAGCCATCTCGCACTCTCCGGACAGCACGCGTACGCCGACAACAGCGGAGCGCTCGGCGGCCAGGACACCAAGGAGGCGCAGGCCCTGCTGGCCGACGCCGGGTGGGTGTCCGGCGGTCCCGTCAAGGAGGAGCAGAAGGAGAAGAAGGCGGCCGGCGCCGGGGCCTCCAAGGAACCGGTGGGCTCGGAGGCGTCGGAGGCGTCGGGGACCCCCGCGGGCTCGGGCTCGGACTCGGGCTCGGACTCGGGCTCGGAATCCGACTCCGACTCCGACGAAGGCTCGACCGGCTCCGAGGATTCCGGCAGCTCGGGCAGCTCCAGCAGTTCCGACGGCTCGGAAAGTTCCAGCGGCTCCGACGGCTCCACGGGTTCCGAAAGCTCCGGGAGCTCCGACAGTTCCAGCAGCTCGGACAGATCCAGCAGCTCGGACAGTTCCGACAGCTCCGGGGACGACGGTACGTACATCGTCGGTGAGGACGGGAAGCCGGGTGACGACAAGCCGGGTGCCGACCGCGCCCCGGCCCTGCTCGTGCCCGCGCCCCTGGCCGAACTGCAGCGGGTCGCGCTTCTCGATCAGGCCTACGTCCTGGGGGTACGCGGTCAGGCCGAGAAGGCGAAGAAGGGGCAGAAGCAGAAGGCCGGGAAGAAGCAGCGGACCGGCAGGAAGCAGCAGGCCGATCCGGAGAAGCAGCAGAGGATGGACGGGCCGGGCACGTCCGGCAAGGTGGAGAAGAACCTCGCCCGCGAAGGCAAGTCGCAGTTCCAGCACGGCGGCGCCCCCGGGGCGTACGCGCCGAAGGGCACCGCCGCCCCGGGGCGTGCCGCGGCCGGACCGCTGGCCAAGAACGGCAAGCCGCTGTCGCTGCGCTTCGTGCTGCCGTCCGGCCCCGGCTCCCAGTCGCTGCGGGCGGTCGGCGAGCGGATCGTGCGGATGCTGGAACGTATCGGCATCCGTACGGAGATCTCCAAGGTCGCCGACGAGAGCTACTTCAAGGACCACATCGCCTCGGGCCAGTACGACCTGGCGCTGTACTCCTGGCCCGCGTCCGCGTTCCCCGCGACCGACGCCCGGCCGATCTACTCCAAGCCGGTCCCGGCCGCCGACGGCTCCCTGAACGTCGAGCAGAACTACACCCGGGTCGGTACCGACCAGGTCGACCAGCTCTTCGACCAGGCCATCGCCGAACTGGACCCGAGCGAGTCCCGCTCCCTGGTCCGCAAGGCGGACGCCCGCATCTGGGCCGCCGCCGGCTCGATCCCCCTCTACCAGCGACCTCAGCTCACCGCGGCCCGGACCAACCTCGCCAACGCGGGCGCCTTCGGCTTCCAGACCCCTCTCTACGAGGACATGGGCTTCCTGAAGAAGGGCGCAAAGCCGCAGGTGAGCCCATCGTCCTGAGCGGGGCCGCGGCCCCGTAAGGGGCGCGGGGAACTGCGCGATCGACCCCCACAGCCCGCACTGTGAGAACCGGCCCGCCCAGCCCGCGAAGCCCCAGCGGCAGCGTGCACGTACCATGGGGTAAGGCCGTGGCACGTTTCAGCCCGGCAGGGCCCCGCGCAGCGGAGGCCGTTCACTCACTCCGGGAGAAGCGCCTCAATATGGCCACGCGCCACGACATCCGCAACGTCGCCATCGTCGCCCACGTCGACCATGGCAAGACCACCCTGGTCGACGCCATGCTCAAGCAGGCCGGTGCCTTCGCCGCGCACGCCGCCGAGTCGCTCGACGACCGCATGATGGACAGCAACGACCTGGAGCGTGAGAAGGGCATCACGATCCTGGCCAAGAACACGGCCGTGAAGTACCACCCGAAGGATGGCGGCGACGTCATCACGATCAACATCATCGACACCCCGGGCCACGCCGACTTCGGCGGCGAGGTCGAGCGCGGTCTGTCGATGGTCGACGCGGTCGTGCTGCTCGTCGACGCGTCCGAGGGCCCGCTGCCCCAGACCCGCTTCGTGCTGCGCAAGGCGCTGCAGGCCCGCCTGCCCGTCATCCTGTGCATCAACAAGACGGACCGCCCGGACTCCCGTATCGACGAGGTCGTGAACGAGGCGTACGACCTCTTCCTGGACCTCGACGCCGACGAGGACCAGATCGAGTTCCCCATCGTCTACGCGTGTGCACGCGACGGTGTGGCCTCGCTGACCAAGCCGGAGGACGGCACCGTCCCGGCCGACAGCGACAGCCTGGAGCCGTTCTTCTCGACGATCCTGTCGCACGTTCCGGCTCCGGAGTACGACACGGAGGCTCCCCTCCAGGCGCACGTCACCAACCTGGACGCCGACAACTTCCTCGGCCGTATCGCGCTGCTCCGCGTCGAGCAGGGCGAGCTGCGCAAGGGCCAGACCGTCACGTGGATCAAGCGCGACGGCACGATGTCCAACGTCCGCATCACCGAGCTGATGATGACCGAGGCGCTCACCCGCAAGCCCGCCGAAATGGCCGGCCCGGGTGACATCTGTGCCGTCGCCGGTATCCCGGACATCATGATCGGCGAGACCCTCGCCGACCCCGAGAACCCGATCGCGCTGCCGCTCATCACGGTCGACGAGCCGGCGATCTCCATGACCATCGGCACCAACACCTCGCCGCTGGTCGGCCGTGGCGGCACCGGCAAGGGCGCGGAGAACAAGGCCGCGGTCAAGGACCGCAAGGTCACCGCCCGTCAGGTCAAGGACCGTCTCGACCGCGAGCTGGTCGGTAACGTCAGCCTCCGTGTCCTCGACACCGAGCGTCCCGACGCCTGGGAGGTCCAGGGCCGTGGTGAGCTCGCGCTCGCCATCCTGGTCGAGCAGATGCGCCGCGAGGGCTTCGAGCTGACCATCGGCAAGCCGCAGGTGGTCACCCAGGAGATCGACGGCAAGGTCCACGAGCCCGTGGAGCGCATGACGATCGACGTGCCCGAGGAGCACATGGGTGCGGTCACGCAGCTCATGGGTGTCCGCAAGGGCCGGATGGACAACATGTCCAACCACGGTTCGGGTTGGGTGCGTCTGGAGTTCGTCGTGCCGTCCCGCGGTCTCATCGGCTTCCGTACGGAGTTCCTGACCGGCACGCGTGGCACGGGCATCGCGCACTCCATCCACGAGGGCCACGAGCCGTGGTTCGGCACGCTGACGACCCGTAACAACGGCTCCCTGGTCGCCGACCGCGCCGGCGCCGTCACCGCCTTCGCGATGACGAACCTCCAGGAGCGCGGTGTGCTGTTCACCGACCCCGGCACCGAGGTGTACGAGGGCATGATCGTCGGCGAGAACTCGCGCTCCGACGACATGGACGTGAACATCACCAAGGAGAAGAAGCTCACCAACATGCGGTCGGCCGCGGCCGACTCGTTCGAGGCGATCGTCCCGCCGCGCAAGCTCTCCCTGGAGCAGTCCCTGGAGTTCTGCCGCGACGACGAGTGTGTCGAGGTCACCCCGGAGTCGGTCCGCATCCGCAAGGTGAACCTGGACGCCCGCACGCGCGCCCGCTCCGCGAGCCGCGCCAAGCACGGCTGACGCCCTCTCAGGGCTGCTGAACGCCCGGTTCTCCGCACAAAGGTGGGGAGCCGGGCCTTCGGCGTACCCGGACGCCGAAACCGTGTCAGTTCGGGCAACGGTGCAGTGGAAGCGGCGGCGTTCGCATATCGGGCATTGCCCAATCAAGTTTCGGACACGTAAACGAAATTTTCGTCAATCATGTCCGGTTCGCCGGATTCTCTTCTCACCTGTCAAGCGCGCGCAGGTGTCAATCTTTGCAATTTTTGCTCAAAATATGGACGGTAGGGAGATCCCTATGTCTTCCGCCCTTGACGCGCGTTGACCCACTTGGTGAAAGTTCCCTGAAACCACAGAACCTGCCGGTATCTGTGCTGCGCTCAACTCTCCATCCCCCGGGGGAAGAACAAAGATGACCAGTCCAACCAAGGCCGAGGGCTCCGGGCCGTCGGCGGCCTTGGACCCCGAGCTCGCGTCGAACACCGAGCCGGTCGAGGCGGAGAAGCTCGAGGGCCGCTCCCCCGGGCAGTTGATGTGGCATCGCTTCAAGCGCGACCGTACCGGAGTCATCTCCGCGTGCGTGGTGATTTTTTTCTTCGCGATCGCCGCACTGGCCCCGGTCATCTCGGCGCTGTACGGGAAGGATCCGTACACGCTGTACGCGCAGGAGCCCGACTACCCCTTCCTGCTCGACGACTTCGCCATGCCCACCGGCTCCTTCGGGGGAATATCCGGTGACTTCTGGTTCGGAGTCGAGCCCAAGCTGGGGCGCGACGTGTTCACGATGCTGCTGTACGGCATGCGGACGTCGCTCTACATGGCCGTGCTGGTCACGGTGTTCAGCGTTCTGACGGGCGTCGTCATCGGCATGGTCAGCGGCTACTTCGGCGGCAAGGTCGACTACTGGCTCGGCCGGGTCACCGACTTCTTCCTGGCGTTCCCGCAGCAGCTGTTCTTCATCGCCTTCATGCCCGTGGTCACGGCGCTGTTCGTCTCCCCGACGGACGAGACCCCGGTCTATCTGCGCGCCGTCGCGATCATCCTCGTGATGTGGTTCCTCGGCTGGATGGGCATGGCCCGTCTGGTACGCAGCTCCGTACTCTCCCTGCGGGAGCGGGAGTTCGTCGAGGCGGCCAAGGTCTCGGGAGCCTCTCCGACGCGCATCGTGCGCAAGGAGATCCTGCCGAACATCGTCACGCCGATCCTCGTGCAGGGCACCTACATGCTGCCCAGCTCGATCCTCTCCATCGCCTTCCTCTCGTACGTCGGTGTGGGCTTCGTCGAGCCGACGCCGGACTGGGGCCGGATGTTCGCCATCGGCTCCGAGATCTATGAGCAGGACCCCATGTTCATGTTCTTCCCGGGCGTGGCAATGGTGGTCTTCGTGCTCGCCTTCAACCTTCTCGGCGACTCCGTCCGGGACGCTTTCGACCCCAAGACCGGACGCTAACCGTCCATTGGTGGTGGGGGGACTGCCACCCCCGTTCCGGGAGACCGGACCGTCAGGCAGTACTCGTGGACAACTATCGACAGGTAGGTGCATCGGCATCATGAAGCCCATCAGAACGCGCACTGTGCGCGCCATAGCCGTCGCCATCACAGCGGGGTCGCTGGCGCTGACCGGCTGCTCCAGTGACAGCGGCAAGGACAACTCCAAGGACAACTCCAAGTCCAAGGACGATGCCGCCGCGCAGTCGACGCCTGTCGCCTACGGTGATGCCCAGGCGTCCAACGGCCCGGCCGAAGCGGTGGCGGGGGCCAAGACCGGCGGCACCATCAACGTCTACCAGCAGTCCGACCTGACCCACATGGACCCGGGCCAGATCTACGTCAGCGACGCCGGCCAGTTCGCCAACCTGGTCCACCGCGGTCTGACGAACTTCCAGGAGGACGACAAGGGCAACCTGACGGTCGTCGGTGACGTCGCCACCGACTCCGGCAAGTCGTCCGAGGGCGGCAAGACCTGGACGTACACCCTCAAGGACGGCATCAAGGACGAGGACGGCAACGCCATCACGTCCGCCGACGTCCGCCACACCATCGAGCGGCAGTACGCCAAGTTCATCTTCGACGGCCCGACCTACGTCCAGAACTGGCTCTCGGGCCCCGAGTACCGCAAGGCGCTGCCGGACGGCCCGTACAAGGGCAAGCACCTGCCGGACTCCGTCCTGGAGACCCCGGACGACAAGACCGTCGTCTTCCACTTCAAGACGGCCCAGCCGGACCTCCCGCAGGCCCTCGCCATGGCCGGCTACGCCATCGTGCCCGAGAAGCAGGACACGAAGGAGAAGTACGACAAGGCTCCGGCCTCCCTCGGCCCGTACAAGGTCTCCGAGTACAAGGCCGGCAAGTCGGTGACGCTGGTCAAGAACACCCAGTGGGACCCGAAGACGGACTCGGTGCGCCACCAGTACGTCGACGGCTACAACTTCAGCAACACCATCGACCAGGCCAGCCAGACCAAGCGCCTGCTCGCCGACCAGGGCGAGGCCAAGAACGCCATCCAGTTCACGGACTCGGTGGACCCGGCCCAGCTGTCCACGGTCATCGGCAACGCGGCGGCGAAGAAGCGCACCATCCAGGGCTACCAGCCCTACGTGTGGCAGCTCTCCTTCAACCTCGACAGCGCCAAGATGAAGGACAAGAAGGTCCGCGACGCGATCACCTACGCGATCCCGAACCAGTCCATGGTCCAGGCGGACGGCGGCCGCTACGGCGGCGAGGTCGCGGGCGGCCTGATGGCGCCGACCCTGCCGGGCTTCGACCCGACGTACGACCCGTTCGGCAAGCTGAAGAAGCCCAACGGTGACCCGGCGAAGGCCAAGGCGCTGCTGGAGGAGGCGGGCTTCAAGCAGGGCACCAAGCTCAGCTACGCCTACTCCAACACCCCGCGTGGCCAGGCCCAGATGGTCATCATCAAGGACGCGCTGAACAAGCTCGGCTTCGACGTCCAGGCCAAGGAGATCGACCGCGCGACCTTCTACGAGCAGGTCGGCAAGCTGAAGAACCCGTACGACCTCTACATGACCGGCTGGGGCCAGGACTGGCCGTCCCCGGGCACGGTCATCACCCCGGTCTACGACGGCACGCAGGTCGCCGACGGTTCGCCGAACTACTCGCACATCGACGACAAGCAGGTCAACGAACTCATCCAGAAGGCCGTGACGCAGGAGCCCGAGGAAGCCGCCAAGACCTGGGAGCAGGCTCACCACCGCATCGTGGAGGAGATCAACCCCGGTGCCCCGGTGTACTACTCGAAGCAGATCCAGCTCTACGGGTCGAACATCGGCGGTGCCCGGTACAGCACGGAGTCGAGCTACATCGACATCAACGACCTGTACCTGAAGAAGCCGTAATCCCTCAGCTCGGCTGATCCGTGGGGGTGTGCGCCAGGCGGAGCGCACCCCCACGGACGGTATCCCCCTCCTGCCGCCGCGTTCCGAAGAGAGCACCCACCCGCCATGCTTCAGTTCCTCATCCGCAGGCTGAGCGGCGCCGTCGTGATCATGTTCCTGATCGGCGCCTTCACGTTCTTCCTGTTCTACACAATCCCCCAGGACTTCGCGCAGCTGTCCTGCGGCAAGAACTGTTCCCCCGAGAACATCGCGGTCATCCGTGAGAACCTCGGCCTCGACAAGCCCATCACCACCCAGTTCTGGGAATTCATGATGGGCATCGTGTCCGGCCGGGACTTCCCGCAGGGACACTGCTCAGCCCCGTGCCTGGGCGTCTCCTTCGACAGCGGCGACTTCGTCTGGGACTCCATCATGGACCGCTTCCCGCTGACGCTCTCGCTGACCATCGGCGGCCTGGTGATCTTCCTGCTCTTCGGTCTCGGTACGGGTCTGCTCGCCGCCTGGAAGCGCGGTACCGCCGTCGACAAGGCGGTCAGCGGCTCCTCGATGGTGCTCAGCTCGTTCCAGATCTACTTCCTGGGTCCCATCGTCCTCAGCCTCCTCGTCTACAACACCGGCTGGCTGGAGAACCCCAAGTACGTGTCGTTCACGGACGACCCGGGCGGCTGGTTCATGGGCATGCTGATCCCCTGGGCCGTGATGGCCACCATCTTCACCGCCCAGTACACGCGTATGGCGCGCTCGACCATGATCGAGCAGCTGCAGGAGGAGCACGTCCGCACCGCCCGCGCCAAGGGCATGCGGCAGCGGTACGTCTTCTTCCGCTACGCCTGGCGTGGTTCACTCATCCCCATCGTCACGATCATCGGCATGGACCTCAGCGCGCTGCTCTCGGGCGCGGTGGTCACGGAGTTCACCTTCGACCTGGCCGGTATCGGGCGTCTCGCGGTCGAGGGCTCGCTGACCAAGGACCTTCCGCTGACGATGGGCGTCATGCTGTTCGGGGCCTTCTTCATCCTGATCCTGAACATCATCGTGGACCTCGCCTACGCCTACATCGACCCGCGCGTGCGCCTCGCCTAGGAGAAATACCGTGACCACACTGACCAAGACCGAAGGCGAGAGGGCCCCGAGCGGGCCGGAGTCCTTCCTCTCGGTCCGCGACCTGCGGGTGCGGTTCTCCACCGAGGACGGCATTGTGAAGGCGGTCGACGGGCTCTCCTTCGACGTCGAACGGGGCAAGACGCTCGGCATCGTGGGCGAGTCGGGCTCCGGCAAGTCCGTCACCAACCTGACCGTCCTCGGCCTGCACAACCCGAAGACCTCCACCGTCGAGGGCGAGATCGTCCTGGACGGCAAGGAACTGGTCACCGCGACCGAGAAGGAGATGGAGAAGCTTCGCGGCAACAAGGTCGCGATGATCTTCCAGGACCCGCTGACCGCGCTCTCGCCGTACTACACGGTGGGCCGGCAGATCGCGGAACCGTTCATGAAGCACACCGGAGCCTCCAAGAAGGAGGCGAAGGCGCGGGCCATCGAGATGCTCGACAAGGTCGGCATCCCGCAGCCCGCCATGCGCTTCAACGACTATCCGCACCAGTTCTCCGGCGGTATGCGCCAGCGCGCGATGATCGCCATGGCGCTGATCTGCGACCCCGACCTGCTGATCGCGGACGAGCCGACCACGGCCCTGGACGTGACCGTCCAGGCGCAGATCCTCGACCTGCTCAAGGACCTCCAGCAGGAGTTCGGCTCGGCGATCATCTTCATCACCCACGACCTCGGCGTCATCTCCAACATGGCCGACGACCTGCTGGTGATGTACTCGGGCCGGGCCGTGGAACGCGGCACCGTCCGCGAAGTGCTGCGCAACCCCCAGCACCCCTACACCTGGGGTCTGCTGAGCTCCATGCCACGACTCGGCGGTGACACCGCGCAGGCGCTCACGCCGATCCCAGGAACTCCGCCCAGCCTGCTGAACCCGCCGTCGGGCTGCCCCTTCCACCCGCGCTGCGGCTTCACCGCCGAGGTCGGCGGAACCCGCTGCTCCGACGAGCGGCCGCAGCTGCCCGAGGGCCGGGGCTCCGCCTGTCATCTCGACGCGGCGCAGAAGTCGACCATTTTCATCGAGCAGATCAAACCCCGGCTGGGCTAGGGAGAACGAGACATGAGCGACAAACTCACCCTGCCGAAGCCGCAGGGCCCCGTCGACGGAGTCGGCGAGCCGCTGCTCTCCGTCGAGGGCCTGACCAAGCACTTCCCGATCTACGGCGGATTCCCGATCAAGCGCAAGGTCGGAGCCGTGCAGGCGGTCGACGGGGTCGACCTGACCGTCGGCGTCGGCGAGAGCGTCGGCCTGGTCGGTGAGTCCGGCTGCGGCAAGTCGACGACGGGCCGGCTCATCACCCGCCTCCTGGAGCCGACCGCCGGGAAGATCACGTACGCGGGACAGGACATCACGCACGCCTCGCGTAAGCAGATCGCACCCGTACGGTCCGAGATCCAGATGATCTTCCAGGACCCGTACTCCTCGCTGAACCCGCGGCAGACCGTCGGCACGATCATCAAGTCGCCGATGGAGGTCAACGGGATCAACCCGAAGGGCGGCCGGGAGACGCGCGTACGTGAACTCCTCGAACTGGTCGGTCTCAACCCGGAGCACTACAACCGCTTCCCGCACGAGTTCTCCGGCGGCCAGCGTCAGCGCATCGGGGTCGCCCGGGCCCTGGCGCTGAACCCGAAGCTGATCGTGGCGGACGAGCCGGTCTCCGCCCTGGACGTGTCGATCCAGGCGCAGGTCGTGAACCTTCTCCAGAAGGTCCAGGAAGAGATGGGCATCGCCTTCCTCTTCATCGCCCACGACCTGGCGATCGTGCGGCACTTCTCGCAGCGGCTCGCGGTGATGTACCTCGGGAAGGTGGTGGAGGTCGGGGACCGGGACTCCATCTACAACCGGCCGCGGCATCCCTACACGCATGCTCTGCTGTCGGCGGTTCCGGAGGTCGCGCTGGACGACGAGGTCGAGGACCGGGAGCGGATCCGGCTCTCCGGGGACGTGCCCTCGCCGATCCATCCGCCGTCGGGCTGTCGGTTCCGGACCCGTTGCTGGAAGGCGCAGGACAAGTGCGCCACGGAGGAGCCTCCGCTGGTGCAGATCTCCGGCAACCGGGCTGGGCACCTGACGGCCTGCCACTTCCCGGAGGACCCGACGACCGAGGCCCGCGACGAGGACATCGTCCTCGACCCGGCCTTGGCGGCCCTGGAACAGGACGTCACGAAGAACTGACGGTTTTCGCCCCCGCCGCCCCTACCCATTCCCGTCCCCTGGGGCTCCGCCCCAGACCCCGTCGGTTGCGTTTTCGGGTGCGGGCCCGGATGTGGCTTGTCGCGCAGTTCCCCGCGCCCCTAAAAACCTAGGGGCGCGGGGAACTGCCCAATCTTTTAGCCCCTCCGGCGTTTGAGGAGCGGGGGTTCGGGGGCTGGCCCCCGAGTAGTGACGGGAATGGGTAGGGGCGGCGGGGGCGAAGACTCGTTTGGGAGGAGACAGTTGAGTCGGGAGAAGCAATTGGCGCCGGGGATTCACAGCATCACCTTCGACTGCACGGGAGACCCGTACGACCTCGGGCTGTTCTGGAGCGAGCTGCTCGGACGGTCACTGGCCGACGACGACAAGCCCGGTGACCCGGAGGCGCTGATCCAGGACCCGGACGGCGGCCCGAGGCTGCTCTTCGTCCGCGTCCCGGAAGGCAAGACGGCCAAGAACCGCATCCACTTCGACCTCAAGCCGAAGGGCCGCACCCGCGAGGAGGAGGTCGAGCGCGCGATCGCCCTCGGCGCCCGGGTGATCGAGGACCGCAGGCGCCCCGACGGCGGCGGCTGGGTCACCATGGAGGACCCGGAGGGGAACGAATTCTGCGTGGAGCGCGGGGAGTCGGGCTGAGCCCGCCACTGGCTACGGCTGCGTGCCTCCCGCCTTCCCGTAGCGACGGAAGGCAGCAGTCTCCACGGTCCACGGGCCGAACGGAACAGTGTCTCCGAAGATGTAGGGGTCCTTGTGCTGGTATCGGTCCCTGCACGGGTCGGAGTGCACCTCGATCGTGCCTGTGCGCGGATCGACGATCAGGTAGTGGGCGATACCCATGGCCGGGTACTCGGTGAGCTTTGCACCGTAGTCATTGTCCGGATTGGAAGGCGAGACGATCTCGATGACCGCCAGCACCTGGCTCGCGTCGACGGCGAGGCCCTCCTCGTCGAGTACGTCCTCGGGGATGACGACCGCGTCGGGGCGCCGCATGCGGCCGATCGACGGGTGCTCGATCTCGGGACCGTTCTCGCAGACGTAGCCGGGGTGGGTGGCGGGGAGCTGCTCGTTGAGCTGGTTCCGGATGCGTCGGACCGCGCCCTCGTGGCGCTTGGAGCGGCTCATCATGGCAAGGAGCGGTCCGGAGGGCCCGATCTCGACGATCCACGCTCCCTCAAGGTGCTCGGCGTACTCCGTGAGCTCCTCGGCGATCACGCGCATCCTCGCGTAGTCCATGACTCCAGGGTAGGTCTCAAGCCGCGATCCCGGGGCCCTCGGAGGGTCGGGGCCCAGGGGCCGTGTCCCTGCCCTCCGGGTAATGGCAAGCAGTCAGATGCCCCACCCCGTTCCCCTCGACCCGCACCAGCGCCGGCACCTCCGCCGCGCACCTCTCCGTCGCCTTCCAGCATCGGGTGCGGAAGCGGCAGCCCGACGGAGGGTTGAGTGGGGAGGGCACGTCTCCGGTCAGGCGGATGCGTGTCCGGGACGGGGCGTCCGATGACGTCGCCTCCGGGACCGCGGACAGGAGCGCCCGCGTGTACGGGTGCCGCGGATTCTCGTACAGGTCGTCGCGGTCGGCCGTCTCGACGATGCGGCCGAGGTACATCACCGCGACGCGCTGCGAGAAGTGGCGGACGATCGCCAGGTCGTGGGCGATGAAGACGAACGCGATGCCCAGGTCCTTCTGCAGGGTCTGGAGGAGGTTCACCACCTGGGCCTGGATCGACACGTCCAGGGCCGACACCGGCTCGTCCGCCACGATGAGCCTCGGGTTCACGGCCAACGCCCTTGCCACGCCGATCCGTTGACGCTGGCCGCCGGAGAACTCGTGCGGGAAGCGGTTGAAGTGCTCCGGGTTCAGACCGACGATCTCCAGGAGTTCGCGGGCCCGCCTCTCGCGCCCGCCCACCGGGTCGATGCCGTTGATCTCCATGGGGCCGGAGACGATCTTCCCAACCGTGTGCCGGGGGTTCAGCGAGGCGTACGGGTCCTGGAAGATCATCTGGATCTCGGACCGTACGGGTGCGATCTGCTTGCGCGAGGCGTGCGTGATGTCCTGTCCCGCGTACGTGATCCTCCCGGCGGTCGGCTCCAGGAGGCGGGTGATGAGCCGGCCCGTCGTCGACTTGCCGCAGCCGGACTCGCCTACCAGGCCCAGGCTCTCGCCCTCGGCGACGGTCAGGTCGATACCGTCCACCGCCTGCACCGCGCCCACCGTACGGCGGACGGGGAAGCCGCCCCGTACCGGGAAGTGCTTGGTGAGCCCGGTGACGTCCAGGAGGGGGTCCGTGCCGCTCATGATCGTGAAATACCTTCTCTCGTACGGCGGTTGGGCTTGAAGGGCAGAGAGCCGGGCGTCAGTTGGGCTGGGGCGTCGCATAGTCGACGAAGAACTCCCTGCGCTGATCGGCCGTCAGGTGGCAGGCCGTACCGCAGCCGCCGCCGTTGATCTCCAGCGGCGGGCTGTCCGTGGCGCACAGCCCGCCGTGGACCTTCTCGGCGAACGCGCACCGCGGGTGGAAACGGCAGCCCGACGGCGGGTCGAGGAGGGACGGCGGCAGGCCGGGGATCGGCGACAGCGGCACGTCGACCGGCCCGTCGAGGCTCGGCATCGAGCCCAGCAGGCCCCAGGTGTACGGGTGTTGGGGTGTCCGCAGCACCTGGTTGCGGGTGCCCCGCTCCACACAGCGGCCGCCGTACATCACCAGTACGTCGTCGGCGATGTTGGCGATCACGCCCAGGTCGTGGGTGATGAAGACGATCGCCGTGCCGAACTCCTGCTGGAGGTCCTTGAGGAGATCCATGATCTGGGCCTGGACCGTCACGTCCAGGGCCGTGGTCGGTTCGTCCGCGATCAGTAGCTCAGGGTCGCAGACCAACGCCATGGCGATCATCGCGCGCTGGCGCATGCCGCCCGAGAACTGGTGCGGATAGTCGTCCACGCGCAGGTCGGGCTGCGGGATGCCGACCCGCCGGAGCATCTCGACCGACCGCGCCCGGGCCTCGTGCCGGGAGGCCCCGGTGTGCTTGCGGTACGTCTCGCCGATCTGCCTGCCGACCGTGTGGAAGGGCGAGAGCGAGGCCAGGGCGTCCTGGAAGATCATGGACATGGTGTTGCCGCGCAGCCGCTCCAGCTCCCGCTCGGTCGCCGTCAGCAGATCCTTGCCGTCGAGCAGGATCTCGCCGTCCACATCGGTGTGTTCGCGCTCGTGCAGGCCGAGGATCGCCATGCTGGTGACGGACTTGCCCGAGCCGGACTCGCCCACGATGCCGAGCGTCCTGCCCTGGGCCAGGTCGAAGGAGAGCCCGTCGACGGCCCTGACGAGGCCGTCCTCGGTGGAGAAGGCGACCCGCAGGTCGCGTACGGAGAGGAAAGGGGTGCTCATGAGGTCGTCCTCTCCTAGGCGAGCCGGATCCGCGGGTCGATGAGGGCGTAGACGGCGTCGACGACGATGTTGGCGACGACGATCGCGGCGGCCGCGGTGAGCACGACGCCGAGCAGCAGCGGCAGGTCGTTGTCCCGTACGGCCTTGATGGACAGCGCGCCGATGCCGTGCAGCCCGAACGTCTCCTCGGTGATGATCGCGCCGCCGAGGAGATAGCCGATGTCGAGGCCGAGGATCGTGACAATCGGGCCCATGGCGCCCCGCCAGGCGAACCGGAAGAAGACCGTCCGGCGGGACAGGCCCTTGGCACGGGCCGTGCGTACGTAGTCCTCGCTGAGGCTCTCCACGAGCTGGGAGCGGGTCATCCGCGTGTAGTTGGCCGTGAAGATCAGCGCGAGGACCAGCCACGGCAGCAGCAGCCCCTTGAACCAGGCGCCCGGATCCTGGGTGAACCCCGTGCTGTCCTGCGGCCGGGGGAGCAGATGCCACTCGTCGGAGAGGTAGTACATCGCGACCACACCGACGATGTAGATCTGCAGCGACGAGCCGACCAGCGAGGCGGAGGACGCGATCTTGTCCAGTGCCTTGCCCTGCTTGACCGCCGCGATCATGCCCGTACCGACGCCGAAGACCACGAACACCACCGCGCTGCCGATGGAGAGCGAGAGCGTCGTCGGGAAGCGGTCGGTGATCAGGCCGAGCACCGGCTCGTGGTTGGTGAACGAGTAGCCGAGACACGGGGCGGGGCAGTGCCCGAGCCCCGTGTAGTCCCGGCCGGCGAACATGCCCACGAGCCAGTGCCAGTACTGGACCGGCAGCGGATCGGAGATCCCGAGGTTGTGCCGGACCAGCGCGAGCGTCTGGGGCGTGCAGAGCTTGCCGCAGGCCGCGCGGGCCGGGTCCCGCGGGGCGACGTAGAAGAGCACGAAGGTGAGGGCACTGATGATCAGCAGGATCAGCAGCGCGCCGAGCGTCCGACGGACGAGGAAGCGGAACATGGCGAGGCGATTCCCTGGTGGCCGATTGCCGGTTGCCGGTGGCCTCAGGCCTTGGCGTACAGCTTGTAGAGGATGAACGCCGAGAACAGCGGGTCGAACTCGCCCCCGCCCACCTTGTCCCCGTACAGGTAGTAGCGCCGCTGGTACGTCTCGGGGATGATCGGCGCCTCCTTCTCCATGATCTGCCGGTCCAGCGCGGCCCAGGCGGCGTTGGCCTTGGTCGGGTCGGCGATGACCGCGTCCTTCTTGATGGCCGCGTTCACCCAGTCCACGTTCAGCTGGGAGACGTTGTTGGCGCCGTTGGCGATCGTGGTGCCGTCGAAGAGGGGCTGGAGGAGGGTGTAGCCGGTGGGCCAGTCGGGGGACCAGCCGAACCACATCACGTCGAACTGGTTGTCTATCTGCTGCACCTGGTCGTAGTAGCTGGTCGACTCGACGGGCTTCACGACCGGGTCGAAGCCGGCCTCCTTCAGGGCGGCGGCGATGACGACCTTGGTCTTGTCGTACGCGTCGCTCGCGCCCTGCGGATAGGTGTAGACGATCTTCTGGCCGAGCTTCCCGGCCTCCTTGAGCAGGGCCTTCGCCTTCGCCGTGTCGCCCTGCGGCTTGGTCAGCTTGCCGTAGATGTCGAACTTCACCCGGCCCGCGATGTCGGGGGAGAGGACGGTGGTCGCGTACTCGCCCGCGGAGGGGCCGCCGTAGATCCGGCGGATCTGTTCCAGCGGCCAGGCGTAGTTGAGCGCCTGGCGCACCTTCACATCGGTGATCCGCTTGCAGTTGATGGCGTAGTAGTAGAGGCCGGTCAGCAGGCCGTCGACGGTACGGGCCTTGAGGTCGGCCGTGCCGAGCACCTTCTGGATGCGCTCGGCCGGTACCCCGCTGTACGCCATGACGGCGAACTGGTCGTCCCCGGAGTCGGCGATCAGCCGATCCGTGGCCTGGAGCCCCTCCGGGCCGAACTCGAAGACGAAGGAGTCCGGGTAGGCGTTGCGGATCGGGTCCGTCGCCGGGTCCCAGTGGGTGTTGCGCACCAGCGTCAGGGACTTGTCGACCGAGTGCTGCTTGATCCGGTACGGGCCGCAGGAGACCGGGTCCTTGTCGTACTTCTCCTTGGTGTCGTGCTTGACGGGCACGGCGCCGTAGGAGTGCATCGCCAGCGTCCAGTTGAGGTCCGGGCGGGCCGTCTTCAGATGGAAGGTGATGGTCTTCTTCGCGGTGTCCGTGACGACCGAGCTGAGGTGCTTGCCGCCGTACGGGCCCTTGTAGACCGAGCGGAAGTCGTTCGTGCCGGTCAGCGCGGACTGGAGGTAGGTGGCCCCCTCGGTGGTGAAGCTCGCGAAGCCGCGCTCGATGCCGTGGCGTACGTCGTCCACGGTGAGCTCGCTGCCGTCCTCCCACTTCAGCCCGTCCTTCAGCGTGAAGGTCCAGGTCCTGCCGTCGTCCGACATGGTGCCGGTGTCGGTGGCGAGGTCGCCGACGAGCTTCATGGCGCCGCCGGAGGCGATCTTGTACCCGGTCAGACAGCGGATGTAGAGGTTGCCGACCGTGGAGTTCCACGAGTAGTAGATGCGCTGCGGGTCGAGGTGCGAGAAGTCGTCCGGCCCTATCGGGTGGATCGTCCCGCCCTTGCGTGCCCCGGCGACCGCGGGCGCGGGCCCGGTGGAGTCGTCCGCCGTGCCGATGGTGACGGCGGAGTACTTGGCGGTACTCGCCGAACCACCACCCGTACCGCCGCCGCCCCCACCACTGCTGCAGGCCGAGAGCACCATGGAGCCGCCGGCCGCGACGGAGGTGGCGATGACGAAGTTTCTACGCGAGAGAGACATGGGTGTCCTGCCTGAATGAGGGGAGAGGGTCGCGCCCCTTGTCTTTCAGGGGCGCGGGGAACTGCGCGACCAGCCACGACGAACCCGCAGGTTCAAACCGACAAATCCAGCGGAGCTATCGACGCCTTGTCTTCGGATCGAGCGCATCCCGAACGGAGTCGCCAAGAAGGTTGAAGGCGATCACAAAGATCACCATCGTCAAGCCGGGGAACAGCATGTAAGTGATGTCGTTCTGATAGACCTGCGCCCCGCGCTGGATCATCACGCCCCAGTCCGGCGTTGGATCACTGAGCCCCACGCCGAGGAAGGCGAGGGCGGCCTCCGTGGTGACGTACATCGGCAGCGCGAGGGTCGCCTGGATGAGGATCGGCGTCCACAGGTTCGGCAGCAGCTCCTTGAAGATGATCCGGGCCGGTGACGCCCCGGTCACCTTGGACGCCTCGACGAACTCCCGCTCGCGCAGGGCCAGTACCTCGCCGCGCAGCAGCCGGGCGATGGGCGCCCAGCCGAACGCGGTCATCACCGAGATCAGGCTGACCACCGTGAGCCAGGTCGGGGTGGCGTCCTCCGGCGAGACGAGGATCGAGATCATCACGGGCCAGAAGGCGATGAAGAAGAGCGTTGAGGGGAAGGCCAGCAGGATGTCGATGACCCTGCCCACCAGGTAGTCGGTCCGGCCGCCGAGATAGCCGGCCGTGAGCCCGACGACGATGCCCAGCAGGGTGACCAGCAGGGTCGTCACCGTGGCGATCAGCAGCGAGTTGCGGATGCCGTAGAGCAGCAGCGTGAAGACGTCCCGCCCGAGCTGCGGTTCGACGCCGAACCAGAAGTCGCCGCTGATGCCGCCGTTGGGCCGGACGGGGAAACCGAAGTCGTTGAGCAGACCCGCCGTGTTCTGACCGTAGGTCGTGTACGGATCCTTGCCGTACAGCCTGGCGATCAGCGGGGCGCCGACTCCGGCGACGAAGAAGACCAGCACCACACAGGCCGAGACCACACCCGTGCGGTCGCGCTTGAAGCGCAGCCAGGCGAGCCGGCCGGGGGAGCGGCTGGTGCCGCCTCGGGGCGGGGTCTTCGGCGCCGTCGGTACGGCGTCTTCGGCCACCACCATGGGTGCGGCGGTGGCTGAGGGTGTAGGCGAGGTCATCGTGCTCCTGGCCCGAACGTCGTGCGGGTCTGCGGGATGCGACCCACGAGCAAGGCCCTGTCGGCCTAGCGCGACCATTTCAACGCCGTTCAGGCAGCGTCAATGAAACGTTGACGGCTTTGATCTGGTCTTTTGCCGCTTGACCCGAGCCTGGCCGCCCGCTTGGCGTGGCTTGGTACTGCCATGACCAAAGCGAGGTCCGATATGCGGTTCGCCATGTTTCGGCATACGTGCATTCGGAGGGTGTTCCCACTCGTAAGAGTGGGATGAATGGGCGCCACGTCCTTTGTGCCCCGATATTGGGCGCTGAAGGCACAGCGCTCCCGCGCCGGAGCCACAGCGCACGGAAAGTGCACTGCAAGCGCACTGAACAGGAGGCACTCCATGCGTGGAGCCACGCACGCCAGATGGGCCGCATGCGCGGCGGCGGTAGCTCTCGCCGCGACGGCCTGCGGGGACAACGGGGGCGGCGACAGCGGCGGCGGCGACGGCTCCGGGATCGTGAGCTCCTCGTGGGGTGACCCGCAGAACCCCCTGGAGCCGGCCAACACCAACGAGGTGCAGGGCGGCAAGGTCCTCGACATGCTCTTCCGCGGTCTGAAGCGCTACGACGCCAAGACCGGCAAGGCCAACGACATGCTCGCCGAGAAGATCGAGACCTCGGACTCGCAGAACTTCACCGTCACCGTCAAGAGCGGCTGGACGTTCAGCAACGGCGAGGCCGTCACCGCCAAGTCGTTCGTGGATGCCTGGAACTACGGCGCCAGCCTCAAGAACAACCAGAAGAACGCGTACTTCTTCGGGTACATCGACGGCTACGACAAGGTCCACCCCGAGGACGGCAGCAAGCAGACGGCCGACACCCTCTCCGGCCTCAAGGTCACCGGCGACAACACCTTCACGGTCAAGCTCAACCAGAAGTTCTCGACCTTCCCCGACACGCTCGGCTACTCGGCCTTCTCCCCGCTGCCGCAGGCGTTCTTCGACGACCACGCGGCCTGGCTGAACAAGCCGGTCGGCAACGGCCCGTACACCGTCGACTCGTACGCCAAGGGCTCGGTGATGAAGATGCGCGCGTGGGCGCAGTACCCGGGCGAGGACAAGGCGCAGAACGGCGGTGTGGACCTCAAGGTCTACACCGACAACAACACCGCCTACACGGACCTGATGGCCGGCAACCTCGACCTCGTCGACGACGTGCCCGCCTCCCAGCTCAAGAACGCCCCGAGCGACCTCGGCGACCGGTACATCAACACGCCCGCCGGCATCATCCAGACCCTCGCCTTCCCGTTCTACGACAAGGCCTGGGACAAGGACGGCATGGAAAAGGTCCGCACGGGCCTGTCCCGGGCCATCGACCGCGAGCAGATCACCGAGACCATCTTCCAGAAGACGCGCACGCCCGCCTCCGACTGGACCTCGCCCGTCCTCGGCGAGGCCGGCGGCTTCAAGGAGGGGCTGTGCGGTGACGCCTGCGAGTACGACCCCGAGGAGGCCAAGAAGCTGATCGAGGAGGGCGGCGGGCTGCCCGGCGGCCAGGTCAAGATCTCGTACAACGCGGACACCGGCTCCCACAAGGAGTGGGTGGACGCCGTCTGCAACTCCGTCAACAACGCGCTGGACAACGACAAGGCCTGCGTCGGCAACCCCATCGGCACCTTCGCCGACTTCCGCAACCAGATCACCCAGTCCAAGATGTCGGGCCCCTTCCGGGCCGGCTGGCAGATGGACTACCCGCTGATCCAGAACTTCCTGCAGCCGCTGTACTACACCAACGCCTCGTCCAACGACGGCAAGTGGACCAGCGCCGAGTTCGACAAGCTCGTCGACGAGGCCAACGCGGAGACCGACCAGGCCAAGGCCGTGGACCTCTTCCAGCAGGCCGAGGAGGTCCTGCGGGACGACATGGGCGCCATCCCGCTCTGGTACCAGAACGGCAGCGCCGGCTACTCGGAGCGGGTCTCCGACGTGGCGCTCAACCAGTTCAGCGTCCCCGTCTACAACGAGATCAAGGTCAGCTGAGCCGCGGGGGCACCCGTCGACACACGGGTGCCCCCGCCTACCTCCGGAGCCCTCATGGGACGGTATGTGATCCGGCGCCTGCTGCAGATGATCCCGGTCTTCTTCGGCGCCACCCTGTTGATCTTCCTGATGGTGAACGTGATGGGCGACCCCATCGCGGGCCTGTGCGGCGACCGGCAGTGCGACCCCGCGACGGCCACCCAGCTGCGCAAGGAGTTCGGCCTCGACAAGCCCCTGTGGCAGCAATACGTGACGTACATGGGCAACGTCTTCACCGGCGACTTCGGCACCGCGTTCAACGGCCAGGAGGTCACCGAGCTGATGTCGACCGCGTTCCCGGTCACCATCCGGCTCACGATCGTCGCGATCCTCTTCGAGATCGTCATCGGCATCACACTCGGCGTCGTCACCGGACTGCGCCGCGGCCGTCCCGTCGACACCGGCGTCCTGCTGGTCACCCTCGTCGTCATCTCCGTGCCGACCTTCGTCACCGGTCTGCTGCTCCAGCTGCTGCTGGGCGTCGAATGGGGCTGGATCAGTCCGTCCGTCTCCCCGGAGGCCCCCTTCGACGAGCTGATCGTGCCGGGCCTGGTGCTCGCGTCCGTCTCCCTCGCGTACGTGACCCGGCTGACCCGCACCTCCATCGCGGAGAACCGGCGCGCCGACTACGTCCGTACGGCCGTCGCCAAGGGGCTGCCCCGGCGGCGGGTCATCACCCGGCATCTGCTGCGCAACTCGCTGATCCCGGTGGTCACCTTCATCGGCACCGACATCGGCGCGCTGATGGGCGGCGCGATCGTCACCGAGCGCATCTTCAACATCCACGGCGTCGGCTTCCAGCTCTACCAGGGCATCCTGCGCCAGAACACCCAGACCGTCGTCGGCTTCGTGACCGTCCTGGTCCTCGTCTTCCTGGTGGCCAACCTGCTGGTCGACCTCCTGTACGCCGTACTCGACCCGAGGATCCGCTATGCCTGAACCGATGCCGCGCGAGCCGCACCTGTCGGGCGGGGGCCGCGCCCCGGAGGACGGGGCCATCGCCGCCACGGGCATGGGCGGCGCCATGGACCTGGCCACGGCGGAAGGCGCGACCCTGGAGAAGACTCCGGGCCGGCCGGACGGCGCGGGCCCCGCCGAGAAGCCGCGCTCCCTCTGGTCCGACGCCTGGCGGGATCTGCGCCGCAACCCCGTCTTCATCATCTCGGCGCTCATCATCCTGTTCCTGGTCTTCATCTCCCTGTGGCCGGGGGTGATCGCCACCCAGAACCCGCTCAAGTGCGACCTCGCCAAGGCCCAGGAGGGCTCCCAGCCCGGACACCCCTTCGGCTTCAACGGCCAGGGTTGCGACGTCTACACCCGCACGGTGTACGGGGCCCGGGTGTCCGTCACCGTCGGTGTGTGCGCCACGCTCGGGGTCGCGATCCTCGGCTCGGTGCTCGGCGGGCTCGCCGGGTTCTTCGGCGGGGTGTGGGACGCGATCCTGTCCCGGATCACCGACATCTTCTTCGCGATCCCCGTCGTCCTCGGCGGTCTGGTGCTGCTGTCCGTCGTCACCAGCTCCACGGTCTGGCCGGTGATCGGGTTCATGGTGCTGCTCGGCTGGCCGCAGATCTCCCGTATCGCCCGCGGCTCCGTCATCACCACCAAGCAGAACGACTACGTCCAGGCGGCCCGGGCGCTCGGCGCCTCCAACTCGCGGATGATGCTGCGGCACATCACGCCCAACGCCATCGCTCCGGTCATCGTCGTGGCGACCATCGCGCTCGGTACGTACATCTCGCTGGAGGCGACCCTCTCGTACCTCGGCGTCGGGCTGAAGCCGCCCACCGTGAGCTGGGGCATCGACATCTCCTCGGCGTCCCAGTACATCCGCACGGCGCCGCACGCGCTCCTGTGGCCGGCCGGGGCCCTCGCCGTCACCGTCCTCGCGTTCATCATGCTCGGCGACGCGGTGCGCGACGCCCTCGACCCGAAGCTGAGGTGACCGCTGTGCTGCTCGAAGTGCGCGATCTGCACGTGGAGTTCAGGACCAGGGACGGGGTGGCCAAGGCCGTCAACGGCGTCTCCTACAGCGTGGACGAGGGCGAGACGCTCGCCGTGCTCGGCGAGTCCGGCTCCGGCAAGTCCGTGACCGCCCAGGCGATCATGGGCATCCTCGACACCCCGCCCGGGAAGATCACCGCGGGCGAGATCCTCTTCCAGGGCGAGGACCTCCTGAAGTTCAGGGAGGAGGAGCGGCGCAGGGTCCGCGGCGCCCGGATGGCGATGATCTTCCAGGACGCGCTGTCCTCCCTGAACCCGGTGCTCAGCGTCGGCGCCCAGCTCGGCGAGATGTTCAGCGTCCACCAGGGCATGTCCAGGAAGGCCGCCAAGGCGAAAGCGATCGAGCTGATGGAGCGGGTGCGCATCCCGGCCGCGGCCGCCCGGGTCGGCGACTATCCCCACCAGTTCTCCGGCGGTATGCGCCAGCGCATCATGATCGCCATGGCGCTGGCCCTCGAACCGGACCTGATCATCGCCGACGAACCCACCACCGCCCTCGACGTCACCGTCCAGGCCCAGGTCATGGACCTCCTCGCCGAGCTCCAGCGCGAGCTCAACATGGGGCTCATCCTCATCACCCACGACCTCGGCGTGGTCGCGGACGTCGCCGACCGGATCGCCGTGATGTACGCGGGCCGGATCGTCGAGTCCGCCCCGGTCCACGACATCTACAAGGCCCCCGCGCACCCCTACACGAAGGGCCTCCTGGAGTCGATCCCGCGGCTCGACCAGAAGGGCAAGGAGCTGTACGCCATCAAGGGCCTGCCACCGAACCTCATGCACATCCCGCCCGGCTGCGCCTTCAACCCGCGCTGCCCACTGGCCCAGGACGTCTGCCGGACCGACGTACCGCCGCTGTACGACGTGACCGAGGCGGGCACCGACCGCGTGAGCGCCTGCCACTTCTGGCGGGAGTGCCTCCATGGCTGAGCCGATCCTCCAGGTGCGGGGCCTGGTCAAGCACTACCCGCTCACCCAGGGCATCGTCTTCAGGAAACAGATCGGCGCGGTGAAGGCCGTCGACGGCGTCGACTTCGAACTCGCCGCGGGCGAGACCCTCGGCATCGTCGGCGAGTCCGGCTGCGGCAAGTCCACGGTCGCCAAGATGCTGGTCAACCTGGAGAAGCCGACGGCCGGCGAGATCGCGTACAAGGGCGAGGACGTCACCAGGCTCTCCGGCCGCGCGTTGAAGGCCGTGCGCCGCAACATCCAGATGGTCTTCCAGGACCCGTACACCTCGCTCAACCCGCGCATGACCGTCGGCGACATCATCGGGGAGCCGTACGAGATCCACCCCGAGGTCGCGCCGAAGGGCAACCGGCGCCGAAAGGTCCAGGACCTGCTGGACGTGGTCGGGCTCAACCCGGAGTACATCAACCGCTATCCGCACCAGTTCTCCGGCGGCCAGCGCCAGCGCATCGGCATCGCGCGCGGACTGGCCCTGCGCCCCGAGATCATCGTCGCCGACGAGCCGGTGTCCGCCCTCGACGTGTCGGTGCAGGCCCAGGTCATCAACCTGATGGACCGGCTCCAGAGCGAGTTCGACCTGTCGTACGTGTTCATCGCGCACGACCTCTCGATCGTGCGGCACATCTCCGACCGGGTCGGGGTGATGTACCTCGGGCGGATCGTGGAGATCGGCAGGGACGCCGAGATCTACGACCACCCGACGCATCCCTATACACAGGCGCTGCTGTCCGCCGTGCCCGTCCCGGACCCCGAGGCCCGCGAGCACCGGGAGCGGATCATCCTCTTCGGCGACGTGCCCTCACCGGCGAACATCCCCTCCGGCTGCCGCTTCCGCACCCGCTGCTGGAAGGCGAAGGAGCGCTGTGCCCTGGAGGTCCCGCTGCTCGCGGTGCCCGCGGAGTTCCGGTACGAGGCGGCCGGTCCCGCGGCCCACGACTCGGCGTGCCACTTCGCGGAGGAGAAGCAGGTGGTCCCACCGGAGGAGCCGACAGGCGAGAGCCCTGACGGACCCACGGACGACGTGAAATAGCATGACAAATGCGCATCAACTTCGTTAACACGCAGGCAACTTCACCGACCCGATACCGATATACGGACGCGTCAGTCTGAACAGCGTACGGCCGTGCGGGTGCCGTAGACCGGCCGGGGCGCGCCATGTCTCCCCGGCCGGTCGCATCTCTACACCAGGTTCAGGGACCGCTTCAGGAAGTCCACCTGGAGCAGCAGCAGATTCTCCGCGACCTGCTCCTGCGGGGTCATGTGCGTGACCCCCGACAGCGGCAGCACCTCGTGCGGGCGGCCCGCGGCCAGCAGCGCGGAGGACAGCCGCAGGGAGTGCGCGACCACCACGTTGTCGTCGGCGAGACCGTGCACGATCATCATCGGCCGGGCCGGCTCGGCGGCCCCCACCAGACCGTCGTCGTCGATCAGCGAATTCGCCGCGTACACCTCCGGCTGCCTGTTCGGATCGCCCAGATACCGCTCGGTGTAGTGGGTGTCGTACAGCCGCTGGTCCGTCACCGGCGCGCCCACCACGCCCGCGTGGAAGACGTCCGGGCGGCGCAGCACCGCGAGCCCCGCGAGATAGCCGCCGAACGACCAGCCGCGGATCGCCACCCGGTCCAGGTCCAGCGGGAAGCGTTCGGCGAGCGCCCGGAGCGCGTGGATCTGGTCGTCGAGGACGACCGCCGCGAGATCATCCTTGATCGACTTCTCCCAGGCGGGCGAGCGGCCCGGCATGCCCCGCCCGTCCGCGACGATCACGGCGAACCCCTGGTCGGCGAACCACTGCGAGGTCAGATACGGGTTGTGCGCGGCCAGCACGCGCTGCCCGTGCGGCCCGCCGTACGGGTCCATCAGCACCGGCAGCGGACCGTCGGTGTAGTCCGTGGGGAGCAGAACGGCGCACGGCACACGGCGCTCGCCCGCCTCCGTGAGCGTCACGCGCGGGCTCAGCCCGGGGTCTTCGGCGTACGACATCACGGTCGCCGTGCGCTTGCCGTCCCGCAGTACCTGTACCTGGGCGCCCGGTTGACCGGGCACGGCCGACACGAGGACCGTCACCCCGCCCGCGCGCACCGCCGAGTGGACGCCGGGTTCCTGTGAAATCCGTTCCACACCGAGGTCGTTGACCCGGTAGACGTGCACCTCACCGGTCTCCGGGGCGGCCGCCGCCGCACCGGCCGACGCGGAGACCAGCACGTCGTCGTCCGACACGTCCAGGACCGCTCGCACATGCAACTGCGGTCCCGTCAGGGGGCGTTCGCCCACGGCGAGCACTCGCGCCCCGCCCTCGTCGGCGATCCGCACGAGCTGTCCGCTCGGGCTCCAGCTCGGTACCCCGGGGAAAAGATCAAGCCATTGTGGATCTTCGTCCGCGTGCACCATCCGGGTCGCCCCGGTGTCCGGGTCGACGGCCAGATAGAGCTGGCTCGACTGGTCGCGCGCCTGGACGAGAAGCAGCGGCGCTCCGGCCGCCGACCAGTGCACCCGCGCGAGGTAGGGGTAGCGCGCCCGGTCCCATGCGACCTCCGTGCGCGCCCCTTCGAGTCCGATCACGAAGAGCCGCACGTCCGCGTTGTCCGTTCCGGCCGCCGGATAGGCGACCTGCTGCGGATCCCGCTCGGGATGCGCCGGATCGGAGATCCACCAGCGGCGTACGGGGGCGTCGTCGGCCCGGGCGACCAGCAGCCGGTCCGACTCCGGCGACCACCAGAAACCACGCGAACGGCCCATCTCCTCGGCCGCGATGAACTCGGCGAGACCGTAGGTGACCGTGTCGGACTCCGGCTCCACGAGCGCCCGGTCGTCCTCCCCCTCGGCGCCGACGACCCTCAGGGCACCCCCGGAGACGTACGCGACGAGCCGTCCGTCGGGGGACGGGCGGGGGTCAAGGACCGGCCCGGGAACCCGCAGTTCACGTGCCGTGCCCGCCCGCAGCTCCGCGGTGAACAGCCGTCCCGACAGGGCGAAGGACGCCAACTCCACGGCCGCGTCGGTGGCATAGCCGACGATGCCCGCGCCGCCCTCGCGGCTGCGCTCGCGCCGGGCCCGTTCCGCCGCCGACAGTCTCTCCGAGGAGCCTCCGAGCAGCGCGCCCGGATCCGCGGCGGGACGCTCCTCGCCGTCCGCCGCGTCGAGAACCCACAGCTGGTTCGCCCGGTCCGTGCCGGACGAGGACCGCAGGTACACGACCCGGGAACCGTCGGGCGCCACGGTGAACGCACGGGGCGCGCCGAGCGTGAAGCGCAGGGTGCGCGCCTGCCGGCGCGGAAAGGAGAGAGGCTCGGTCGTCATGCTCCGACCATATTGGCCATGCGCCCCCTTGTGCGGCCGTGCGCCGATCAATGCGCACGTACGAATAGTTATGATCACTACTGCTGCGTGGGTATCAACCTGCTGGCCGTTGTACGGATTTACTGCCCCCATCATCCGACCCCCCGCGTCCCTGGGATCCTTGGAGGTGAGCCGCCGTGGCACTCTCGATTTCGGCGGTGGTGCTGCTGGCGATCATCGTCTTCATCCTGATCAAGAAATCAGGGCTGAAGGCGCCTCACGCCATCGTCTGCGTCCTGTTCGGCTTCTATCTCGCCAGCTCGACGATGGCCCCGACGATCAGCGAGGTGACCACGAACATCGCGGACATGGTCGGAGGCATCAAGTTCTGACCCGCCTCGTAGGGTGGGGCCCATGACGGAACTGCCCTCCCGGCGTCTGCTCCTGGTGCACGCGCACCCGGACGACGAGGCGATCAACAACGGCGCGACCATGGCCAGGTACGCGGCCGAGGGCGCCCACGTCACGCTCGTGACCTGCACCCTGGGCCAGCGGGGCGAGGTCATCCCGCCCGGCCTCGCCCACCTGTCGGGCGAGGCCCTCGGCGATCACCGCCAAGCCGAGCTCGGCGCGGCGATGCGCGAGCTCGGGGTGAGCGACTTCCGCTCCCTCGGCGGCCCCGGCCGCTACCACGACTCCGGGATGATGGGCCTGCCCGACAACGACGACCCGCGCTGCTTCTGGCAGGCGGACGTCGACGAGGCGGCCGCGGACCTCGTCCAGGTGATCCGCGAGGTGCGCCCCCAGGTGCTCGTGACGTACGACACGAACGGCGGCTACGGCCACCCGGACCACATCCAGGCCCACCGCGTCGCGATGCGCGCCGCCGACCTGGCCGCGGAGCCGGGCTTCCGTCCGGAGCTCGGCGAACCGTGGACGATCGCAAAGATCTACTGGAACCGCGTACCGCGCACGGTCGCCGAGGAGGGCTTCGCCCGGCTGAAGGACGTGCTCGACGAACTGCCGTTCCCCGCCTCCGCCGCCGTCGACGACGTGCCGGGCGTGGTGGACGACTCGCTGATCTCCACGGAGATCGACGGCACCCCCTTCGCCGCGGCCAAGGCCGCCGCGATGCGGGCGCACGCCACCCAGATCGAGGTCGTCGAGCCGTGGTTCGCCCTCTCCAACCAGCTCGCGCAGCCGCTGTTCGTCGTGGAGTACTACGAGTTGGTGCGCGGCGGGCGCGAAGGACCGGCGTGGGAGACGGACCTGTTCGCCGGGACGGCCGAAAAGGATGAGGGTGTCCGATGAGTCGTGATGGATGTCCGACACGTAATGAAGTGAGTGGCTGATGAGTACGGCGAACAGGCCGGGTGCGGGCAGCATGCTCGCCGAGCCCCCGCGAGCGCCCTCGGCGGGACGGATCCTCGTCCACCTGGGGCTCTTCGTGCTGGGTGCCGTGGTCGGGGCGGCCGGGGGACTGGTCCAGGCGGGCCTGTTCCCGGGCGGGCTGCTGCTCGCGCTGGCCGGCGCGGCGGGGCTCTTCGTCGGCGGGGGACGGGCGACCGGTGGCCGGGGCGGGGCCGTGGCACCCGCCGCCGGCTGGATGATCGCCGTTGTCCTGCTCACCGCGAGTCGGCCCGAGGGGGACTTCCTTTTCGCCGCAGGAGCGGGCTCCTACCTCTTCCTGCTCGGCGGAATGGCCGTGGCTGTGATGTGCGCCACCCTTGGCCCGGGGCGGCAACCAGGTGGGCCCGCCGCCCGACTTGGCAAGTGACGTACCACTTCGCCGCAGTGCGCAGGTGCAAGTCCGGTGTGGGTTTCCCCTACGGCCGCAGGATGCGGACGACAAGTGGCCAGTATGGTGGTGCGCGCCGCCGAGCCGCCCGAATCGAGGTCGAGTACACGGGCGGTGGAGCCAACCAGGAGAACCTGCCTTGAGTCGTGAAACTGACAGTCCGTCCTCCGGGCCCAACGGGCGCGGCGGAACCGCATACCCGTCGGGGACTCCGCCGTACGGAACGCCCAAGGCTTCCGACGGCGCCGCCGACAATGGGCGTTCCGCCGGTGACCGGCCGGAGCAGCCCAAGACCGAGACCACGCTGACGACGCGGATCCGCATCAACATCCCCGGATCCCGGCCCATTCCGCCGGTCGTCGTGCGCACACCCGTCGGGGGCGGCGAGTCCTCCGACAGCACGAGTGTGCCCACACCGGCCCCTGTCGACACCGGGCCGAGCACCGGCGTGGGCGGGCCCGTGGACTCCGACACCGGGTCCCACCCCATGCCCACGCCCTCCGCCGAGGACAAGACGAGCGACTGGTTCGCGCCACGCAAGTCCGGTGCGCCCAAGGGCGGTCCGGGCGGTGGCGGCACCAACGGCGCCGGTACGCCCGGCGGTTCGGGTGCGCCGGGCCCCGGTACGGGTGCCGGAGCGGGAGTTGGCGGTTCCGGTGCACCCGGTGCGCGGCCCTCCGGTTCGGCCGCGCCCAAGGGCGCCGGTGCCGGTGGTGCGGCCAGGCCCGGTGGCTCCCGGCCCGGCGGCACCAACGGCGCGGGGCTGCCCGGCGCGGGCGGTACCGGGCCCGTGGCGCCCGGCCACGGCGGCGGTACCGGTTCCTTCGACGTGTCCGCGGCACTGGCGGCGGGGCCGCTGGGCAGCGGGCCCGGCAACTCGCCGTATCCGACGGACGGCGCGGGCGACGGCGGCGGTGAGCCGCGGCGCGACGGGCTTCCGTACTTCTCCGGCGGCGGCCAGGGCGGACCTTCGGGCCCGACCGGCGGGCCGGTCACCGGCGACGGTCAGCTGACACCGCCCGGCGCGGTGCGCGGCGGAGCCCCGAGCGGACTTGGCGGCCCTGGTAGTCCCGGTGGCCAGGTTCCCGGCGGTTCCGGCGGCCAGGGACTTCCCGGTGGTCCGGGCGCTCCCGGCGGTCAGGGCGCTCCCGGTGGACCCGGCGGTCCGCGTGTCCGTGGTGGCATGGGTGACCAGAACGGTCAGGGTGCCGCCGCGTTCCACGGCGCTTCCGGCGGACCGGGTGGACCCGGCGGCCCCGGAGCCCCGGACGGCTCGGGCTTCCCCGGCCCCAACGGTGCCCAGAACGGCTCCGGCTTCCCCGGCGGACCTGGCGGTCCGGGTGGCCCCGGCGGTCAGGGTGTCCCTGGTGGTCAGGGCGGCGCGTCTGGCGGTCCCGGCGCCTCCGGCTTCCCCGGTGGCAACGGTGCCCAGCACGGCTCGTCCTTCACCGGAGGCCCCGGCGGCGGGATGAGCGACGACACCGCGATCCTCACCCCGCAGAAGCCCGCCCCGGAACCCGGTACGCCGGGCTACGGCGGCGCCGGTGAGAACGTCTCGGGACACACGCTGACCAGCGGCATCCCCGTCGTGCCGCCCGCCCCGAACTCGCCGTTCGGACCGGGCGCGCACACTGACGGACCGCTGCCGCACCAGCCCCCGAAGCTGCCCGAGCCCGTCTCGCCGGCGGCGCCCGCGGCCTCGCGGACCAAGAAGAAAAAGGGCCGCAACAAGCTGGTGCTCCTGGTCACCGGCGTGGTGACGCTGGGCGGCATCGCGTACGGCGCCGGTCTGCTCATGAACCACTCCGATGTGCCCAAGGGCACCACCGTGCTCGGCGTCGACATCGGCGGCGGCACCCGTGATGAGGCCGTCAAGAAGCTCGACGACGCCTTCAAGGCACGGGCGGCCAAGCCGCTGCAGCTCTCGGTCGAGGGCGACACCGTCGCGCTCAGGCCGGACCAGGCCGGTCTCCAGCTCGACAGCCAGGCGACGGTACGGTCCGCGGCGGGCAGCGACTACAACCCCGTCTCGGTGATCGGCTCGCTGTTCGGCAACCATCGCGTGGTCGACCCCGCGATGCCCGTCGACGAGGAGAAGCTGGCGGCCGCCCTGGAGCGCGCCGCGGGCGGTTCCGGCTCGGCGACCGAGGGCACGATCAAGTTCGAGTCGGGCAAGGCCGTTGCCGTCTACGGCAAGGCGGGCAAGGGCATCGACACCGGACAGTCGACGGAGGCCGTCGAGGAGGCGTACCGCGCGCAGGTGGAGACCGGCAAGGCGGCGACCGTCAAGGTCCCCACCACGGCCAAGGAGCCCAAGGTCACCAAGGCCGAGGTCGACCGCATGATGAAGACGTTCGCACAGCCGGCGATGTCGGCCAACGTGACGATCAAGGCCGGCGGGGTGGAGCTCCCGTTCAGCCCGGAGAACTCCCTGTGGAAGTTCCTCGGCGTCAAGGCCAACGCCCAGGGCAAGTTGGTCGAGTACTACGACCTGGAAGCGCTGAAGGAGCTGTACGGCGGCGCCTTCGACGGCGTACTGATCACCCGGGGCAACGGCAAGAAGACCCCCGTGACGCCCCAGGACGTGGTCGGCGCGATGCGCCCGGCACTCCTCGGCAAGACGGCGGCGGACCGTGTGGGAGTGATCGAGACCAACCCCAGCTAGTCGCGGACCGGTTGAGCGGACTGGTTGAAGGGGGCACCCGGTGATGGCCGGGTGTCCCCTTGTCTCGTTCCGGCGTCCGGCTCATCGTGGCCCGAGTGGCCCGCGCCGGGCGGGTGTCGAAGGGGCGGGTGCCGTATGGGCTGGGAGTTCACGGACGACCGGGGGATCACGTTACGGCGCATCGGGCGGCCCGAGAGGGTGGCCGCGTACGTCCGCGCGGGCGCGGCACTGTGGGATCTGGGGGTCCGGCCCGTCGGGGTGTACGGATCAGGCCACGACGGCGACGAGCCCGACCGCGCCAAGTCCGGTGCCCTGGCCGACGTCCCGTACCTGGGCGCGGGCAAGGGGCTGGACGACGGGGCGATACGGTCCGTACGGCCCGACATCGTCGTCGACGTCACGTACGACCGGGAGAAGCCGTACGCCGTCACGGAGGCGGCGGCGAAACGGGCCGGCGCACCCGTCCTCGCCCTGGCGGTCGGCGGGGACACCTCGCTGCCCGGCATCCTGGCGCGGTTCGTCCAGCTGGCGGTGGCCCTCGGCGGCGAACCGACGGGCGGGGACAGCGAGTTGGCCGCGGCGGAGGACGCCGTACGGTCCGCCGCCTCCGTGCCGCTGAAGGTGCTCGCGCTGTCGGCCGCCGGAACCCGCCAGGCCCATCTCGCCCGGCCCGGGACCTGGCCCGAACTGCGTCATCTGGCCGAACTGGGCGTGCAGTTGACCGAGCCCGGCGCCGGTGGCGCGAACTGGTCCACGACCACGTGGGAGCACGCCCTCGACCTCGCCCCCGACCTGGTCCTCGCGGACGCCCGCGCGAACGCCGTGCCTGTGGGGGAGTTGGAGTCCGTGCCCGCCTGGGAGGCCCTCACCTCGACCGCGGCCGTGACGCCCTGGAACCCGGAACTGCCGTGCAGCGCCCACGCGTACGCCGCGTTCCTCCGCTCGGTGGCGGACGCGCTGGAGGTGCTGGGGGCCAGGAGGTGAGTTTCGCGTACCCGCACATGACATCTGTCATCCGTGAGTGACGATGGCCGACACTGCCGGGCGGGGCCCGCCTCCCGCCACGCTGGGTCACATGACAGCGACTGCGACAGCGGAGGCCACCGGCTCGGTGGTCGGGTTCGATCAGGTGACCAAGACCTACGGAAGCGGACGGGCCGTGGACGGGCTCACGCTGGCCCTGCATCCGGGCGAGACCGTGGCCCTGCTGGGGCCCAACGGTGCGGGCAAGTCGACCACGCTCGACCTGCTGCTCGGCCTGAAGCACGCGGACAGCGGCTCGGTGCGGGTGTTCGGCGGCAGCCCGCGAGAGGCCATCGTCGCCGGGCGCGTCGGCGCGATGCTGCAGAGCGGCGGGCTGATGGACGAGGTCACGGTCGGCGAGCTGGTGCGCCTCGCCTGCGACCTGCACCCGAAGCCGTTCCCCGTGCCGGACGTGCTCGCCCGCGCGAGCCTCACACAGATGGCGGACCGCAAGGTCAACAAACTCTCGGGCGGTCAGCAGCAGCGCGTCCGCTTCGCGCTCGCCACGGCCGGGGACAGCGACCTCATCGTCCTCGACGAGCCGACGACCGGCATGGACGTCTCCGCGCGCCAGGCCTTCTGGGCCACCATGCGGGAGCAGGCCGACCAGGGGCGGACGGTCCTGTTCGCCACGCACTACCTGGAGGAGGCCGACGCCATCGCCGACCGCGTGCTCGTCCTGCACCGGGGGCGGCTGCTCGCGGACGGCACCGCCGCCGAGATCAAGGCGAAGGCCGGCGCCCGGCGGATCGCGTTCGACCTGGAGGGCCCGATCGACGAGCCCGCGCTGCGCGACCTGCCTTTCCTCACCTCGCTCGACGTGTCGGGCCACACGGTCCGCATCCAGTCCTCCGACGCCGACGCGACCGTCCACGCCCTGTACGGGCTCGGCCTCCACCCCCGCAACCTCGAAGTGGCCGGGCTCGGTCTGGAGCAGGCCTTCGTCGCCATCACCGCCGCCGAGGAGGCGCGCACCTCATGAACGCCACGAACTCGATGAACGCCACGAACTCCATGAAGGCCACGAACTCCATGAAGGCCACGAGCACCAGGAACCCCATGAGCGGCATGACCGGCATGACCGGCATGAACGGTCTGATCAAGCTGGAGATCACCCGCGCCCTGCGCAACCGCAAGTTCCTGTTCTTCTCGGTGATCTACCCCTCGGCCCTGTTCCTCCTGATCGCGGGCAGCGCCGACAGTACGACCGAGGTCGACGGCACCGGGCTCACCCTGCCGACGTTCTTCATGGTCTCCATGGCCTCCTTCGGCGCCCTGACCGCCGTCCTCATGGGCAACAGCGAGCGCATAGCCAAGGAGCGGGAGAGCGGCTGGGTACGGCAGTTGCGGCTCACCACACTGCCGGGGCGCGGCTACGTCCTCGCGAAGACCGCGAGTGCGGCCGTGATCAGCCTGCCGTCGATCGTCGTCGTCTTCGTGGTCGCGGCAGCCGTGAAGGACGTACGTCTGGACGTCTGGCAGTGGCTCGCGCTCACCGGCGCGATCTGGGCCGGCAGCCTCGTCTTCGCCGCGCTCGGCGTCGCCATCGGCTACCTGGCGAGCGGTGACGCGGTCCGCCCGATCACGATGATCGTGTACTTCGGTCTGTCCATGCTGGGCGGACTGTGGATGCCGACGACGACCTTCCCCGACTGGCTGCAGGACATCGCCAAGTGGCTGCCCACGCACGCGTACGCTGCCCTCGGGCAGGCCATCGAACAGAGCCGGGCCCCGCACGCGCAGGACCTCGCCATCCTCGCCGTCTCCTTCGTCCTGTTCGCGGGCGGCGCGGCCTGGCTGTACAGGAAGGACACGCTGAAGGCGTGAGCGGCGTGGAGATCGGCATCGGGCAGCGCCCGCAGAACAACAGGCAGAGAGCGGTCAAGTTCCTCTGGACCGGCATCTGGCTCGCCTATCTGAGCGCGCCGGTGAGCGACCTGCTGCACGGCGGGCACAGCGACGGCGTCCGCGTCCTGGGCGCCGTCGGCCTGGTGGCCTTCGTCGCCTGGTACTTCGCCCTGGTCTTCCGGGCCGGACGGGGCGCGGCCAACGGGGTCGTCCTCGGTTCGCTGGCCGTGCTCGCGGCCCAGTCGTCGGTCCTCTCACTCACCCTCGGCCGCGAGTGGCTCGTCCTGTTCGTGTACGTTTCGGTCGCGTCCGGCGCGGCACTGCCACCGCGGTTCGCCCGGCTGACCGTCCCGGGCGTGTCCGCGCTGATGACGGTGATCGCCCTCTCCGTACCGGAGGGGAACGAGTACCTGGCCTCGCTGCTCCTCCCGGCGCTCCTCGGCGGCTTCTCCATGGTCGGCGTCCGCACCCTGATCCGTACGACCGTCGAACTGCGCGAGGCCCGCGCCACCGTCGCCCAGCTCGCCGCCAACGAGGAACGGCTGCGGCTCGCCCGCGACCTGCACGACCTGCTCGGCCACTCGCTCTCGCTGATCACGCTGAAGAGCGAGCTCGCGGGCCGGATGCTGCCCGAGCACCCCGACAGGGCGGCCCACCAGGTCGCCGACATCGAGAACGTCAGCCGGCAGGCCATGGTCGACGTCCGGGAGGCGGTCACCGGCTACCGGCGGCCCCGGCTGCCCGGCGAACTCGCGGGCGCGCGGGTCGCCCTCACGGCGGCGGGCATCACGGCCGAACTGCCGGCCGAACCGGACCTCACGGGCGTCGCCTCGGAGACCGAGTCCGCACTGGCCTGGGCGCTGCGCGAGGCGGTCACCAACGTCGTACGCCACAGCGGGGCCCGGCGCTGCACGGTCGAGCTGGTGCGGCGCCAGACGCTGGAGGGGCCGGTGCTGGAGCTGAGCGTGGAGGACGACGGCGGCGGCGCGGACAGCGGTCCGGGCAACGGGCTGACCGGATTGCGGGAGCGGCTGGAGAAGGTGGGCGGGCAGCTGGAGGCGGGGAGCGCACGGCACGGATTCCGGCTGCTGGCCCGCGTTCCCGCGGTCACCGCGGCCGTAGGATCCGGGGCATGAGCCGAACGATCAAGGTCCTGCTCGCCGAGGACCAGTCGATGGTCCGCGAGGCGCTGGCCGCCCTGCTCGGCCTCGAACCCGACATCGACGTGGTGGCACAGGTCGCCCGCGGCGACGAGGTGCTGGCCGCCGTACGCGGGCACGACGTGGACGTGGCGCTCCTGGACATCGAGATGCCGGGCGCCACCGGCATCGAGGCGGCTGCCGAGCTCCACCGGGAGTTTCCCGCGCTCAAGCTGGTCGTCCTCACGACCTTCGGCCGCCCCGGCTACCTCCGCAGCGCCATGGAGGCGGGCGCCGACGCCTTCCTGGTGAAGGACGCCCCCGCCGCCCAACTCGCCGAAGCGATACGCAAGGTCCTCACCGGCGAACGCGTCATCGACCCCGCACTCGCCGCGGCCGCCCTGGCCGAGGGCGCCAACCCCCTGACCGACCGCGAACGCGAGGTACTCCGCGCGGCGGCCGACGGCTCCACCAACGCAGACCTGGCAACGGCCCTCCACCTGTCCCACGGCACGGTCCGCAACTACCTCTCCACCGCGATCCAGAAACTGGCGGCACGGAACAGGGCGGAGGCGGTCAGGATCGCGAGGGAGAAGGGCTGGCTGTAAGGCCCCGTCAGGCATCTCAGTTGAGCATGGCCCGGGCGGCCCGGGCCTGCCGCCGAACCCGATCGGCGGCAGGCTCGTCAACGGCGGCCACCACCTCCGCGTACGCATCGAGTTCCGTCGCCCCCGCGAGGAAGTCCCCCCGCCCGACGAGCAGTTGCGCCCGGTCGTACCGAAGACGGGCGGGATGGGACGGCAGCAGCAGTGAAAGCTCGACGGCCCAGAGCGCGACATCGGAGCGCTCGGGCCGGGCAGCGGCCCAGGCGCGGATGTTGTTCAGGATCCGCAGCACGACGTCCAGCGGATCGGCGGGCGACAGCATCGAGGGATCCAGCGGCGCCCCCGTCGCACCGGCCACCAGCAGATCGGCATCGGTCCCGGTCAGCACCCGGCCCCCGTCGAAGGGATCGGCGAGTACCTGCTGCTCCGGCGGCCCGAACCCGACGACGAAGTGCCCCGGCAGAGCAACCCCGTACACCGGGGCCCCCGCCCGCCTCGCGACCTCCATCCACACCACCGACAGCAGGATCGGCAGCCCTCGCCGCCGCCGCAGCACCTCGTGCAGCAGCGAGGAGTCCAGTCGCTGATAGTCACCGGGTGTACCCCGGAACCCGCAGCGGCTGCCGAGGTGCTCGGCGAGCGCCGTTGCCCAGGACCGCGGTCCGCCGGGCCGGAACGGCAGCTCCCCGGCCAGCCGGTCCAGCTCGATCTGCGCCGCGTCCAGCCCGGTCTCGTCCAGTTCCCCGTCCGCCTGGGCACCCACCAGCAGACACAACGCCGACAGGTCGGGCCGCTCGGCCCGCGCCTCGTCGCCGAACCGCCGCCGCCACTCGGCGCTCCGCTCGGGCCCGGGAGGATGAAGAGGACGCATAGCTGCCTCGTGCCCTTTCACACCGATCGATACCGCTCTGAGGCTCCGCCACCGATTTCGCCGCCGGGGAGGCGACCGACGTGTTCGTCGGCGCCCCCAGAGCTCCCGCCGCCCGTTGCCGCGGGCCCGAGGTAGTGGTGGTACGCGTGATGCGCCGCGAAGCCCATCCCCGCGTACAGGGCCCGGGCGCCCGCGTTGTCCGCCTCCACCTGGAGCCATGCCGCCGAGGCACCCTCGGAAAGGGCCCGGCGGGCCAGGGCGGTCATGACCGTGGTGGCCAGGCCCTGACGGCGCAGGGACGGATCGACCTCCACCGCCGCGAAACCGGCCCAGCGTCCGTCGATCACACAGCGGCCGATCGCCGCGGGTATGCCCGGCTCGGCGCCGGGCACGGTCGCGAACCACACGGAGGGCCCGCTCCCCAGCACCTCCAGGGCCACCTCGCTCACGCCCTTGCGCTGGTAGCGGCCGAGCCACGCCTCGTCCGCCTCGCGCGCCAGCACGACGGGCCGGTCCGGTCCGGGGTCCGGCAGATCACCGATCGCCGCCAGCCTGCCGATCCACATCTCCGCGGTCACCTCGCGCACCCACCCCCGCGCCTCCAGCTCCGCGCACAGCAGCTCCTGCGTGCCCTCGGCCCCGGTCGCGGTCTGCACGTACGCGGGCAGCTCCCGGGCCGCGTACCACTCCCGTACGAGCGACAGCGCGTCGTCCAGCGGGACGCCCGGGTCGCCGAGCGGCAGCACCGAGTTGGCCCGCCGGGTGAACCCCGCGGCGGCCCGCAGCTCCCACTCGCCGAGCCGCTCCCGCTCGACCGGCTGCCAGGCCCGGGCGGCGACCCGCGCCAGCTCCTCGTAGGAGGCGGCCGGGCCCCTCCGCCGAGCGGGCGCGGCCGGCACGACCTTGCCCGCCACCAGCGCCGATTCCGGAATACGGACGCTCTCCCCGGACCGTCGTGTGATCAGCAGCACACCGTCGTCCCATGATGTGAGAACGCCAACCGTGTCGGTGAACTTCTCACCCTCAGGAGGGTCTTCGCGCAACCGTCGCACCGAGACGCGTTTCCCCACGTCAGCGGGGGTAACACGGACTTCGAGACGGAAGTGTGCGGAGAATTCCACAGCTCAGTCCAACCCTCCTGTTCGGATCATGCCCAAGAACGGAGATACTAGGTGCGGGCATCGACGACGCCGCGCTCCCGCGCGCCAGGTGGCGGGGCCTGAAGACGGCTCGCCAGCGCCCTATCGAGGAGGAACGACAGCGTGACCTACGTCATCGCGCAGCCTTGTGTCGACGTCAAGGACAAGGCGTGCATCGAGGAGTGCCCGGTCGACTGCATCTACGAGGGCTCCCGGTCCTTGTACATCCACCCGGACGAATGCGTCGACTGTGGTGCCTGTGAGCCGGTCTGCCCGGTCGAGGCGATCTTCTACGAAGACGACACTCCCGAGGAGTGGAAGGACTACTACAAGGCGAACGTCGAGTTCTTCGACGAGCTCGGCTCGCCCGGCGGTGCCAGCAAGCTGGGACTCATCGAGCGCGACCACCCCTTCGTCGCAGCGCTGCCGCCGCAGAACCAGTAAGCGGTACGTACGCCGGGGGCCTCGCCCAGCGACGCCGGGGCCCCGCCCGGCGGTAGAAGCGCCGCCTCGGTCCCGTACGGCCTGCCGCCGTACGGGACCGAGGCGTTTGCCGTACGTGCCACCCGTCCGTGCGGACGCTCCCGTCCGTACGAGAAAGTGAGCCAGAACCCGTGTCCGCAGTCTCCGACCGGCTTCCCACCTTCCCCTGGGACAAGCTGGAGCCCTTCAAGGCGACGGCCGCCGCTCACCCGGGCGGCATCGTCGACCTGTCCGTCGGCACCCCGGTCGATCCGGTGCCCGACCTGATCCAGAAAGCCCTGGTCGCGGCCGCCGACTCGCCCGGCTACCCCACGGTGTGGGGCACCCCGGAGCTGCGGGACGCCCTCGTGGCCTGGTGCGAGCGACGGCTGGGCGCACGGGACTTCACCCACCGCAACGTCCTACCGGTGGTCGGCTCCAAGGAACTGGTGGCCTGGCTGCCCACGCAGCTGGGCCTGGGCCCCGGCGACCGGGTCGCCTACCCGCGCCTGGCCTACCCGACGTACGAGGTCGGCGCCCGCCTGGCCCGCGCGGACTACGTCGACTACGACGATCCGACAGACCTGGACCCCACCGGTCTCAAGCTCCTGTGGCTCAACTCCCCGTCGAACCCGACCGGCCGGGTGCTCTCCCTTCCGGAACTCACCCGGATCGTGGCCTGGGCGCGCGAGCACGGCATCCTCGTCTTCTCCGACGAGTGCTACATCGAGCTGGGCTGGGAGGCCGACCCGGTCTCGGTCCTGCACCCCGAGGTGTGCGGCGGCTCGTACGAGGGGATCGTGTCGGTCCACTCGCTCTCGAAGCGGTCCAATCTGGCGGGCTACCGCTCGGCGTTCCTGGCCGGTGACCCCGCGGTCCTCGGTGACCTCCTGCAGGTCCGCAAGCACGGCGGCATGATGACCTCCGCGCCCACCCAGGCCGCGACGGTCGCCGCCCTCTCCGACGACACCCACGTCCAGGAGCAGCGCGCCCGCTACACGGCCCGCCGCACCGCCCTGCGCGACGCCCTCCTGGCCCACGGCTTCCGCATCGAACACAGCGAGGCCAGCCTCTATCTCTGGGCCACCAGGGACGAGCCCTGCTGGGACACCGTCGCCCACCTCGCCGACCTGGGCATCCTGGTGGCCCCGGGCGACTTCTACGGCCCGGCGGGCGACAAGTTCGTCCGCGTGGCACTGACGGCGACGGACGACCGGGTAGCGGCAGCGGTATCCCGCTTGACCTGACTGTCTGCGTGGGAGTGGGCTTTCAGGGGCGCGGGGAACTGCGCGACCGGCCACGGCGCGCCCGCACCCGCCGACTCACCGGTCAAGAGGGAACACAAGCGAAGGGGCCCAGGGAAGAAACTCCCTGGACCCCTTCGCCGTACGGCTCCCGGAGTGACTAGCCGAGCGGCAGGCCCTGAAGCGGCAGCTGCTCCGCCCCGGGCAGCCCACCCTTGGCAACGGAATCGGTCGGCAACCCACCACCGGTGGCGCCCGCGGCGTCACCGAGCACCTCACCCGCGGTCCCGGCGGCGTCCCCGGCGGTCTTCTGCGCGGCGGGAGTCGTGGTCTTGACGGCCTTGCCGCCGGTCTTGCCCGCGATCGGCACAGCCTTCTTGACGGCCTTGCTGCCCGCGTTGCCCGCGAGCCCGGTGGCGTTCTGCGCGGCGCCGTCGACGGTCGTGCCCGCGTTGTCCAGCGCGGACAGCCCGCCGAGGTCGGGGGTGGCAGGCAGTTCGGCCGCGCTCGCGGAGCCGGCCGCACCGACCCCGGCTGCCGCTCCCGCTGCGACGAGCAGCGCGGCACGGGCGATCCGGCGGGTCAGGGGGAGGGACATGATGCTCCTTTGACGGAAGAGAACGGTGAAGTGTCGTGCCGTGCCCGGCAGTTGACCGACTGGCTGTCGGTCTGCCGTCGATCGACCGGCTGTTGATCGTTCCGGGCTCGGACGCAGTGACTACCGCTCGAAGTCCGCGAAGGTTGCGGTGGTCCAACGTAAAGAGTTGGCAATGTGTCGCATTATCAGCTGTGGAGAAACCCGGGCAAAGAACGCCCGGTGAGAAAGTCTGCCGAATGGTTACGGCCCTTTGATCCCAAGGGATTTGGCGCATTCGCGAGAGGCGCGGGAAGGGCCGGAGGAAATACCTGGGCGGCCGTCGACATGCCGCGCCGGGCATGCCCCCAACGGGTGAAGGCCCGTACTACTGCCCGGTGACGATTCGGACTTCGCCCGTCGAGTTCCTCGCACCCGGCTCGTCGCGCCACTCGCTCCGGGTGCTCCCGGCCGTCCACGCCCGGCCCGCGTACGAGACGCGCTCGACGTGCAGCGCCGACGAGTTGGCCACCGCCCAGTGCGCCAGGGCCCAGCCGCGCCGCCGCTCTCCGCCCTGCGCGGCCGGGGTCTTCGGGACGGCGACGGTCACGGTGCGGGTGCCGCCGGGGCCGCTCGTACCGGTCGACGAGGTCGACGGTACGGCCGTCGAGGCCGACGGGGAGGCCGAGGGTGTGGCGGCCACTTCGGCGCCGGTCTCCTGGAACGCGTCGCGCCCGAAGTCCCGTACGAGCGCGGCACGCACCGCGTCCGGGCCCTCGAGCGGTGTGCTCGGCCGGCCCTCGCAGGTGAAGGTGGCGGCCGCGCGCCCGGTCAGGGCCGCGGCGAGGAGCGTGGCGTCCGGCTCGTGCTTCGCGTACGCCTCCGGGAAGCCGCTGCGCTGGACGCGCTGCGCGGCGACGGTGAGCGGCAGTTTCGTGTAGTCCGGCACCTTCTCCAGGTGCTCGTAGAACTCGCCCGCCGCGTACGCCGGGTCCAGGATCTCCTTCTCGGTGCCCCAGCCCTGCGACGGCCGCTGCTGGAACAGGCCCAGCGAGTCACGGTCGCCGTGGCTGATGTTGCGCAGGGCGGACTCCTGGAGGGCCGTCGCGAGGGCGATCGTGACGGCGCGCTGGGGCACGCCGCGGTTGGTGCCGACAGCCGTGATCGTCGCCGCGTTCACCGCCTGTTCCGCCGTGAACCGGTACGACGCTCCGTCGCCCTTGCCGGAGACGACCGTGCACTTCGGTTCTCCTGTGCTCCCTGTCAGGTACTGCACGGCGAGATAGCCGGCGAGGGCGAGCAGCACGGCGAAGGCGGCTCCGGAGCGGAGGAGACGGCCACGGCGTACGGACCTGGCGGAGGTGGGGGACGGCTCTGGCACGCGTACAAGGTACTGGAGAGTACTGTCCGCCATCTGTGGGACTGTGGACAAGCCGGTGACGGCAGAGGTATCAGGCCACAAACCGGGCCGGGACCCGCCTCGCGTTAGGGTCGACGCCATGGCCGACACCCAACTTGACCTCGCCCTGGACGCCGCCCGGCTCACCGCGCAGCTCGTCGACTTCCCCTCCGAGAGCGGCACCGAGAAGCCCCTCGCGGACGCGATCGAGGGCGTGCTGAGGGCCCTGCCGCACCTGACGGTCGAGCGGTACGGCAACAACGTCGTCGCGCGTACCAACCTGGGCCGGGCCGAGCGCGTGATCCTGGCCGGCCACATCGACACGGTCCCGATCGCCGACAACGTGCCCTCGCGCCTCGACGAGGACGGAGTGCTGTGGGGCTGCGGCACCTGCGACATGAAGTCGGGCGTCGCCGTCCAGCTGCGGATCGCGGCCACGGTCCCGGCCCCCAACCGCGACCTCACCTTCGTCTTCTACGACAACGAAGAGGTCGCCGCACACCTCAACGGGCTGAAGCATGTGTCCGAGGCACACCCGGAGTGGCTGGAGGGCGACTTCGCGGTCCTCCTGGAGCCGTCCGACGGGCAGGTCGAGGGCGGCTGCCAGGGCACCCTGCGGGTGCTGCTGAGGACGAAGGGCGAGCGGGCACACTCCGCGCGCAGCTGGATGGGCTCCAACGCCATCCACGCCGCCGCCCCGATCCTCGCGCGCCTCGCCTCCTACCAGCCGCGCTACCCGGTCATCGACGGCCTGGAGTACCGCGAGGGCCTCAACGCCGTCGGTATCTCGGGCGGGGTGGCGGGCAACGTCATCCCCGACGAATGCGTGGTGACCGTCAACTTCCGTTACGCGCCGGACCGCACGGAGGCCGAAGCCCTGGCCCACGTCCACGAGGTCTTCGCCGACTGCGGTGTCGAGGAGTTCGTGGTCGACGACCACAGCGGCGCGGCGCTGCCCGGCCTCTCCCACCCCGCGGCCGCCGCCTTCATCGAGGCCGTCGGGGGAACCCCCCAGCCCAAGTACGGCTGGACGGACGTCTCCCGCTTCAGCGCGCTCGGCGTCCCGGCCGTCAACTACGGCCCTGGAAACCCGCATCTGGCACACAAACGGGACGAAAGGGTGGAAACCGCGAAGATCCTCGCGGGCGAGGAGCGGCTGAGGGCATGGCTGACCGCCTGACCCGTACCTGACGGCGGTTCATGGCGGACATGTCGGCGTCCCCCCTCCGTAACCCGCGTAGATCTACGCTGGGGTGGAACGACCCGCACGCGTGAAGGGAGCGGACATGGCTACTGGCAACCCGGAGGGCAAGAAGCGGCCACCGGAGGAGCAGCGGCTGGGCCCCGTGCTGCGCAGGCGGGGGCAGGTGCAGGCGAGCACGACGGACCAGCGGCTGCTGGACGCGGGCGGGCCGTCGGACTGGGTCCACACCGATCCCTGGCGGGTGCTGCGCATCCAGTCGGAGTTCATCGAGGGCTTCGGCACGCTGGCCGAACTCCCGCCCGCGATCAGCGTGTTCGGCTCGGCGCGGACGCCTGCGGGCTCTCCGGAGTACGAGGCGGGGGTCGCGCTCGGGCGCGGACTGGTCGAGGCGGGCTTCGCCGTGATCACGGGCGGCGGTCCCGGTGCCATGGAGGCCGCCAACAAGGGCGCCTGCGAGGCGAAGGGCATCTCGGTCGGGCTCGGCATCGAGCTGCCCTTCGAGCAGGGGCTCAACCAGTACGTCGACATCGGCCTCAACTTCCGCTACTTCTTCGTGCGGAAGATGATGTTCGTGAAGTACGCCCAGGGGTTCGTGGTCCTGCCCGGTGGCCTCGGCACCCTCGACGAACTCTTCGAGGCCCTCACCCTCGTCCAGACCCAGAAGGTCACCCGCTTCCCGATCGTCCTCTTCGGTACGGAGTACTGGGGCGGCCTCGTCGACTGGCTCAAGAACACCCTGATCGCCCAGGGCAAGGCCTCGGAAAAGGACCTCCTCCTCTTCCACCTCACGGACGACGTGGACGAGGCGGTGGCACTGGTGTCGAAGGAGGCGGGGAGGTAGGGCCTGCCTTTTTCTCGCCCCCGCCGCCCCTACCCGTCCCGTCCCCTGGGGGCTGCGCCCCCAGACCCCCCTTTCGGCCTGAACGGCCTCGTCCTCAAACGCCGGACGGGCTAGTAGTCAGCCCTTCCGGCGTTTGAGGAGCGGGGGTTCGGGGGCGGAGCCCCTGAGGAAGGGACGGGAATGGGTAGGGGCGGCGGGGGCGAAAAAGGCCCTACGCCAGCCCCCGCCGGGCGACGGCAGGCGGGCGATGGCCGGCGATCGACGCCACCATGTCCAGGACCTGCCGCGTCTCGGCGACCTCGTGGACCCGGTACACCTGAGCCCCCAGCCACGCAGACACGGCGGTGGTCGCGAGCGTCCCGACCACCCGCTCCTTCACCGGCCGGTCGAGCGTCTCACCCACAAAGTCCTTGTTGGACAGGGAGACCAGCACGGGCCACCCCGTCTCCACCATCTCCCCAAGACGACGCGTCGCCTCAAGACTGTGCCGCGTGTTCTTCCCGAAGTCGTGCCCGGGATCGATGAGCACGGACTCCCGCGCCACCCCCGCCTCCACGGCCCGCTCGGCCAGCGCCAGCGTCACCCGCAGGATGTCGGCCATGACGTCGTCGTACGCGATGCGGTGAGGACGGGTCCGAGGCCGGGTCTCACCGGCGTGCGTGCACACCAGCCCCACCCCGTACCGCCCGGCGACCTCCGCGAGCCGCGGATCGACCCCGCCCCACGCGTCGTTGAGCAGGTCCGCCCCCACCTCGCACACGGCCTCGCCCACCTCGTGCCGCCAGGTGTCGACGCTGATGATCACGTCGGGGAAACGGCGCCGCACCTCGGCGACGAAGCCGACCGTCCGCCGCGCCTCCTCCTCGGCCGTGACCTCTTCGCCCGGCCCGGCCTTGACCCCGCCGATGTCGATGATGGCGGCGCCCTCGGACACCGCCTGCTCCACGCGCGCGAGCGCGGGCTCGTCGCGGAAGGTGGCGCCCTGGTCGTAGAAGGAGTCCGGGGTCCGGTTCACGATCGCCATGATCACCGGCTCGTGCGCCTCGAACTCGCGCCTGCCCAGCCTGAGCATCCCCTGTGACCTCTCCCAGTAGTTGGCAACGGATGTCGGCGTTCCGCCGCCTGCGACCCTAACTGTCAGAGTCGCATGGCACGATCGGAGCCTGATACTTTCCGCGCCGACGCGTCCGCGTCGGCACCAGAGTGTGGCGGAGCCGGAGGGGCGCGCCGGAGGCGAGGGAACGAGCGCGCGGAGGCCCGGAGGGTCGAGCACGATCGTCCCCTCGCCTCCGGCTGAGGCGCCCCGGAGGCACAGCACAATAGAAGGGGTACCTCAGCGATGTTCATGTTCTTGTTCCTGGTCGTCGCCCTCGTCGTCGTGGTCGGCGCGGTGACTCTCTCCGTGGTGGGCGGCGGTGAGAGCGGCGCCCTCCCCGAGACCCCGCCGGAGCGCCTCCAGGATCCGCTGCCCCTGGACCGCCCCCTGCACCGCGGTGACGTGGAGGCCCTGCGCTTCCCGCTCACGATGCGCGGCTACCGCATGGCGGACGTGGACGACGCCCTGGGCCGCCTCGGCGCCGAGCTGGCCGAGCGGGACGCCCGGATCTCCGACCTGGAGGCCGCGCTGGCCGGAGCGGCCCACGCGGCCCGGTCCACCTCCCTGGAGAAGCCCGACGAGGAGGACCACCGGTGAGCGACGCCCTGAAGGGCCCCGACGGTGCCCTGCGCTGCCCCTGGGCCCTGTCCACCGAGGACTACGTGGCGTACCACGACGAGGAGTGGGGCCGCCCCGTCCACGGCGACGACGCGCTGTACGAGCGGCTGTGCCTGGAGGCCTTCCAGTCGGGTCTCTCCTGGATCACGATCCTGCGCCGCCGCGAGGGCTTCCGTACCGCCTTCGCGGGCTTCAAGATCTCCGAGGTCGCCACGTTCACGGACGCCGACAAGGAGCGCCTCCTCGCCGACCCCGGCATCATCCGCAACCGCGCCAAGATCGAGGCGACGGTGGCCAACGCGCGCATACTCACGGAGTGGGCCCCGGGTGAGCTGGACGAGCTGATCTGGTCCTTCGCCCCCGACCCGGCGACCCGCCCGGCCCCGAAGGCCCTCGCCGACGTCCCCGCGGTCACCGACGAGTCGACAGCCCTCTCCAAGGCCCTCAAGAAGCAGGGCATCCGCTTCGTCGGCCCCACAACGGCCTACGCCTTGATGCAGGCGTGCGGCTTGGTCAACGACCACTTGCAGGACTGCGTGGCAAGACCCCACTGAGGCGCGCCCTCCAGGGGCGCGGGGCTGTATCGACATGCGGCTCCGCCGCGTGGGCGCGACAAGCCTCCACCGGGCCGGCAGTCTGTGAACCGGCCCGATCCGGCGAAGCGTCACCGCCCCAGATACTTCGGCTTCTCCTTGTCGACGAACGCCTGCACAGCGATCACATGGTCCTCGGAGGACCCGGCCCGCGTCTGCAACTCGTCCTCCTTCTCCAAGGTCTCCTCCAGCGAGTGGGTCAGCCCGTAGGCAAGAGACTCCTTGAGCGCGGCGTACGCCAGCGTCGGCCCCTCGGCCAGCCCCCGAGCCACCTTCACCGCCTCGGCGGCAAGCTCGGGGCCCGGCACGATCCGGTTGGCGATCCCCAGCTCGTACGCCTCCTGGGCGGTGATGCTGCGCGGAAACAGCAGCAGATCCGCGGCCCGCGAAGGCCCGACGACCCGGGGCAGCGTCCACGAGATCCCGGAGTCGGCGGTCAGCGCGACCCCGGCGAACGACGTGTTGAAGGCAGCCGTGTCGGCGACGATGCGATAGTCCGCCGCGAGGGCGAAACCGAAGCCGGCGCCGGCCGCGACCCCGTTGACCGCCGCCACGACCGGCTTCGCCGCCCCGGTCAGGGCCCGCACGATCGGGTTGTAGTGCTCCTGGACGGTGCTCATGACACCCTCGCCCGAACCGGACTCGCGCGCCGCCGTCAGCCCGCCGATGTGCTCCTTGAGGTCCTGGCCCACGCAGAAGGCCCGGTCGCCGGAGGCGGTGAGCAGGATGGCCCGTACGGAGTCGTCCGCCGCGGCCGCCTGTGCCGCCTCGCGGAAGGCGACCTTGGTCTCGATGTTCATCGCGTTCATCGCCTCGGGGCGGTTGAGCGTGATCGTCGCGAGTCCGTCGCTCACCTCGTAGAGCACGGTGTCGGCCATGGGGGTCCCCTCCGGTTCGCGGCTCCGTCGTACCCGTCGGTACGTTCTGGTCTGAGGACAGCATGGCGGAGATCATGAGCGGCGGCGGGGTTCGGACATGTGACCTGCGTCAAAGAATTCCGGCGTCCGAAAGTCCATGCAGCGGCGCGGCAGCGGCGCAGTATCGCAGCCACTTCGGCGAATTGAGTGGTTTTGCTCAAGCGCGTTGCGCAAGCGATGCCGACTGATGTTGGTCATCGGGTCCTGAGATGCGGGATAATGGCCTGGAAGCAATGTGTTCGATGCCGGTGACGCGTGTCCGACGAGAGGATGCGTGCCCTTCAGTGGGGCCGTCGGCGACGATGAGCTGGTTTCAGGAAGGGGAACGAGCATGGCGGCCATGAAGCCGCGGACGGGCGATGGCCCGCTCGAGGTGACCAAGGAGGGGCGGGGCATCGTCATGCGCGTTCCGCTCGAAGGCGGCGGTCGGCTCGTCGTCGAGCTGACCCCTGACGAGGCCGACGCGCTCGGCGACGCCCTCAAGAAGGTCGTCGGCTGACGCGGAACGCGACCATACCTGTCCACTGCCCCGGCATCCAAAGTGATGCCGGGGCAGTGGGTTTTCAGGGGTACGTCAGCGACGTATGCCATGCGTGTTCGCGCAGGTCAGCAGGGGTTCAGGGGTAGTTCGGCGAGAGGCCGGAATCAGCGTTTGACCGCGCACAGCAGGCCGTCGCCGACCGGCAGGAGCGAGGGAATCAGCTCCTGGCTCTCGCGGACCGTGCGCAGCAGTTCGCGCAGCCGCAGGACCTCCGTGGGCTGCGGGCCCGACTCCACGGTCCGGCCGTTCGCGAAGACACCCTCGAAGACGACCAGGCCGCCGGGCCTGAGCAGGCGCAACGATTCAGCGAGGTAGTCGAGGCTCTCAAGACGGTCGCCGTCGCAGAAGACGAGGTCGTAGCCGGCGTCCGCCAGCCGGGGCAGGACGTCCAGCGCGCGGCCCGGGATGAAGCGGGCCCGGTTGCTCGCGAAGCCGCACGCGCGGAAGGCCTGGCGGGCGAACTGCTGGTGCTCCGGCTCCGGATCCACGGTCGTCAGTACACCGTCCGGCCGCATGCCGTGCAGAAGATGCATTCCGGAGACTCCGGTGCCGGTCCCGATCTCCGCGACCGCCTTGGCGTCCACGGTGGCGGCGAGCAGTCGCAGCGCGGCGCCCGTGCCGGGCGACACAGAGCGCAGCCCTGCGTCCCGGGCCCGGTCCCGGGCCCAGTTCAGTGCTTCGTCCTCGGCGACAAAGGCGTCGGCGAACGCCCAGCTCGTCAGCCGGTTGCCGGTAATGGCCCTCTCCTGTCCCCGTGGTTGCCTGGGCGTGACTGTATCCGTTGCCGCCGGGAACCCGCAGATGGGACCGGGCGTTTAGAGGGGGTGGAGAACTACGCGGGGGTAGCAGATGGATCAGGACACCGAGCAAGTGCTGACGCAGCCATATGAGCGCGTATCAATTTCTCGTAAAACCGCTTATCCGGAGCTAACGGGCGAGGTGGCTATGGTAGGGGCTCCACCGGACACCACCAGAGCCGACAGGGGAGGTGCGGCTGCGCCTGTGGATCGGGGAGGGGTGCTGAGGCGCCTGCTCAGATCGGCGGGTGAGCCGAAATCTGTGAACGACACCGCTGACCGTTTCCTCCCCCATTCTCGGCTGCGCCCGAACGGGGGGACCCCCATCGCTGACTCCGCTCAGACCGCGACCTTCACGTCCGACGCGGACTCGCAGGCGTGGACTCCGCCCACCTGGGAGGAGATCGTCAGCACGCACAGCACCAGGGTCTACCGTCTCGCCTACCGCCTGACGGGCAACCAGCACGACGCCGAGGACCTGACCCAGGAAGTCTTCGTCCGGGTATTCCGTTCCCTGTCGACGTACACACCGGGCACCTTCGAGGGCTGGCTCCACCGCATCACCACCAACCTCTTCCTGGACATGGTCCGCCGCAAGCAGCGCATCCGCTTCGACGCCCTCGGCGACGACGCGGCCGAGCGACTGCCCAGCCGCGAGCCCTCCCCGCAGCAGGTCTTCAACGACACGCACTTCGACGCGGACGTCCAGCAGGCCCTCGACACACTCGCCCCGGAGTTCCGCGCCGCGGTCGTCCTGTGCGACATCGAAGGCCTTTCGTACGAGGAGATCGCCGCGACCCTGGGCGTCAAGCTCGGCACGGTCCGCAGCCGCATCCACCGCGGCCGCTCCCAGCTGCGCAAGGCGCTCGCCCACCGCTCGCCCGAGGCCCGTGCCGAGCGCCGCGGTTTCGCGGTCACCGGAGTGCCCGCTCTGGGAGGAGGGGGCGCGAGCGCGTGAGTGGATCACGGCTTAATCCTGCCGATCGGCCCCTTACCGAGCAGCACCTCGGAGACCGGCTCTCCGCCCTCGTGGACGGCGAGCTCGGTCACGAGGCGCGCGAGCGTGTCCTCGCACACCTCGCCACGTGCGCGAAGTGCAAAGCCGAGGCCGACGAGCAGCGACGACTGAAGAACGTGTTCGCGGAGGTCGCTCCGCCACCCCCCTCGGAGAGTTTCCTGGCCCGTCTGCAGGGACTCCCCGGAGGAGGCGACCCGGACGGCGACGGTTCTCCGCTGGGCGGGGGAGGGTTCGGCACGTCCGGAGCCTTCGGCATGAAGCCGGACTCCTTCGGCTACGTGCCGTCCGGCCCCCATGCCGCCGTGCTGCCCTCCGAGCAGCGCGGATTCCGCATCCATGACATAAGCCGGCGTGAGGCCGAGCGTTCGGCCTCACGGGGACTGCGCTTCGCGGCCGCCGCGGCCGGTGCCGTGTCGCTCGCCGCGATCGCGCTCGGCGGGGTGTCGACCGGCATGCCGACGGACACCACGGACGCGCGCGGCGGGTCGGGCTCAGGAAGCAATGTGACCCCGATGCGGACGGCGAACGCGGGCGGGGCGACCAACCCCGACTCGCAGCGCCGCCGGTCCCTCACACCGCTGCTCGCACAGGGACAGCGCTCCTTCACCGGGGAGGGGGGCGCGCAGACCGAGATGTCCGCGCCGCTGCTGCCCGGGGTGCCCGCGCCCCTCACACCCTCGCCCGCCGAGCAGGGCGCGCGCACGCTGCACGCGCTGACCACCCCCGTGGTGGCCGGTGCCGCCGCCATGTCCCCGCTCATACGCCCCTTCAGCCCCGCCCCACCGGTGGCGCTGACCGCGTTCTCGACGGCGTCGGAGCTGGAGACGTCCCTGCTGCCACTGGTGCCGCCGTCCGACTCGTCCGCCTCGCCCTCGCCTTCCTCCCCCGGCTGAACCGGCCCTCTGCGCGGCGGCCCGTGAACCTGGTTGAATCCAGGGATGGGCCGTGCCCGCGGTAGAAACCCGGGCTCGGAGTGGACAAACCGCGGTGACCGCCGACGCGTCGAGCCGCGGGTCAGGTGTGGGGAGAGCATGGACGAGGGGAAGCCCACGAAGCCGAAGTGGTGGAGCCGGCCCCGGACCCACGTGCCGGAATCCGCTCCGGTGGACCCGGTTTCCACGGGGGACGGCACGAGTGGGTTCCACGGGGGTGACATGGACGGCGACTTCGAGCTGGAGAAGCCTGCGGTTGCCGGCGCTTCAGGCGCCTTGGCTGCATCAGGCGCCCCGGGGGGCTCCGGTGCCGCTGATGCCTCGGGTGGCTCCGGTGCCTCGGACGGCGCGGGCGTTTCCGGCGGTGCGGGTGCGGTTGCGGGTACGACCGGCGCCGCGAACGCATTGGGCGGCGACGCCCCGACCGGTTCCGCCGTGGCACCGAGCCGGGTGCCGGACCAGACACCGAACCGAGTGCCGGACCAGACACTTAGCCGGGTGCCGGACCAGACACCGAACCGAGTGCCGGACCAGACACCTAGCCGAGTGCCGGACCCGACACCGAACCTGGTGCTGGACCAGACACCCAGCCGGGCGCCGAACCAGACACCTGGCCGGGCTTCGAGCGAGGTGCCGGCCGACGCGAGGGGTGGCGCCGACGCGGCCGGTGAGCGGCCCGAACCCACGGGCGAGCGGCCCAGGTTTCCGGACGAGCGGCCTGAGTCTCTGAGCGAGCGGTCCAGGCCTCTGCACGACCCGGATCCCTACAGCACGCCTCCCTACGGCGGGCCCGGGCCCTGGGCTCCCGCGCCCCCGGTCCAGCACCCGGGGACGACTCCCGCGCACGGCACGGCCGTCCATCCGGTGACTCCGCCCCAGGGCACTCCGGCAGGAGCCGGGCCGGAGGACTCCGCCCCGCGGCCGGCCGCCACACAGGGCATCCTCGGCTCGGCGCTGCCTTCCGGCTACCACCAGGCGGCGGCCCCCCTCCATGCCACTCCCGACCACGGCCCCACCGACCACGGGGCCCCCGCCCAGGCCCCGTCTCCCCACCCCGCGGCCCCGCACGCCCCTGGACCGCACGCCCCTGGACCGCACGCCTCGGCCCCGCACGTCCCGGCCGCCCCCGCACCCGCGGCGCCCCAGGCAGATGCTCAGGCCCACCCTCAGACACATCCTCAGCCCCACCCTCGGCCCGACGCTCAGCCCCACCCCCAGACACATCCCCAGCCCCACCCTCGGCCCCACCCCCAAGCACCCCACACCCCCTGGCAGAACTACGACCCCTGGGCCGCCGCCCCCCTCCAGCAGAACGGGGCGGCCGTCGAGACCACGACCGGGCGGCGTCGGCGTAGGGGGCAGGCGCTGGTCCTCGGGGCCGCGCTCCTCGCCCTCGTGTCCGGCGGCGTCGGCGGGGCCGTAGGGGCGTATCTGGAGCGCAACGGCGGGATCGACGACGTCGAGCTGCCGCAGGCCGGTACCGAGGCCAAGGGACGGGCCGCGGACAGCGTGGCCGGGATCGCCGCCAGCGCGCTGCCCAGTGTGGTGACCCTGCATGTGAGCGGGTCGGAGGCGCAGGGCACCGGCACCGGGTTCGTGCTCGACCAGCGCGGCCACATCCTCACCAACAACCACGTGGTCGACCCCGCGGACGGCAGCGGCGAGATAACCGTGACCTTCAGCGGCGGCCAGACCGCCAAGGCCAAGGTCGTCGGTCACGACAGCGGCTACGACCTCGCCGTCGTGAAGGTGAGCGGTGTCAGCGGCCTCAAACCCCTGGCCCTCGGCAACTCCGACAACGTCCAGGTCGGCGACCCGGTCGTGGCCATCGGCGCCCCCTTCGACCTGGAGAACACCGTCACCGCGGGCATCATCAGCGCCAAGGAGCGCCCCATCACGGCGGGCGGCGAGGAGGGCGACGGCAGCGACATCTCGTACGTGGACGCGCTGCAGACGGACGCCCCGATAAACCCCGGCAACTCGGGCGGCCCGCTGGTCGACTCCAAGGCCCGGGTCATCGGCATCAACAGCGCCATCCGCTCCGCCGACAGCGGCTCGGACCTGGAGGGCGGCCAGTCCGGCTCGATCGGCCTCGGGTTCGCCATCCCCATCAACCAGGGCAAGCGCGTCGCCGAGGAGCTCATCAACACCGGCAAGGCCACGCACCCGGTGATCGGCGTGACACTCGACATGGACTACAGCGGCGACGGCGCCCGCGTCGGCACCAAGGGCAACGACGGCAGCCCCCCGGTCAACCAGGACGGCCCCGGCGACCGGGCCGGCATCAAGCCAGGTGACGTCATCACCGAGGTCGACGGGCAGCGCGTGCACTCCGGCGAGGAGCTCATCGTCAAGACCCGGGCCCACCGCCCCGGCGACCGACTGGAGCTGACGCTGAAGCGCGACGGCAAGGAGAAGAAGGTCACGCTCGTCCTCGGTTCAGCCGACGGCGACTGACGGCGACTGACGGAACGATTGCGCGGGACAACCGACAGGAACTTCACAGGAAGCGGGCGGAACCAGGACCCCATCAGGCAAACATCCTGGAAAACCCGGCGTGTACACGCGGTCGGAGGGCCCTGGACAGTACCGGACAGACAGGATCGCCGGGTACCGTGGACCCGGCCCGGACCACGGAACGACCTGCCGAGGGCCGAGGACATCGCAAGGAGCTGAAGGTGTTCAATGACATAGGACCGCTCGAGCTCGTGACGCTCGTTGTCCTTGCCGTGCTCGTCTTCGGCCCGGAGAAGCTCCCGAAGATGATCCAGGACGTCACGCGCACCATCCGCAAGATCCGTGACTTCTCGGAGAGCGCCAAGGCGGACATCCGCGAGGAACTCGGCCCGGAGTTCAAGGACTTCGAGTTCGAGGACCTCAACCCCAAGACGTTCATCCGCAAGCAGCTGGACAACGACGAGCTGGGGCTCAAGGAGATCCGCAACGGCTTCGACCTGAAGAAGGAGATGGCCGACGTCACGGACGCGGTGCACGGCCGCGAGTCCGAGTCCTCCGCCTCGTCGTCCTCCTCCTCGGCCGGTTCCACCGGCGGCACCGTCGACATGACGAAGAAGCGCGAGAAGCTCGATCAGGACGAGCGTCCGCCGTTCGACGCCGACGCGACCTGAGCCGGTCCCGGCCGCTCGGCCGACCGGCTCTGACCTGGGCCGACCCGGGCTGCTCCGAACGGCCCGGGTCCGAGGCGTACGCCCGCGGGCCGTCGACGTGCGGCACGCCCGCCGTCCGGAGCGCGCTTCAGCCGGGTCGCCCGGTTGCCCGCACTCCCCTTCCCCGTACGCCACCTGCGTTCTGCCTGCTCAAAGAGGGCTGGATCTGACGCGTACGCGACCCACGAGCCGACCGGTTTCCCGGGGCGCCGCGGACCTGTGGCTATCCTGCCTAGTTGTTGTGCGGACCGGAAGGACGCCCGAAGGGGGGCGGGCCGCCCGGTTCGACTAGAGCGAGGAGGCTTCCGGGCGATGGAGACGACAAGTCGGGTAGGCGCGCAGGCGCCGGCTGCGGAGGGCGGACAACAGGTCCCCTCCGCCCGGCGCACGGTCGACGGCTACCTGCTGGCGCCCTTCCCGTGGTACGGCCTCGACGAGGCCTTCACGGGACCGCGCTGGCTGATGCAGGTCGGTGCTTCGGCCGACGGAGCCATCGAGCACGGCTCGATCGGGCACGGCGACGAGCCCTCGGTACGCGGCGAGACCACCGAGGACAAGGAGCGGTTCGCGGTCGTGGTGACCGTGGCGGCCAGCCCGGTGCGGCGCAGCGCCGACGGCACGGGGCTGCTGGAGGCCACCTCGGTGTCCTCGGCGGCCTGGCTCGCGGGGGTCGGGCTGCTGTCCTTCACCTGGCCCGGCCAGATGGACCACACGCTGCGGGACGACTGGCTGGACCAGCAGACCGAGACGGCGTGGGTCCTCGCGGACGATCTCGACGGCGCCGACTGGTCCACGCTCTCGCTTCCCGTGGACGGCGTTCCGACGCCGTTCCACTACCGCGAGTCCGAGTTCGGGTGGGTTCTTGCGGGGTCCACGCAGGAGGGGGTTCACCTGGGGGCGTACGGGCGGGGGATGAGCGCGTACGGGTTGGGCTTCGCCGTGATCAAGGACATCGCTACGTACGCCTAGGCGGCGGGCTGAGCGAGGAGGGCACCGTCTGCTGACGGTGCCCTCCTCGGTTTCGTCTGCGCCGCTGAAGGGGGGTGGGGCCGGTGCGTATAAGTGCGGGTCTTTCGTGGCTGGGTGCGTGGTTCCTCGCGCCCCTTAAAACGGGCCTGTGCCCCTGGTTTTGCTTTAGGGGCGCGGGGAACTGCGCACCCAGCCACAGACCATCCGCAGCCGCCCCACAAGAAGCAGCCGCGGTGCCGAACGCGACGTCCTAGAACTTGTTCCGCGGGGTGATTCCCAGGGACATGCCCGACAGGCCCCTCTGGCGGCCGCCCAGCTTGCCCGCGATGGCTCGCAGGGCCGAGCCCGCGGGGGAGTCGGGGTCGGTGAGGACCACCGGCTTGCCCTCGTCGCCGCCCTCGCGGAGGCGGAGGTCGATGGGGATGGAGCCGAGGACCGGGACGGTGGCACCGGTCGTGCGGGTCAGGCCGTCGGCGACCGACTGGCCGCCGCCCGTGCCGAAGATGTCGACCATCTCGTCGCAGTGCGGGCACGGCATGCCCGACATGTTCTCGACGACGCCCACGATCTTCTGATGGGTCTGGACGGCGATCGAGCCGGCCCGCTCGGCGACCTCGGCCGCGGCCTGCTGGGGAGTCGTCACGACCAGGATCTCCGCGTTCGGGACGAGCTGCGCGACCGAGATCGCGATGTCGCCCGTACCCGGCGGGAGGTCCAGGAGCAGCACGTCCAGGTCGCCCCAGTAGACGTCCGCGAGGAACTGCTGGAGGGCGCGGTGGAGCATCGGGCCGCGCCACACGACGGGCGTGTTGCCGGGGGTGAACATGCCGATCGAGATGACCTTCACGCCGTTCGCCGACGGCGGCATGATCATGTTCTCGACCTGGGTCGGGAGGCCGTCGGCGCCGAGCATGCGGGGCACGGAGTGACCGTAGATGTCGGCGTCCACGACACCGACCTTGAGGCCGTCGGCGGCCATCGCCGCCGCGAGGTTGACCGTCACGGACGACTTGCCGACGCCGCCCTTGCCGGAGGCGACCGCGTACACACGCGTCAGCGAACCCGGCTTGGCGAACGGGACCTCCCGCTCGCCCTGGCCGCCGCGCAGCGCGGCCGCCAGTTCCTTGCGCTGTTCGTCGCCCATCACGTCCAGCGTCACGTCGACACGGGTGACGCCCTCGACCGCCGCGACGGCGTCCGTGACGTTCTTCGTGATGGTCTCGCGCATCGGGCAGCCGGAGACCGTGAGGTAGACGGTGACCGCGACAGCACCGTCCGCACCGATCTCCACCGACTTGACCATTCCGAGCTCGGTGATCGGGCGATGGATCTCGGGGTCGTTCACTGTCGCCAGTGCTTCACGCACCGCGTCTTCCGTAGCCATAGGGTCGATGGTACGGCGCTTCCCACCGGCCCTGGAAAGCCTGTCACCGGTCGTCTACGTCACGTCCCCGAGGGTGTTCTGCCGGGAATACGACACGAGCGTCGCCGCGCGCCCCGGGACGCCGCTCGTCCAGCTCCCTGACCAGGTCCTCCAGCTCCGAGCGGATCCAGTCACGGGTGGCGACCTCGCCGAGGCCCACGCGCAGCGCGGCGATCTCCCGCGTCAGGTACTCGGTGTCCGCGATCGACCGCTCGTTCTGCTTGCGGTCCTGTTCGAGGTTGACCTTGTCGCGGTCGTCCTGCCGGTTCTGTGCGAGGAGGATCAGCGGGGCGGCGTACGAGGCCTGGAGCGAGAGCATCAGCGTCAGGAAGATGAACGGGTAGTTGTCGAAGCGCAGGTCACGCGGCGCGGACACGTTCCACACCACCCACAGGATGATGACGACCGTCATCCAGACGATGAACCGCCCGGTGCCGAGGAAGCGGGCGATCCGCTCGGACAGTCGGCCGAAGGCCTCCGGGTCGTACTCGGGCAGGAAGCGGCGACGCGGCGGCTGCGGCTGGTCGAGCCGGGTGCGCGGCCGGCCGGCGGCGGTCGCCCCGGTGGCGGCCCGCTCGCGGGCGGCGTCGCGCTCAGGAGCCATCAGAAGCCCCCTCACCGGCCGTCTCCGCCGGTGTCTCCCCGTCCAGGTGGAACTCCGTCTCGCGCCAGTCCTCGGGCAGCATGTGGTCGAGTACGTCGTCCACGGTGACCGCGCCCAGCAGCGAGCCGCTCTCGTCGACGACGGGCGCCGCGACCATGTCGTACGCCGCGAAGAAGCCCGCCACGACGGGCAGCTCGGCGTCCGGGTCCAGCGGCTGCAGATCGTCGTCGATCATCGAGCCGACGAGCGTGTACGGCGGATCGCGCAGCAGCCGCTGGAAGTGGACCGTGCCCAGGTACTTGCCGGTCGGCGTCTCGTCCGGCGGGCGGCACACGTACACCTGGGCGGCCAGCGCGGGGGAGAGGTCGGGGTTGCGCACCCGCGCGAGCGCGTCCGCGACGGTCGCGTCGGGCCGCAGCACGATCGGCTCGGTCGTCATCAGACCGCCCGCGGTGCGTTCCTCGTACGCCATCAGCCGCCGTACGTCCGCCGCGTCGTCCGGACGCATCAGCGCCAGCAGACGCTCCTTGTCCTCCTCCGGCAGCTCGGCGAGCAGGTCGGCCGCGTCGTCGGGGTCCATCGCCTCCAGGACGTCGGCGGCGCGCTCCTCCTTGAGCTTGCCGAGGATCTCGATCTGGTCGTCCTCGGGGAGCTCCTCCAGGACGTCCGCGAGCCGGTCGTCGTCCAGGGCGGCCGCGACCTCCGCGCGCCGCTTGGGGGACAGATGGTGCAGCACGTTCGCGAGGTCGGCGGGGCGCAGCTGCTCGAAGGTGGCGAGGAGGTTCTCGGCGCCCTGCCCGTGCTCCTCCAGCGAGAACCCGGTGACGGCCGACCACTCGACGGTCAGCGTCTCGCCCTTGGCCCGCCGGAACGCACTGCCCATGCGCCCCTTCCGTACGAAGACCCGGTCGATCTCCCAGTCCCGGCGGGCGGGCAACTGCTGGATGGAGACGTCGAGGACGGTGACCTCCTCGTCGGTCTCGACGAGTGTGACCCGCCGGTCGAGCAGTTCGCCGATGACCAGCCGCTCGGTGGGCCGCTGCTCGAAACGGCGCACGTTGAGGACACCGGTGGTGATGACCTGACCGGACTCGATGCCGGTCACGCGGGTCATGGGCAGGAAGATGCGGCGGCGGGTGGACAGTTCGACGACGAGGCCGAGCAGCCGAGGGGGCTTCCGCCCGACACGCAGCATGGCGACCAGGTCGCGCACCCGGCCCACCTGGTCGCCGTTCGGGTCGAAGACGGCGATGCCGGAGAGATGCGAGACGAAGATCCTGGGGGCACCTGCCGCCATGCCCGCGCCTCCTTCTTCGTACGGGCTCCACTACGGGCGTTTTGATGTGTCATGTCCGCTCGGGTGGGCTTCAGGCTAGCCCGTCCCGGTCGGATACGCCCTGGTGAGCGGTGCGGACGGACTGACTCCGAGTGGCGCAGGGAGCCCCGGTACGCTGCGGTACGCCGTTGAGGTCACCCGCATGAGAGGCAGCGCCACCTGTGACTGCGATTCCCCAGGGACGTACCCGTAGGGCCGCGTTGGCGAGCGCCGTGTGTGCGCTGGTCGTGACGGGGACAGGGGTGACGGGGTGCGGCGGTGACGACCCGGACGCGGGCACGAACGGGGTCGGGAAACTGCCCCCGGCCAAGATCCAGAGCAGAACGCAGTCGGCCGCCCGGGCCGCGGAGACCGTACGCCTGTCCGGTGCCGTGATCAGCGGCAAGCGCACCTACAAGCTGGACATGCAGCTGAAGGGCGACGGCGGCACCGGCTCGGTCACTTCGAAGGGAGTGACGTTCCAGCTGCTGCGGGTCGACGAGCACCTCTTCATCAAGGCCGACGCGGACTTCTGGGACCACCAGGACGGCAAGAGCGACGACGGTACGTCCGACGCGACGGCCGCGGGCAAACTTGAGGGCAAGTACGTGAAGGTCCCCAAGGGCGACCCCGCCTACAAGCAGCTCAGCGTCTTCACCGACAAGGACGTACTCCTCGACGGCCTCCTCACCCTCCAGGGCGAGCTCGCCACCGACGGCCACCATGAGCAGCGCGGGCTCCGCACGATCCGGATCACCGGCGACAAGGGCTCCGGCGGCGAGCTTGACGTCTCCCTGGAGGGCAAGCCGTACCCTCTCCTGCTCGTCCGCGCCGGCGGGGCGGGGACGCTCCGCCTCACGGACTGGGGCAAGGGGTTTGCCCTGGAGGCCCCGGACAAGGACGACACGGTGGACTACGGGCAGCAACTGCCGTCGTCCTGAGGGGGTTGCGGGGGCGGTGCGGGTTGTTCGTGCCTGGGTGCGCGGTTCCTCGCGCCTCAAAGCGGGGCCGGGCCTTTTTGGGGGCGCGAGGAACCGCGCACCCAGCCCCGACTCACCCGCACCCGAAACACGGTCCGCCGTACCCCGCCCCCCGGAGCGTTCAGCCGCGCTTGCGTTTCTTGAAGAGCAGCCGCGGCAACCCCGCAGGGATCGCCTGCCGCGTAGTCGCCGACGTAGGCAACGGCGGTGCGGCCAACGACCCGTCCGGCAACGACGCAGTCGACCCCGTCGGCGCGAGCCGAACCACCCGGCACTCCCGGGCCCACCGCCCGGTCATGGCCTCGCCGTCCGGCGCGTTCAGCCGCTTGCCCTTCAGCTCGCCGACGGCCGCGTCCCACTCCTCGGACCCGGGAGCGAGCTCCACCACCGTCGCGGACCAGGAGACAAGACGACCGCCCTTGTCCTTGCTGCGTACGGTGACGACGGCCTCGCCCCCGTCCACGAGCCCGGGCAACGGCTGCTCACCGGGCCCGTCCCCGACCAGGCACACCGCCCCGTCGTGCCACACGTGCCACAGGGCCTGGGAGGACGCCCCGTCCCCTGGGAGGGGACCCTGGACGGGACTCTGCACGGGAAGCCCCCGCACCCAGACGAGCCCGGACTTCTTGGTGGCCTCCTCGACGAGGGCCTGATCGAGCAGCTGATCCGACATGGGGGCCAGCCTAATGCCGGGCCCCTCGGGGCAGGTCAGAGCCAGCCGTTGCGCTTCAGGGTGCGGTGGATGCCCAGGCAGAGCACCACGGTGATGCCCATGATCACCGGGTAGCCGTACCGCCAGTGCAGCTCCGGCATGTGGTCGAAGTTCATGCCGTACACACCGCAGACCATCGTCGGCACGGCGATGATCGCCGCCCAGGACGTGATCTTGCGCATGTCCTCGTTCTGCGCGACGGAGGCCTGCGCGAGGTTGGCCTGGAGGATCGAGTTGAGCAGCTCGTCGAAGCCCACGACCTGCTCCTGGACCCGCGCGAGATGGTCGGCGACATCGCGGAAGTACTTCTGGATGTCGGGGTCGACCAGCCGCATCGGCCGCTCGCTCAGCAACTGCATGGGCCGCATCAGCGGCGACACCGCACGCTTGAACTCCAGCACCTCACGCTTGAGCTGGTAGATCCGCGCCGAGTCGACACCGCGCGACACCCCGCCCCGGGGCCCGGGCGAGAACACCTCGGTCTCGACCTCGTCGACGTCGTCCTGGAGGGCGTCGGCGACCGCCACGTACCCGTCGACGACGTGGTCGGCGATGGCGTGCAGCACGGCCGAGGGGCCCTTGGTGAGCAGCTCGGGGTCGTCCTGCAGCCGGTGCCGCAGCGCCCGCAGCGAGCCCTGGCCGCCATGCCGCACGGTGATGAAGAAGTCCCGTCCGGTGAAGCACATCACCTCGCCGGTCTCGACGACCTCGCTGGTGGCGGTGAGCTCGTCGTGCTCGACGTAGTGGATGGTCTTGAAGACGGCGAACAGTGTGTCGTCGTACCGCTCCAGCTTGGGCCGCTGGTGGGCGTGGACGGCGTCCTCGACGGCCAGCGGGTGCAGCCCGAACTCGGCGGCCACACCGGCGAATTCGGCCTCGGTCGGCTCGTGCAGGCCGATCCAGGCGAATCCGCCGTCCCGCCGCGCCTGGCGGATCGCCGCACGCGGCGTGAGGCCTTCGTCGGACGGGAGGCGGACGCCGTCGCGGTAGACCGCGCAGTCCACGACGGCCGAACTGTCCCCGGCCGCGCGGGTGGTGTCGTACGCGCCGCCGTCCTTGCGCAGCGAGGGACGGACCGCGGCACGCAGGTCACGAATCATCGACATGGCTGGCTCCTTCGCGGAACGAGAGCCGCCGGCAACGGTTGAGACTGCCCGGAATGGGGACGTCCTGACTGCGGATGTTTGGCACGTCCACAAAGCGGGGAGCACCGCACCGTCGCGGTGGCAGCTTCGCTACTGATACAGATCAGAAAAATTCAGACAGATCAGGAAAAACGAAGTGCTCTTCCGTTGTGCACCGGAGGCCAGGACGCGAGTGCGAGAGGTGGCAGCCAGTAGAGCGTGAGCTCTGGAGCTGAGAGGGACTCAGCAGCCGGAAGAGCGGGTGGTACTGCACGGTCGACTTCGATCCATGGAGCCCCACCTCCTCCGGCCGGTCCCCCGTAGGGGAGGTCCATCCCCCGTAGGGGAGTCTCATGCGTCGAGACTGTCGAGACTTGAGTCGGGACTCGAGAGCGACGCTTCTGCGTGCTGCCCCGACCAGCGGCCAAGACTATCAGCCGACTGAAGTGTCAAGCCGTCGCTTTGCCCGTCACTGACGAGTTCTATGCTCGGCGCATGGCTGATGTTCTTCCTCTGGTCGAGGCCCGGTTGCGTACCGCGCTGGGCGAACCGGACGCGCGCGCCGCGGTGACCTTCCTCGGCACGGACCGCATCGAGGTGCTCCGTTTCACCGACGGAACCGCCGGAGGAACGGACGAGGGGATCGTCCGCTACGCGACGCTCGGCATGTCCGCCCAGCCGATGGCCGACCCCACGGCGGTCGTCGCCGATCCCGTCTCGGGCCCCCGCGCCGAGCTGGTCCTCTCCGTACGGGCCGGCGCCGCCGACACCGACAAGGTGCTCCGCCCCCTCGCCGTACTGGCCGCTTCTCCGCAGGTCGAGGGACTGGTCGTGGCCCCTGGCGCCTCGCTCGACGTGGGCGACCCCCTGTGGCCGGGAGCCCCCTTCACCTCCGTACTGGTCGCCGAGGCGGGCGGCCTGATCGAGGACCTGGAGCTCGACGCGCCCCTCGATCCCGTACGTTTCCTGCCGCTGCTCCCCATGACGCCGAACGAGGCCGCGTGGAAGCGGGTGCACGGCGCGGCGGCCCTCCAGGAGCTCTGGCTCACGAGCGGAACGGACCTGCGCGATCCCTCGCGCAAGTCCGTCCCACTGGACTGATCCGGGCGGCCCCGGGGTGAGTAACGTCACCAACCCGTGGCCGAAATCCGTCAGTTGGCAAACACGGCCACACTGTCCTCGGCCGCGTGCCGCGTCTCCAGCTCCTCGGCCTCGTGGGTGAGGGACTTGCGGCGTACGAGGACGACGAGCGCGCCCAGTACCGCGGTGACCGCCGCGACCACGAAGGGGATGTGGATGTCGGTCCACTCCTCGATCTTCGGCGCGAAGTAGGGAGCGGCGGCGGCCGCGAACCAGCGGACGAAGTTGTAGCCGGCGCTCGCCACCGGGCGCGGGGCGTCCGAGACGCCGAGCGCGAGCTCCGTGTAGACGGTGTTGTTCACGCCGATGAAGGCGCCGGAGAGGATCGTGCAGACGACGGCCGTGGTGTGGCTGCCGTAGCCGAGGACGAGCACGTCGGCCGCGAGCAGCACCAGCGAACCGCCGAGCACCTTCAGCGACCCGAACCGTGCCTGCAGCCGCGGCGCCACGAGCACCGAGAACACCGCGAGCAGCAGACCCCAGGCGAAGAAGACCGCGCCGGACCTGTACGGGCTCATGTTCAGCACGAACGGCGTGAAGGCCAGCACGGTGAAGAACGTGTAGTTGTAGAAGAACGCGGAGGCCGCCGCCGACGCGAGTCCGCCGTGGCCGAGCGCCTTGATCGGGTCGAGCAGGCCCGTCTTGCGCGCGGGCTTCGGCTGCTCCTTCAGGAACGCCGTGATGCACAGGAACCCGATCGCCATCAGGACCGCGGTACCGAAGAACGGGTAGCGCCAGCTGGCGTCCCCGAGCAGTGCGCCCAGCAGGGGCCCGCAGGCCATGCCGAGGCCCAGGGCCGACTCGTACAGCAGGATCGCCGCGGCGCTGCCGCCGGCCGCCGCGCCGACGATGACGGCGAGGGCCGTCGAGACGAACAGGGCGTTGCCGAGCCCCCAGCCCGCCCGGAATCCGACGAGTTCGCCGACCGAGCCGGAGGTGCCGGACAGGCCCGCGAAGACCACGACCAGGGCGAGGCCGAGGAGCAGGGTCCTGCGGCCGCCGATGCGGCTGGAGACGAAGCCCGTGACCAGCATCGCGACGGCCGTGATCAGGAAGTACGAGGTGAAGAGCAGCGAGACCTGACCGGCGCTGGCGTCCAGGCCCCTGGCGATGGAGGGCAGGATCGGGTCGACGAGCCCGATGCCCATGAAGGCGACGACTGATGCCCCGGCGGTCGCCCAGACCGCCTTCGGCTGACGCAGGAGGCCGCCGGCACCCGCGTCGAACGTGTCCCCCTCGGCGGGACCTCCTGCGTGATCTGCCGTACTGCTGTTCATGCCGGCTCCTTCACTCCTCGCATCGGGATCGTTGGCATATACACATAATAAGTTAGGTCAGCTAATGAATGCAAGCTACATCTAGTTTTCCGAGGTGAGGGGAAGGTGACAGGCACACGCCGGACGGGTGATCGTCCTTGACGCAACCAAATACGGGGAGGACCGTTGGGCCCTATGAGGGGCGAACCCAGTTGCCCGAAGTGTGGTGGCCGGGTCAGGGCTCCCGGCCTCTTTGCCGACTCCTGGCAGTGCGATGTGCACGGCATCGTGCATCCGCTGCAGCCCGTGATCCCGCCCAGCGTCGAAGCCCTCGGCGTGGTCGTTCACCGTGCGCGCGTACCGGTGTGGATGCCGTGGCCGCTGCCCGTCGGCTGGCTCTTCACGGGTGCCGCGTTCGCCGGCGACGACCGCAGTGGCGGCCGGGCCACGGCGGTGGCGTGCTCCGGGCCGGGACCGCTCGGTGGCATAGGGGAGCTGGTGCTCATCGCCGAGGAGCTCGGGGTCGGGCTCGGCGCGCGGTACGCGGGGATCGACGGGCCCGATCCGGGGCCGTACATGAGCGTCGAGAAGCCCGCCCAGGCGAAGCTGCTCGCGGCGGGGCGGCCCACGCCGCTGTGGCACGTCGCCGGGACGCCCGACGATCGGGCCGTCTTCGCGGGGGAGGCGCGGGGGTTGTGGCTGTGGGCCGTTGTGTGGCCCGAGCAGTCGGGGCTGCTGATGTACGACGAGCTGGTGCTGACGGATCTGCGGGACGCGGGGGCGGAAGTGGATCTGTTGCCTTGTGGGGCGTTGTCCCCGCGGATTCTTGAGCCGTAGCGCTCCGCCGGTGGGGGCGGCCATGGGGGTGGGGTGGCCGTGGTCTGCCGGGTGCGGGTTGTGGGTGGCTGGGTGCGCAGTTCCCCGTGCCCCTAAAAGCATGTAGGGGGTGACCCTGTGCTTTGGGTGTGACAGGAGACGTTCCTGGGGCCGTTATCCTTGAGCGGTCCCTCTTGTTCCGTCCGTGTCTGGAGTTCGTGTCGTGCGCATCGATCTGCACTGCCACTCCACGGCGTCCGACGGCACGGACACCCCTGCCGAGCTGGTGCACAACGCCGGTGCCGCTGGGCTCGACGTCGTCGCGCTGACCGACCACGACACCACCCGCGGGTACGCGGAGGCCCTCGCGGCCCTGCCCGCCGGGCTGACGCTGGTGACCGGGGCCGAGCTCTCCTGCCGTCTCGACGGAGTGGGGCTGCACATGCTGGCGTACCTCTTCGATCCCGAGGAGCCCGAGCTGCTGCGCGAGCGCGAGCTCGTACGCGACGACCGGGTGCCGCGGGCCCAGGCAATGATCGGCAACCTCCAGGAGCTGGGTGTGCCGGTGACCTGGGAGCAGGTGGAGCGGATCGCGGCCGGCGGTTCCGTGGGGCGGCCGCACATCGCCACGGCGCTGGTCGAGCTGGGTGTCGTGCGCAGCGTCTCCGACGCGTTCACGACCGAGTGGCTCGCCGACGGCGGGCGCGCCTACGTCGAGAAGCACGAGTCGGACCCCTTCGAGATGATCCGGCTCGTCAAGGCCGCGGGCGGGGTGACCGTCTTCGCGCATCCCGCCGCGGCCAAGCGCGGGCAGACCGTGCCGGAGTCCGCGATCGCGGAGCTCGCGGCGGCCGGGCTCGACGGTATCGAGGTCGACCACATGGACCACGAACCGGCCACCCGGGCCCGACTGCGGGGGCTCGCGGGCGAGTTGGGGCTGCTGCCGACCGGCTCCAGCGACTATCACGGCAGCCGGAAGACGTGTGTGCTCGGGGAGTTCACGACGGATCCCGAGATCTACGGGGAGATCACCCGGCGGGCGACCGGTGCGTTTCCCGTGCCGGGGGCGGGCGGGGGCGCCGAGCGGTAAGCGGTCCAGCCCGGTTCCTGTGCGGTTCCCGCTCGGGTCGCTTTGAATGCGCCTGCGCTCCTGGCTGCGCCCCCCTTCTGGGCTGCGTGACGCATGCCCACCCCTACTGGGCTGCGTAACGCCTGCCCACGGCTGTGGGTGGTGCGGCCTGCCCTCGTTGTTCCGCTCCCTCGTCCCGCCCCTCGTCTCGTCCCTCTTCTCGCAAGGCTCACCGTGTTCGACCTCGCCGTCTTCGGTTCTCTCTTCCTCACTCTCTTCGTCATCATGGATCCTCCCGGGATCACCCCGATCTTCCTCGCGCTGACGGCCGGACGGCCGGCCAAGGTGCAGAAGCGGATGGCGTTCCAGGCCGTCTGCGTGGCCGGCGGAGTCATCACTGTCTTCGGGCTGCTCGGGCACCAGATCCTCAACTACCTGCATGTGTCCGTCCCCGCGCTGATGATCGCGGGCGGGCTGCTGCTCCTGCTCATCGCGCTCGACCTGCTCACGGGCAAGACGGACGAGCCCAAGCAGACGAAGGACGTCAACGTCGCCCTCGTACCGCTGGGCATGCCGTTGCTCGCCGGGCCGGGCGCGATCGTGTCCGTCATCCTGGCCGTGCAGAAGGCCGACGGCGTGGCGTCGCAGGTGTCGGTGTGGGCCGCGATCGTCGCCATCCACGTCGTGCTGTGGGTGGTGATGCGGTACTCGCTGCTGATCATCCGGGTCATCAAGGACGGCGGTGTCGTGCTCGTGACCCGGCTCGCGGGCATGATGCTCTCCGCGATCGCCGTGCAGCAGATCATCAACGGCGTGACTCAGGTCATCCAGAACAGCTGAAGGGCCGGCGGTCGAAGACCGTTGTACGGGCGCCTTCCATGGCGTCGTACACGCAGAACCCCCGTACGGCGTCGGTGCCGTACGGGGGTTCTGAAGTCTGTCGGTCAGCCAGTTCTGGTCTGCCGAGCGTCCGACGTCATGACGCCGGGGTGTTGGTCGGGCGGATCCAGAGGCGCTGCCCGATGGCTGCTGCCTGCTGAACGATCCGGTTGACGGAGGCGGCGTCCACGACGGTGCTGTCCACGGGGGTTCCGTCGACGTCGTCAAGGCGCATGATTTCGAAGCGCACAGGCTTCTCCCTTCGTCTGGTCATCCTCCTGAGGAGAACTACTTGGTTACATAGGGATCCAACGGCATGTGTGTAACAAACATTCCCTACGCTAAAGAAATTTTTCGAACGGCTAACTACTGACTGGTATCCGACCGCTGTCCCGGTCGGTGCCCGGGTCGGTATTCGGACGGGATTCCGGACCGGTTGTGTTCGTCCCGTGACCGCCTGCGACAATGAGGCGTATATGAATGACGACCTCGATCCAGCGGTGCTCGGTGCGCGTATCGACCGCACGAACGAGCTGCTCCAGCGCATGCTCGCCGAGGTGGCGAAGACGCCGTCGACCCATGCGATCTTCGTCGACGCGGGGTATCTCTACGCGGCCGCCGGCCGGCTCGTCGCCGGGACGGAGGACCGCCGGGCCTTCGACCTGGACGCCGAAGGACTCATCGAGGCGCTCATCGACCGCGCCCGCACGATCTTCGCGGACAGCAGGCTGCTGCGCGTCTACTGGTACGACGGGGCGCGGCGCCGCATCCACACCGCGGAGCAGCAGTCCATCGCCGAGCTGCCCGACGTGAAGGTCCGTCTCGGCAACCTCAACGCCAACAACCAGCAGAAGGGCGTCGACTCCCTGATCCGTACGGATCTGGAGTCACTGGCCCGGCACCGCGCCATCAGCGACGCGGCGCTCATCGGCGGCGACGAGGACCTGGTCTCGGCGGTCGAGGCGGCGCAGGGGTACGGGGCCCGCGTGCACCTGTGGGGCATCGAGGCGCCGGAGGGGCGCAACCAGGCGGAGCCGCTGCTCTGGGAGGTCGACAGTCAGCGCACCTTCGACCTGGAGTTCTTCAAGCCGTACGTCGCCCGGCGGACCGCCGCCTCGTACGACACGTCGGCGGCGGGCCGGCCCACGCGCGAGGACGTGCGGTTCGTGGGCGCGCAGATCGCCGCGAAGTGGCTGGCCGCACGGGGGCGCGAGGCGCTGGCGGAGCTGCTGCCCGGGCATCCGTACCTGCCCGGCCCGGTCGACCAGGACCTGCTCGTGGAGGCGGAGGGGCTGCTGCAGTACTCACTGCGGGGGCAGGCGGACCTGCGACGGTCACTGCGGGACGGGTTCTGGGAACACTTGCAGGGGCAGTACTAGGCCGGCTGCTGCTTACGGGCCAGGTGGGGGCGCGCCCCGTTGGGGGCGCGGGGAACCGCGCGACCAGCCACGGGCACCCCGCAGCCATGGAACCCACCGGCAGAGCGTCAGCCCACCCGGTCCCAGAACGCGCCCAGCGCCTCCGCCGTCTCCCGCGGCCGGTCCGAGTTCGGCGAGTGCTCGGCTCCGCCGACGATCGTGCGGTGCGCGTCCAGGCGTACCGCCATGTCGTCGAGGAGCGGCACAGGCCACGTGTCGTCGCGTTCGCCCGACAGGACGTGGACGGGCAGCCCGACGGCGGCCAGCTCGGCCACCCGGTCGGGCTCCTCGCACAACTGCCGCCCCGCGGCGATGAGTTGGGCCGGGCTGTTGCCGAGCCAGCGGCGCTTCAGGTCGTCCTGGTCGTCCAGACCGGCGTCCAGGTCGCCCTCGGCGTCCTCCGGCGGCTCAAGGGCCTGGATGGCCTCCCACACCTGACCCATGTCCATCACGGCGAGCGCGTCCCGCAGGAGCTTCACGCGCTGCTGCTGGGAGGGGGAGATCTCGGCGGGCCCCGACGACATCAGGGTGAGTGACCGGAAACGGGACGGATCCAGCAGCACGGCCGCCCGGGCGACCTGTCCGCCGAAGGAGTGGCCCACGAGGTGGACGCGCTCCTGCGGGCCGCCGGTCACGCCGTCGGTGAGGGCGTCGATCTGGGCGAGGACGTCCTGCGCCAACTCGGCCTGGGCATAAGGCGTTTCGTCGTCCGTCGGGCCCGGCGACTCGTACTGGCCCCGCCCGTCCACGGCGACGGTCCGGTACCCGGCCGCGGCCAGCGGTTCGTGCAGCGAGATGAAGTCCTCCTTGCTGCCGGTGAACCCCGGCAGCAGGAGTGCGGTGCCCTTCTCGGGGCTGCCCGCCTCGATCACGGCGAACTCCCCGCGCGCGGTGGCGAGCCGATACGCGCGGGTTCCGGGGGGCGGGACGAAGGTGGCGGGCCTGCTCATGAGGAGGAGGCTATCCGGGGAACCTTTCGAACGGCATGCCGGGCGGCGACCGGGGGACGACGGGCCGGGCACACGGGTCCGTGACCGTGTGCGGGGTGCCGTCGGTGGGGCCGTGGCTGTGCACGGGGGTGCCGAGGATGAGCCCGCGATCGTGCATGGGAGTGTCGACGGTGGGCCCGCGATTGTGTGGGGGAGTGCCGAGGACGGGCCCGTGACTGTGCACGGGAGCGTCGGCGACGCGACCGCGACCAGCGGGTGGGAACGCCGACGATGAGGCCCGCCCGTGACTGTGTGCGTGCACGCAGACAACGCGCCCGCGATCGCGCGTGAGGGAACGCCGACGACGACCCGCGCCCCGCCCGGAAACGCCGACGGCCCGGCCCCACCGAAGAGGGACCGGGCCGTCGAGTGTGAGCGTCAGCTCTCCGTCGGCTCGGCGGCTGCTGCCGTCTTCCGCGCACGGCGGCGGGGAGTGGCCTCGGGGGCGGTCTCGGCCGCGTCCGCGACGGTGGCCGCGGCCGCCGTCTTGCGGGTGCGGCGCGGCTTGACCGGGGCCTCGACCGCAGCGGCCTCGGTGGCCTGGGCCGGGATGTCGGCCTCGGCGACCGCGACCTTGCGGGTGCGGCGCGGCTTCGTGCCGGCCGCCTCCGCGGTGTCCACGGCGGCCTCTGCGGCTGCCGCGGTCTTGCGCGTGCGGCGGGGCTTCGTCGCCGTGGCCGCCGGCGCCTCGGCCGTCGTGCCCTCGGCGGTGTCCACCGCGACCTCGGCGGCCTTGCGCGTACGCCGACGCGGCTTGGCGTCCGCGGCGGGTGCCTCGTCCACCGGAGCGGCCGCAGCGGTCTCCGCGACCGTGGTGGCCGTGGCGACCTTACGGGTGCGGCGGCGCGGCTTGGCCTCGGCCTCCTCGGCCACCTGGGCCGGGATGGCGGCTTCGACGGCCTCGACGGACGGGGCGGCCTTACGAGTACGGCGGCGCGGCTTGGCCTCCGCGGCCTCGGCGGTGTCCAGGGCGGCCTCCGCGGCGGCCGTGGTCGTCGCCTTGCGGGTGCGGCGCGGCTTGGCCTCGACGGCCTCCACCGGTTCGACAGCGGCTTCCACCACGACCTCGGGGGCCTGGGCAGCCTTACGAGTACGGCGGCGCGGCTTCGTCTCGGCGACCTCCGCCACCTCGACGACCGTGCCCTCGGCGGTGTCCACCGCGGTCTCGGCAGCCGTGGCAGTCGTCGTCGCCGTGGCGGACTTGCGGGTCCGGCGGCGCGGCCTGGTCTCGGACGCCGGCTCGGACACCTCGACCGCCTCGGCGACGGGGGCCGCGGGGGCCTCCTCGACCACGGCGATCTCGGGCTGAGCGGCTTCCGCGGTCCGGCGCGTACGACGGCGGCGCGACCTGGCCTCCGTGGCGACCGGCTCGGCCGACGCGGTCGGCTCGGCGGCCTCCGCCACCGTGCCCTCGGCCGTGGCGACGGCCGTCTCGGCCGCCTCCGACGCGCCACCGGAACGCGTACGACGACGGCGACGCGGCGTGCGCGGCTCCGTGGCCGCGCCGGCCGACGCCGACTCAGTGGTCTCCGGGGCGGTCTGCTGCGTGGTCTGCTGCTCCGTGCCGTCGAGCGGCGTGCCGTTGCGGGTGCGGCGACGGCGGCGCGGCGTACGAGCCGGGCGCTCGCGGTCGCGCTCGGCGACCGGGGCCGAGGCCGACGCCGGGGCGCCGAAACGGCCACCGCGGCCGCGAGCGCCACGCCCGCCGGTCTCGCCGAGGTCCTCGACCGCCTCGGCCGAGAGACCTGCGCGGGTGCGCTCGCCACGCGGCAGGACGCCCTTGGTGCCCGCCGGGATGTTCAGTTCTTCGTAGAGGCGCGGGGACGTGGAGTACGTCTCCGGCGGGTCGCTCAGACCGAGGTCCAGCGCCTTGTTGATGAGCTGCCAGCGCGGGATGTCGTCCCAGTCGACGAGGGTGATCGCGATGCCCTTGGCACCCGCGCGGCCCGTACGGCCGATGCGGTGCAGGTACGTCTTCTCGTCCTCGGGGGACTGGTAGTTGATGACGTGCGTGACGCCCTCGACGTCGATGCCGCGCGCGGCCACGTCGGTGCAGACGAGCACGTCCACCTTGCCGTTGCGGAAGGCGCGCAGCGCCTGCTCGCGGGCGCCCTGGCCGAGGTCGCCGTGGACCGCGCCGGAGGCGAAACCGCGCTGCTGCAGCTGGTCGGCGAGGTCCGCCGCCGTCCGCTTGGTGCGGCAGAAGACCATCACGAGACCGCGGCCGTCGGCCTGCAGTATCCGCGAGACCATCTCCGGCTTGTCCATGTTGTGCGCGCGGTAGACGAACTGCTTGGTGTTGCGGACCGTCTGGCCCTCGTCGTCCGGCGCCGTGGCGCGGATGTGCGTGGGCTGCGACATGTAGCGGCGCGCGAGGCCGATGACCGCGCCCGGCATGGTCGCCGAGAACAGCATCGTCTGACGGCGGGCCGGCAGCATGTTGATGATCTTCTCGACGTCGGGCAGGAAGCCCAGGTCGAGCATCTCGTCGGCCTCGTCGAGGACGAGGGACTTGATGTGCTTGAGGTCGAGCTTCCGCTGGCCCGCGAGGTCCAGCAGTCGGCCCGGGGTGCCGACGATCACGTCGACGCCCTTCTTGAGAGCCTCGACCTGCGGCTCGTACGCCCGGCCGCCGTAGATGGCCAGAACGCGTACGTTGCGGACCTTGCCGGCCGTCAGCAGGTCGTTCGTGACCTGCGTGCACAGCTCGCGTGTCGGGACGACGACGAGGGCCTGCGGGGCGTCGGTGAGCTGCTCGGGCTTGGCCCGGCCCGCCTCGACGTCCGCGGGAACGGTCACGCGCTCCAGGAGCGGAAGGCCGAAGCCCAGCGTCTTGCCGGTGCCGGTCTTGGCCTGGCCGATGACGTCGGTGCCGGTCAGGGCAACGGGGAGCGTCATCTCCTGGATGGGGAAGGGACTCGTGATGCCGACCGCCTCAAGGGCCTCGGCAGTCTCGGGAAGGATCCCGAGGTCTCGGAAAGTAGTCAGGGTGCTGCCTCTTCTGTGTACGCGGTGCGAGGCGAGCGCGGGGGTCGTGTCGGGACCGTGCCGGGGACGTCGGCCGCTCTTGACCAGCGGGCCGGGTGGCATGGGACCACTGCCGACGCTCGAGCTCTCGTACCGCTGAGGGTTCCCTCCGGGTGTCGTACGCAATGTGCCGTACCGACATGGAGGGCTGTCTGGTCGGAGCCGATCGGGCCACCGACCGGGCATCCTCATTCGTGCGGCCCGTCGAGTTACGTAGATCAACTCAGCGAGCGCATTACCACCATACCCCGGAATCGCGCATATGCGATGGCCGATTTGGTCACGTAGTCGTCGTCACGCTGATTGACCAGGGCCTTCCGTCGTACGGTGGGCGGGCTATTGTGCGCTTCATGACGACGCCTGACAACGCTTCCGACGCATCTGCCGCTCACACCGGAGTCGCCGCCCAGGACTGGGCCAAGGCCTCCGTCGACCCCCAGTACCGCGCCGCGGTCGTGGACCTGATCGGAGCGCTGGCGTACGGGGAGCTGGCGGCGTTCGAGCGCCTCGCGGAGGACGCGAAGCTGGCGCCGACGCTCGCGGACAAGGCGGAGCTGGCGAAGATGGCGTCGGCGGAGTTCCACCACTTCGAGCAGCTGCGGGACCGGCTCACGGAGATCGGGGCGGAGCCGACGCAGGCGATGGAGCCGTTCGTCGCCGCGCTCGACGGTTTCCACAAGCAGACGGCGCCCTCGGACTGGCTGGAGGGGCTCGTCAAGGCGTACGTCGGCGACTCCATCGCCAGTGACTTCTACCGGGAGGTCGCGGCGCGGCTCGACTCCGATACGCGGGGGCTCGTACTGGCCGTGCTCGACGACACCGGGCACGCGTCGTTCGCCGTCGAGAAGGTGCGGGCCGCCATCGACGCGGATCCGCGGGTGGGCGGTCGACTCGCCCTGTGGGCGCGGCGGTTGATGGGCGAGGCGCTGTCGCAGTCCCAGCGGGTGGTTGCCGACCGGGACGCCTTGTCGACGATGCTCGTCGGCGGGGTTGCCGACGGGTTCGATCTCGCCGAGGTGGGGCGGATGTTCTCGCGGATCACCGAGGCGCACACGAAGCGGATGGCTGCGCTGGGGCTGGCCGCGTAGCCCTTTTGGCGCCGGTTCGTTTTCCGGGCTCGATTGATTTCCGCGGGTGCGTGGGGGCTGGGCGCGCCCACGCGGCGGAGCCGCGTTTGTCACAGCCCCGCGTCCCCAAAAGCTAATCGGAATCGTCGCTCACACCGTTGCCGAGTGGCGGCTCAGTCTTCCCGCGGGGCGCAGGAGCAGGGAGACGGATGCTGCCGCGACTGCCACCGCGCCGAGCATCACGGGCAGGAAGCCGACGGATCCCAGGGCGGTGTGGGTGAGGAAGGCGCCGAAGAGGCCTCCCGCGATGCCTGTCCCGAGGACGAGGCGGCGAGCGGGCAGGCGGTGCGGCAGGCGATACGCGGCGGCCCAGGCCAGTGCCAGACCGAGGATCGCGGAGCCGAGCGCTTCCAAGAACATCAGGGGGTCCCTCCCGCACGGCCGTGTGCACTTCGGTCGTAGCCCTGCATACCCGTGACCTGCGGAATGCAATCCTCCTCTGTGAGCGAGTTGTGCTCCATCGGTGAAGCACGGACACCTGGGGCGAGAGCATGGAAAAGGGGCTCGGCGGCAACTGCCGCCGAGCCCCTTCTCATCGCCTTACAGCGCGCTGAAGCCCACCTTGCGCGTCGTCGGCTCGCCGAGCTCCACGTAGGCGAGGCGGTCCGCCGGGACCAGGACCTTGCGGCCGTGGTCGTCCACGAGGCTGAGCAGCTGCGACTTGCCGGCCAGCGCCTCGGACACCGCGCGCTCGACCTCTTCCGGGGTCTGACCGCTCTCCAGAACGATCTCGCGGGGCGCGTGCTGCACGCCGATCTTGACCTCCACGGCTATGTCCCTCCGACGGTCACTGATGTGCGCGTTCGTCCGCGCCGTACGCAGCACACATTAGCCCGGTGAGGGGACGTACATGCTCCGCCCGAGAACGCCAGGAGCGAACATCCGGTGGGAACAAAGTGGCGGTCAGTGGTGATCCCCCATGGTGACCTCTGTGGTCTCCGCGATCAGTGGTGCTGCGATCCCCGCGATCAGTGGTGCTCGCTGCCGTGCAGCGGGAAACCGGCGATGCCCCGCCATGCCAGCGAGGTCAGCAGCTGCACCGCCTGGTCGCGCGGCACGCTGCGGTCGCTGTGCAGCCAGGAGCGGGCCACCACCTGGGCGAGCCCGCCGAGACCCGAGGCCAGCAGCATCGACTCGGCCTTGGACAGGCCGGTGTCCTCCGCGATGACCTCGCAGATCGCCTCCGCACACTCGAACGTGACCTTGTCGACCCGCTCGCGCACCGCGGGTTCGTTCGTCAGGTCCGACTCGAAGACCAGGCGGAACGCGCCGCCGTCGTCCTCCACGTACGCGAAGTACGCGTCCATGGTCGCCCGCACCCGCAGCTTGTTGTCCGTGGTGGACGCCAGGGCGGCACGTACGGCCTGCAGCAGTGACTCGCAGTGCTGGTCCAGCAGCGCGAGGTAGAGGTCGAGCTTGCCGGGGAAGTGCTGGTAGAGCACCGGCTTGCTGACGCCCGCACGTTCGGCGATGTCGTCCATCGCGGCCGCGTGATATCCCTGCGCGACAAACACTTCCTGGGCAGCGCCGAGGAGCTGGTTGCGTCGGGCACGGCGCGGCAGGCGTGTGCCCCGCGGGCGCGCCGCCTCTGTCTGCTCGATGGCTGTCACGCCGCCTCCCAAAATCGTCCACATTGCGGTGAGCGCCGCGCGGCCATCGTACTTTTCGGTAACCGTGGTGTGCGCGGTGCGAGCGCAGAATTTCACGGACCGGACGCCGGTGAAAACCCTGCATAAACCTTCATGAAGGGGCATACCGGGCGGTCGTGTCTTCTCCGACCTCGTCCCGGTTCGCCTCACCTCGGCTCAGCGGTAGTCGTCCTCGTCGAGTTCGACGACCCTCGCCTGTTCCGCGAGGTCCGCCTCATCGGCGCTGTCCTTGTCCGCATCGGTCAGCGATTCGTCGCGGCGGGGTGCCAGGTCCGCGTGCTGTTCGGCCGCGTCGGCTTCGGGGGCCTCGACACCGATCTCGGTGTCGTCGGATTCCTCGATGGTCTCGGGGTCGGTGGGGTCGACGGTCATGTGTCCTCTTCCCGAGTGGGTGCGAGTGCGCTCTTGTGCGAGTAACGAGTGCCCTCGTTTATGAAGCGTATGAGAGTCGAGATCGGGACGCTATGCGATCGCGCCGCCGTCCGCCCGCCCGCCCGTCGTGCGACACCGGGCCCTGTGACTGCGAACACACGATCCAGTGCGTGATCGTCTCGTAACATTGCCGCATGTCTTCGACCGAACTGCCGTCCGTGCTGGCCACTTCCGTCGCTCCGAAGGTCGGGACCGTCAGGGTGGCCGCGGGGGAGCGGCTGCGCACGGTCGGGCTCCCCGGGATCACGCTGACGGTCCGGTCGAGACCGCCGGTGCGGGAGGGTCTGCCGCCCGCGCTGTACGTGCACGGTCTCGGCGGTTCCTCGCAGAACTGGTCGGCGCTGATGCCCCTCCTGGACGGCCTCGTGGAAAGCGAGGCCGTCGATCTGCCGGGCTTCGGCGACTCGCCGCCGCCGGACGACGGCGACTACTCGGTGACCGGGCACGCGCGCGCGGTCATTCGCTTCCTCGACGCGGCCGAGCGCGGTCCCGTGCACCTCTTCGGGAACTCGCTGGGCGGCGCGGTCACCACGCGCGTCGCGGCCGTACGGCCCGATCTCGTCCGCACGCTCACCCTCGTCTCCCCGGCGCTCCCGGAGATCCGGGTGCAGCGCTCGGCGGTGCCGACGGCGCTGCTGGCCCTGCCCGGCGTTGCGGGTCTGTTCACCAGGTTCACCAAGGACTGGTCGGCCGAACAGCGCGTACGGGGAGTCACGGCGCTCTGTTACGGCGACCCCGGCATGGTCACGCCCGAGGGATTTCGCAACGCGGTCGAGGAGATGGAGCGGCGGCTCGCCCTCCCCTACTTCTGGGACGCCATGGCACGCTCGGCACGCGGCATCGTGAACGCGTACACACTGGGTGGCCAGCACGGACTGTGGCGCCAGGCCGAGCGGGTGCTCGCGCCGACGCTCCTCGTCTACGGAGGCCGCGACCAGCTCGTCTCGTACCGTATGGCCCAGCGGGCGGCATGCGCCTTTCGCGACTCGCGGTTGCTGACGTTGCCTGACGCGGGACATGTGGCGATGATGGAGTACCCGGAGACCGTGGCCACGGCCTTCCGCGAACTCCTCGCGGACACCGGCGAGTTGGCCGATACCGGCCCTACCAGCGCGAGGAGCTGAGGCGGGACGTGGGACGTCACAGCCGCCGCGGGCCGGCCCCCAAGGGCGACACCGCCGACATACACGTGGTTCCAGCTGCCCGGTCGGAACCGGAGCCGGAGAAGAAGAATCGGACCGGGCGCCGACGGGGGTCCGCCGGACAGCAGCCTTCTCAGCCGCCGACGGGCGGGACGCCGACCCAGGGCGTGCCCCGGCTGCCCGAGGGCTGGGCACCCCGCGGGCCTGAGGGCGTACCGGGGCAGGGAGTTCCGCGGTCAGGGGGCGGGATGCCTCCGGGTGGAGCCCCGGGCAGGGGATCGGGCAGGGCCCCGGGCGGGGCCTCGGGATTCGCTGGTGGCGCGCAGACGGGGGGACCTCCGCGGTTCCCCGGTGGCCCGTCGGCGGGAGCAGCGGCCGGTGGGGGAGCGCCCACCGGGCGGCTTCCCGACGGCACGCCCGCGTACGGGTTTCCGCGCCTCCCCGACGGGACTCCGGCGCACGGCTTTCCGCGGATGCAGGACGGAACACCCGCTCATGGGTTTCCGCGTTTCCAGGATGGCGCTCCCGCCCACGGCTTTCCGCGGCCGCAGGGCGGCACGCCTGCCCACGGCTTTCCGCGGCCGCAGGACGGCACCCCTGCCCACGGCTTTCCGCGGTTGCCCGACGGGACACCGGCGCACGGTTTTCCCCGGCTGCCCGACGGGACTCCGGTCCATGGCACGCCGCGTTATCCCGACGGCACTCCCGCTCACGGTGTACCGCGGGCCCGTGGTGGGCATCCCGAGCAGCGCGAAAACGGCGGTGCGTGGGGCGAGTTGAGGGGCGGGCCGCGGGCGGGCGTCGGGTACGGAGCGCCGCAGGGATCCCCGCAGGGGCCTCCCGGGGCGGTACGCCCCGGACCCGGGCAAGGTCAGGGCCTGCCGCAGGGCCGGTCCGGCCCGACGGTTCCCCGGCAGCGGTTCGCGCCGCCCCGGTCGGGAGCCGGCGGCCCCAGGCAGGCCGACGTGGACGCCTTCGACCAGGGCGACGACCCCTTCGCGCCGCGTTCGGCCGCCGCGGCGACGCTTCGCTCGGACCCTTACGCCTCCGTCACCGTCTGGGACGACGAGGTCGAGCACAAGGTGGCTCCGGGCGGGCACAAGCTGCCCCCGGGAGATCAGGAACCCCCGTATGCGCGGCCCGAGAAGGCCCGGGGAGGCAAGGGCCGGGCCTTCACCGGCATCGCGGCCGCCGCAGTCACCACCGTCCTGGCCGTCGTCGTGGCCGGACAGGTCATCAGCGGACGTGAGGATGACTCCGTACGCCCGCAGTCCGCGAGTGGCGCCGACCGGGAGGCCAAGGACTCGGCGTCGCGCACCGACAGCCGGCCGGTCCCGTCGTCATCGGCGGATGGGGACGCGGGCGCGGGTGCGGTCACGCTGTCGTACTCGCAGCAGATGGCGAAGAAGTATCCCCTGGCGGCCGATCTCAAGGGCTCCGGGGAGTTCGACGCGATCTCCGGGTTCGACAAGGCGCCGGGGACCGGGCGCAAGTACACCTACCGCGTCGACGTCGAGAAGGGCCTCGGCCTCGACGGTGCGCTCTTCGCGGAGGCCGTGCAGAAAACCCTGAACGACGACCGGAGTTGGGCCCACGACGGCGGCCGTACCTTCGAGCGGGTCTCCTCCGGGAAGTCCGACTTCGTCATCACCCTGGCAAGTCCTGGGACGACGGCGTTCTGGTGTGCCAAGTCGGGCCTCGACACGACCGAGGACAACGTCTCCTGTGACTCGGCCTCCACCGAACGCGTGATGATCAACGCGTACCGCTGGGCCCAGGGTTCCGAGACGTACGGCGACAAGATGTACGCGTACCGCCAGATGCTGATCAACCACGAGATCGGTCATCGGCTCGGCTTCGGACATGTGAGCTGCAGTGTGGACGGCGCGCTCGCCCCCGTCATGCAGCAGCAGACCAAGTTCCTCGACCACGACGGAATCCGCTGCCGGCCCAACCCCTGGGCGTTCCCCGGGAACTGACGACTTTCCCTGGGAACCGACGGCCTTTCGCTGGAATCCGGCGGGCCGTGACATGACGAAACGTGTTCGGTTGATCTCTTAGCGCGACAGAACGCGACCCGCACGGGAAAGTTACGACCGTTCACCCCTTTTGGTGGTGCGATGGACAACCGTCCATCGCACCACCGGCATGTCCGCATACGTTCGTCCCGCTGCGAGCCGCCGGGTCAACGGCGGCTCCCCATACGGGAGATCGGGGGTGCGCTCGTGCGCATCGGACTGCTTACGGAGGGTGGCTATCCGTATGTGAGCGGTGATGCCAGGCTCTGGTGCGACCGGCTCGTGCGCGGGCTCGGGCAGCACGAGTTCGACATCTACGCGCTCAGCCGCAGTGAGCAACAGGAGGACGAGGGCTGGATCGAGCTCCCGCCCCAGGTCAGCCGCGTACGCACCGCACCCCTGTGGACCGCCGAGGACGACGGCGTCGGATACGGGCGACGGGCGCGGCGGCGCTTCGCCGAGTGTTACGAGGAGTTGGCGGCGGCCGTGTGCGCCGGGGACGCGCCTGTGGGATCCGCCGCGTTCGAGGGGGCAGCCGGATCCGCCGGAGCGGCCGAGGGTGCTTCCGCGGGCGCTTCTGTAGGCGCTTCCGCGGGTGTGGCGGACCGTTTCGGCAGCGCGCTGTACGGGCTGGCGGAACTCGCCCGGGACGAGGGCGGACTGGTCGGCGCCCTGCGCTCCGAGACCGCTGTGCGCGCCTTGGAGCGCGCCTGCCGCGCGCCCGGCGCACTTCGTGCCGCACGTGGCGCACGCGTACCGGATCTGCTCACCGTCGCCGCCCAGGTGGAGCGCACGCTGAGACCGCTGTCCCTCGACTGGTACGAGGACGACGGGCTCGGCTCGGTCGACCTGTGCCACGCCACGTCCGGCGGCGCGGCGGCCCTGCCCGGGCTGCTGGCGCGGCACTTCACGGGCGTGCCCCTGCTCGTCACCGAGTACGGCGTGCAGCTGCGGGCGCACTATCTGGGTGCGCGGGAGGATCTGGAGGGCCGCGCGGCCTCGTCCTCGGCGCGGGCGCTGCTCGCCGCGTTCCACGGCCGGCTCGCCGCCGAGGCGTACCGGCAGGCCGAGATCATCACGCCCGGCAACACGCACGCCCGCCGCTGGCAGGAGCGCTGCGGCGCCGACCGCGCCAGGATCCGTACGGTCTATCCCGGCATGGAGGCGTCCCGCTTCTCGGACGTGGGCGAGAGCGCCGAGGCCGCCGACGCGGACACCCTGGTGTGGGTCGGGCGCATCGAGCCCGCCAAGGACCTGATCTCGCTGCTGCACGCCTTCGCGGAGATCCGCAAGGACGAGCCGAAGACGCGGTTGCGCATTGTCGGCGCGCCGGCCGAGGGGCTGGAGGGCGCGACCTATCTGGCGCACTGCAAGGCCCTGGCCGCGCAGCTCTTCCCCGACGAGGCGGACGGCGTGCACACCGTCGGCGACAACCCCGTCTCCTTCGAGGAGATCGGGGGACCGGAGGTACCGACCCTCCCGGAGGCGTACGAGGCGGGCGCCGTCGTCGTCCTGTCCAGCGTCGTCGAGGGCTTTCCGATCAGCCTCGTCGAGGCGATGTTCTGCGGACGCGCCACGGTGTCCACCGATGTCGGGGCGGTCGTGGAGGTCATCGGCGGTACGGGTCTCGTGGTGCCGCCGCGCAATCCGCGGGCGCTCGCCGAGGCGTGCGTCTCCCTGCTGCGCGACCCGGAGCGTCGTGCGCGCCTCGGCGCGGCGGCACGCGCGCGTGCGCTCGAACTGTTCACCGTCGAGCAGAACATCGCGGCATTTCACGGCATTTACCTGGAGATCCTCTCGCGCTGTCCGGTCCGGCGGGTCGTCGTCGACGCCTCGGGCGAGCCCCTGCCGTTCGCCATACCGGCCGAGGCCCATGTGCCGGGGCGGTGGGCCCACTCCGGCACCCGACTGGTCGCGGGCAGACCCGGTCCGGGATGGGCTGCGGGACCGCCGGTCCGGGGCGTCCCGCTCGGGTCCGCCTCGGGCGCCGCATCCGGCGAGCCCGTGCCCGCAGGGGAGGGGGCGTGGTGAACGGACGGCGACGGACGGGGCGCGCGGACGCCACCCAGGCGTCGGGAAGCCCCGGGGCGTGGGACGCAAGGGACACAAGCTCCGAGGCGCGGCTGATGGGCGTCGACGAGCCGGGGACACCGGACGCCGAGGTGGGCGAGACGAGGGTGGTCGACGTCCAGCCTGGAGAAGTCCGCGTGGTGGACGTGCAGTTGGGGGAGTCGAGGGTGGCGGATGCCCGGCGCGAGGCGTCGAGCGTGGCGGATGCCCGGCTCGGGTGGGATGTCGCTTCCGGTGCCGGTGCCGGTGCCGGTGTCGATGCCGGTGTCGGTGTCGGTGTCGGTGGAGGTTTGGGTGCGGGCGTGGCTCCGGCTTCCGGCCGGAAGCCGTCGGCTCACGCGGGCGAGGCCGCTTCCGCCGGCCGCGAGGCTTCCGCCTACGGGAGCGAACCGGCCGGCTCCGACCGCGAGGCGCCCCCCTACGCCGGGGGAGGTGCTGCCGCGGACCGTAAACCCTCCGCCCGGCGCGGTGCCGTCGACCCCGTGAAGGCCCTGATGCACCGCCACCGGGAGCTGTGCGAGCGCGCGGTGGACCCGCTGGAGATCGCCGCGGGGCTGGAGGCACACGGTGTGACCGACCGGACCGCCACGCGCTTCCGGCACCGGGACGTGTTCTCGCTCGCCGAGGAGATGTACGCGCGCGTGCCCCGCGCCGGTGACACGGCCCCTCGGCCCGAGGCCCCGGACACCCTCCGGGTGCGCGCCGACTGGGCTCTGCTCACCCTGCTGCCGGGCGCCCTGTGCGCGGCGACCGTGACCGGACTCCGGCTCACGGAGGGACGGCCGCGTCTCGCGGTGGCCGTCGTGGGCGTGTTCGCCGTCTCCCTGGGCCTGCGCGCGGCAGTACGCCGCGGCCCGCTGCGCGCCGCACGCGCGTGGCACCCGACCACGTCCACGCGCGCCTGGACCTGCGGGCTCCTCGCCTACGCCCTTCTCGGCGACGGCCTGCTCGCCGCGGGCATCGAGGGCGGCCCCGACGGACCGCCCACCGGCGGCTCCGACAGCCCCTGGCCGATAGCTCTCGCGTCCGTCCTCGCCCTCACCCTCGCCGTCGTCCCGGCGACCTGGTGCGCCCACCTCTTCGCCGTACGAGCCCGGCGCCGACTCGCCACCAGCCGGGGCCTGGAGGAGTTCGCCTCCTCCGTGAGGCCCCTGCTCCTGGGCGTGTTCGGACTGTTCCTCTGCGCCCTGGGCGGACTGCTCGTCGGCAGCGGGGCATGGCTGGGCGAGCCTCCCGCGTACGCCGCGGCCGGTGCCCTCGGCGCGCTTCTGCTGCTCGCCCGGCTCCTCACCGTGCACGGCTTCACCCACGCTCCCGCCGTCATCCTCGCGGCCGCGGGCACGGCCGAGGCGCTGGCACTGGTGAGCGTCTTCGCCGGCCGCCTGCCCGGCTGCTCGCTGCTGGCCCGGCCCGTCGAGACCGCGGCCGCCGCCTGGGGGCCGGGATCCGTCCCCGCCCTCGTGTGCGGGGGCGCGGCACTCGTCCTCCTGATCCATGCGACCAGGACCCTCACCCGGGCCTCGGCCCACGCGGCACACGGAGAGACGCCGTGAACCGCCCCCGGCGCCCGGCCTCCGTGCCGAGCGCCCTTCCCGCGGGGCCGACACCGCGGGCCTTCCGCACGACCCACGGCAACACCCTGAAGGAGAACGCCAGATGATCACCCTCCGCATCGGAGAATCCGCCCCGGGAGCCGCCCGATGAGGGTGCTGCTGATCGGAGCCAACGGATACCTGGGCCGGTTCGTCGCCGACCGCCTCCTCGCCGACCCCGCCGTGCAGCTCACCGCGCTCGGCCGGGGCGACGACGCGGACGTGCGCTTCGACCTCGCCAGCGGCAGCCCGGGAGCGCTCACCCGCTTCCTGGACGCGGTGCACCCCGGCGTCGTCGTCAACTGCGCCGGAGCCACCCGCGGCGGCGCCCGCGAGCTGACCCGGCACAACACCGTCGCCGTCGCCACCGTCTGCGAAGCCCTGCGCCGCAGCGGCTGCGGAGCGCGCCTCGTACAGATCGGCTGCGGCGCGGAGTACGGCCCCAGCCAGCCCGGCTCCTCCACGGCCGAGGACGCCGTGCCCCGCCCCGGCGGCCCGTACGGCGTCAGCAAGCTCGCCGCCACCGAACTGGTCCTCGGGTCCGGCCTCGACGCCGTCGTCCTGCGGGTGTTCTCGCCCGCCGGACCCGGCACCCCGGCCGGCTCTCCCCTCGGCCGCCTCGCCGAGGCCATGCGCCGCGCCATGCAGTCCGGCGACGGCGAACTCAAACTCGGTGGCCTCGGCGTCCAACGCGACTTCATCGACGTACGCGACGTCGCCCGTGCCGTCCATGCCGCCTCCCTCTCCGCCGCACAGGGCGTCATCAACATCGGATCCGGTCGTGCCGTACGCCTCCGCGACGCCGCCTCCGTCCTCGCACGCGTCGCCGGCTACGGCGGTGCCCTGCACGAACTCGACGGACCGCCCGTCCCGGTCAGGCCATCCATCGGCCACCCCCGCTCCGAGACGGAGCACACGGCCCCGGCCGCCTACCCCTACCCGGACGGCTGTGGCAGCTGGCAGCAGGCCGACGTGCGCACCGCACGCGACCGGCTCGGCTGGCGCCCCCGGATCAACCTCGAGGAATCCCTCGCCGACATCTGGATGGAGGCGGCATGCCGCATCTGACCAGCACCGCAACGGGCACCGCGAGCACCGACTTACGGGCCGGCTTCGGTATCCCCGGCTATGCGCACCCCCTTGTCGCCCCGGTCGAATGGGGCGAACTCACCCGCCCCGGAACCCCCTTGCACTGGGTCGTCCTGAACGTCGCCGACGGCCCCGGCACCCGCCCCGACCCCCGCTGTCTGGAGGCGGCCGGACGCCTGCGCAACGCGGGCGTCCGCGTCCTGGGCCACCTGGATGTGACGTACGGCGCACGAGCCTTCGGTGAGCTCGTCTCCGACGCGAACCGCTATCGCGACTGGTACCAGGTCGACGGCTTCCTCCTGGACCGCTGTCCCACGGAGCGGACAGCGCTGCCCGAGATCCGTCGCACGGCCACCACCCTGCGGGCGCTCTTCGGCGAGGGGCACCAGGGCCACATCGTCCTCGGTCACGGCACCCACCCGTATCCCGGATATGCCGAGGCCGCCGACCAGTTGGTGACCTTCACCGGGCCCTGGAGCGATTACCGCTGGTCGCAGGTGGCCGAGTGGACCGCCGAGTACCCGCCTGAGCGCTTCTGCCACTTCGTGCACAGCGTGCCCCGCGGCCATCTCGACGAGGCACTGCGCATCGCCCGCTGGCAGGGCGCCTCGACGATCTACTTCACCGACCGCACGGATCGCGGGGGTTCGGCCGACCCCTGGGAGAGCATGCCCGGCTACTGGGACGAAATCGTCTCGCGGATCGGAACGGGTGTCTCGGAATGAAGAAGGGCGTGGCAGTGTTACGGGGAGAACAACTGTAGTGATTGACCGACCAACGGAGTCCCCGTGTCGCTGCCACCCCTGGTCGAGCCAGCTGCTGAGCTCACCGTAGACGAGGTCCGCAGGTACTCCCGCCACCTGATCATCCCCGACGTGGGCATGGACGGGCAGAAGCGGCTGAAGAACGCCAAGGTGCTCTGTGTGGGCGCCGGCGGCCTGGGCTCGCCGGCGCTGATGTACCTGGCCGCCGCCGGCGTGGGCACGCTCGGCATCGTGGAGTTCGACGAGGTCGACGAGTCGAACCTGCAGCGCCAGATCATCCACAGCCAGGCGGACATCGGCCGCTCCAAGGCCGAGTCGGCCCGGGACAGCGTGCTGGGCATCAACCCCTACGTGAACGTGGTCCTTCACGAAGAGCGGCTCGAAGCCGAGAACGTGATGGACATCTTCAGCCAGTACGACCTGATCGTCGACGGCACGGACAACTTCGCGACCCGCTACCTGGTCAACGACGCGTGCGTGCTGCTCAACAAGCCGTACGTCTGGGGCTCCATCTACCGCTTCGACGGCCAGGCCTCGGTCTTCTGGTCCGAGCACGGCCCCTGCTACCGCTGCCTCTACCCGGAGCCCCCGCCGCCGGGCATGGTTCCCTCCTGCGCCGAGGGCGGCGTGCTGGGTGTGCTGTGCGCGTCCATCGGTTCCATCCAGGTCAACGAGGCCATCAAGCTCCTCGCGGGCATCGGCGAGCCGCTCCTCGGCCGCCTGATGATCTACGACGCCCTGGAGATGCAGTACCGCCAGGTCAAGGTCCGCAAGGACCCGAACTGCGCGGTGTGCGGCGAGAACCCCACCGTCACCGAGCTCATCGACTACGAGGCCTTCTGCGGCGTCGTGTCCGAGGAGGCCCAGGAGGCGGCCGCTGGCTCGACGATCACTCCCAAGCAGCTCAAGGAGTGGATCGACGACGGCGAGAACATCGAGATCATCGACGTCCGCGAGATCAACGAGTACGAGATCGTCTCGATCCCCGGTGCCAAGCTGATCCCGAAGAACGAGTTCCTCATGGGCACCGCTCTGGAGACCCTTCCGCAGGACAAGAAGATCGTCCTGCACTGCAAGACGGGTGTCCGCAGCGCGGAGGTCCTCGCGGTCCTCAAGTCGGCCGGTTTCGCGGACGCCGTGCACGTGGGCGGCGGCGTGATCGGCTGGGTCAACCAGATCGAGCCGGAGAAGCCGGTGTACTAGGCGTACGCCTTCTTCGGAGGAGGGGCTCGGCACCAGGTGTGCCGGGCCCCTTTTCGCTGCCCCGGTCGGGATCGCTCCCGTCGGGACCGCCCGGGCCGCTACTCGCAGACCTTGCCGTCCTGAGGCACCTTCCCGTCCAGCAGGTAGTCGTTCACCGTGCTGTCGACACAGTCGCTCCCGCTGCCGTACGCCCCGTGTCCCTCGCCCTTCCAGGTGAGCTGCACACCGACGCCCTTGCCCAGCTCGTCGGCCATCTTGCGGGCGCCCTCGTACGGCGTCGCCGGGTCGCCGGTGTTGCCCACCACCAGGACGGGCTCCGCGCCGGGCGCGCTCACCTCCGCCGTCTCGTGCTGGCCGGCCACCGGCCAGTCGTGGCACCAGCCCGCCGTGTCCCAGCCCATCGAATCGCCGAAGACGGGCGAGATCTTCCGGAACTCGGGGAGCAGCGCCTTCGCCTCCTCGGGCGTCGGCCGCTCCTTGTCGTCCAAGCACGATATGACCCGTTGTGAATGCGTCGTCGTGCCGTAGCGGCCCGATGCGTCACGGTCGTTGTAGCCGTCGGCCTGCGCGAGCAGTTCCGTACCGTCGCCGTCCTCGGCCGCTTCGAGCGCGCTGGTGAGCGCGGGCCAGGACGACTTGCTGTAGAGCGGGTAGATGACGCCCGTGAGGGCCAGCTGCTGGGTGAGGTCGCGGCCACTCGCCGTCGACAGCGGTTCGGAGTCGATCCGCTTCAGCAGGTCCACGATCTTCTGGGAGCCCTCCTGCGGGTCCTGGCCCGTCGACTTGAGGTAGTCCTCCAGGGCGCGCTGGAAACCCTTGGCCTGGTTCTTGGCGTGGCCCACCGTGCCGGCGCTCGGGTCGACGACCGCGTCGAGGAGCAGACGCCCCACGTTCCTGGGGAACAAGTGGGCGTACACGCCGCCCAGTTCCGTGCCGTACGAGATGCCGAAGTAGTGCATCTTCTGGTCGCCGAGGACATGGCGCATCAGGTCCATGTCCCGGGCCGTGTCGGTGGTCGAGACGTGCTCCATGAGCTTGCCCGCCGACTCCTGGCAGCCCTTGCCGAAGTCGGCCGCGTCCTTGAGGAACGTGGTCTCCTCGGCGGAGGTGTCCGGCGTGGTGTCGACCGACTCGGCCGTCTGGATCTCCTTGTTGTCGCGGCAGCGCACGCCCTCGCTGGCCGCGACGCCGCGCGGGTCCCAGCTCACCAGGTCGTACCGCTTGTGGAGCTCGGCGAACGTGGGCCCGTACGGCGGCAGATAGTCGACGCCCGAGCCGCCCGGGCCGCCGAAGTTGAACAGCAGCGAGCCGATGCGCTCGTCCGAGGAGCCGCTCGACTCGCTGCGGATCAGCGCTATGCCGATGGTCTCGCCAGTCGGCTTCGACCAGTCCAGTGGCACCTTGAGCGTCGCGCACCGCCAGTCGCCGCCCGGCGCGGGGCCGGTCTCCGTGGCCTTGCAGCCGTCCCAGTCGAGCTTCTGCGAAGTGAGGGAAGCGGGCAGCCCAGTGGTGTCGGAGGGCGCCGCGGCAGGCGGCCTTCCGTCGTCCCTGCTCCCGTCCCCGTCGCTCCCGGACGAGCCGCTGCAGCCGGCCACCAGCAACGCGGCGGCGGCCACAGCCGTCCACCGTGCGATACGCGCCATGAACACTTCCCCCCTCGCGGGCGTCGTCCGCCGGATGTCGCGGATGACAGTCAGGCAATAGTAGGCAGATGGCCGCGAGCGCCGTGAAGCCCTGTGGATAACCGTCTGACCTGCTATTTCACGAGCAGACCTGGCCGGTCGGCGGGACCTTGCCGTTCAGCAGGTAGCCGTTCACGGCATCGCGCACGCACTTGTTTCCGCTGTCGTACGACCCATGCCCCTGGCCCTTGTACGTCAGCTCCACCCCGACGCCCTCGCCCAGCGAGTCCACCATCTTGCGGGCGCCCTCGTACGGCGTCGCCGGGTCGCCGGTGTTGCCGACCACGAGGATCGGCGCCGAGCCCGGCGCGCTCACGTCAGGGTGGTCGGCGGCGCCCGCCACGGCCCAGTCGGTGCAGCCGACCAGGCCCCACGCCAGATAGTCGCCGAACAGGGGCGAGGCCTTGCGGAACTCCGGAAGCCTCGTCTGCACGTCGGCGGTGGTGTAGCGGGGCTTGTCGTCGGCGCAGTTGATGGAGACGTTGGCGGCGGCGAGGTTGCTGTACTCGCCGTCCTGGTTTCGCCCGTTCATCGAGTCGGCCAGCAGCATCAGCACCCTGCCGTCACCGTCGTACGCCTGCTGGAGTCCCTCGGTCAGGTACTCCCAGAAGTCCTGCGAGTACAGGGACTGCGCGATACCGCTGATGGCGGCGGTCTGGGTCAGCTGCCGGGGGAAGACGCCCGGGATGGGCCTGCTGTCGAGGTCCGTGAGCAGTTCGGCGATCCGGTCCTTGACGTCCTGGGCGCTGTCGCCGAGCGGGCAGTCCTCCGTCTTCGACGTGCAGTCCTCGGCGAAGTTGTCGAGTGCGAGCTGGAAGCCCTTGGCCTGCCCGAGCGACCCCTGTTCCGAGTTCTGTGTCGGGTCCACGACCGCGTCGAAGACGGCCCGCCCCACCTTCTTGGGGAACAAGTGGGCGTACACGCCGCCCAGTTCCGTGCCGTACGAGATGCCGAAGTAGTGCAGCTTGTCGTCGCCGAGGACCTGCCGCATCAGGTCCATGTCGCGGGCCGCGTCGGTGGTGCGTACGTACGGGAGGGTTTTGCCGGAGTTCTTCTCGCAGGCCGCGTTGAACTCCTTGGTGCTGTCCAGGAGGGTCTTCTGTTCGGCCGTGTCGTCGGGGGTGGCGTCCTGCTGGAAGTACTCGTCGAGCTGTTCGTTGTTCTCGCACTTCACGCCCGCGCTGCGGCCGACGCCCCGGGGGTCGAAGCTGACCAGGTCGTAGCGGGTGCGCAGTTGCTCGTAGTCCTGGCCGAACGAGGGGAGCGTGGTCACGCCCGAGCCGCCCGGGCCGCCGAAGTTGAAGATCAGTGAGCCGATGCGCTTGTCCTTGGCGCCGCTCGCCTCCGCGCGGATCAGCGCGAGCCCGATCGTGTCCCCTTTGGGCTTGTCCCAGTCGAGGGGCGCCTTGAGGGTCGCGCACTTCCACGTGTCACCGTCCGGCAGGGGTGACGGGGCATCTCCGCCGCCCTCGGCCTCGGAGGGCTCAGGACAGTCCTGCCAGCTCAGCTTCTGCGCCGACAGATCCTCGTCCTTGGAGTCACCGTCGCCGCCGCAGCCGGCGAGGGCCGCCGACAGCAGAACGGCGGTGGCGGTCAGGGCGGCGGCCCGGAGCGGGGAAGGGTTCGGCATGCTCCCCATCCTGAGGTCGCCCAGGGCGGGGCGCTCGGGGCACGGGCCGTGCGGGTGAGAGCCCCGACGCCCGTCTGTGGAGCGCGCTCTCGTGTCCCAGGGGCCGCTCAGGGGGGGCAGGCCCAGGGGTCAGAGCGCGCCCTTGCGGGTGAGGTGGTTGAAGAAGAGCCACCCCGGCAGCACGGGCAGCCACAGCGTGAGCAGTCGGTACAGGAGGACGGCGGGCGCCGCGACCTCGCTGGGGAGCCCGACGGCGATCAGACCGACCGTCAGGGTCGCCTCGACCGCGCCCACGCCACCCGGGGTCGGCGCGGCGGAGCCGAGCGCGTTTCCGGCGAGGAAGACCACGGCGACACTGGCGATGCTCAGTGAGGGCATGCCCTCGGTCCCGAACGCCCGGACCGACGCGTCGAGGCACATCACGAAGCAGGCCGTCAGGAGAAGCATGCCGCCGATGCCGGTGAGGAGCTTCTGCGGCCGCTGCAGCACATCCAGCATGCGCGGCACGACACCCGCGAAAAGCGACCTCACGCGCGTGACGACGAATTTTCGCAGGAACGGCACCGACGTCACCACGAGGACGAGGACGGCGACGGTCAGCAGACCTGCGATGACGGTCCTGGACGGCGACAAGGAGGGGGTCTTCTCGGTACCGGTCAGATAGCCGAAGGAGAGCAGCATCAGGATGTGGCAGCCGAGCCCGAACAGCTGCGACGCGCCGACACTCGCCACCGCGAGCCCCGGCCGTACCCCCGCGCGCTGGAGGAACCGCGTGTTGAGGGCGACACCGCCCACCGCCGCGGGCGCCACGATCTTCACGAAGGAACCGGCGACCTGCGCGGCCACGGTCCGCATGAACGGCACCCGCTCGGGCACGAAGCCCAGCAGGCTCATGGCCGCCGCGAAGTAGCTCAGCATCGAGAAGAGCACGGCGGCGGCGACCCAGCCCCACTCGGCGTTGTCGAAGAGCGTGCCGAACTCGATGTGCGTGAGCTGCGTCAGCAGGAAGTACGCGCCGAACGCTCCCGCGATGAAACTGATCAGCGTGCGCGGCCGGATGCGTTCCAGGCGGGCCGGTTCGACCGGTGCCTGTGGCCTGATCAGGAGCACCTGGTGACGGATCTGGGTGAGCAGATCCTCCTCGCGCGCCTCCTCCAGGGCGTCGTCGATGGCGCGCTTCTCCGCCCGCTGTTCGGCGCGTACGGCCTTCTTGTCGGGCTTCTCCAGGACGGGCCTGGTCGCCTCGGGAGTGTGCTCGTGCTCCTCGGCGCGGGCCAGCTTGGCCTGCCGGGAGGCTTCCAGGACGGCCTCGCGCTCGCGCTCCGACCGCTCCCGGGCCAGCTTCCGCAGCGTCGCGCGGTGGGAGCGGGTGAGCGCGATGGGCTGCAGCATGGGCAGACAGTCCGCGACCGCGTCCGGGCCGAGGACGCCGACGGCCGACGCCACTGCGCGCTCCGCGCCGATCCGCAGGCCGAGCGTGGTCACCAGCTGGGCGACGTCCATGCGCAGCAGCAGCTCACCGGCCGCGATCTCGCCGTTGCGCAGATCCGTGAGGATCACCGTGCCGGAACGATCCACCAGGATCGCGTCGCCGGCGAGCCTGCGGTGCGCGATGCGCCGGGACTGCAGTGCCTGCACCTGATGCCACGTGTCCCGGAGCAGGTCGTCGGTGATGTCCTCGTCCGGCAGCGAGTCGAGCGTGCGCCCACCGGTGTGCTCGTAGACCAGCATCACGGCGTCGGGGCCGAGCTCGGACGTCGCGATCAGTTTGGGCGCGTTGGCTCCGGCCGCGATGGCCGCGTACGCGAGGAGGGCCTCCTGCTCCAGGGCCTGGCGCAGCGACTGGAGGCTTCGGCGCGTGGTGATGCCGCGCAGTGTCAGACGGCGCCACACGCGGTAGAAGAAGCCCTGCGCCTGCTGTTCGCGGTCGACGACCGTGACGTCCAGCGGTGGACCGTCCTGGAGCGTCACGAAGTACCGGCGGCCACGATCGCCGTCCAGGGCCTCCGGAGTCTCGTCCCTGGCCGCGCTCACCGGGTGGAAGCCGACGTGCCGCAGGCCCGCCATCAGGGTCCGCCCCGTGGGCCGCACGTTCGGCGAGCCGACCGCGTACAGCGTCCCGTACGCCACGCTCCAGCCGATCAGCACGGTCAGGATGATCGAGAACGGGGTCGTGTAGCCGGTGACGAGCATGGAGAAGGCGTCGAGCATCAGCACCACCCACAGCACCGCGCGCCAGCGCGGCCGGCGCGACATGCCGACGGCCGTCATGTACGCGATGACCGGCGCGAGATAGCCGTGCACCGGGTCGGTGAGGGCGTGGATGTCGCCGGGGGAGGGCTGTGTGAGTGCCTTCTGGATCGAGTCCGGGGCCGCCTTGGCGACCCACAGGTCGGTGGCGAGTGTCACACCGTGCGCGAGGACCGCGGCCAGCACACCGTCGGCGATGCGCAGTCCGTCGCGCTTGATCAGCCGCTCGATGGCGAACGCGACCGGCACCAACAGGATCGCGATGCTCGACGCGAGCCCCGCGATCTTGATCAGCAGGTCGGGTGCCTCGTCGGTGCCCTTGTTGATGTCCTGTGCCAGCCCCGACGTCGTGCCGTGCGCGAACGCGGCGATCGCCATCAACAAGGCGATCGCGAGCACGCCCACCAGGAGACGCATCAGGTCGGAAGGGCGGTGCACGCGCGCGGGGAGCAGCGGTTCGTCGCCCTCGACCTCTTCGCTGTGGGCGTCGTCGGCGCAGTCCGCCGCCTCGTCGCCCCTCTCCTTGTGCGCGTCCGCCTGCCCGTCGGCTCGCCCGTCGGGGTCCGTCTTCTTGGTCAGATCGGCCTTCTCGGACGCGTTCGCAGCGCGCTCGTCCGAGTCGTCGCCGGTGTCCGGGCGCGACGAAACCTCAGAGGTGCCCTCCGCGTCTTCGGGGTGCACACCCTGCTGTTTCATCGTCTCTTCTTGATCTCGTATCACCAGTAACCGCCCGCACGATGGTGGCATGCCCCGCCGACACAGGGGGGCATCAGGGTGCAATGCGGGGTCGCACAGTCTGCCCCAAGCGCTGCTCCGGGGCGAGGGATACGCACAGTCGCCACCACGTCACATTGTCGGTGCTCTGGGGCAGGATGGGCCGGATGAGCGAGCAGAGCCTTCCGGCGGACGCCCTGCCGGAGTACGCGGAGCGGGTCCTCGACGTCGCCGAGCAGATCCCGCCCGGGCGTGTCATGACGTACGGAGATGTCGCCGAATGGCTGGAGGAGGGCGGGCCCCGACAGGTCGGCCGCGTCATGGCCCTCTACGGAGGAGCGGTTCCCTGGTGGCGGGTCATACGCGCGGACGGCAAGCTGCTCCCCGGCCACGAGCTGGAGGCACTGGGGCACTACCGCGCCGAGGGCACGCCCCTGAAGGAGGCGAGCAGGGCCTCCGAGGGCCATCTCCCGCGGGTCGACATGAAACAGGCCCGGTGGGACGGCGGCGGGCGCACGGAGGGTCACACCTGACAGCATCCGGCATCGAGCTGTCAGGAGGGGTGGCGGTGGCCCGTACGGGGGAAGCGGGGCACGTCCGTGACATGGCGTACGTTCGTGAGGCGGGTGACGTGTGTGCCTGGTGGGAACAAGAGGAAGCGCTGCTTCCACCACATTCACCGGCGTAGCGTCGACGGCGCGCACCCCGTTCATCCCGCGGCCACCGCCCTCAACGCACGAGGGTCCCTCCATCCGTCGCCCCAGCACCACCCCTGAATGACGGCGTTCCGCGTCGACAGAGACAGACCCAAGCACACCCACCAGGACCGGCGAACCACGTGAGCTCCTCTTCCTCCACCAGGCGCCTGTCGCACCCCCAGGGGCGACAGGGGGCCCGTGGCGCTTACCGACTGGTGCGTACCCCGCCGGCCAGGGTGGCTCCCCCTCTGCTGGACGCAGGGCAGCGCGCGGCGGTTGACCACGAGCACGGCCCGCTGCTCGTCCTCGCAGGTCCGGGCACCGGCAAGACGACCACACTCGTGGAGTCCGTCGCGGCGCGGATCGCACGCGGCGCGGACCCCGAGCGGATCCTGGTGCTCACATTCAGCCGCAAGGCCGCCGTGGAACTGCGCGACCGCATGGCGCTGCGCATAGGAGCGGCCCGCGCGCCCCAGGCGACGACCTTCCACTCCTTCTGCTACGCCCTCGTCCGCGCCCACCAGGACAGCGACCTGTTCGTGGAGCCGCTGCGGCTGCTCTCCGGCCCCGAACAGGACGTGGCGGTACGGGAACTGCTCGCGGGCCAGCCCGGCCTGGAGCGGCTCGGCCTCGCCCATGTGCGCTGGCCGGACGAGCTCCGCGCCTGCCTCACCACGCGCGGCTTCGCCGACGAGGTCCGCGCGGTCCTCGCCCGCAGCCGCGAACTGGGCCTCGGCCCTGACGCCCTCCAGGCCTTCGCGCGGCGCATCGGCCGCCCCGACTGGCTCGCCGCCTCCGCCTTCCTCGCCGAGTACCTCGACGTCCTCGACATGCAAGGAGTCCTCGACTACGCGGAACTGGTGCACCGCGCGGTGCTGCTCGCCCGGCGCCCCGAGGTCGCCGAGCGCCTCGCCGCCCAGTACGACGCCGTCCTCGTGGACGAGTACCAGGACACCGATCCGGCACAGGTACGGCTGCTGCACGCACTCGCGGGCGGCGGCCGCACCCTCGTGGCCTTCGGCGACCCCGACCAGTCGATCTACACATTCCGGGGCGCCGACGTGAACGGCATCCTCCAGTTCCCGGAGGCCTTCCCGCGCGCGGACGGTACATCGGCACCGATGGAGGTCCTGAGGACCTCACGCAGGTCCGGCGCCGGCCTCCTGGCGGCCACCCGGCTGCTGACCCAGCGCATGCCCCTGACCCGCCTCCCCGCGGAGAAAGTCCGCGCCCACAGGGAGTTGGCCCCCGTACGGGACGGCGGCAGCGTCGAGGTCCACACCTACCCGACGCCCGGCACCGAGCTGGACAACATCGCGGACATCCTGCGCCGCGCCCACCTGGAGGACGGCGTCCCCTGGAACGAGATGGCCATCCTGGTGCGCGCGGGCTCCCGCACCATCCCGACGATCCGCCGCACCCTCACCGCGGCCGGCGTCCCCCTCGACATCGACGGTGACGACCTGGCGTTGCGGCACGAACCAGCGGTGTCACCGCTCCTGACGGCGCTCAGGGCGGTGGCGGCGGCGGAGAGCTCGGGAACCGCGGGTACGGCGGAGAACACGGGGACTGTGGGCGCGGCGGCAGACCCACAGGACGATGAGGACGTACGGGCTGACGAAGACGTACGGGCCGACGACGGTGTGTGTCCCGACGAGGGCGTACGGGCTGACGACGATGCGCGTCCCGACGAGGGCGTACGAGCCGAGGTGGATGAACCCGCGGACGCGGACCACCAGGACACACCTTCCGAAGGTGCCGGCGCACCGGCCGAAGCAGCAGGCGCGCCTGACGAGGAGCCCGATGGCGCCGCCGGCCCCTCCGAGGAACCCGCGCCGGAAGCGCCCCCACCCGACAGGCCCTGGCTCGACACAGAGACCGCGCTCAGCCTCCTCGCGTCCCCGCTGGCCGGCATGGACGCCGCCGATCTGCGCCGCCTGGGCCGCGCCCTGCGCGAGGAGGAGCGCGCCGCCGGCAACCATGTGCCGCCGCCCTCCGACGAGTTGCTGGCGCGGGCGCTGGCCGAGCCCGAGCGGCTGGTCGCCCACGACCCGTCGTACGCGCGTGGAGCCCAGCGTCTGGGCGCCCTGCTGCGGAAGGCACGGGAGCGCCTCGCGGGCGGCGGTACGGCGGAGGAGGCGCTCTGGGAGCTGTGGGACGGCACGCCGTGGCCGCAGCGCCTGGAACGGGCCGCCCGGCGCGGCGGCGCGGCCAGCCGCAACGCGGACCGCGACCTCGACGCCGTGTGCGCGCTGTTCGCCACCGCGTCCCGCGCGGAGGAACGCACCGGAGGCCGCGGCGCCCTCAACTTCCTGGAGGAGATCGACGCCGAGGACATCGCGGCCGACACCCTAACTCGCAGGGCCGTACGCCCTGACGCCGTACGTCTGATGACCGCACACCGCTCCAAGGGCCTGGAGTGGCGCCTCGTGGTCGTCGCGGGTGTCCAGGAGGGTCTGTGGCCCGACCTGCGCCGCCGCGGCTCCCTCCTGGAGGCCGACCGCATCGGACGCGACGGCCTCGCGGAGCCGCTGACCCCCGGAGCACTCCTCTCCGAAGAGCGCCGTTTGTTCTATGTGGCCGCCACGCGCGCGCGTGAGCGCCTCGTCGTCACCGCCGTGAAGGCCCCGGCCGACGACGGAGACCAGCCATCGCGCTTCCTCACCGAACTCGGCGTGGAGCCCAAGGACACGACGGGCCGTCCCCGCCGCCCCCTGTCCGTCGCCGCGCTCGTCGCCGAACTGCGCGCCACCACGGTCGACCCACGCGTCTCGGACCGCCTCAGGGAGGCCGCCGCCCGCCGGCTGGCCAGACTCGCCGCGCTCGGTGACGAGGACGGCCGCCCCCTCGTGCCGTCCGCGCACCCGTACCGTTGGTGGGGCATGTACGAGCCGACCGAGAGCAAGGTGCCGCTGCGCGACCGCGACCATCCCGTGGTGCTGTCCGGGAGCGCCCTCGACCAGCTCGCCAACACCTGCGCCCTGCAGTGGTTCCTGGGCCGCGAGGTGAAGGCCGACGCCCCCGCGACCGTCGCCCAGGGCTTCGGCAACGTGGTGCACGTCCTGGCCGACGAGGTCGCCTCCGGCCGCACCCCCGCGGACCTCGCCGTCCTCATGGAGCGCCTCGACTCCGTGTGGGACGCGCTCGCCTTCGACGCGCCCTGGAAGTCGGCGCAGGAGAAGGAGCACGCGCGCGTGGCGCTCGAACGCTTCCTGAAGTGGCACGTCGATTCCAACGGGGCCCGCGCGGGCCGCGTGCCGGTGGCGAGCGAGCACGACTTCGACGTCACCCTCGAAGCGGGCTCCTACGAAGTACGCATCCGCGGCTCCATGGACCGCGTCGAGCAGGACGCCGAAGGCCGCGCCTACGTGGTCGACTTCAAGACCGGCAAACAGGCACCGAGCGCGGCCGACGTGGCCCACCACCCGCAGCTCGCCGTCTACCAGCTCGCCGTCCGCGAAGGCGCGGTCGACGAGGCCTTCGAGGGCGAACGCCCCGACTCGGGCGGTGCCGAACTCGTCCAACTCCGCCAGGGCGCCCCCAAGAAGGACGGCGGCGAGACCCTGCCCAAGGTGCAGGCCCAGAAGCCGCTGGAGGGGGAGTGGGTCGGCGACCTCCTCGCCACCGCGGCGGGCAAGGTCCTCGACGAACGGTTCACACCGACGACCGGACAGCACTGCACCCACTGCGCGTTCCGCGCCTCGTGCAGCGCGCGGCCGGAAGGGCGGCACGTGGTCGAGTGAGAGGCCTGGTCGGGTGATGGGCGCGGTCGAGTAACGGCCACGGCCGAGTGACAGGGCGCGGGCCCCGGAGGGTGGGTGCGGACATCCGCAGTAGCAGAGGTTCCGCCGTTCGTGGGGCTCCCGCCGTACGTGAAGTGACGTACGGCACCACGCGTGCTGACCAGCGCATCCTCCGGCCCGGCCACCGATTCGGCACCGGCTGTCAGTGGGCGCGGCTAGCCTCTCTGACGTGCCAGCCCGTATCTCTGATCCCGAGCAGCTCAAGGAGCTCCTCGGCATCCCGTTCACCCCGGAGCAGACGGCCTGCATCACCGCACCGCCCGCCCCGCAGGTGATCGTGGCCGGTGCCGGATCCGGCAAGACCACGGTGATGGCCGCGCGCGTGGTGTGGCTGGTCGGCACCGGACAGGTCGCCCCCGAGCAGGTCCTCGGCCTGACCTTCACCAACAAGGCGGCGGGCGAACTCGCCGAGCGCGTACGGAAAGCCCTCATCAAGGCGGGCGTCACCGACCCTGACGTGATCGATCCGGACAACCCGCCCGGCGAGCCGGTCATCTCCACCTACCACGCCTTCGCGGGCCGCCTGCTGACCGACCACGGACTGCGCATCGGGCTCGAACCCACCGCGCGTCTCCTCGCCGACGCGACCCGCTACCAGCTCGCCGCACGTGTCCTGCGCGAGGCACCCGGGCCCTACCCCGCGCTCACCCGCTCCTTCCCCGACCTCGTCAGCGACCTCCTCACGCTCGATGCCGAGCTCGCCGAACACCTCGTACACCCCCGGGACCTGCGGGCCCACGACGCCGCACTGCTGCGCGACCTGGAGAGCGTCAAGCTCACCAACGCCGACCTGCGCAAGGTCCCCGAGACGGCCGCCGCCCGGCGTGAACTGGCTGAACTGGTGAGCCGCTACAGGGCCGCCAAACGCGAGCGCGACCTCCTCGACTTCGGCGACCAGATCGCCCTCTCCGCGACCCTCGCCAGCACCCGCCCCGAGGTCGGCGGCATCCTGCGCGACGAGTTCCGAGTGGTCCTGCTCGACGAGTACCAGGACACCTCCGTGGCCCAGCGCATCCTCCTGGCGGGCCTGTTCGGCAGCGGCACGGGCCACCCGGTGACCGCCGTCGGCGACCCCTGCCAGGCGATCTACGGCTGGCGCGGCGCCTCCGTCGCCAACCTCGACGACTTCCCCGAGCACTTCGCCCACGCCGACGGCCGCCCCGCGACCCGCCAGTCGCTCAGCGAGAACCGCCGCAGCGGCGGCCGCCTCCTCGACCTCGCCAACGGCCTCGCCGAGCCCCTGCGTGCCCTGCACGCGGGCGTGGAGGCCCTCCGCCCCGCCCCGGGCGCCGAGCGGGACGGCATGGTGCGCTGCGCCCTGCTGCGCACCCACGCCGAGGAGATGGACTGGCTCGCCGACTCCATCGCCCATCTCGTGCGCACCGGAAAGGCGCCGGGGGAGATCGCCGTCCTGTGCCGCACCGCGACCGACTTCGCCGAGATCCAGGGCGCCCTCGTGGCCCGCGACATCCCCGTGGAGGTCGTCGGCCTCTCCGGGCTGCTGCACCTCCCCGAGGTCGCCGACCTGGTCGCCGTCTGCGAGGTCCTCCAGGACCCGGGCGCCAACGCCTCGCTGGTCCGCCTGCTCACCGGCCCCCGCTGGCGCATCGGCGCCCGCGACCTCGCCCTCCTGGGACGCAGGGCACGCCTTCTCGTGTCGCACGCGCGCGTGGGGGCCGACGACGACCCCGACCGGCGGCTCGCCGCCGCCGTCGAGGGCATCGACCCGGCCGAGATCATCTCGCTCGCGGACGCCCTCGACACATTCCTGGAGACACCCCTCGGAGGCCACGGGGACGACGACGGCCTGCCCTTCTCCGCCGACGCCCGCGTACGGTTCGCACGGCTCGCCACCGAACTGCGCGACCTGCGCCGCTCGCTCTCCGACCCCCTCATGGACGTCCTGCACCGGGTCCTCGCCACCACCGGCCTGGAGGTGGAGCTCTCCGCGTCCCCGCACGCCCTGGCCGCCCGCCGCCGCGAGACCCTCTCCAACTTCCTGGACATCGCCGCGTCCTTCGCCGCCAACGACGGCGAGGCCACCCTCCTCGCCTTCCTCGGCTTCCTGCGCACCGCCGCCCAGTACGAGAAGGGTCTCGACAACGCCCTGCCGGGCGGCGAGAACACCGTCAAGGTGCTCACCGCGCACAAGTCCAAGGGCCTGGAGTGGGACGTCGTAGCGGTCCCCGGCCTCGTCACCGGCACCTTCCCCAGCAGCCAGGGCCGCGAGAAATGGACCGCACAGGGCAAGGTCCTGCCGCACGAACTCCGCGGCGACGCCGACACCCTGCCGGACATCGGAGCCTGGGACTCCCGCAGCATGAAGGCCTTCCACGAGGCCATGAAGGAGCACCAGCACACCGAGGAACTCCGCCTCGGCTACGTCACGTTCACCCGCCCCCGCTCCCTGCTGCTCGGCTCGGGCCACTGGTGGGGCCCCTCCCAGAAGAAGCCCCGCGGCCCCTCGGACTTCCTGCGGTCCCTGTACGAGCACTGCGAGGCCGGGCACGGCGAGATCGAAGCCTGGGCGGACGAACCCGAGGAGGCCGAGGAGAACCCCGCGTTGCACGAGGCAGGCGGCGACCACGCCTGGCCCCTCCCGCTCGACGACGCAGCCATGGCCCGCCGACGCGCGGCCGCACAGACGGTCCTGGCCCACCTGGAGTCCGGCCACTCCCACGAGACGGCCCACCCCTCGTCCCACGACACCCCGGAGCCGTACGACGACCCGGACTGGCCGCCGCCCGAGGACGACGAACCGCCTTACGACGAACCGCCCTATGACGCACCGCCTTACGACGAGCCCCCCTACGGGGAGGACCCCTACGAAGAGACCGATTTCACAGACGAGGCAGCCCAGGGGAACTGGGACTCGTGGACCACGAACCGTCCCAGGGTTCCCCACCCCACCCCGTCCCCGGACGCGCCCCCCACCCGTTCCCCGGACGCGCCCCCCACCCGTTCCCCGGACGCGCGCCCGCACCCTCCGGAGACGCCGCGCCCCGCCTCCGAGACCAGGCACCTCACCCCGGAGGAAGCCCGCACAATCGCCTCCTGGGACCGCGACCTGGACGCCCTCACCGGAGAGCTCCTGCGCGCACGCGAAAGCGTCACAGACGTCATCCTGCCGGCCTCCCTGACCGCCTCCCAGCTGCTGCGCCTGGCCGCCGACCCGGACGCCTTCGCACAGGAACTGGCGCGCCCCATGCCGCGCCCGCCCCAGCCGGCCGCCCGCCGCGGCACCCGCTTCCACGCCTGGGTCGAGGCCCGCTTCGAAGAGCTGCGACTGCCGATGCTGGAACCGGAGGAACTGCCCGGCAGCGAGGCCGAGATCGCCGACGAACGCGACCTGAAAGCCCTCAAGGAGGCCTTCGAACGCACCCCGTACGCCCACCGCACCCCCTACCGCGTCGAGGCCCCCTTCCAGCTCGCGATCGCCGGACGCGTCGTACGGGGCCGCATCGACGCCGTCTACAAAGAAGAAGACGACGACGGGACGACGTACGAGATCGTCGACTGGAAGACCAACCGCGCCCGCAACGCCGATCCCCTCCAGCTCGCCCTCTACCGGCTCGCCTGGGCCGAGCAGCACGGCGTACCCCTGGAATCCGTACAGGCCGCCTTCCTGTACGTGCGCAGCGGCGAGGTCGTACGCCCCGGGATCCTGCCCGACCGGACCGCACTGGAGCGGCTCCTCCTCGAAGAACCACCCGATGGGGTCCCCGAGGAACCGCCGGACCAGCACGCGCGCGTGGACGGCTAGGCTCGTGACCATGAGCAAGACTCCGGACAGCGCCGTCCGCGCGTACATCGAGCAGCACCGCGCCGCCTTCCTCGACGACCTCGCCGAGTGGCTGCGCATCCCGTCCGTGTCGGCCCAGCCCGAACACGCCGCGGACGTACGGCGCAGCGCCGACTGGCTCGCCGCCAAACTCCAGGAGACCGGCTTCCCGACCTGCGAGGTCTGGGCGACACTCGGCGCCCCCGCCGTCTTCGCGGAATGGCCCTCCGACGACCCGCAGGCACCCACGGTCCTCGTCTACGGACACCACGACGTACAGCCCGCGGCCCGCGAGGACGGCTGGGACAGCGACCCCTTCGAGCCCGTCGTCCGCGGCAACCGCCTCCACGCGCGCGGGGCCGCCGACGACAAGGGCCAGGTGTTCTTCCACACACTCGGCGTCCGCGCCCATCTCGCCGCCACCGGCCGCACCGCCCCCGCCGTCCACCTGAAGCTGCTCATCGAGGGCGAGGAGGAGTCCGGCTCCCCGCACTTCCGCGCACTCGTCGAAGAGCGTAGGGACCGCCTCACCGCCGACGCCGTGATCGTCTCCGACACCAGCATGTGGTCCGAGGACACCCCCACCGTGTGCACCGGCATGCGCGGCCTCGCCGAGTGCGAGATCACGCTGTACGGGCCCGACCAGGACATCCACTCCGGCGCCTTCGGCGGTGCCGTACCCAATCCAGCCACCGCGGCCGCCCGCCTCGTCGCCGCCCTGCACGACGAGCACGCGCGCGTGGCCGTCCCCGGCTTCTACGAAGGCATCGCCGAACTCACCGACCGCGAGCGGGAACTCTTCGCCCAACTGCCTTTCGACGAGGCACAGTGGCTGCGCACCGCCAAGTCGACGGCCACCCACGGAGAGGCCGGACAGACCACCCTGGAGCGGATCTGGGCCCGCCCGACCGCCGAGGTCAACGGCATCGGTGGCGGCTACCAGGGCCCCGGCAGCAAGACGATCATCCCCTCCTCGGCCATGGTGAAGCTCTCCTTCCGGCTCGTCGCCGGACAGGACCCCGACCGCATCGAGAAGATCGTCCGCGCCTGGACCGCCGAGCGACTGCCCGCCGGAATCCGCCACGAGATCACCTTCGCCGCCGCCACCCGCCCGTGCCTCACACCGCTCGACCACCCGGCACTGCAGTCCGTCGCACGCGCCATGGGCCGCGCCTTCGAGCAGGAGATCTGCTTCACCCGCGAGGGAGGATCAGGGCCCGCCGCGGACCTCCAGGACGTCCTCGCCGCACCGGTGCTCTTCCTCGGCATCTCGGTCCCGTCCGACGGCTGGCACGCACCCAACGAGAAGGTCGAACTCGACCTGCTCCTCAAGGGCGTCGAAACCACCGCCTACCTGTGGGGCGACCTGGCCGAGAACTGGCGCGATGCACACTGAAGAAGCCCCGCCGCCACATCCCGCCGTACATCCGGCTGAACCACCCGACGAAACAACCGTTACACCGGGGGAGTTGGAAGCACCCGTGACCACCTGGACCGACCACACCGCCGACCGTCCCATCTCGCTCACCGCCCCGAGCGGCATCGACCGGGCCGCCCACCACCGGCTCGACGAGGCCTGGCTCGCCGCGGCGTGGAGCCACCCCACCACCCGCGCCTTCGTGGTCTCCGGCGGCCAGGTCCTCATCGACGAGACGGCGGACGGCACCACCGAACTCGTCATGACCCCGTCCTTCGAAGCGCCCCTCACCGAGGCGCACCGCTACTTCCTGGGCACCGACGACGACGGCGTCAGCTACTTCGCACTCCAGAAGGACGCCCTTCCGGGCCGCATGGACCAGTCCGCGCGCGCGGCCGGCCTGCGCGAAGCCGGCCTGCTCCTCTCACAGCGCGACGCCGGCCTCATGGTGCACGCGGTCGCCCTGGAGAACTGGCAGCGCCTGCACCGCTTCTGCTCCCGCTGCGGCGAACGCACCGTGATCGCAGCGGCCGGCCACATCCGCCGCTGCCCCGCCTGCGGCGCCGAGCACTACCCGCGCACCGACCCCGCCGTGATCATGGCCGTCACCGACCACGAGGACCGCATCCTCCTCGGCCGCCAGGTCCACTGGCCCGAAGGCCGCTTCTCCACCCTCGCCGGATTCGTCGAGCCCGGCGAGTCCATCGAGCAGTCGGTCCGCCGCGAGGTCTTCGAAGAGGCCGGCGTCACCGTCGGCGAGGTCGAGTACATCGCCAGCCAGCCCTGGCCCTTCCCCTCCAGCCTCATGCTGGGCTTCATGGCCCGCGCCACCTCGGCGGAGATCAACGTCGACGGCGAGGAGATCCAGGAAGCCCGCTGGTTCTCCCGCGAAGACCTGCGGGCCGCCTTCGAGTCCGGGGAGGTCCTGCCTCCGTACGGCATCTCGATTGCGGCCCGCCTGATCGAGCTCTGGTATGGCAAGCCCCTGCCGACGCGCGGAGCGGCCGCCTGAGGCACGTACCGACTACGCGCCGATCTTCTGCTTGACCTGCGCCAGCGAAGGGTTCGTCAGCGTCGAACCGTCCGGGAAGAGGACGGTGGGAACCGTCTGGTTCCCGCCGTTCGCCTTCTCCACGAAGGCAGCGGACGCCGGGTCCTGCTCGATGTTGATCTCGTTGTACGTGATGCCCTCGCGGTCCATCTGGCCCTTCAGCCGACGGCAGTAGCCACACCACGTGGTGCTGTACATCGTCACAGTGCCCAGCATGTCTCTCATGCTCCTTCGCTGCAGGGGAGTGGGTCTTCGCAGAGATGGAACGTACGCGACCTGGCCGCCATTCCCGTACGCGGCAGGGAGCGAGCCGGTACACACGGCGGGAGACGGCCTCGGCGAAAGGGGGCGGTGCCGTCGGCGCCGAGCCGGGCGCCTGCCGACCGAGCCGAGCCGGGCGCCTGCCGCATTAGTACGACTGCGAGCGCCTCCCTGTGGACAACCGGCGCACCCGTCTCCGCCGACCTGGCAGCATGGCGGGGTGACAGCAGCAACGCATTCCACCCTCTTCCCGCAGGCCCCTGACACGGCCGACGCGGTACTGGAAGGGCTCGACCCCGAGCAGCGCGAGGTCGCCACCGCCCTGCACGGCCCGGTGTGCGTGCTGGCAGGAGCCGGTACGGGCAAGACCCGCGCCATCACCCACCGCATCGCCTACGGAGTACGCGCAGGGATCCTCCAGCCCTCCAGCGTGCTCGCCGTCACCTTCACCAACCGCGCCGCCGGAGAGATGCGCGGCCGCCTCCGCCAACTCGGCGTCTCCGGAGTCCAGGCCCGCACCTTCCACTCCGCCGCCCTGCGCCAGCTCCAGTACTTCTGGCCGAAAGCAGTCGGAGGCAGCCTGCCCCGGATCGTCGACCGCAAGATCCAGCTCGTCGCCGACGCCGCGGCCGGCTGCCGCGTCCGCCTCGACCGCGGCGAGCTGCGGGACGTCACCGCCGAGATCGAATGGTCCAAGGTCACCCAGACCGTCCCCTCCGACTACGCCGCCGCCGCGGCCAAGGCCGGCCGCGAAGCCCCCCGCGACCGCGCCGAGATCGCCCAGCTCTACGCCGCGTACGAGGACCTCAAACGCGACCGCAGCGTCATCGACTTCGAAGACGTCCTGCTGCTGACCGTCGCCATCCTCCAGGACCAGCACGACATCGCCGAAGCGGTCCGCGCCCAGTACAAGCACTTCGTGGTCGACGAGTACCAGGACGTCAGCCCCCTCCAGCAGCGCCTCCTCGAACTGTGGCTCGGCGAGCGCGACAGCCTCTGCGTCGTCGGTGACGCCAGCCAGACCATCTACTCCTTCACCGGCGCAACCCCCGACCACCTCCTCGACTTCCGCACCCGCCACCCCGGAGCCACGGTCGTCAAACTCGTCAGGGACTACCGCTCCACCCCCCAGGTCGTCCACCTCGCCAACGGCCTGCTCGCCCAGGCCCGCGGTCGCGCCGCCGACCACCGCCTGGAGCTGATCTCCCAGCGCACCGCGGGCCCCGAACCCGGCTACACCGAGTACACCGACGAACCCGCCGAGGCCGAAGGCGCCGCCCGCCGCATCCGCGACCTCATCGCCTCCGGCATCCCCGCGAGCGAGATCGCGATCCTCTTCCGTACGAACTCGCAGTCCGAGACCTACGAACAGGCCCTCGCCGACGTCGCAGTGCCCTACCAACTACGGGGAGCCGAGCGCTTCTTCGACCGGCCCGAGGTGAAGAGAGCCATCCACGCCCTGCGCGGAGCAGCCCGCTTCGGTGGCAACGACTCACTCCTCGACGACGCCCCCGACCTGCCCTCGCAGGTGCGAGCCGTCCTGTCGGGAGACGGCTGGACCCACCAGCCCCCCGCGGGCTCCGGCGCCGTCAGAGAGCGCTGGGAGTCCCTCGCCGCCCTCGCCAACCTGGCCCAGGACTTCGCCGCCGCCAAACCCGACGCCACCCTCGGCGACCTCGTGGCCGAACTCGACGAACGCGCCGGTGCCCAGCACGCCCCCACCGTCCAGGGCGTCACCCTCGCCTCCCTCCACTCCGCCAAAGGCCTGGAGTGGGACGTCGTGTTCCTGGTCGGCGTCGCCGAAGGCATGATGCCCATCACCTACGCGAAGACCGACGAACAGATCGAGGAGGAGCGCCGCCTTCTCTACGTCGGCGTCACCCGCGCCAGAGAGCACCTCTCCGTCTCCTGGGCGCTGTCCCGCTCACCTGGCGGCCGGCCCAACCGGCGACCCAGCCGCTTCCTCGACGGACTGCGCCCCGGCTCCGTCACCACGGCGAACCGCGCCGGCGCGGCAGGCGCCCTCGGCTCCGGCGGTATCGAGCGCGGCGCTCCCGGCAGCGCCCCCGGCGTCACACGACGGGCGAACCGCACCCCCGCCCGCTGCCGGGTCTGCGGCCGCACCCTCAACGAGGCCGGCGAGATGAAACTGATGCGCTGCGAGGACTGCCCGTCCGACATGGACGAAGGCCTCTACGAGCGGTTGCGCGACTGGCGGGCGGTCCAGGCGCAGCGCAGCGGGCAGCCGGACTTCTGCGTCTTCACGGACAAGACCCTGATGGCCATCGCGGAAGCGGTGCCGTCCACTCCGGTCGAGCTGTCCCGCATCCCAGGGGTCCGCGCCCGCAAGCTCAACCGCTACGGGACCGACGTACTCGCCATCTGCGCAGGTCAGGAACTTGAGGACGGTGCAGACGAGGACTGATTCAAACTCGTCGAGAAAATAGTTTGCGCATGCCCCAGCAATCCCCATAGGTTCTAAAGCACGGAAACGGCGGCCTTCTCGAAGGCCCTGGTTTCGTGCTGTACTTAATAACCGTCGGACCGGCTCGCCCGGTCCCAGAGACGCCGAGAGGAGGCGATTCCAGTGATCAGCATCAACAGCAGCTCCGTCAGCACCGCCAAATTGACCGATCGCTCGGTCGTCTCCACGTGCCTGCTCGGCTTCTCGAACCTGGGCACCGGTCTGTCTGGCATTCCTGCCGTCCGGCCGGCGTCCTCCGTGTCTCTCGCGGGTCTCCCTGTCCGCGAGCGCAATGAGCGACCGATGAAGGCACTGGAAGCAGTAGAGGCACAGGCGCAGGCCTATGCCTTCGCCGCCACCGGTGCCGGAGCCGCCAAGCAGACGCACCACACGATGTGGGCCTTCCGTGGGCCTGAACCCTGGAGTGATCCAGCCTGATCGACGATCAGGCCGGCGCCTTCAGGGCCGCGGAACCCCACCCGGGATCCGCGGCCCTTCTGTTTGTCCCCGACCAGGGACGACAGAGCGAAGGGGCCTCGGGACAAGAAAAGAACCCGGTACCAGCCGCCAACCGGCCAACCGGCCGGCACGACCAGACGAGGAAGACCAACCGTGCAACTCGAAGCGCACGCCCCGTCCGTACCGCCTTCCGAAACGATCCCCCCGCCCGGCCTCACGGAGGACTCCACCTTGACCCCGCTCACTGCGCTCACCGCGCTCGACGACGCCATCGAGAACCTCGGCGTACCCGTCCCCTGCCGCTCCTACGACCCGGAGGTCTTCTTCGCCGAGTCGCCGGCCGACGTCGAGTACGCCAAGTCCCTCTGCCGCACCTGCCCGCTGATCGAGGCCTGCCTCGCCGGCGCCAAGGAGCGGCGTGAGCCCTGGGGCGTCTGGGGCGGCGAGCTCTTCGTCCAGGGCGTCGTTGTCGCCCGGAAGCGGCCGCGTGGCCGCCCGCGCAAGAACCCGGTTGCGGCATGAACACCCTAGGAACGATCGATCGCCCCCTGACGCACGACCCCAAGAAGCAGGTCCCGATGAAGCCGTCCACCAGCGAGCCCGCCGGCTCCGCGATCCCAGACTTCACCTCCACCGGCGCGAACGACACGCGCCAGAACAGGACCCGAGAGATGCAACTCATCCCAGAAGCCCTGGCTCGTGCGCATATGCACGACCGGCTGCATGAGGCGGAGCAGGAACGCCGGGCGACGCGCCTGGTGACCGCCCGCCGCATGCAGCGCCGTGCCGAGCGCGCCTCACGCCGCGCCCGCCGCGCACTGGCCATGGCGGTCATGCAGTAGAGCCGTTCTCGCAACGGCAACGGAAGCAACAGCTGATGCGGGGGCCGGTCCGAACGGACCGGCCCCCGCGGTGCGTTGTGCCTCTCCAACCGCGGATCCCGGAGTTATCGTCACCACGTGACGAGTCTTCCCGGGGACAGTGACAGCGGCGGCTCCACCGCGGAGCCCCGGCCCATCGTGTGCGCCCGCTGCGGCGCGACGTCAGAGGACCCGCCACTCACCTGGACCTTCTCCGTGGAGAACGGCGCCCGCCACTACATCTGCGACGACTGCGCCCGGGCCAACCTCAGAGCGATCGAGGGGCGACTGGACTCGGCCTGGTGGTGAGCTTCCGAGCCGAACTCCTCCGGGGCCCCACCCCCCCACCCCCGCCCCTCCCCCGCTTCCGTTTCCCTTGGCAAGGCATAGGGGCACCCCCCGTCGGCCCTCGTCCGACGAACGGCAGCCCAAGCTCATGCCCCAGCCGCTGAGTCCCCCTCCGTAAGTGTCTGTTCGTCGTCCAGTACGAACCCCGGCAGCCACTCCTCCAGTTCGTCCCGCAGTCGTACCGTCGCTCCCAGTTGGCACAGGACCCCGATGGTGCTCAAGGTCACCCGGTGTATCAGCAGGTACGCCGGGGGCAGGTTGAGCTGCTTGCCGAGTTGGTGTGCGGGGGAGCGGGGGTCGGCGATGCGGGCCGCCTGGCTGCGCATCCAGCCGCGGGTGAAGGTGAACTCGTCTGCCTGGGCCGGCTCGATGATGGGGAGCAGGTAGTCCAGAACGGCGTCCGGGTCGAGTTCTATGGACTCCTTGACGAAGCCCTCCTCGCGGAGCAGGTCGTAGACCGCCTCGGCATCGCCGTCGAGGGTCATCCGGAGCGAGTCGCCGATCGTCGGAGGCAGGCCGCCCGGCAGACGGTCCACCGTGCCGAAGTCCAGGACGCCGAGCCGCCAGCCGCCCTTGCCGCCGGAACCCTCGGTGTCCTCGGTGTCCTCGGTGTCTTCGGGGCCCTCGGGGTCGTCCGGCAGGAGACGGAAGTTGCCCGGGTGCGGGTCCGCGTGCAGCAGGCCGGTGCGGGACGGGCCGGAGAAGAGGAAGCGGGCCAGGAGCTGGCCTGCCCGGTCGCGCTGTTCCTGCGTACCGTCGGTGATCACCTCGGACAGGGGGATCCCGTCGATCCACTCCGTCACCAGGACCTGCTCGCACTGGTGGACCACGGCCGGCACCAGTACATCCGGGTCGTCCGCGAACTCCTCCGCGTGCGCCCGCTGTGCCTGTGCCTCCAGGGCGTAGTCGAGCTCCTCGGACACCCGGTCGCGCAGTTCCGCGATGAGTGGCTTGATGTCCATGCCGGGAATCAACGGCCCCAGGAGGCGGGCGAAACGGCTCAGTTGGTTCAGATCGGACAGCAGGGCCTCGCCCGCTCCGGGGTACTGCACCTTGACCGCGACCTCCCGGCCGTCGTGCCACACCGCCCGGTGCACCTGACCGATCGAGGCCGCCGCGGCGGGCTTGTCCTCGAACTCCAGGAACAGGTCGTGCCAGTCCTCGCCGAGCCGCTCCGCCAGCACGGCGTGGACCGTGCGGGTCGGCATCGGCGGGGCCGCTTCCTGGAGTTTCGTCAGCGCCGCGCGATAGGGGCCCGCGACCTCCTCGGGCAGCGCCGACTCGAAGACGGACATGGCCTGTCCGAACTTCATGGCCCCGCCCTTGAGCTCGCCGAGCACCTTGAAAAGCTGCTCCGCCGTGCGCTGTTGCAGCTCGCGACCCACGAGCTCGGCGGATTTGCCGCCGATTCGTTTGCCGAGTCCCCAGGTCGCCCGCCCGGCGAAGCCGAGCGGTAGTGCGGCGAGCTTGGCGGTTCGGGTGACCGCCTTCCGGGGAAGATCAGACATGCGCCCTCCAAGTACCGGACAGCCGTGCCGCGTGCGGCTGTTGCCCGGCCATTGTCTCGTGCGGCCCTTCGTCGTCCGAGGTCTGCTCCCCATTAGCTTTCTCCGCGGCCCCGCAGCGGCATGCGGGATGGTCCCACACCGGCGTCGAGTGCCAGTCGAAACCGGGCACCGAGACCTCCCAGCGGGCCCCCGCACTCGACGGCAGCTCCCCGTCCAGAAAAGCGAGCGCATGCCCCGCGGCCAGGCCGGCGACCGCGGTGGACAGCGCCAGATCACACGCCGGCACATGACGGGACTGGGCGGAACGCCACTGTGCCAGCAGGCGTGGCCAGGTCGGGTCCCGGTCGGTGCGTCCCAGATCCAGGCAGCCCGCGCAGGCCGTGTCGCCCGGCAGGACGAGCGGTCCGACGACTCCCGTGCCCTCCACCACCCCGGCATACAGATGGGGTGTTCCGGAGTCGATCAGGGGCTCGGCGGCCGACGGGTCGGGCGCGTGGATGGCGAGACCGTCCCGAGGCGTGATGATCACGAGGGAGAGTCCCGGGTCTTCTTCTTCGGGAGTCTGGCGTGCGCTGCCGCGCCGGGGCGGGCGGTTCGGTGCCGCACGGCGCACCGCACGGCGTGCGGCCTCGTCCCTGCGCTCACCGATGGATTCGACGGGCAGCCCGCCCGGCGCCACGTCCCACGGTTCGACGCAGCCGCCTCGTGCACGTCGACCTGGCCCACGCCCGCTCCCGCCAGCGCTGCGGCCAGTACCGCTCCCACCCGGCCCGCGCCCCGCACCTGTACGCGCAGTGAGCGGCGGGCCGCCAACCGGCGTATGGCCTCGCCCGGTTCGGGAGCGACCAGGGAGAGCGATGCGACGTCGGGCCGCAGCCGGTCCAGGACCGCCGGTTTCTTGCGCAGAGCATCGGCGGCCGGGCCGCCGCCCGTCGCGTCGTCCAGCAGTCCCGCCTGGGCCAGTCGCTCCACGAGGCCGTCGACATAGCCGTCGGGCAGACACATGCGGCGTCCCTCGTCGCGTAACAGAGGCAGTCCGCGTGTGCCGTCGAACAAGGTCAGGAGACTGCCCGTCGCCGTGTCCATCGGGCCGAGCACCATCGCGTGTGCGGGTGCCATCCCGAACTGCACGGTGTTGAGATCCCGCCAGCCGCGCCGCAGCGCGGGTTTCACCATCGGATGCATGACCGACCCCCGTACGTCCCCGTTGTGCCGGCGGGTGTTCGTCCTGCTCCGCCGGTCGAATGTCAGCATGCCCGCATTGCCCGGCCCGTGCCGAAAGTTGTCCACAGGCAGTGGATATTCGTCGTACAAATCGAGCGCGTGGGGTGCGGTTCGGCATCGATGCGTCCCGGAGGCGGGACTTCCCCCGTGTGCAACGGGTAACGTCGGGGCGTGCCCGCCGACCCACTGCACCGCGCCGGAAACCCACAGCGCAGCACGACGAGCCAGCCGCCAAGCGGCTCGGGGGCGAGCGCGATCGAGGTCCGCAGGAGCGCGCGACGGCGCAGAACGGTCTCCGCGTACCGTGAAGGCGATCGCACCGTCGTGCTCATCCCCGCCCGGATGTCCGAGGCGGAGGAGCAGCGCTGGGTGAGCGTCATGCTCGACAAGCTGGCCGCCCAGGAGAACAAGCGGGTGCTCGGTGACACGGAGTTGTCCGAGCGGGCGGCGCGGCTCTCCGATCTGTACTTCGACGGCCGGGCCCGGCCCGCTTCGGTCCGCTGGGTCACCAATCAGAACACCCGCTGGGGCTCGTGCACCCCCGCCGAGGGCAGTATCCGTCTTTCGCACCGGCTGCAGGGCATGCCCGAATACGTCGTGGACTACGTCCTCGTCCATGAACTCGCGCATCTGCTCGTGCCCGGCCACGGCCCCGACTTCTGGCGGCTCCTGGAGGCCTATCCGCGGACCGAGCGGGCCCGCGGCTACCTCGAAGGAGTGGTCGCCGCCGACCGGCTGCCCCACCTGCCCGCCACCCGCGGCGAGTGACGTCGGCCTGACGCCCCTCCGGCGCCGAAACCCTGGCCGGACTACTCGAAGCAGGGATTCTGTACCGGGTGTGTACCGGCTTGGTCCGCGGCCGGATTTTGCCGTTAGCCTGACGCGACGCACTCGTATTCGGGATGGGGGACGGTCGTTACGCATGGCCAGGGAATTCCAACGCGGCCACAAGGCCAAGATCAGTGACCTCACCGCGGGCACCGATCTGTACGTGGGTGTGCAGATCACCGGCCCCGGACTGAGCTTCGACATCAGCTGCTTCGGTCTTGACGCCGACGAACAGCTTTCGGACGACCGGTTCTTCGTCTTCTTCAACCAGCCGAAGACCCCCGAAGAGTCCATCCAGCTTCTCGGTGCGCAGGCGGGCGACACGGAGTCCTTCCGCGTCACGCTCGACAGGATCCCGTCGCAGATCCAGAAGCTGTCCTTCACGGCGACGATCGACGGCGCCGGACAGATGTCGCAGGTCGCCCCCGGGTACCTCCGCATCGTCGCGGGCGGCGAGGAGGTGGCTCGCTACTCCTTCAACGGTGGCGAGTTCTCCACCGAACGCGCCGTGATGCTGGGCGACTTCTACCTCAAGGACGTATGGCGGTTCGCCGCGGTCGGACAGGGCTTCGACGGCGGGCTCGACGCGCTGCTGAAGAACTTCGGCGGCGAGGTCGCCGAGGAGGAGCCCGCGGCACCGGCGCCGGGGGCCGCCGCGCCCTCGTTCGCGCCGCCCGCCCAGGCAGCGGCACCGCCCGCGTTCGGCGCCCCGGCAGGCCCCGCCGTGCCGGCACCGGCTCCAGCGCTGGCTCCGCAGCCTGCCGCCCAGGGTTTCGCACCACCCCAAGGAGCCACGCCACCGCCGGCCCCCGCGCCTTCGGTGCACGCGGCGCCGACCATCGTCGCGCCCCTGACCCCGCCCGGCGGCGCCCCGGTACCGCCTCCGGCTCCCGCTCCCGCGCCCTACGGGCAGCCCGGCCAGCAGCAGCCTCCGTATGGCCAGGCCCCCGGCCAGACCGCACCCCTGCCGCCCGGCTACGGACAGCCCCAGGCACCTCAGGCGCCCCAGGCACCCGCTCCGCCCCCGGGCTACGGCCAGCCGACCCCGCCTCCCGGCTACGGTCAGCAGCCGCCGTTCGGCCAGGTGCCCGGTCAGCCCGGCGCACCGGGTGTGCCGGGTGCACCCGCCGCCTACGGAGTGCCTCAGGGTGCTCCCCAGGGAGGCGCCGGGGTCACGGCGGCGCTGCAGGCGTACAAGGAGACGCCCACCGGGCAGCGCTGGACCCAGCAGAACAAGAAGATGGTCCGTGTCGACCTCGGCACGGGCGGCGACCAGGCCGTACTGGCCCGCCAGGGCAGCATGGTGCTCTACCAGGGCAAGGTCGACTTCAGCTACAAGGGCGCCGGTTTCTCAGGGCGGATCGTGGGCAACGCGACCGGCCAGGAGATGCAGCTGATGCGCTGTTCGGGCCGCGGCCAGGTGTTCCTCGCGGAGAACGGCGCCATGCTGCACCCCATCGAGCTGCAGGGTGACGCCGTCTGTGTCTCCGCGGAGAACGTCCTCGCCTTCGACGAGACACTCCAGTACGAGGTGCGCCGCGTCGAAGGACACGGCATCCCCGGCGGAGCGCTGTTCACGATGCAGTTCCAGGGGACCGGCACGGTCGTCGTGAAGACGCGCGGGGTGCCCGTGGTCCTGCCCGTGACGCCGACGACGTTCGCCGACTGCAACGCCGTCGTCGCCTGGTCCGCCGCCTCCCAGGTGATCGTCTCCAGCCAGGTGCGGATGCGCCGCAACGCCTACCCGGGCGACACCGGAGAGAGCGTGAACCTCCAGTTCCGCGGCGCGCCCGGCAATTTCATCGTCGTCCAGCCGTACGAGGTCTGAGGGAGCCCGTCCTATGAACCAGCAGCTCGCGGGCTTCGCCCCGGCACCCGTTGCCGCACGCATGGAGAACCACGGCAACCACATGCTCAAGGTCGCCATGCAGACCGGAAACGACCTCCTCGCGCGCGTGGGGTCGATGGTCGCCTACGAAGGCTTCGTCCAGTACGAGCCGAATCCGCCGGCCGTACGCCAGATCGCCAAGGACTGGATGACCGGCGAGGGCGCACCCCTGATGAAGTGCTCCGGAGACGGTCTGCTGTACCTCTCCGACTACGGGGCGAACGTCGTCGTCATCAACCTCAACGGCGACGCGATCTCCGTCAACGCCACCAACCTGCTTGCCTTCGACGCACACCTCACCTGGGGCGTCGAGCGCGTCAAGGGACTGGCGAAGTTCGCCGGACAGGGCCTGTGGAACACCAAGATCTCCGGGCAGGGCTGGGTCGCCCTGACCTCCCGGGGCAAGCCCATCGTCGTCGACTGCGGCGGCGGCGAGGACGAGACGTACGTAGACCCGGACGCGCTCGTCGCCTGGTCCCCGAACCTCAAGGTGAAGGGCAAGCGCAGCTTCAAGGCGCAGTCGCTGATCGGGCGGGGCAGCGGCGAGGCCTTCCAGATGGCCTTCTCCGGACAGGGCATCGTCGTCGTCCAGCCCAGCGAGGACAGCACCGACCGCCTCCGGGTACGGGGCTGAGGGGGAGCACACACACCATGCAGAGCCCGCTTTTCGCCTACAACGACCAGCAGTCCCAGGAGCGCTACAGCCTGCAGAACAAGCAGATGCTGCGCGTCGTCCTGGAGGGACACGACGACATGCTGGCCCGCAAGGGCACCATGGTCGCCTACCAGGGTCTTGTGGAGTTCGACGCCGAGTACCAGAACTCCGGGCAGCAGCGTTCGCGCGCGCACACCGGGGAGGGCCTCGACCTGATGCGCTGCCACGGGCAGGGCACCGTCTACCTGGCCAACCTCGCCCAGCGCATCCATGTGGTGGACGTGGACCAGGACGGTCTCACCGTGGACAGCAGCTATGTCCTCGCGATGGACTCCTCGCTGCACCATGAGGTGATCGCCGTGGACAGCCAGTACGGGATCTCCGGCTCCGGCAAGTACCAGCTCAACATCACCGGGCGCGGCAAGGTCGCCCTGATGACGTCGGGCATGCCGCTGATGCTTCAGGTCACGCCGGACCGGTACGTCAACTGCGACGCCGACGCGATCGTCGCCTGGTCGACGAGTCTGCGCGTACAGATGCAGGCCCAGACCCATTCCTCCGGGGTGTTCCGGCGCCGCGGCAACACCGGTGAGGGCTGGGAGCTCAGCTTCATGGGCCAGGGGTACGCGCTCGTGCAGCCCAGCGAGATGCTGCCGCCGCAGAACGCGGCGATCGGGTCGGGCGTTGCCGCCCAGTACGGGATGGGGCAGCAGGGGGCCCGGGGACAGAACCAGGGCAACGCCTGGAGTTAGGGCCTTTCGCTCGGCACTCTTCGGAGTGCCACGCGAAAGGTCCGGGGCCGGTGGTTGGCTGCGGGCCCGCCGTGGCTGGGCGCGCAGTTCCCCGCGCCCCTGACGGGGCGCCCTTGTCAGCATGTGTGTAAGGGGCGGCCGCAATTGCGGCCGCCCCTTACACATGCCTCTTCAGAGCCTTGCTCGTGTCGCACTCAGCAGGCGTACGACCGAGTCGTCCGCCACCTTCGCCACCTCGTCGTACGGGAACCACCGCAGGTCGAGGGACTCGTCGCTGATCTCCTGGACGGCGCCCGGCTCGGCCACCACCGCGTACTGCACGTCGAAGTGGCAGTGGCAGGGCGGCGGGATGGGATGCCGGTCCAGGCGTACGGGCCCGCCCGGGAGCAGGGTCAGAGCCGTGATGCCCGACTCCTCCGTGGCCTCGCGCAGGGCGGCGGCCTCCAGAGTGGCGTCCCCGGGCTCGCAGTGACCACCCATCTGGAGCCACATCCGCAACTTTTTGTGAAGAGTCAGCAGCACCCTGCCGTGCCCGGGATCGATCACCAGGGCGCTCGCCGTGACATGCCCGGCCGTGCAGGCCTTCCACATGCCGTCCGGATGGGCCTCCAGATGGTCGAGATAGGCCTGCCGCAGCTCCTCCTGGCCCTCGATGCCCTTCAGGACCAGGACGGCGTCGTCGTACAGGCTCACTTGTCGTCGTCGCCCTTTTCCTCGCCCTTTTCGACGTCCTTGGGCTCGTCCTTCGTGAGGTTCGGCTTCTGGGACGGGCCGCTCGCGGCCTCGCCGAGCATCTTGTCGAGCTCGGAGAAGTCCAGCTGCTCGCGGTGCACGAAGCCGTCCGGGTCGTCCAGGTCGGAGGCGGTCGGCAGCATGTCCGGGTGCGCCCACAGGCCGTCGCGGCCGTCGACACCGCGCGCGTCCGTGAGCGAGGCCCACAGGCGCGAGGCGTCCCGCAGGCGGCGCGGGCGCAGCTCCAGGCCGATCAGCGTGGCGAAGGTCTGCTCGGCGGGGCCGCCCGTCGCACGACGGCGGCGCAGCGTCTCCCGCAGCGCGTCGGCGGACGACAGACGCGGCTTCGCGGCCGAGTGGACCACCGCGTCCACCCAGCCCTCGACGAGCGCGAGCGCCGTCTCCAGGCGGGCCAGGGCGGCCTTCTGCTCGGGCGTGTCCTCCGGCTGGAACATGCCCTGCTGGAGTGCCTGCTGCAGCTCCTCCGGGTTCTGCGGGTCGAACTGACCGACCACGTCCTCCAGCTTCGCCGTGTCGACCTTGATCCCGCGCGCGTACCCCTCGACCGCGCCGAACAGGTGCGAGCGCAGCCACGGCACGTGGGCGAAGAGCCGCTGGTGGGCGGCCTCGCGCAGAGCGAGGTACAGCCGCACCTCCTCCTGGGGGACGCTCAGGTCCTTGCCGAACGACTCGATGTTCAGCGGCAGCAGCGCGGCCTTGCCGACCGGGCCGAGCGGCAGGCCGATGTCGGTCGAGCCGACGACCTCGCCCGCGAGCACGCCGACGGCCTGCCCGATCTGCGTGCCGAACATGGCGCCGCCCATGGAGCGCATCATCCCGAGAAGCGGGCCCGCCATGGCCTGCATCTCCTCGGGCAGTACGTCGCCCATGGCCGCGCCGACCCGCTCGGCGACGGGGTCGACGAGCTCCTTCCACACCGGCAGGGTCGCCTCGACCCACTCCGCGCGGCTCCAGGCCACCGCGGAGCCGGCGCCGGACGGCAGCGACGTCGCGTCGTCCAGCCACAGGTCGGCCAGGCGCACCGCCTCGTCGACCTGGGTGCGCTCGGCGGGGCCGATGCTCGCGTCCTTGGTGCCGTCGGGAGTGCCCTGGGACACCGTCTGGCGGGCGATCTGCTTGGCCATGTCCCAGTTCACCGGCCCGCCCTCGTACGAGAGCATCTGGCCGAGCTGCTGGAACGCGGCGCCCAGATCGTTGGGGTTCAGCGACCCGAACATGGCTGCGAGCGGGTTGTCGCCACCCGGTCCTCCGGGCCCGAAACCGAACGGGTCGGCAGGTCCCTGACCACCACCGCTCTGCTGGTCCTTCTTCTTGCCCTCGTCGCCGTCGTCCGGCTCCTCCGGCGGAAGGCCGAATCCGAATGGGGTGTCACTCACGGGATTCCTCGGCTGTTAAGGCCGCCGGTTCGCTCCGACGGCGGCTGCCCTACATCACCACCCAGCGTAGACACCACAACCGGTTCGGGCCTCGGTGCTTCGCCGACTCAGCGGCTGCGGCAGGATGGATGCCACCTGGTACGTACGCGTCACGCGCGTTCTTACTGAAGACAACCGCTGGAGACGCCCGGTGAGTTCCCCAGATCCACAGGTTCGCGCAGCGCGAAACCCTTCAACCAATCCGGCCGTACGCGGCCCCGTCGTCGCGATCACCGGCGCCGCGGCCGGAATCGGCGCGATGCTCACCGAGCGACTCGCCGCCAGCGACGAGATCAAGCAGGTCATCGCCATCGACGAGCGGCGCGGTGAGTGCGCGGCCGCGCAGTGGCACATCCTGGACGTCCGGGATCCGGCGATCGCCGAGAAGCTGCGCGGCGCGGACGTCGTGGTGCACCTCGCGCTCGATCTCGACCTGGAGACGGATCCGGCCGCACGAACGGCCTACAACGTGCGGGGGACACAGACCGTACTGACGGCCGCAGCCGCGGCCGGGGTGCACCGCGTCGTGCTGTGCACCTCGGCGATGGTCTACGGAGCGCTGCCCGACAACGAACTGCCCCTCTCCGAAGACGCCGAACTGCGGGCGACCGCGGAGGCCACGGGGGTGGGGGACCTCCTGGAGGTCGAGCGGCTCGCGCGGCGGGCACCGCGTGCGCATCCCGGGCTCAACGTCACCGTCGTACGGCCTGCCGTGCTGGTCGGAGGGACCGACACGGCGCTCACGCGGTACTTCGAGTCCCCCCGGCTGCTCGTCGTCGCCGGGTCGCGGCCCGCCTGGCAGTTCTGCCATGTCGAGGACCTGTGCGGGGCCCTGGAGTACGCCGTCCTGGAGAAGGTCGAAGGGGAGCTGGCCGTCGGGTGCGAGGGGTGGCTGGAGCAGGAGGAGGTCGAGGAGCTCAGCGGGATTCGGCGGATGGAGTTGCCGTCGGCCGTCGCGCTGGGGGCCGCGGCCCGGCTGCACCGGATCGGGCTCACGCCGTCTCCGGCGGGGGATCTCGCCTACACGATGTATCCCTGGGTGGTGAGCGGGAGCCGGCTGCACGATGCCGGGTGGCGGCCGCAGTGGACCAATGAGGAGGTCCTTGCGGAGCTTCTTGAGGAGGTTGCCGGGCGGCACACCCTGGCCGGGCGGCGGCTCGGGCGGAAGGACGCCACTGCCGCGGGGGCGGCGGGGGCGACGGTTGCTCTGTTGGGTACGGCTGCGTTGGTGCGGCGGGCTCGGAAGGCTCGGCGGCGGATCTGAGGCGGTGGGGTTGTGGCGTGGGGTTTTTCGCCCCCGCCGCCCCTTCCCATTCCCGTCCCTTTCCGGGGGCTCCGCCCCCAGACCCCCGTATCGCGCTGAACGCGCTCGTCCTCAAACGCCGGACGGGCTGAGCCCCTGTAGGAGGCTCCAATCGTGCACGCGCGTGTGCGGGAGGAAATCCGTATTCCGTGGGGTTGGCGGGGTGGGGCACGATGGGGGTATGGCACCCATGAATGATCATCCCGGTGAGCAGGCCGCTCAGGAGCCCATCAAGCTGCTGGCCGTTCGGGAGACCGCGCTCTCCTTGGACGAGGTTTTCCGGGCCGTCGGGGACGATGCCTCCGGAGGGACCGCGCTGTTCGTGGGGACCGTGCGGAATCATGACGGGGGAGCCGATGTCGACGCGCTCGGGTACTCCTGCCATCCGAGCTCCGAGGCGGAGATGCGACGGGTCGCCGAGAAGGTCGTCGCCGAGTATCCGGTGCGGGCGCTCGCCGCGGTGCACCGGATCGGTGACCTACGGGTGGGTGACCTCGCGGTGGTCGTCGCCGTTTCCTGTCCACATCGGGGCGAGGCGTTCGAGGCCTGCCGCAAGCTGATCGACGATCTCAAGCACGAGGTCCCGATCTGGAAGCACCAGACGTTCTCCGACGGTACGGAGGAGTGGGTCGGGGCCTGTTGAGGTCCCACGGGTCACCTGGGACCCAGGTGCCACTCCTGTCCGCCGTTCCGGTTGCGTAACCCGACCCCTGCCGTGAGCGTTGAACATGCGGATGGTTAATCTGCTGATCAGTCAGTTGCGGTCGCTCATGGGGTTGGGAGGTCGGCATGGCGGCGCTCGCCTGGTTGCTGATTCCGCTTTTGGCCGCGATCGGCGCCGGACTCTGGGGCAGTTGGGCCGGACGAAACCGAAAGACCCTCGGGGACGGCACCGAGCTCGCGGGCTACACACGCTTCCGCGAGGCCATGGAGAAGTCGGAGAACCCGGAGAAGTCGGAGCAATTGCGCACGGATGCCTGATCTGCCCGGATTCCCCGGACGGACGGCCCTGACGGTGCGCTGACAGACCGGTCCCGTACTGTCGTTCCATGCCACGCCGCACCGCGACGATGCTCGCCTCCACCCTGATGCTGATCGCGCTCCTGTGCGCGGGAGTCTTCATCAATGTGCCGTATTCGGAGATGTCACCGGGTCCGACGGTGAACACACTCGGTCAGCACGACGGCGAGCCGGTGCTCCAGATCTCAGGTCGCAAGACCTACGCGACGACCGGGCATCTGAACATGACCACCGTCCGGGTCACCAGTGCCGACTACAAGATGAACCTCGTCGAGGCCGTGTACGGGTGGCTGGCCCACGACAACAAGGTCGTTCCGCACGACACGCTCTATCCGAACGGCAAGACGGAGGAGCAGTCGACGCAGGAGAACGCCGAGGAGTTCAGCCAGTCCCAGGAGAGCGCCAAGGTCGCGGCCCTCAAGGAACTGGACATCCCGGTGAAGTCCTGGGTGATCGTCTCCACCGTCGTCAAGGACACCCCCGCCGAGGGCAGGCTGCACGCCGGTGACGTCATCAAGGCCGTCGACGGTACGACGGTGAAGGCGCCCGACGACGTCGCGAAGCTGGTCACCAAGCACAAGCCCGGTGAGAAGGTCGTCTTCACCGTCGTGCCCGCCAAGGAACAGGCCGCCGCCGAGAAGGAGAACCGGACGGCGACCAAGACCGAGGAGATCACGATCACCACGGCCAAGTCCGACGACACCGGCGAGCAGCGCGCGATCGTCGGTATCTCGGCCGGGACCGACCACACGCTGCCGTTCACCATCGACATCAAGCTCGCCGATGTCGGCGGCCCCAGCGCCGGTCTGATGTTCGCCCTCGGCATCGTCGACAAGCTGACGCCGGGCAACCTCACCGGCGGCAAGTTCGTCGCCGGCACCGGCACCATCACCGACGACGGCAAGGTCGGCCCGATCGGCGGCATCGAGATGAAGACGGTCGGCGCCCGCGACAAGGGCGCCCAGTACTTCCTGACGCCCAAGGACAACTGCGCGGCCGCCGCCCGTGACGTCCCCGAGGGGCTCACCCTCGTCAAGGTCGACACCATCGACGACGCGATGAGCGCCCTCAAGGACATCCGCGGCGGCAAAACGGCCGACCTGCCGAAGTGCACCAGGAGCTAGGGCACTCGCGGCGGGCCGGCCCGCTCCGAGCTACTCCGCGAACGTCGCCGTCAGGGCCTCGGCCAGGCCCGGTACGAGGTCGGATCCGGTGAGCACGTCCGTCGCCGCGTCCTTCTCGCGCAGCCGCAGCGCCGATTCGCGCTTCCCGCCGCGCAGCACCGCGACGGTCATCCGGACCTCCTGGCGCTCCGGGTGCTCGGCGACCCACTTCGCCAGCCGCTTCTCGTCGAGGCCGTCCGGTACGGACGCCTCCGCGGACGGCGGGAGCATCAGCCGCTCCACGGACAGGGCGCAGCCGACCACCGAGTCCGGCCAGGCGATGGTGCCGAGGAACTCGTCCAGCGGGCTGCCCGCGGGGAGTTCGTCCTGCTCAATGGGGGTAAGGGTGCCCTCGGGTGCGTCTTCGGTCAGACCGAGGCGCTCGGCGAGCCCCGGTTCCTGGGAGCGCAGCCGGCCGGTGTCGACCAGGGCGAAAAGACGGGCGGGCTGGTCCCAGCCGAGCCCCGCTACGTACTCGTCGATCTCGAGGACGGCACGGGTGAGGGGCCCGGCCGCCATGGGTGTGCCTGAGGAGGCGGTGTTGGACATGGTCACAATCCTGCCTCGTTCGGCCCCCGAAGCGGGAACCGAGTAAAGCATCAGTAAGTTGCATAGATGTGGCCCGGCGTTTGCGGGGCCCCCAGATACCAACAGCGAACTTCGAGGTGCGCACCTTGGCTTTCCAGATGCCGGACCGCGGCGGAGGCCCGACGGGGCCACGGATCAGAGTGGGCCGACCGTCCCGGCGCGTCCGGACCCTGCTCATGACACTGGGCGTACTGGCCGTGCTGGCCATGGCGTTCGTCATGTTCGCGGGGTTCTGGACGGACTGGCTCTGGTATCGGTCGGTCAAGTATTCGTCCGTCTTCACGACCACCCTGTGGACCAAGATCGGCCTGTTCTTCGTCTTCGGACTGCTGATGGCCACGGCCGTCGGCGTGAACATCTGGCTGGCCCACCGGTTGCGGCCGCCACTGAGCGCCATGTCGATGGAGCAGCAGAACCTCGACCGCTACCGGATGGGCGTGGCCCCGTACAAGAAGTGGATTCTTCTCGGGATCACCGCCCTGGTCGGGCTGATCGCGGGCGCCTCCGCGGCGGGCCAGTGGCGTACGTGGCTGTTGTGGGTGAACGGAGTGCCCTTCAACCAGAAGGACCCCCAGTTCCACCTGGACATCGCCTTCTACGCCTTCGATCTGCCCTGGTACCGCTTCCTGCTGGGCTTCGGATTCGCTGCCGCGATCCTTTCGGTGATCGCCGCAGCGCTGACCCACTACCTGTACGGCGGGCTGCGCATCACCAGCCCCGGAGCGCGCGCCACGGCCGCGGCCACCGGGCATCTCTCGGTGCTGCTCGGCCTCTTCGTCGCCCTGAAGGCGGTCGCGTACTGGCTCGACCGGTACGGCCTCGCGGTGAAGTCCAGTGACTTCAAGGCGACGGACAACTGGACGGGCCTGAGGTACGTCGACGCGAACGCGTATCTGCCCGCCAAGACGATCCTGTTCTGCATCGCCGTCATCTGCGCCCTGCTGTTCTTCGCCACCCTGTGGCGGCGCACCTGGCAGTTGCCCGTCATCGGCTTCGGTCTGATGGTGCTCTCGGCGATCCTGATCGGCGGTCTGTATCCGGCGATCGTCCAGAAGTTCCAGGTCCAGCCGAACGAGCAGGCCAAGGAAGCGCCGTACGTCGACAAGAACATCAAGGCGACGCGCGAGGCCTACGGCATCGACGACGCCAAGGTGACGGACTACTCCGGCAAGGGCGGCACCGAGAACGCCGAGCAGATCCGCAAGGACGCCGACTCGGCCGCCAGCTACCGGCTGATCGACCCGAACGTCGTCTCGCCGGCCTTCCAGCAGCTCCAGCAGGAGCGCAAGTACTACCAGTTCCCCTCCACGCTCGATGTCGACCGGTACACGGACGCCGACGGCAAGGAGCAGGACACCGTCATCGGTCTGCGCGAGCTGAACCTGAACGGCATCCCGAAGAGCAACTGGATCAACGACCACTTCACCTACACCCACGGCTACGGCGCGGTCGCGGCCAGGGGCACGGCGACCGGTTCCGATCCGCCGGGCTCCCCGGACTTCTCCGAGTCGGGGCTGCCGACCACCGGTGACCTCGGCAAGTACGAGCAGCGGATCTACTACGGGGAGAAGACCGAGCAGTACTCCATCGTGGGCGGCCCGCAGAAGGAGCTCGACTACGAGGAGAACGGCGAGAAGACCACCAGCTACAAGGGCAAGAGCGGCGTCAACCTCGCCAACCCGATCAACCGCGCCGCGTACGCGGTCGCGTTCGGCGAGCCGCAGATGTTCTACTCGGGCGCGATCGGCGAGGGTTCCCGGATCCTCTACAACCGCACGCCCAAGGAGCGCGTCGAGGCCGTGGCCCCGTGGCTGACGATCGACGGCGACGCCTATCCGGCGATCGTGGACGGCAAGATCCAGTGGATCGTCGACGCCTACACGACGACCAACGGGTACCCCTACGCCTCCCGTACGACGCTGGGAGACACCACGGCGGACTCGCTGACCGACAACCAGCGGGCGGTGGTGGCGCAGCAGAACCGCGTCAACTACATCCGCAACTCGGTGAAGGCGACCGTCGACGCGTACGACGGCTCGGTCAAGCTCTACCAGTGGGACACCAAGGACCCGGTCCTCAAGACCTGGATGAAGGCGTTCCCCGACACGGTGAAGCCGAAGGCCGACATCAGCGACTCGCTGATGGAGCACCTGCGCTACCCGCAGGACCTGTTCAAGGTCCAGCGCGAGCTGCTCACCCGCTACCACGTCACCGACGCCGCCCAGTTCTACAGCGGCAGTGACGCCTGGCAGGTGCCGGACGACCCGACCAACAAGGACAGCAGTGCGGTCCCGCCGTACTACCTGAGCCTGAAGATGCCGGGGCAGAACGCACAGCAGTTCTCGCTGACCACGACCTTCACGCCCAACGGGCGCCCGAACCTGGGGGCGTTCATGGCGGTGGACGCGGATGCGGCCAGCAAGGACTACGGCACGATAAGGCTGTTGAGAGTGACCTCCACGGTGAGAGGTCCACAACAGGTACAGAGCGAGCTCAACAGCAACGCCGACGTCGCCGAGTTCGTCCGCAACCTCAGAGGCACGGACTCCGACATCGAGTACGGAAACCTGCTGACCGTGCCACTCAACGGCGGGTTCCTGTACATCGAGCCGGTGTACGCGCGAGGCGGTACGTCCAACTACCCGCTGTTGAGGAAGGTGGGCGTCGCCTACGGAGACCAGACCGTCTTCAAGGACACCCTCGCCGAAGGGCTGAACACGGTCTTCGGAGTGGACGGCGAGGACACCACCGAGCCACCACCCAAGGACGGTGAGACCCCGACGCCACCGACGACGGGCGACTCCGACCTGGCGAAGGCCATCGCCGACGCCGAGGAGGCCTACACGGCCGGCGAGGAAGCGCTCAAGAAGGGCGACTGGGAGGCGTACGGCAAGGCCCAGGAGGACCTTCAGGACGCGCTCCAGCGCGCCTCCGAGGCCGAGCAGAAGGCCAGCTCTGCCAGTGGTGCCAACAGCGACGCCAACAAGGAAGAGAGCGGTCAACAGGACGGTGACCAGGGCAGTTGAGCAGTCCCACCCCGCGCCGTGGTACGGTTGCAACACAACGGCGCGGGGTGGAGCAGCTCGGTAGCTCGCTGGGCTCATAACCCAGAGGTCGCAGGTTCAAATCCTGTCCCCGCTACTGAAGTAGAAGGACCCGGATCCTCAAAGGATCCGGGTCCTTCTGTGTGTGCGGACCGTGCGGGATCGCGTGCGTGTGCTCATCGCTCATCAGTGCTGCTGCGGCGAAGGCTGCGCCATCCGCCTGGAGTTGGGAAATCTGTGTTTCACTTGTCTCTCTGTGGGCATGTCGACAAAACGCTGAAGTGACCTCACTGGCTGCGGTATACCAGGTGTACCCAGGTTGCAGGTGGTGCGACGATGGACGTTATGGGGGACAAGGCAACTCTGTTGGAGACAGGGCGGTTTGTGCAGCCTTCCGACCGGGACGAGACCGGCGAGGCTGCGGAGGAGGCTCGTCGACGACTCGCCGCGGAGGCGGGCGACGTCGAGGCGATGAGCGTTCTCGGAGCCATGCTGCTCCGCCGCGGTGATCTCGACGGGGCCGAGCCTCAGCTGCGCGCTGCCACGGCGGCCGGTGACCGGGCCGCCGCCAACAACCTGGGTGTCCTCCTGCACCAGCGCGGATACGCCGAGGAGGCGGCCGGCTGGTGGCGGATCGCCGCCGTCGCCGGATCCGCGGCCGCCGCGCACGCGCTGGGCCGCCACCACCGCGAGCGCGGGGACGAGCCCGCCGCCGAGTACTGGCTGCGCCAGTCCGCCGAGCAGGGCCACGCCCTCGGCGCGTACGCGCTGGCAGATCTCCTGGAGCACCGCGGCGACGCCGGTGCCGGGGACTGGATGCGGGCGGCCGCCGAGCGGGGGCACCGCGAGGCGGCGTACCGGCTCGCGCGGACGCTGGACCGCAAGGCCGTGCAGGCGGGCGAGGACGAGGGCGACAACGGTGTCGCGGCGACCGTCGCCGCGCAGGCCGAGCAGTGGTACCGGCAGGCGGCCGCGCGCGGTCACCGGCGTGCCGCGCTGCACCTCGGAGCGATCCTGGAGAGGCGCGGGGAGCTCAAGGAGGCCGGGCGCTGGTATCTGACCTCCGCCAAGGACGGCGAGGCGCGGGCCGCCTGCGCGCTCGGGTTCCTGCTGCGGGACGCGGGCGACACCGAGAGCGCCGCCGTGTGGTGGCTGCGGGCCGCCCAGGACGGCGACGGGAACGCCGCCAACGCGCTGGGCGCGCTGCACGCCGAGCGGGGTGAGACCCAGACCGCCGAGCGGTGGTACCGCGCCGCGATGGACGCCGGCGACGTGAACGGCGCGTACAACCTCGGGCTGCTCTGCGCCGAGCAGGCGCGGACCGCGCAGGCCGAGCAGTGGTACCGGCGTGCGGCGTACGCGGGACACCGGGAGGCGGCGAACGCGCTGGCCATTCTGCTGCTGCAGGTCGGTGACGCGTCCGGGGCCGAGCCGTGGTTCTCCAAGGCCGCGGAGGCCGGGAGCGTGGACGCCGCTTTCAACCTCGGGATCCTGCACGCCGGGCGGGGCGAGGACGAGGCGGCCCTGCGGTGGTACGAGCGGGCCGCTGCCGCCGGGCACACCGAGGCCGCGCTGCAGGTGGGGATCGCGCGTCTTCGGGACGGGGACGAGCGGGCCGCCGAGCGGCACCTTCGGTGTGCCGCGGGCGGGGGGAGCGCGGAGGCGGCCTATCGGCTGGCCACCGTGCTCGACGCCCGGCGGCCGCCTGCGCCCGCGCACGAGCTGGGAGAGCCTGCGACCGAGAAGAGCGAGTGTGAGGAGTGGTACGAGCGGGCCGCTTCCCAAGGGCATCGGCGGGCCCAGGTGCGGGTGGGGATGCTGGCCTCCGCGCGCGGGGATGTCGTGGATGCGGCTCGGTGGTACCGGGAGGCCGCGGAGGCGGGGTCTCGGAACGGGGCGTTCAACCTTGGGCTGTTGCTCGCCCGGGAGGGGAGTGAGCCGGAGGCCGCGCTGTGGTGGACTCGGGCCGCTGATGCGGGGCATGGGCGGGCGGCGTTGCGGCTTGCCCTCGTCTACGCGCGTCGTGGGGAGCTGGCGGAGGGGCAGCGGTGGGCCGATCGGGCCGTGTCGCTCGGGCCCGGTGAGGTTTCCGAGCGGGCGGCTCGGTTGCGGGATGCGTTGCGGCAGGAGTTGTCGGCGTGAGGGGGCGGGGGTGAGTTTTCGCCCCCGCCGCCCTTACCCGTCCCGTCCCTGGGGGCTCTGCCCCCAGACCCCCGTATCGCGCTGACGCGCTCGTCCTCAAACGCCGGACGGGCTGAAGGTGCCGACCCGGGCGCGAAGCGTCCAGTGCCCGGCGTTCGACAACCGGGGATTCGGGCGCGGGGAACTGATTTGCACTGGTCGGGGCCGGTGACGTACTGTTCAGTCATCGCCGCGGGGTGGAGCAGCTCGGTAGCTCGCTGGGCTCATAACCCAGAGGTCGCAGGTTCAAATCCTGTCCCCGCTACTGAAGACCGAAGGCCCGGAACCAATGGTTCCGGGCCTTCGGTGTGTTCGGGGGCGGGAGGGTGAGCGAGGCAGGGGCGGGGATGTCGAAAGCCCCGGCCAAAGTCAGTCGTGGCCGGGGCTTCGGGGAGTGTTGAGCGGGCGGTCAGGCTGCCGCGCAGTTCGGGCAGACGCCTCGGTACGTCACCTCGACGCCCGAGACCGCGAAGCCGAAGCGCTCGGAGTCGGGGAGGTCCGCCAGCGGGTTGCCGCCCGGGTGGACGTCCTTGATCGCGCCGCACTGGGCGCAGACCAGGTGGTGGTGCGGACTGTGCGCGTTCGGGTCGTACCGCTTCGCGCGCTTGTCCGTGGCGACTTCCAGCACCTCGCCGAGCGAGACCAGCTCACCCAGCGTGTTGTAGACGGTCGCCCGGGAGATCTCGGGCAGCTTGGCCACGGCCCTCGCGTGGACCTCGTCGGCCGTCAGGTGGACGTGATCGCCGTCGAGGACCTCGGCCACGACGCGCCGTTGCGCGGTCATACGCCATCCGCGTCCGCGCAGTCGTTCCAACAGGTCGCTCATACCACCAAGCCTAGCAGCAGGGAGGCCCAGTTTCCGAACAGGTGTGACTTTGGAGCATTCCTTGACTTAGACATTGTCTATTGTAGGATCGAGTTCGGCCTTGGCTGAGGGACAGGAACAGCCAGGATCAGCAAGGAATGACGCAGGAGGCGCACGTGACGCAGGGACCGCTTACGACGGAGGCCGGTGCGCCGGTTGCCGACAACCAGAACAGCGAGACCGCGGGCATCGGCGGCCCTGTTCTCGTCCAGGACCAGCTCCTCCTGGAGAAGCTCGCCCACTTCAACCGTGAGCGCATCCCGGAGCGTGTGGTGCACGCCCGTGGCGCCGGCGCCTACGGGACCTTCACGGTCACCGCCGATGTCAGCCGGTACACGCGCGCCCACTTCCTCTCCGAGGTCGGCAGGCGGACCGAGACCTTCCTGCGCTTCTCCACCGTGGCCGGCAACCTCGGCTCGGCCGACGCGGTCCGTGACCCGCGCGGCTGGGCGCTGAAGTTCTACACCGAGGAGGGCAACTACGACCTCGTCGGCAACAACACCCCGGTGTTCTTCATCAAGGACGCCATCAAGTTCCCCGACTTCATCCACACGCAGAAGCGCGACCCGTACACGGGTTCCCAGGAGGCCGACAACGTCTGGGACTTCTGGGGGCTCAGCCCGGAGAGCACCCACCAGGTGACCTGGCTCTTCGGCGACCGCGGCATCCCCGCCTCGTACCGCCACATGAACGGGTACGGCTCGCACACCTACCAGTGGAACAACGAGGCCGGCGAGGTCTTCTGGGTCAAGTACCACTTCAAGACCGACCAGGGCATCAAGAACCTGACGACCGAGGAGGCCGTGAACGTCTCCGGTCTCGACCCCGACTCGCACCAGCGCGATCTGCGCGAGTCGATCGAGCGCGGCGACTTCCCGACCTGGACCGTGCAGGTGCAGATCATGCCGGCGGCCGACGCGGCGACGTACCGCTTCAATCCGTTCGACCTCACCAAGGTGTGGCCGCACGAGGACTACCCGCCGATCGAGATCGGCAGGCTGGAGCTCAACCGCAACCCGGAGAACGTCTTCGCCGAGGTCGAGCAGTCCGTCTTCAGCCCCGCGCACTTCGTGCCGGGCATCGGACCCTCGCCCGACAAGATGCTCCAGGGCCGCCTGTTCGCGTACGGCGACGCCCACCGCTACCGCGTCGGCGTCAACGCCGACCACCTGCCGGTGAACCGTCCGCACGCCACCGAGGCGCGTACGCACTCCCGTGACGGCTTCCTGTACGACGGCCGCCACAAGGGTGCCAAGAACTACGAGCCGAACAGCTTCGGCGGCCCGTTCCAGACCGAGCGGCCGCTGTGGCAGGCGACCGCGAACTTCACGGCCGGCACCGGCAACCACGAGGCCCCGGTCCACTCCGAGGACAACGACTTCGTGCAGGCGGGCAACCTCTACCGCCTGATGTCCGAGGGCGAGAAGGGCCGTCTGATCGACAACCTCGCGGGCTTCATCGCCAAGGTCTCGCGCGACGAGATCGCCGAGCGCGCGATCGACAACTTCCGTCAGGCCGACGGAGACTTCGGCAAGCGGCTGGAAGCCGCGGTCCAGGCCCTGCGCGGCTGACGCCAGCACTGGAACGCTTGTCGTAGAAGAGCGGGCCGGATCTCCCGTACCGGAGATCCGGCCCGTTCGCCTTCCAGGTCGTTCAGATTTCGAGCCGTGCTCAAGCAGAACTGCGCTCAAGCCGGGGCGTGCTGCCGCAGTGGTGCCCAGCAGCGGATGATGTCGCGGACCGAGACGATGCCGACCGGCTCGCCGTGGTCGAGGACGACGAGGTGGCGGAAACCGCCGTGGGTCATGGCCAGCGACGCCTCCTCCAGCGTCCAGGTAGGGGCGGCGAACACCACGTCGGTGGTCGTGTGGGCGTGAGCCCGCTCGGCGTCAGGGCTCTGGCCCAGGCCTACGGAGTTGAGGATGTCGCGCTCGGTGAGGATGCCGAGCCCGCCTTCGTCGGGGTCGAGGACCACGGCCGCGCCCACGCGGCGTGCGGACATCAGCGCGGCGGCCTGCCGGAGGGTGTGAGCGGGTCCGATGGTGAGTACCACCGTGCTCATGGCGTCGCGGACGAGCATGGACGGAGCCACCTCCTACGAATCCGTTAGTTAACGGATTCACAAGTTCACAAGTGGGGGGACTCTCAGAGTCGCAGTTAAAGAGACGGTCAACAAGAGGGCGTGTACGGGCGATATTTGGGGCGCCTTCTCCCCCGTCAGTGCCTCAACTGCCCCCGGGCGCCTCAGTAGCGCTGGTTCAGATAGCCCAGCAACTCGTCGTGGAGGATGCCGTTCGACGCGGCCGCGTTGCCGCTGTGCGGGCCCGGGCGGCCGTCGAGGCCCGTGAAGGAGCCGCCCGCCTCGGTCACGATGATCGCGGTCGCCGCCATGTCCCACAGCGACAGTTCGGGCTCCGCGCAGATGTCGACCGCGCCCTCGGCGACCATCATGTACGGCCAGAAGTCGCCGTACGCGCGCGTGCGCCACACCTCGCGGGTCAGGTCGAGGAAGCCGTCGAGCAGACTGCGCTCCTCCCAGCCGCTCAGCGAGGAGTACGCGAAGGACGCGTCCCGCATGCGCGAGACCTGGGAGACCTTGAGCCGGGACGCGGACGACAGACTGCGGCCGGTGAACGCGCCGTGGCCCTTCGCCGCCCACCAGCGGCGGCTCAGCGCGGGCGCGGAGACCACGCCGACGACCGGCTGGTAGCCGCCCTCGCTCGCCTCCATCAGCGCGATGAGCGTGGCCCAGACGGGTACGCCGCGTACGTAGTTCTTGGTGCCGTCGATCGGGTCGATCACCCAGCGGCGGGGGCCCGTGCCCTCGACGCCGTACTCCTCGCCGAGGATCGCGTCCCGCGGCCGTGCCCGTTGGAGGTGGCCGCGGATCAGCTCCTCGGCGGCCTTGTCGGCCTCGCTCACCGGGGTCATGTCCGGCTTGGTCTCGACCTTGAGGTCGAGCGCCTTGAACCGGTCCATCGTCGCGGCGTCGGCGGCGTCCGCCAGGACATGGGCGAGGCGCAGGTCATCGCGATAGTCGGGCATGAGCGAACCGTATCTTCCGGGTCGCTCCGCGGGGAACGGGGGGAGACCGGGGGTTGTGTTACAGGTGCGGGTCGGATGCCGCCGGTCACGCCCCGCTGTGGCCGGTCGCACCCCGCGACGAGCCGCGGTCCGGCACGGCCGCGCGCCCCTCGGCGGCGCTTGGCGCCCCCTGGTCGTGCCGCGAACCCTTGACAGTGCCTCCGCGCGCGTCAACTCTGAGGCGCAGAGCCGATCGCCCCAGGGAGGCGACGATGCCTGCAGCGCGGGAATCCCTATTGGACGCCGCCTACACGGCGCTCGGACGCCGTCCGTGGTCCGCCGTGCGGATGGTCGACGTGGCCGCCGCGGCCGGGGTTTCCCGGCAGACCCTCTACAACGAGTTCGGGAGCAAGGAGGGGCTCGCGCGTGCGCTCGTACGGCGGGAGGCCGATGCGTATCTCGCGGGGGTCGAGCGGGCTCTGGTGAGCCATTCGGAGCCCCGGGAGCGGTTGGCCGCCGCGGCGGAGTGGACGGTGTCGGCGGCCCGGGGGAACGCGCTGGTGCGGGCGATGCTCACCGGGTGCTGGGCGGAGAGGCTGCCCTCTCCTACCCTGTCCGCGGTGCCGTCCTCGTCGGCCGTGCCCGCCCAGCGCAGGGCCGACGGGCCGTTGCCGTCGCCGGGGGACTTCGTGGGGCTGGTGCGGGACCGGGCCGTCGCGTCGCTGACCGTGCCGGGCGCGTCGAAGTCCGAGGCCGCGGAGTTGGCGCGGGCCTGTGAGCTCGTGGTGCGGCTGGGGGTGTCGTGCGTGCTGGCCCCTGCCGGGGAGGGCGGTACGGCCGGGATGGTCCGGGACGCTCTGACCACTGTGCGGTCGGTGAGTTGAGCGCGACCGCGGTGGATGGGCACAGACCGCGGTGATCGGTGATCGGTGATCGGTGGCCGGTGGGCGGCGGCCGGTGGTCCTAGTGGGACGAGCCCGACAGCTGTAGGCCGATGACTCCTATGATCACCAGGGAGATCGAGATGATCTTCAGGGTCGAGACCAGGTCGTCGAGGAAGATCATGCCGTAGATGGCGGTGCCGGCGGCGCCGATGCCTGTCCAGACCGCGTAGGCGGGGCCCACGTCGAGTTTCTTGAGGGACAGGGTGAGCAGGCCGAAGCTGCCCAGGGCGAAGATACAGAAGGCCACCGTGGGCCAGAGTCTCGTGAAGCCGTGGGAGAGCTTGAGGCAGACGGCGAAACCCGTCTCCAGGAGCCCTGCCACGACGACCAGCAGCCACGCCATGTGATGCCCTCCCACGCTCCGTGACCGCTTCGTCTCGCTTGCATCCCGCTTGGTGCGATTATGCCTTTACCGTCGCAGCGGGGATGCAAACAACACTGAGGTCAAGCGGAGATCGGTTGGAGTTCGGCCGGAGATCAGTCCCCCTCGCGCCGCTCGCGCGTGGAGAGCAGCCGACGGAGCGAGTAGAGGCGGGCCGGATCCGCGTGCCCCTCGGCCACCCACGCGTCCAGTGCGCAGTCCGGTTCGTCGTGGCTGCACGCGCGCGGACAGCCCTCGGTGCCGGGCTCCAGATCCGGGAACGCCTTGATGACCCGGGACGGGTCCACATGGTGCAGACCGAAGGACCGTACGCCCGGCGTGTCGACGACCCAGCCGTCGTTGTCGGGCAGGGGGATCGCCCGCGCCGACGTCGTGGTGTGCCGGCCGCGGCCGGTGACCGCGTTGACCACGCCCGTGGAGCGCCGCCGCTCCCGCGACACGAGCGCGTTGACCAGCGTGGTCTTGCCGACGCCCGAGTGTCCGACGAACGCCGTGATCTTGCCGTCCAGCTGCTTGTGCACGCGGTCCAGCGCCTCGCCGCTCTCCAGTTCCTGACGGCTCGTCACGACGTACGGGACGCCCAACGCCCCGTACATCTCCAGGAGTTCGTCGGGCGGGGCCAGGTCCGACTTCGTCAGGACCAGCAGGGGGTCCAGGCCGCCGTCGTACGCCGCCACCAGGCAGCGGTCGATGAGGCGCGGGCGGGGCTCGGGATCGGCCAGGGCCGTGACGATGGCCAGCTGGTCGGCGTTGGCGACGACCACACGCTCGTACGGATCGTCGTCGTCGGCCGTGCGGCGCAGCACGGAGGTGCGCGGCTCGATGCGGACGATGCGGGCCAGGGTGTCCTTCTCACCGGACAGGTCGCCGACGATGGCCACGCGGTCGCCGACGACCGCGGCCTTGCGGCCCAGTTCGCGGGCCTTCATCGCCATGACGACCCGGTCGTCCACCAGGCAGGTCAGACGGCCCCGGTCGACGGTGACGACCATGCCCTCGACCGCCTCCTCGTGCTTGGGGCGGATGTTCGTACGAGGCCGGTTGCCCTTGCGGTTCGGGCGCTGGCGGATGTCGTCCTCGTCGGTGTGCTTGCCGTAACGGCGCATGATCCCGGTCCGCCCGTCAGTTCCCGAGCATTCCGGTCCACAGATCGGGGAAGTCCGGCAGGGTCTTCGCCGTCGTCGCCACGTTCTCGATCCGTACGTCGTCGACCGCGAGGCCGATGATCGCGCCCGCGGTGGCCATGCGGTGGTCGTCGTACGTGTGGAAGATCCCGCCGTGCAGCGGGCGCGGGCGGATGTGGAGGCCGTCGGCGGTCTCGGTGACGTCGCCGCCGAGCTCGTTGATCTCCTTGGTGAGTGCGGCCAGCCGGTCCGTCTCGTGCAGGCGCAGATGGGCCACGCCGCGGAGGGTGGAGGGGGAGTCGGCGAGGGCCGCGACCGCCGCGATGCCCGGGGTCAGCTCGCCGACCTCGCCCAGGTCCACGTCGATGCCGTGGATCGAGCCGGAGCCGGTGAACTCCAGGCCCCGGTCGGTCAGTTCGCAGGAACCGCCCATCTCGGTGAAGATCTCACGCAGCCTGTCACCAGGCTGGGTGGTGCGGAGCGGCCAGTCGGGGATGACGACCCGGCCGCCGGTGACCAGGGCGGACGCCAGGAACGGCTGGGCGTTCGACAGATCCGGCTCGACCGTCAGGTCGCGGCCGAGGAGCGCGCCCGGCGTGACCCGCCAGACGTTCGGCTCGCCGCCCGACTCCGGGGTGTCCACCTGGGCGCCGATCGAGCGCAGCATGTCGACGGTCATCCGGATGTGCGGCATGGAGGGGAGCCTGGAGCCGGTGTGCCGTACCTCCACGCCCTGGTTGAAGCGCGGGCCGGACAGCAGAAGCGCCGACACGAACTGGGACGACGAGGACGCGTCGATCTCCACCGGACCGCCCTCCAGCGCCCCGGAGCCGTGCACGGTCAGCGGCAGCGCGCCGCGGCTGTCGTCGTCGATACGGGCGCCGAGGGCGCGCAGCGCGTCGATCACTCCGTGCAGGGGGCGCTCGTACGAACGCGGGTCGCCGTCGAACCGGATGGGGCCGTCGGCGAGGGCGGCGACCGGGGGCAGGAAGCGCATCACCGTGCCGGCGTTGCCCACGTCGACCGTGGCCGGGCCCTGCAGACCCGAGGGGATGACACGCCAGGCCTCGCCGGAGCCGTCGGGACCCACGCCCTCCTCGATGCCCACGCCCATCGCACGCAGGGCGCCTGCCATCAGGAGCGTGTCGCGGGAGCGGAGGGGACGGCGCAGCCAGCCGGGCTCCGCCGCGAGGGCGGCGAGGACGAGGGCGCGGTTGGTGACCGACTTGGACCCGGGCACGTGGACCGTCGCGTCGACGGCTCCGCTTGCGTGGGGGGCGGGCCAGAGGGCGGTGTGTGCGGCGTTAACGGGCATGCCCTCACTTTAATGGTTTGCCACTTGCGGAGATCTTGATCGAAAGGGGCGAAACCACTCCGTGGGGTGCGCCTGAGGCCTCGGGGGTTCGTGTGGTTGGGCGGCTGCGGGTCGTGTGTGGCTGGTCGCGCCCACGCGGCGGAGCCGCATATCGACACAGCCCCGCGCCCCTAAATGGGCTGCGCCCCATCGGGCGCCCCGCCGCCCACAGAAGCCGCCGCCCCGCAGCCTCAGCAGTCAGCGCCTCACAACCCCAGCAGCCACCTGCCCCCGCCCATCAGTGAGCACAGGGACACCGTGTGGAACAGGAACAGCCACAGGCCTGCCGGGACGTGGGTCAGGCGGGAGAGCTGGTCGGCGTCCGAGTCGCCGGCGCCGCCGCGGCTGCGCTTCATCTGGAGCTCGAAGGCAGGTCGGACGCCGCCGAGGAGGAGGAACCAGACGACGGCGTAGGCGAAGGCGGCCTGCACCTGGGGGCCGGCCAGCCAGGAGACCACCACGAACGTGCCGCCGGTGAGGAGGACCGTGAGGGCGCCGTACGCGTTGCGGATCATCACCAGCATCACCACCAGGAGCAGGGTGGCCAGCCACAGCAGGGCGGTGATGTGGCCCGCGGCCAGCAGCGCGGCGCCGCCGAGGCCGAGCAGCGGGGGAGCGGTGTAGCCCGAGGCCGCCGTGAGGATCATGCCGAGACCGGTCGGCTTGCCGCGGCTGACGGTGAGGCCGCTGGTGTCGGAGTGCAGCCGGATACCGCTGAGGCTGCGGCCCGTGAGCAGCGCGACCAGACCGTGGCCGCCCTCGTGCGCGATGGTGATGGCGTTGCGCGAGAGCCGCCAGATGTTGTGCGGGACGATCACGGCCAGTGCCGCGACCATCGTGGCTATGACCACCCAGGTGTCCGGGTCGGGCTGGCTCCCGAATACCTCGTCCCAGAGGGTGGCCAGCGAGGTGGCGGCGATGCTGTCCATTGTGGGTGAGGGCTCCTCTGGCTGGCTCGGAATCTGGCAGTGTTGCACGTATGTGCGGACGGTATGCAGCTAGTCGTAGGCCCGAGGATCTCGCAGGAATCTTTGAGATCGAGAAGTGGGAGCCGGAGGAGGCTCTGGCCCCCGACTACAACGTGGCTCCCACCAAAGAGGTCTACGCGGTCCTGGACCGTCCTCTTAAGGACGCGGAGGACCCGAAGCCGGTTCGGCAGCTGCGCACGCTCAAGTGGGGCCTCGTCCCGTCCTGGTCGAAGACCCCCGAGGGCGGCGCCCGGATGATCAACGCCCGGGCCGAGACCGTCCACGAGAAGCCCTCGTACCGGCGGGCCTTCGCCACCCGGCGCTGCATCATCCCCGCCGACGGCTATTACGAGTGGGTGACCGGTTCCGGCGAGCGCGATCTGGAGGTCGAGGGCAAGAAGAAGCGGCCGCGCAAGCAGCCGTACTTCGTGCTGCCCGCCGACGGGTCCGTCTTCGCGATGGCCGGGCTGTACGAGTTCTGGCGGGACAAGACGCTGCCCGACGACCATCCGCGGGCCTGGTGGGTGACGTGCTCCGTCATCACCACGGAGGCGGAGACCTCGCCGCTCGCCGGCGGCCCGGAGGAGGGGCCGCGCGCGCTGGCAGACATCCACCCGCGTATGCCGCTCATGCTCACCCCGGACCGCTGGGACTCCTGGCTCGACCCGTCCCGTACGGACGTCGAGGACCTGCGCTCCCTGCTCGCGCCGCCACCGGAGGGGCTGATGCGGGCCTACCCCGTCTCCACCGCGGTGAGCAACGTCCGCAACAACGGGCCGGAGCTGCTGAAGGAGCTGGAAGGGCCCGAAGAGGGCACACTCTTCTGACGTGACGGATCATGTGACGGAGATCATCGAGACCATCGACACCGACGCGGGTGCGGCCCGAGTCACCTGGCACCGGGCGAGGAAGGCGCGGCTGGTGCTGGCCGTCAGCCATGGCGCCGGCGGCGGGATCGAGGCGCGCGATCTCCGGGCGCTCGCCGCCGAGCTGCCCGCGCACGGTGTGAGCGTGGCCCTGGTCGAACAGCCCTGGCGGGTGGCGGGCAAGAAGCTCGCGCCCGCGCCGAAGACGCTGGACGCGGGATGGCGGGGCCTCTGGCCTCTCCTCGTGAAGCCCGGGCTGCCCGTGATCGCGGGCGGGCGCAGCGCCGGAGCCCGCGTGGCCTGCCGCACGGCCACCGAACTCGGCGCCCACGCCGTCCTCGCGCTCAGCTTCCCCCTTCACCCGCCGGGCAGGCCGGAGAAGTCCCGCGCCGACGAACTGCTCGGAGCCGGGGTGCCCACGCTGGTCGTCCAGGGCGGCAACGACCCGTTCGGCAGGCCGGAGGAGTTCCCGGGGGGCGCGTACGAGATGGTCGAGGTGCCGTACGGCGATCATGGCTTCGCCGTGCCGAAACGTGCGCCTCTTGATCAGGACCAGGCCCTGAAGGTCATCACCGATGGCGTACTGAAATGGACCTCGTCACTCGGGTGACGAGTGGACCTCCTCACTCGGGTGACCCCCGGGAATGCTGAGCCCCGGGCCACTGTTGTGCGGATCAGACGGCACGACGAGTGCTGTGAGAAGTCGCATGAGAGGAAGTCCGCCGCATGGGTTCGACCATCTGCCCGAGCCGTAGCAGCAGCGCTGACCTGGAGTGGTCGGTTCTGCATGCGGCAAAGACCACCCCTATTCGGGCGGCGGCCGGGCCGGATCGTCGTCTATCCTCCGATTCTGGTGGGACCGGTTTCGGTCCTGCCCAGACTCTGGAGGAGGTGGGTCCGGTCACAGGGACCGACGCAGGGACCGAAAACGGCCAGGCGGAGCAGCCCGAGGGCCCGGGCAGCGGCGAGTCGGCCGCCGAGCGCAGTGCGCGCTTCGAGCGGGACGCGCTGGAGTTCCTCGACCAGATGTACTCGGCCGCGCTGCGCATGACGCGGAACCCGGCCGACGCCGAGGACCTGGTGCAGGAGACGTACGCGAAGGCGTACGCGTCCTTCCACCAGTTCCGTGAGGGCACCAACCTCAAGGCGTGGCTGTACAGGATCCTCACCAACACCTTCATCAACTCGTACCGCAAGAAGCAGCGCGAGCCCCAGCGGTCCGCCGCCGAGGAGATCGAGGACTGGCAGCTCGCGCGCGCCGAGTCGCACATGTCGACCGGTCTGCGCTCCGCCGAGTCGCAGGCGCTCGATCACCTGCCCGACTCGGACGTCAAGTCCGCGCTGCAGGCGATCCCCGAGGAATTCCGCATCGCCGTCTATCTCGCTGACGTAGAGGGCTTTGCGTACAAGGAGATCGCGGACATCATGGGGACACCCATCGGTACGGTGATGTCCCGGCTGCACCGGGGCCGCCGCCAGCTGCGCGGCATGCTCGAGGACTACGCGAAGGACCGCGGCCTGGTCCCGGCGGGCGCCGGGGAGTCGGACGGAACGAAAGGCTCGGGCTCATGAGCTGCGGAGAGCCGCACGAGACGGACTGCAGTGAAGTACTCGATCATCTCTACGAGTTCCTCGACCGGGAGATGCCGGATGCCGACTGCACCAAGTTCGAGGTCCACTTCGAGGAGTGCTCCCCGTGCCTGGAGAAGTACGGCCTCGAGCAGGCCGTGAAGAAGCTGGTCAAGCGGTGCTGCGGCCATGACGACGTGCCGACCGACCTGCGGGCCAAGGTCATGGGCCGTATCGAGCTGATCCGCTCCGGCGAGACCGTGCCCGAGCACGACGTCACCGTCGCCGACGTCCGGGGCGCGGCCACCGAGGGCTGAGCCCCCCCCGGACCCTGCCTCCGCGGTCTCCGCCTCGGCGGTCCCTGTCTCCGCGCTGCCGGTCCTGACACCGGCCCCGGTCGCCACGCTGCCCGGGGGGGGGGGGGGGGGGGGGGGGTGGGTGGGGGGGGGGGGGGGGGGGGGGGGGGGGGGGGTTGGGGGGGGGGGGGGGGGGGTGGTGGAGGGGGTGGGGGTTTGGGGAGG